>CAVVGF010000090.1:0-11790 GCA_963747705.1 uncultured Actinomycetes bacterium | reverse complement strand
GTCGCGGTGGGCAGCGATGTCTGGCGGCGCTTCCCGGTGGCCGACGGGTCGGCCACGGTGGTGCTGAGCGTGTTCGGCCCGCGCAACCCGGCCGAGACGATCCGGGTCCTCAGCCCGGCCGGGATTTTCCTGCTCGTCACCCCGGGGCCCGAGCATCTGGCCGAGCTGGTCGGGCCGCTCGGCCTGCTCAGCGTGGACGCGGCCAAGCCGCGGCGGGTGGCCGCGGCCACGGCCGGCCTCACGCCGGCCGCTAGCGAGCCGCTGCGCTACCCGCTCCGGCTCAGTCACGAAGCCATCCATGACCTGGTCAGCATGGGCCCGAGCGCTCATCACATCAGCCCGGCCCAGCTGGCCGGCCGGATCGCCGCGCTGGCTGACCCGCTGACCGTGACCGTGTCGGTCACGGCAGTGGCTTATCGCGTGCGCTGACCGAACTACCGCCCAGTACAGGGTTGCGGTCTGGCCGTAGTCACGGTGAGGTGGGTCAGGGGGAGGCCGCGATGCGTGAAGGCTTGTGGGCGCCGCCGAACCGTGCGCTGACCGCTGGCCTCGTCCTGGCCATTACATTTGTCGCGGCTGAGGCGCTGGCCGTGGTGACCGTCATGCCGGTGGTGGCGCGCGACCTCGGCGGGCTGTGGCTGTACGGCTGGGTGTTCAGCGCGTTCATGCTGGGCAGCATCGTCGGAATCGTGACGGCCGGCCGGGAGGCGGACCGGCACGGGCCGGCCGTCCCGTTCCTGGCCGGGCTGGTGCTGTTCAGCGCCGGTCTGGCGGTGGCGGGCCTGGCCCCGTCGATGCTGGTCCTGGTGGCCGGCCGGGCGCTGCAGGGCATTGGCGGCGGCGCGGTGCCCGCGGTGGCCTACGCCTCGATCGGGCGCGGCCTGCCGGGCCGGCTGCGGGCCCGGATGATGGCCGTGCTGTCCACCGCCTGGGTGGTGCCGGGGCTGGCCGGGCCCGCGCTGAGCGCCGAGGTGGCCCACTTGTTCGGCTGGCGGTGGGTCTTCCTGGGGCTGCTGCCGCTGGTGGCCATCGCCGGGCTGATCGCGGTGCCCTCGCTGCGCCGGCTTGGCCCGCCGGGCACCCGGCACGCCGGGGAGCACCGGCTGACCGATGGGGTCCGGGTGGCGGCCGGGACCGCGCTGATCCTGGCCGGCCTGACCGTGGCCGCGGGCGGTTACGCGCTGGGCGGGCTGCGGGGTGGCCCGGTCAGTGCGCTGATCGGGGTCGGGCTGATCCTGGCGGGCGCGGTGACCGCGCTGCCCGCGCTGCGTCGGCTGCTGCCGCCCGGCACCGGGCGGGCCCGGCCCGGCCTGCCGGCCACCGTGCTGACCCGGGGCTTGCTCACGTTCGGGTTCTTCGGCGCCGACGCCTACGTGACGCTGACCATCACGGTGCTACGGCACCACAGCCCGGTGCTGGCGGGCGTCGCGGTGACCATGTCGACGCTGGCCTGGACCGTGGGCGCCTGGGTGCAGGCCCAGCTCAGCGCCAGCTGGCCCGGCCGCCGCCTGGTGCGCATCGGGCTGGTCATCATCGTGGCCGGCATCGGCGGGATGACGACCGTGCTGAACCCGGCCGTGCCGGTGACCGTCGGGCTGGCCGCCTGGACGCTGGCCGGGCTGGGCATGGGGATCGGCTACGCGCCGACCACGCTGATGATGCTGCGCGAGGCGCCACCGGGCCGGGAGGGCTGGGCGTCCGCCTCGCTCAACCTGGCCGACGTGCTCGGCACCGCGACCGGTATCGGGGTCGGCGGCGCGGCGGTGGCCGCCACCGGCGGCCTCGGCCCCAGTCTGCGCGCCGGGGTGGCCACCGCGTTCGTGATCAGCGCGCTGGCCGCGCTGGCCGCGCTGGCCCTGGCGGGCCGGCTGCCCGCCGGGCTGATCAGCCCGGCCCCGCCCGGCCCGGCGAAGCGGGCCCCGGTAGCTGAGGCGGCGGAGCGGCTCAGCTGATCGCGGTGACGAAGAACGTGGTGATGACGCCGTTCTCGACCACGTACTTGCCGAGGAAGTTCTTCACCGAGCCGTCGGTCTGCACGGCGGCCAGCCGGGCCGTCACCGCGTTCCCGGCGTGACTGGTGATCGTCACCTGGTCCGCCCTGGTCGTGCTGAACCCGTTCTCGAACTGGCTGAATGTGTCCCCGCTGTTCTTGCCGCCCAGGTTCCAGGCCCGCAGGTACTGGTGACGGCTGATCGCCGCGTAGTAGGCCTGCACGGTGGCGACCGGGGTGGTGGGCACCGCGGCCGCGCCGGACGGCGGCGTGCCGTGTCCCTTCGACCCGGCCGACGCCGACGCCCCGTTGCGCAGCGCCGAGTCATGCAGCACCGCGTAGGCGCCGCCGCCCGCCGCGGCGAGCACAGCCACGCAGGCCGCCGCGGCGAAGGCGCGCCGCCGGCGCTTACCGCCCGCCGGGACCGGCCGGTGCAGCACCGGCATCGGCGTGGTCGCGGGCCGGGCCGGCTGGTCGGCCCGCGCGCTGGGCGGGCTGGACGGTGTGGTCACGGCCGGCGGCGCCGGGCTGGGCGCGGGGTCGGCGGCGGTGGGCGCGGCGGGCCGGGCGGGCCGCGGGGGCGGGCCGCCCGGCGCCCGGGCGGTCCCGTCCAGCGCGGGCGCGCAGGCCTGCTGCAGCGCGGTGCTGAACGCGAGGCAGCTGGGGTAGCGGTCGGCGGCGGGCTTGGCCAGCGCGCGCGCCATGACCTGGTCCACGGCCGGCGGCAGCTCCGGCCGGAAGCTGGTCAGCCGGGGCGGCGGCGCGTTCAGCTGGGCCCACATCACGGCCATGTTCTCGTCCCGGCGGAACGGCGGCGAGCCGGCCAGCAGCTCGAACGCGGTGCAGGCCAGCGCGTAGCCGTCCGACCGCCCGTCCACCTGGCGGCCCTCGATCTGCTCCGGGGCCAGGTAGTTCAGCGTGCCCAGCACCTGGCCGGTCATGGTCAGGCTGGACGTGGCGTTCAGCTGCTTGCTGATGCCGAAGTCGGACAGGTATACGTGGTCGGCCCGGCCGGTGTCGGCCACCCCGCCGAGCAGCATGTTGGCCGGCTTCACGTCGCGGTGCACCAGGCCGCAGGCGTGCGCCGCGTCCAGTGCCGCGGCGACCTGCCCGACGATGCCGAGCGCACGGGCCACCGGCAGCCGCGCCGAATGCAGCAGGCTGTGGACGTCCTGGCCGGCCACGTAGCGCATCGCGATGTACAGCACGCCGCCAGCCTCACCCGCATCGAAGATCGGGATGATGTTGGGGTGGTTGACCGACGCGGCCGTCCTGGACTCGCGGATGAACCGCTGCCGGAACGCGTCATCCTGGGCGTAATCCTGAGCCAGTACCTTGAGCGCCACCCAGCGGCCGAGCCGGACGTTGCGCGCCCGGTAGACCACCGCCATGCCGCCCCGGCCGATTTCCTCTTCGAGCTGGTAACTGGCTATCTGTGCGCCCGCGTTGAAATCGATTAACCCCGCGGGCAGGTCGTCGGTCACCAGTGCCTCCAGCGTCAGTCCCCGTGAGCTCACCGGCCGCCGCTGGGCTGGGCCGGGAGCGAATACCGTAGCAAGAGACTAAGCCAGCCGGCGCTCGGTCGCCCAGCGGGTGAGCTGATGCCGGGTGGACAGCTGCAGTTTGCGCAGCACCGACGACACGTGGCTCTCCACGGTCTTGGCCGAGATATACAGCTCACGGGCGATTTCCTTGTAGGTGTAGCCGCGGGCGATGAGCCGCAGCACTTCCCGCTCCCGTGGCGTCAGCTGATCCAGTTCCGGGTCCAGCGGCGGCTGGCCCGCGCCGCCCGACGCGAACGCGTCCAGGACGAACCCGGCCAGCCGGGGCGAGAACACGGTGTCACCGGCGGCGACCCGGCGGATCGCGTCGACCAGGTCCGGGCCGGAGATCGTCTTGGTCACGTAGCCCCGCGCGCCGGCCCGGATGACCGCGATGACGTTTTCCGGGGCGTCGGACGCGGACAGGGCCAGGAACCGCACCCCGGGATGGGCCGCCCGGACCGCGCTGACCACCAGCTGGCCGCCGCCGCCCGGCAGGTGCACGTCGAGCAGCACCACGTCCGGCAGGCGGTCGCCGATCAGCTCGATGGCCGGCGTCACGTCGTCCGCCTCGCCGACCACGTCCACCTGGTCGCCGAGTTCGGCCCGGACGCCGGCGCGGAACAGGCCGTGATCGTCGACGATGCAGACCCGGGGGAGCGCTGGCGCGTTCATGCCCGGCTCGGCTGGCGCTCACCGGCCACCCGGGGCATCCGCAGCGATACCTCGGTGCCGTCGCCCGGGGCGGTCCGCACCACCGCGGAGCCGCCCCGCCGGGCCATCCGGGCATGGATGGACTCGGCCAGCCCCTTGCGGTCGCCGGGCACGGCGGCCGGGTCGAAGCCGCGGCCGCGATCCCGCACGTACACCGCCACCTCGGCGGGCTCGACCTCGGCGAACAGCGAGACCACCTCGGCGCCGGACCATTTGACCGCGTTGACGGTGGCCTCGCGGGCCGCGGCCAGCAGCGCGGCCAGGTCGTCGTCCAGCGCGCAGTCGCCCACGGTGATCGCCTCGACCGGTATGCCGTGCTGCGCCTCCACCTCCTGCTGGATCAGCCGGATGCCATCGGCCAGCGTGGCCGCCTGGCCGTCCAGCGAGCCGGGGGCCCGGTCGTCGAACAGCCAGCTGCGCAGCTCCCGTTCCTGCGCCCGGGCCAGCTGCACCACCTGCTGCGGGTCATCGGCCCGGCGCTGAATCAGGGCCAGCGTCTGCAGCACCGAGTCGTGCACCCGGGAGGCCATGTCGGCCCGCTCCTCGGCCCGCACCCTGGCCTGCCGCTCGACCACCAGGTCGCGGGCGATACGCAGCCACCACGGGCCGAGCACGATCACCACCGCGGCCAGCAGCAGCGCCACCCCGGCCAGCCCGCGCAGCGCGTAGCCGTCCGGGTGCCCGGTGAACACCAGGCCCATCCCGGTGCCGATCAGCACCACGGCGATCAGGATCCGGAGCACGATCCGGGTCCGGCTGCCGCCACCGGCCAGGCCGAGCAGCGGGTCGGTGAACCGGCGGAGCAGCGCCTGCTCGCGTCCGGGGGCGTTACGCCAGATGAGCACGAGGCCGGCCACGCTGACCACCAGCGGCCAGGCCGCCGTGCCCAGCCAGGTAGCGCCGAGCGCGGAGCCCAGAATGAACACGATGGCCAGCAGCGAGCCGAGGCCGGCCGCGAGCCCGATGCCGCGCCGGTCGGCCAGCGCCCGGGTGGCGATGTTGCCGCTGGCGCCGGACTCCGGGATGAGTAGCCAGCTCACCACGTAGGCGGCCAGGCCGAAGCCGCTGAAGATGGTGGCCACCACGAACGCGGTGCGGACCAGCGTCACGTCCAGGCCGAGGCGGGCGGCCAGGCCGGCGGCGACCCCGGCGGCCAGGCGGCCGTCCTGTGGCCGGCGCAGCGGGCCACCGTCCCGCGGCCCGCGCAGCCAGCCGCGCGGCCGCCCGCCGTGGCGCCGGGCGCCCCAGCGGCGGTCCCAGGGCGCGGCCGGCGCGTCGGATCGATCCCGCATCCCTCTATCATCCCGCGCCTGGGCCGGGGTGGCCATCAGGGACAACCCTGATCCCGGCCGGAACAACATCAGGGCCGGGTCAGGGTTGTTCCGAATGGCCCGCAGCGGCCGGTGCACGCAGGCTGGAGGCATGGAAACGACCACGAACCCAGGCGCCAGTGACCAGACCTGGCAGCAGCCCACCACGTCGCACCGGCCGCGCGTGCTGTGCCGGCCCACCGAGGACCGGATGCTGGCCGGCGTGGCCGCCGGCATCGCGCAGTACCTCGACGTTGACCCGACCCTGATCCGGATCGCGTTCGCCGTGCTCACCCTGTTCGGCGGCGCCGCCGTGCTGGTCTACCTGGCCGGCTGGCTGCTCATCCCGGAAGAGGGCAGCGACCAGTCCATCGCCAGCTCATTCGTCCAGTCCCGGCAGCGCTGAGCCGGGCCAGAGCAAACAGAACGGGGAGATTTCCAGATGCCAGGGAGAGGGAGGCGGAACTACGCCGCCGACGCCACCATGCGGGTCTCCGACGCCGACCGGGCCGAGGTGGCGGACCGCCTGGCCCACCACTACGGGGACGGCCGGCTCGACCAGGCCGAGCTGGACGACCGGCTGGGCCGGGCCATGACCGCCAAGACCCGGGCCGACCTGGACGGCCTGCTGCATGACCTACCTGATACGGGGGTGACCCGGATGGAATCCCAGGCGCCGCGGCGGCAGCCGCCGCCCCGGCCGCGCGAGCCGCGGCGGCACAACTGGCTGCGTGTCGCGCTGATCGTCGTGCTCATCCTGGCCGGGCTGCGCCTGCTCGGCGCGGCCGGCGCCCTGTTCTGGCCGTTCGGCTGGTTCTGGGGCTGGATGTGGCCCGGCCCGTGGCTGCTGATCGCGGTACTGGTCTTCCTCTGGCTGAGGTTTGGCCGCCGCCGGGGCTACCGCGACTGACTGGCTACATTGACCACCCGCGCCCGCCGCCTAGGAGGCCTCACTCGGCCTGGCGGCGGGCGCGGGCGCGTCGTTTGCCCTCGTGCATGGCCTGCACCCGGGGCACCGGGATGGTGTGCCCCTCGGCGATCAGGTCGGCGCTGAGCGGCTGCGGGTCCGGCAGCAGGCCACCCCAGCGGCCGGCCGGGCCGAGCAGCCCGGCCGCGGTGCGCAGCGTGAAGTCGGCCGGGCTGACCTGATCCAGGTCATCCCACGCCAACGGGAAGGACACCGGCGCCCCGGGCCGGACCCGGGGGCTGTACGCGGCCACCACGGTCGCCCCGCCCGCCCGGGTCGGGTCGAGGAACACCTTCCCCTCCCGGTCGGCCCGGATGAACGCCGTGGTGGCCAGCCCGGGATCCAGCCGTTCCGCCCGGGCGGCCAGCGCCCGGGTGGCGGCCGCCGCGTCGGCCAGGCTGGCCGACCCGTCCAGCGGCACGAACACGTGCACCCCCTTGGCCCCGCTGGTCTTCACCGCACCGGCCAGCCCGGCCTCGGCCAGCGCCTGGCGGACCAGGTGGGCCGTGCGGACGGCCAGCCGGAACTCCCCGCCCTCCGGCGGGTCGATGTCCATGACCAGGTAGCCGGGCTGGTCCCAGTGGCCGGCCCGGATCAGCGTGGGGTGGTACTCGATGGCCCGCTGGTTGCCGAACCAGAGCAGCGTCCGCCGGTCGTCGCACAGCGCGTAGCTCACCTGGCGCTGTGAGCTCTCCGCCCACAGCGTGACCGTGCTGACCCAGTCCGGTGTGTATTTCGGCACGTTTTTCTGCATGAACGGCGCCTGCCCGCGTAGCACCCGTACCACGGACAGCGGCCGGTCCCGCAGCTCGCCCAGCAGGTGCTCGGCCGCAGCGTCCAGGTAGTCAACCAGGTCGCGCTTGGTCGCCGCGGCCCCGTCGAACAGCGGCTGGCCGAGATTGGTCAGCGATACCCCGGCCCGTTCCTCATCGACGCCGATGGCGGTCCTCCTAGGTCGTTTTTGCCCGCTACCGTTTACCCGTGAGCGATCAGCCGTGGGACGGCCCGGCCGTGTTGCTGGTGGGTGTGGACGGCTCGGACACCTCCCTGCGGGCCGGGGCCTACGCGGCCGGGATGGCCCGCCGTCAGCACGCCCGGCTGATCGTCCTGTACGTCCGGCCGTTCAGCGCGATGGCCGGGATCGGCGCGGGCGCGGCGATCTCCATGAACGAAGCGTACGACGAGGTGGCCGGGGAACTCCGGGAGCAGGTCGAGACGCAGACCGTCCGGCTGGGCATCGACGCCGAGTTCGTGGAGCGGACCGGCAACCCGTACGCCGAGATCGTCAAGCTGGCCAACGAGGTGCGCGCGGACGCGGTGATCGTAGGCGCCTCGACCAAGGCCGGGCACCGGTTCGTCGGCTCGCTGGCGGTGCACCTGGTCCGGGCCAGCCGCTGGCCAGTGACCGTGGTTCCCGTAAGCCCCGTGGTCCCGTAAGCCCCGTGGTCCCGTAAGCCCCGTGGTCCCGTAAGCAGAGTGCCCGGACTTAGCAGCTGGCCGCGAGCGCGGCCACCACGGGATAGGGCAGGTGCCGTGGGTGCACCAGCAGGGCCCGGGCCACCTGGCGGATCTGCAGCCGCAGCGGGGTCAGCACGGCCTCGCTGCGGCGCCACGCGGACACTTCGTCCCGGCCGGCGATCTCCCGGCGGAAGCGGCGGGCGTCCCCGCCGTCGCTCTTCCAGGTGGGCAGCCAGGCGCGCAGCTCATCGTCGTCGTCCAGCATGGTCCAGTCGCGCAGCCGCTGGCCGATCTGCCCGGCCGCGTCGATCACGAAGATCCGGTCCCGGCGGCCGCCGCTGATGCCGGCCACCCGGCCGTCCAACGTCCGGCTGTGGTGGATGCTGGCCGAGCTGAACTCGGCCCCCACCGCCAGCGCGGCGACCGCGTGGCCCGCCTCATGCCAGGCCGTCTCGACGGTGGCCCGGCGGGCCGGGATCAGGCTCTCGAAGCAGCCGCAGTCGTACCGCTGCCGGATCCACTTGTCGTGCACGATGGATTCGTCGTCATACCGTATGACCTGGTCGAGCCGGGTCTGGACGGCGGCGAGGAGGGGGGCAGGTGCTGGGCTCATGATTGACTAACGGTATGCCGATCGAGGGTGAATATGAGCCCAGTCCGCGAGGCTGGGTACGGGATCAGGTCGCGGAGTACGAGAGTTCCGGCGGAACCCGGGCCACCACGCTACGGGACACCGGGCTGCCCGTCGTCGTCATCACCAACCGTGGGGTGCGCAGCGGGAAGGTGCGCAAGACCCCGCTGATGCGGGTCGAGCACGACGGCCGGTACGCGGCGGTCGGCTCGCAGGGCGGCGCACCGGCCGATCCGAACTGGGTGCACAACTTCCGGGCCGAGCCGCTGGTGCAACTCCAGGACGGCCCGGCCCAGCAGGCCATGGTGGCCCGTGAGCTGACCGGCGACGAGCGCGCCGAGTGGTGGGCCCGGGCGGTCGCGGCCTACCCGCCGTACGCCGAGTACCAGCAGAAGACTTCGCGGGTGATCCCGGTCTTCGTCCTCGAACCAGCCAGCGGGGACTGACCGCCGCAACGGCCCTGAGCAGGCACTGGCGTTAAGTATGATCGAATTTCATACTAAACCGATCGTAATACTTGACATAGCCGGATGGGCCGGCGCAGGCTGCTGGGAGAGAACCAAAATCGCCTGCCGAAAGGTGCCCTCGCATGACCAGCGTCCAGGACCGCCCGGTGGCTCTCCGCGGCCAGCCTTCGTACCAGCAGATTTCCGTCACCCAGGTGGGTGGCGTTATCGGCGCCGTCGTCGGCGGCATCCGGGCCGGCGGCGGCCTCGATCCGGCCGCGGTGGCGGAACTGCGCGCCGCGCTCCTACGGCACAAGGTGGTGTTCCTGCGCGACCAGCAGCACGCCACCGACGCGGACCAGCGCGCGTTCGCCGAGCTGCTCGGCCCGCTGACCAAGCCGCACCCGACCGTGGCCGGCGACGGTACGGCCGTGCTGCCGATCGACTCGGAACAGGGCAAGGCCAACAGCTGGCACACCGATGTGACGTTCGTGGACCGGGTGCCGGCCATCAGCGTGCTGCGCGCGATCACGCTGCCGCCGTATGGCGGCACGACCGTGTGGGCCAACACCGCCGAGGCCTACCGGACGCTGCACCCGGCGCTGCGGGCGCTGGCCGGCCAGCTCCGCGCGGTGCACTCCAACCTGTACGACTACGCCGCCGACCGGCCGCGGCTGGGCGGGGTGGACGTCCGGGAAGAGGAGTACCGGGCGGAGTTCCGGCACCTGGAGTTCGAGACCGAGCACCCGGTGGTCCGTATCCATCCGGAGACCGGCGAGCCCACCCTGCTGCTCGGCCACTTCGTGCGCTCCTTCAGCGGGCTGAGCACGCAGGACTCCGCCGACCTGTTCGCGCTGCTGCAGCGGCACGTCACGCGGCTGGAGAACACGGTGCGCTGGACCTGGCGGGACGGGGACATCGCGATCTGGGACAACCGGGCCACCCAGCACTACGCGGTGGCCGACTACGACGACCTGCCCCGGCGGCTGCACCGGGTCACCGTCGCCGGTGACCTGCCGGTCGGCATCAACGGCGACAGCAGCGTGGTCCGCAAGGGCGACGCCAGCCACTACTCCCAGCTCGCCGCCTAGCCCGGGCCCCGGCGCGGGCGCCTACCCGCACCTGACCGCATGGCTGCAACATTCATGCGGTCAGGTGCGCCTGGCTGCAACATTCATGTTGTGCGTGGCTGGGGCAGACTGGCCGGGTGGGGACCGAGGAGCGGCTGGACGGGGGGAACGCGGGCGGGGCCGTCCGGGTGGGCGATACGGTCCGCCGGGCGGCAGGCCCGTGGACCCCCACCGTGCACGCGCTGCTGGCCCACCTGGCCGGCCAGGGCTTCGCGGGCAGCCCGCGCCCGCTGGGCCGGGACGCGCAGGGCCGCGAGGTGCTCAGCTACCTGCCCGGCGAGACGGTGGGCAGCCGGCTGCCCTGGCCGGGCTGGGCGCACGACGCGGGCACCCTGGTTCAGGTGGCGCGGTGGCTGCGCGGCTATCACGACGCGGTGGCCGGCTTCGTGCCGCCGCCTGGTTCCCCCTGGCGGATGGGCGGGCACTGGGCGCCCGGGCTGGTCATCGGGCACAACGACGCGGCGCCGTACAACGCGGTGTGGCGGGACGGGCGGCTGGCCGGGTTCATCGACTGGGACATGGCCGGCCCGGTCAGCCCGGGCTGGGATGTGGCCTACGCCGCGTTCAGCTGGGTTCCGCTGCACGCCCGCCGGGTGGTGGCCCGGGAGGGGTTCACCGACTTCGCCGCCCGGCCGGAGCGGCTGCGCCTGTTCCTGGCCGCGTACGGCTGGACCGGGCCGGCGGCTGACTTCCTGGACGTGGTGCGGGACCGGATCCGGGCGCACCTGGCCGGGCTGCGCGGCCTGGCCGCGGCCGGTGATCCGCTGTTCGCCCGGATCGTCAGCCAGGGCGGCGCGGATGATCTGGAGACCGCCCTGGCCGAGCTGGACCAGGTCCGGCGGCCGCTCTGAGCCGGGATTACTGTTCCTGGCCGGGCCCGCGCGCGCCGGTGTAGGCGGCCAGGGTCCGGTCGGCGGCGGCCTGCGCGTCGGCTGGCTCGGTGCCGGCCGAGATGCTGGCGTCCCGCCACCGCTCGCCGCTCAGCGAGATGAACTGCCTGCCCTCGCCGGATCCAGCCCAGGCCGCGCCTTCTTCGGGCGATAGCGACGGCCCGGCGGATAGGTGGCTGGCCAGGCCGACCAGGGCCATATCCCAGCCGACGCCGACCGCGCCCGGGCCGAACTCGGCCCACCGCTCGGCGCTGAGCGGGGCCAGGTGCTCGATCTGCAGCCGGGTGCGGCCGTCCGGCTCCGGGGTCAGCTGAACCTCGATCCAGCTCGTCTCCCCGCCGAATTCCCAGGTGGCCGCGAAGCTCTTCGGCGGGTCGCAGCGCTCGATGGTGCCGCTCGCGTTGCCCTCGAGCTGGTACCGGCCGCCTAGCCGCAGCTCCCCGGATACCGGCAGGAACCAGCGTGGGATGCGCTCCGGGCTGGTGCAGGCGTCCCAGAACGTCTTCGACGGGTGCGGCGGCGTAGACCTGGCTGATGAGCACGGATCGGGCCTCGCCGGCCTCGATCGCCCGGCTGCCGACCCGCCGCTGGACCGCGTTGATCTGGTGGACTACATCGATCATGGCTCGCTCCCGTGGTGTTGGTGGCCGGCGGACGTGGTGTGAGCGGCAGTGTGCGCCGGGTGACCGGTTTACACCGTCATCCGGCGATTG
>CAVVGF010000089.1:0-6011 GCA_963747705.1 uncultured Actinomycetes bacterium | reverse complement strand
CAGGCCCGCCGTCGCTGATCCGCCCGAACCGCCGCTGCCGCTGCCGCTGCTGCTGCCCGAGCTGCCCCCGGAAGATCCACAGCCGGCCACCAGCACCAGGGCGGACAGCGCCGTGAGCAGCGCGCCGCCCAGTGTCCATCTCCTCATGAGTCTTCCTTTCCCTCCGCAGGGCCCGGCGCGGCCTGGCCCGTTATTTCGTAGGTCTGGTCGTCCCGCCAGGCGACCCTGATCGTGGTGCCCCGGGCGCCGAGGTAGTCGGCCGCGGCGCCGTCCAGGTTCTGCCGGACCGCGGTGAGCCGGCTGCCGTCGGCCAGTTCCACCTGGTAGCGGGTGAGCATGCCGAGGTAGACGACGTTCTCGATGTGGCCCTCTTCGACGTGGCTGCCCGCTGGGGCCGCGTCATCCGTGGCCAGCAGCCGGATCTTCTCCGGCCGGATGGTGAGGTGCCGGCCGTCGCGTTCGAGCAGGTTGGAGATGCCGATGAAGCCGGCCACGAAGTCGCTGGCCGGCTGCTCGTACACCTCGACCGGCGTGCCCAGCTGCTCGATGTGGCCCTGGTTGAACACGGCCAGCCGGTCGCTCATGGTCAGCGCCTCTTCCTGGTCGTGCGTGACGTACACGAACGTGATGCCGACCTCACGCTGGATCCGCTTGAGCTCCAGCTGCATCTCCTGGCGCAGCTTGGCGTCCAGCGCCCCCAGCGGCTCGTCGAGCAGCAGCACCTCCGGCTGGTTGACCAGCGCCCGGGCCAGCGCGACGCGCTGCCGCTGGCCGCCGGAGAGCTGGACCGGCTTGCGGCCGGACAGCCCGGACAGCCGGACGATGCCCAGTGCGTCCTCGGCCCGGCGCTGGCGTTCGGCCTTGCCGACCCGTTTGACCCGCAGCCCGTAGGCCACGTTGTCCAGCACGCTCATGTGCGGGAACAGCGCGTAGTCCTGGAACACCGTGTTCACGTTGCGGGCGTACGGCGGCTGCCGGGTCACGTCCTGGCCGCCCAGCTCCACCCGGCCGGAGTCGGGCCGCTCGAAGCCCGCGATCAGCCGGAGCAGGGTGGTCTTGCCCGAGCCAGACGGGCCGAGCATGGTGAAGAACTCACCCTCGGCGATCTCCAGGTCCACCCCGGCTACGGCGGTGACCGGCCCAAACGACTTGTGCAGCGCGCTAAGCCGGACCGCCGCCGGTTGGCCGGGCGTGCCGGGCGGGGCGGATCCGAGCAGCGCCGCTTCATCGTGCATATTTGCTGTCATCCCCTGTCCTGCGGCGATCGTTTCCGTAACATACATACCTAGAGGTTTTAGCTGTCAAGCAGGTCCCCCAGACCGTTAAAGAACTGAGGCTGGCGTGCCCCGTTCCGCCCTGGCCACCGTCCGATCCCGTACCGTTTTTGCCCCGCTGGACGCGGGTGGCCGGGCCGAGACCGTGGCCCGGCGGCTGATCCAGGCCATCACGCTCGGCCTGCTGCTGGACGGCGAGTGCCTGCCCGCGGAGAGCGAATTGGCCAGCCACTTCGGCGTGTCCCCGGTCACCCTGCGCGAGGCGCTGGCCATGCTCAGGGACATGGGCCTGGTGGAAACCCGGCGCGGGCGGCAGGGCGGGTCGTTCATCCGGGCCCCGGACCAGGCCCAGGCTGGCCACCTGGAACCCCAGCTCCGCCTGCTGTCCGTGCACGAGCTGCAGGACATCGGCGACCACCGGGCGGCGGTGGCCGGTGCGGCGGCCCGGCTGGCCAGCCAGCGCGCGCTGGCTGGTGACGTGCACGCGCTGCGCGAGCACGTGGCCCGGCTGCGCGGCGCCGCGTCGCTGACCGAGCGCCGCCGGGCCGATGCCCGGATCCACATCGAGATCGCGGCCGCGGCCCAGTCCCCCCGGCTGACCCGGCAGGAGATGGACCTGTGGTCCGAGGTCGGCGACCTGGTCTGGCTGCCGGTGACCGGAGACCTGGTGGCGGAGGTGACCGCGGAGCACGCTGCGCTGGTGGACGCGATCGGCCGGGCCGACCCGGACGAAGCCCGGCAGCTGGCCGAGCAGCACGTGCTGGCCGAGACCGAGCGGCTGATCAAGCTCCGCCTCGGGATGGAGCGGTGATGAGCCAGCGGGGCACGGCGCTGCTGGCCGGCATCACCCAGCGCATCGGCCGGGTGTTCGGCCACGTCGAGGAGATCCGTGCCGCGGCCGAGTCGGTCTTGCAGGCGGCCCGGGGGGCTGGCCGCCAGGTGCGCCGGGCCGACTTCGCCGTCCTACGCCCGCTGGTCGCGGACGTCCTGCAGGAGCAGGCCGGCCTGGTGGCCGGCGCGGGCGTGGTGCTCGCGCCGGACGTGGTAGCCGACGCGCCGCGGAGCATCGAGTGGTGGTGGGCCGACGCCGCGGCGCGGATCAGCCAGCTGCACGTGGACACCGACCCTAACTCGGCCGAATGCTACGACTACACGACGACCGAGTGGTACCGCGAGCCGCAGCGCACCGGCCGGGCCGCGGTGGCCGGCCCCTACGTCAACTTCATCTGCACCCGCGAGTACACGTTCACGCTGGCCATCCCGGTTTTCAAGGCCGGCCGGTTCCGCGGCGTGGCGGGCGCGGACATCCTGGCCGGCCAGCTGGAGCGGCTGGTGCTGCCCGGGCTGGCCGACCTGGGCCGGGTAGCGGTGCTGGTCAGCGAGTGCGGCCGGGTCATCGCGTCGAGCAGCGCCAGCATCCGGCCGGGCACGGTGCTGCGCGGCCCGGAGCTGCCGGCCGGGCTGGTCCCGCTGGCCGGGCTGGCCCCGCTGGCCGGAACGGGCGGCGTGCGGGCGCCGGGGCTGCTGCCGTGGACCCTGCTCAGCGCGTCCTGAGCATGAGCCCGCCTGCTCCGGGTAGTGGCCAGTAAGGGCACGCCCGAAGGGTGGTCACCGGCGATGAACGCAGTAGGGAAGCTGGTCAAGTGGGTGGACCACGCCCAGCAGGACCACCGCTGGCTGGCCTTCCCGATCGCGGTGTGGAAGAAGTTCGGTGACGACCAGGCCGGGAACCTGGCCGCGCTGATCGCCTACTACGGTTTCGCCGCGCTGTTCCCGCTGCTCCTGGTGCTGGTCACCGTGCTGGACATCGTGCTGCGCAGCGACCCCGCGCTGAAGGACAAGGTGCTCGACTCCGCCTTCGGCCAGTTCCCGGTGATCGGGCCGCAGCTGCAGAACAGCGTGCACGGACTCACCGAGACCGGCCCGGCTCTGGTCATCGGCCTGATCCTGACGTTCCTCGGGGCGCGCGGCGTGGCCAGCGCGGCGCAGAACGCGCTGAACACGGTGTGGGGCGTGCCGATGTTCCGCCGCCCCGGGTTCCCCTGGTCCATGCTGCGGGACATCGTCCTGATCCTGGCCGTGGGCATCGGGCTGCTGCTGACCACGCTGCTGTCCGGGGTGGCGGCCAGCGCGGCGAAGTCCCTCGGCCTCGGCGGCCAGGTGGCCGCGATCGCGGTGTCGCTGGTGCTGAACATCGGCGTGTTCTGGTACGGCTTCCGGCTGGCCACGGCGAAGGAGATAGGCACCAGGGAGATGCTGCCCGGCGCGGTCATGGCCGGCGTCGTGTGGCAGATCCTGCAGCTGGTCGGCACGACCCTGGTCACGCGCACGCTGTCGCACAGCTCGTCGCTGTACGGCGTGTTCGGCATCGTGCTCGGCCTGCTGGCCTGGCTCTATCTGCAAGCCCAGTTCACGCTGTACGCGGTGGAGGCGAACGTGGTCGCGGCCCGGCGGCTGTGGCCGCGCAGCCTGAACCCGCCGCCGCTGACCCAGGAGGACCAGCGCGCCCTGGACATGTACGCCAAGAGCCAGGAACGCCTGCCGGAGCAGAGCATCCAGAGCCACTTCACACCGGACAAGCAGACCGAGCCAGCCGGGCCAGCCGGGCCGAACGGGCAGAAAGAGCCAGCCAAGCCAGCTGAGCCTGCTGAGCCAGCCAAGCCCGCCGAGCCAACCCGGCCGGCGCCGCCCTAGGGCTGCCGCCAGAGCAGCACGCCGCCGGCCCGCACCGGCGCCTGCCCGGTGAGCTGCCCGACGAACCGGACCAGCACGGGGCGGGTGCCCGGGCCGGCCACGATGGCACTGGCCCGCCAGTACGCCATGTCCCGGCCGAACTGGGCGCGCAGCGCCTGGGTGACCTGCGGCGCCGGCGTGCCCTGCTGGATCTGGATGAACATGCTCGCCGTCGGGGCCGGCCCCGGACCGCCCATGAACGCCTGCCCGCCCAGCGCGGGCCCGATGAAGTAGCCACCCGGCATCTGGAACGCCATGTCCGCAGCGGCCTGCCAGGCCAGCGGCTGGGTCTGGGTGGCGGAGGGGAAGGGCAGGACGACGACGGTCCGGCCGGCCGGCAGCCAGCGGGTACTGGCGTTAAAGAAAAGTGGTGTTTTGCTGGCCGGGGTGACGGCGTAGGGGCGCGCGGCCAGCGGCGCCAGGCACACGACCACAAGTGCTACGGCAAGCACGCGCCTGGGCCCGCCCGGACGGCGGGCTCCGCCGGCCTCGGCGCGGAGCGGCGATCGGGGGGTCCGGGGGGTCGCCCCCCCGGGCCAGCACAGCCAGTCCAGCGCCAAGGCGAGCAGCCCGCCCGCGGCCAGCGCGATCACGAACGCGAACCGGTCGGGCAGCGCGGAGCCGAAGATGGGCCAGTGCTCGGCCGTCCCCCAGGGCAGCCGGACCGCGGTCAGCCGGCCGTTCACCAGCAGCGGGCTGCCCAGCGAGAACAGCGCGAAGACCAGGCCGGTGCCGAGCAGCAGCCGTGGCCACAGCTCGGTGATCCGTAGCAGCCCGGTGAGCAGCGCGGCCAGCAGCAGCGGCACGCCCAGGTAGGCCAGGTACTCGGCCGGACCGCCACCGTAGTGCGCGGCGAACGCCGAGCTGCCCGCGGTGGACAGCCAGAACCGGTGCGACGGTTCGATGAACCCGCGCAGGTCGGCCTCGAAGAAGGACAGCGTGAACGGGCTGCCGTGCTGGTGCAGCGGCCCGGCCAGCTGCAGCCACAGCGGCCCGGCGCAGATGACCAGGAACACCACGGCGGCGGCCGCGCCGCCGCGGGCCAGCCGGGCCAGCCCGGCCCGGGTGACCGTCCCCGGCGCGGTGAGCAGCAGCAGCGCGCCGCACACCACGACGACCAGGCCGGCCTGGAACAGGATCTCCTCGGAGATGAACAGCTGCGCGGCGGCGGCCAGGCCGAGCGCCAGCCCACCGGCCAGCGCGGCGCGGCGTCCGGTGGCCAGGTCGAGCACCAGCAGCAGGATGACCGGCAGCAGGCCGATCAGCACCAGGTCCAGATGCCCCAGCCCGGCGGCCAGCACGGCCGGGGAGAAGCCGAACACCAGCCCGCCCACCGCGGCCGCCCAGTTACTCCGGACGAACCGGCGCAGCAGCGCGAACGCGCACACCGGCCCGGCGGCCAGGCCGAGCACGAACAGCGTGTTGTAGGCGGCCAGCGGGCCGGCCAGCGCGGTGACCGGGGTCATGATCAGGGCCGGCACCAGCAGCGGGGTGTTCCACATCCCGTTCACCCCGGCCGGCGCGTTCATCGTGGCGAACAGCAGCGGATCGTGCCCGTGCAGCAGAGCCCACGGCCCGTGCACCAGGTACCACTCGAACAGCCGTACGTCGTCCGGGTTCCCGGCGATCATGCGCTGCCCGAACCCGCCCAGCAGATGCCAGGTCAGGTACAGCGAGATGAGCAGCGACACCGCCGCCACCGCGGCATACGGCCGCACCGCCACCAGCCCGGCCCGGCTGGGCCGCCACCGCGAGCCGGCCTTGGCCTGGCCCGCCGCGGCCGGCAGCGTGTCCGCGCTATCCACGCCTCCAGTCTTCCCGCTATCCGCCGCGCCCCGTGGGTGATGTGACTGATGTGCCCAGAGCGGCACCTGTTTCCGCAGCCCGCCTCCGCGGCAACCGCGTGAATGAAACAGCCATGCGCACCAGACCGCATGACTGAAACAACCATGTGGTTGGCGGGCGCGGGGAGTGCCGGTCGATTGGAGGTTGGTGGGGGTGGTG
>CAVVGF010000088.1:0-44176 GCA_963747705.1 uncultured Actinomycetes bacterium | reverse complement strand
GGATCCGCTGACCGCCCGTACCGGCCGGGTGGAGACGGGCATGTCCACCCGGCGTCAACCCGCACGCTGATGCCGTGTCTGGGCGGCCCGGATACGTTGAGTGCGTGCTTCGCTCGCTGTTTACCGACCGGAATCTGGCCGCCTCCCCCGGCGCGCTGGACGTGTCGCCGGTCCTGGTCACGGTCCGCAGCATCGTCCTGCTGATGGCGCTGGTCACGGTGCCGCTGGCCGAGCCGCACCTGGGCGTGGGGGCGGCCGGCACCGCGCTGGCGGTCGCGTTCGGCGTGTGCGTGGTGGGCGGGGTGGTCTGGTTCCTGGCCCGGGGCCGGGAGCGGCTGACCGTCGGCACCCTGGCCGTACTGGGGGTGGCCGGCGGCACGCTGGCCGGGCTGTCCCCGCTGAGCACGGCCCTCGCGGTGGGCTGCGTGGTCACCGCCACCGTCGGCGCCCGGCTGAACACCGAGGTGTCGATGGCCATCACCGCGGGCACGGTGGCCGCGTTCCTGGCCGCCGGGCTGGCCACCGGGGCGCCGGCCGAGGCGCTGCTGGGCTACCCGCTGACGTTCATCGGGCTGTGGGCGCTGGGCCTGACCCGGCATTCCTACCTGCTACGGGCCGAGCTGGCCGAGCAGGCCCTGGCCGAGACGCGCCGGGCCCGCGAAGCCGAGACCGAGGCGGCCGCGCTGGCCGAGCGAGCCCGGATCGCCCGGGAGATCCACGACGTGCTGGCCCACTCGCTGGCGGCGGTGTCGGTCAACCTGGAGGCGGCCGAGGCGCTGCTGGGCACGCTGCCCCCCGGAAGCCCGGAACTCGGCCAGGCGATCGAGTGCATCAGCCGGGCCAGCGTGTTCACCAAGGAGGGCCTGGCCGATGCGCGCCGGGCCATCCTGGCCCTGCGTGACGACGCGGCGCCGCTGGCCGAGCAACTGGCTGAGCTGGTCAAGGAGTTCGGCGCCGGCCCGGCGAGCCCGCTGCATTCACCGTCACCGGCGCGCCGCGGCCGGCTGCCGCCGAGGCCGGCGTGGCCGTGTACCGGACCGCGCAGGAGGCGCTGACCAACGCGCGCAAGCACGCACCGGGGCAGCCGGTCCGGCTCACCCTGGCCTACTCGCCGGACGAGATCGTGCTGCGGGTGGTCAACCGGCTGCCTGAGCCGACGGCCAGCCGGCCGCTCGCCGCCACTGGGGCCGGGTACGGGCTGACCGGGCTGCGGGAGCGCGCCGCGCTGGGCGGCGGCAGGCTAACCGCGGGGCCGGCTGATGGGGAGTGGCGGGTAACCCTGAGAATTCCGGCATGAGCCCGGAAGATTCCGCCGCACCGGTCAGCGTCATCGTCGCCGACGACCAGTCCGCGGTGCGCGAAGGCCTGGTGCTGCTGCTCGGCACGCTGCCCGGCATCGAGGTGGCCGGCGAGGCCGCCGACGGGGACGCCGCCGTCCAGCTGGTCGCGGCGGTGCACCCGCAGGTCGCGCTCATGGACCTGAACATGCCGGGCTGCGACGGGGTGGCCGCGACCCGGCGGATCACGGCCGATCATCCCGGCACGCGGGTGGTCGTGCTCACCACGTACGCGGACGACGAATCAATCATCGGCGCGCTGCGGGCCGGGGCGCTCGGCTATCTGACCAAGGACGCGACCCGGGCCGAGATCGGCCGCGCGGTGCTGGCCGCCGCGGCCGGCCAGGCGGTGCTCGACCCCGGGGTACAGCAGCGGCTCGCGTCGGCCGCGGCCCGCGCGCCCGAGGCGCCGCCGGGCTCGCTGGCCGGGTCAGCCGACGACTCTGACCTGACGCCGCGCGAGGCCGAGGTGCTCCGGCTGATCGCGGCCGGCCAGTCCAACCGGGAGATCGCCCGGTCGCTGTTCGTCAGCGAAGCCACCGTGAAGACGCATGTGAACCGGATCTTCGCCAAGACGGGATCCCGGGACCGGGCCCAGGCCATGCGCTACGCCTACGGTCACGGGTACGCCGAGCCGACCTGACCCGGCCGGTAGTCTGCTGCGAATATTCTCAGAACGGCGACCACGGAGGGGGCGTGCGCATGGAGAAGCCGGCCGGAATCTCGCTGAGTCAAGCGCTGTCGAGTTTACGGACTGAACTGCGTCAGGCCATCGACAATGCGTCCGGCGACGGTCTGCTCTTCAAGGTCAACGACATCGAGGTCGAGCTGCAGGTGGTGTCCACGGCCTCCGGTGGCGTCTCGGGGGGCTCAATGTGTGGCAGGTGATCCAGCTCGGCGGGCACGTCGATACCGCGCGCACCGCGACGCACCGGATCAAGCTGTCGCTGTCGCCCGTGCTGGCCTCTGGCGAGGATGTCCAGGTAGCCGACACGGTCTCGCAGCGGCCACGCTGACCGTCCGGATGCGCCCATGATCCAGGACAGCCGGGTCCGGTCCAGAGTGGTCGAGATCTATGTACGGCGCGACAGGGCCGGCCGCGGCGGCCCGGCCCGGGACCACGGCGTGGCGACCGGCTACGCGGTGGCTGACGACCTGGTCCTGACGGCCGGTCATGTGCTGGACACGGGCGACACCGGGACGCGGACCGTCCAGTTACGGCGGCTCGGCGACCAGGGCTGGATCGAGTCGGGGATCACGGTGCGCTGGCACCGGTGCGACGACCAGGTCGATGCCGCGCTGCTGCAGGTCGCGGGTGCCCCGTGGGCCGGTCTGCCTGATAGCGGCGCCATCCGGTGGGGAACTCCGCGGCCCGACGATGCCGTGCCGTGTTTCGCGATCGGCTTTCCGCAGGCGCAGGAGCGGCCAGACCTGATCAGGGACACCGAGAGTGCATCCGGGCGTCTTTCGCCGAACACGCGGGTGAAGAGCGGGGGCCTAGTCGTCGATCTTGGGTCGGCCGCGCCGTCTGACGCTGGTTCCCCAGAACACTCGCCGTGGTCGGGTATGTCTGGGGCCGCGCTGCTGTCCGCCGGGGCGCGGCGGATTCTCGGTGTGGTGACCCGGGACATAGCCAACTTCGGTCACCGGCGGCTCGAGGCCACGCCGGCCAGCGTGCTGCTCAGCGACCCAGGATTCGCCGCGGCCGTCGGCCAGCCCCGGGCCGAGCCGGTGACCGCCGGCGGGCATCCGCCGATCGATCACCAGGTGCTGCGGGAACCGTACGTGCCATTGCCGCAGCGCCACGCCGAGTCGCAGTTGCTGGCGGCGAAACACGGGGTGGTCCCGTTCCAGGGACGCGGCGCCGAACTCGGCGAGCTGACTGCCTGGTGCCGCGGCGGCCCGCAGTTTCAGCATCGCCGTGCTGACCGGCTCGGCGGGGTCCGGGAAGAGCAGGCTGGCCGCTGAGCTGTGTACCCAGATGCGGCGCGAGCACGGCTGGGACGCATTCTTCGCCGCACCCAGTGGCAGCACATGGGCGCGCATCGACCCGGACTGGCCGTTGCTGCTCGTCTTCGACTACCCGGAACAGATGGTTCCCGAGCTGGCCACGGTGGTCAGCCAGCTGGCGAACCGGCTGGGCCGATGCCCGAAAGCGCGCCTGCTGCTGGTCAGCCGCCAGTCCGGCCCCTGGTACATCGACGTGGACACCGAGACCGACGGGGTCCTGTCCGCCGCGACGGACCGGCGGATCCCGCTGGCCGACGTGGAGTTCACGCTGGCTGACCGCACCAGCCACGCGGCGGCGGCGATGGCCGCCTTCGCCGCGTACCTGGGCGTCCCGTGCCCGGCGCCGCCGGACGTCACCGGCCCGGCGTACCAGAGCCCACTGCTGGTGCACATGGCCGCACTGCTCACCGCGCACGGCGACCATGTTGTTCACCCCGATCCGGGCCACCTCCGGGACAAGCTGCTGGATGGCCTGCTCACCCGGGAGCGCAGGCGATGGCGTCACCAGGCCGTCCCGCCGGGTGCCGGTGCCGGGTCTGGGCTGGCCAGCACCCCAGCTCATCAGGCGGTCACGCTGGCCACCCTGACCGGGCCGCAGCGCACGGAATGCCGGGACCTGCTGCGGGCGGTCCCGGAACTGGCCGACGCGCCGGCCGAACGGCGCGGGCAGATCGCGGACTGGCTCGGCTGGCTGTACCCGGCGGCGACAGCGACGATGGCATCGCCCCGCTGCAGCCGGATCTGGCCGCGGGCCGGCTGCTGGCCACCACCCCAGAACTCGCCGCCCTGGCCTGCCGCATCGCCGGCCTGCCGACCTGCACCGCCACGCATACGCTGACGATGCTGCAGACCCTGCGGCTGGCCGCCGACCACGGCCGGCCGCCTATACCGCCCTGCACGAGCTACTCGCGACCCAGCTGCAGCCGATCCTGCACACGGCGGTCCAGGCCCGCGCGGATGGGCTGCTGCGGCTGGCCGGCGACTGCCTGCGGCTGTTCGGACCCGCCGACCCGCAGCTAGCGGAGGCCGCCGCGGCGCCCGGGTTGCGCGCCAATTTCCTCCCCATCCGGCTGTCGCGCACCCTGGCCGAGCTGACCGTGACCCACTGCCGCACCCGGGCCGCGACCGACCCTGATGGCCGCGGCGACCTCGCGGCGGCTCTGCACGATCTCGGCAGCCTGCTGATCTCCAGCCGGGAACACCGCCGGGCTCTCCCGCTGCTGCGCGAGGCCGTGCGCATCACCCGCGACCTGGCCGCCGCCGACCCCGGCACCCACCGTCCCCATCTGGCCAGCGCGCTGCAGAATCTCGCCAACGCCCTTAACCAGACCGGGGCAGCAGCCGAAGCCCTGGCGGCCAGCGAGGAAGCCGTCGCCATCGTGACTGAGCTGTTCAAGGCCGATCCAATGGCGTACCGGTCGCTGCTGCCCAACATGCTGAAGGACCTGGCCCAGGACCTCAGCGCCGTCGGCCGCCACGACCACGCCATCGCCGCCGCCGAGCAGGCCATGGCCATGGCGGCGACGCTCGGGCTCGCTCCGGCCGAGTATGAGCTCTTCCGCGCCAACAGCGAGGTGAGCCTGGCCGTCGTGCTGGCCCGGGCGGGGCGTAAGGCCGATGCGCTGGCCGTCAGCCAGGACACAGTCGGGTATCTGCACAGCGTCATCGGCCATCAGGAACGCGTGCGGCCTGCCCTGGTCGATTCGCTCGCCCATGCGCTCAACAACCTCAGCGCCGACCTCACGGACGCCGGGGACACCACCGGGGCGGCGGCGGCCATGCGGGAGTCGGTCGCAATGTTCGAGTGGCTGGCGACGATTGATCCGGACCGCTACGCATCCGCTCTGGTCACCGCCCTCGAAAATCTCGACCAGCGGCTGCTGGCGACGGGCCGGGCCCAGGATCCGGCCGAGGCGGCGGAGGCGGCGCAGCGCCGGGTAGACCTCGGCAGGCTCCTGGTCGCCGACCAGTCCGGCGATCACCGCGACGCACTGGCTGACTCACTCGTCACCCTCGGCATCAGGCGCCGGCGCACCGGCGGTCCAGCAGCCGCCATCCCGGCGGCCGAGGAGGCCGTCGGCATCTACCGTGAGCTCGCGGCCGAGTCCACCGGCCGGTACCGGCCGCGGCTGGCGCTGGCCTTGCATTACCTGTGCGGCTACCGCACCAGCCTGGGCGACCTCACCGGCGCCGTGCAGGCCGGGCGGGAAGCCGTACAGATCAGGCGCGACCTGTGCGCATCCGGGGCAGACGAGCAGCACCGGATCGACCTGGTCGCGTCGCTGGCCAACCTGAGCTCGGCTTACAGCCAGCTGGGTGAGCACGCCCTCGCGGGGACCGCCGGCCGGGGAAGCACTCGACGTTGCCCGGCGGCTGTCCGCCGAGTACCCGGAGCGGCAACAAGCCGAGCTGGCCAGCGCGCTGAACGCGCTCGGCATCGCGCTAGCCGGGGCCGCGCCGGGCGCCGAGGCCCGCGGCTGCTTCACCGACGCGCTCGCGATCCGCCGCCGCCTCGCCGCCGTCAGCCCGGCCGATCACGAGCTGGATCTGGCCCAGAGCCTGCACAATCTCGGGACCGCGCTGCTGGCCGAGGATCCGGTTGCGAGCGCGGCGATCCCGCTGCTCAAGGAGGCGCTGGCCATCTTCATCCGGCAGGTGGCGGACGGGAACACGGCGGCCCACCCCAGCCTGCTCGGGACTTGGCAGGCGCTCGGCTGGATCCTGCTGCACACCGGGCAGCGGGGTGTGCTGGCCTTCTGGGTGGGACGGGTAGCGGCCGTCATGTCCGAAGACGACCTGCTGGCCGCCGGCGTCCCCCACCCCGACGGCGAGGCGGCCGGCCCGGACCCCGATCTGGGCCCGGCCGCCGGGCGCTAGACCGATTTGACTAGCAGGCTTTCTCGACGCCCACGTCCGGATCACCGAACTCGGCGTCGGTGCAGGGGATGCTCCCGGTCACCCCGCTCTTGTAGTGGAACTTCCCATCCGCACCGAAGGCGATATCGGCGGTGCCGGTGATGGTGCACGTCTGCCCCTCCGGGACGCAAAATGTGTACCCGGCTGGGCCGATGTCCGGCTTCGATGTAGCAGCCCTTCACGACGCTTTGGTCGGGGTCGCCGAACACCGGGTCGCTGCACGAGATGGGGCCGGTTATGCCGTACTCGTAGTTGAACTTCCCATCCGCGCCGAAGGCCACATTGGCGTGGCCGCCGAAGGTGCAGAGCCGTCCTTCCGAGACGCAGAAGGCGTAACGGGTAGGCCCGGTGTCCTGATGTACGTAACACGCTTTCTCGACACCAACGTCGGGGTCGCCGAACACGGCGCCGGTGCAGGGGATATTCCCGGTCACCCCATATGCGTAATAGAAGTTCCCATTCGCGCCGAAGGCGATGTCAGCGGTGCCTTTGATGGTGCAGGTCGACCGTTCGTTGACGCAGTAGACGAAGTCGGCCTGGGCCGCCTGGCTGGCCTGCTGCGCGGCGTATAGGTGGATCTGCGCGGCGCTCACCGGGCCACTGCCCGCTATCACCGCAGCGGCCGGTAGTGGCATCAGCAGTGCCACGAGAATGAACAGGCGGCGAATCATCAGATTGTATCCCCCCTGAACTTTGGACATATGGAAAGCGGCATGCGCGAGCGTGCCGCGTACCGCTGTGCAGCCAGACATTAACAGTCGCGCAGCTATCCGGATGACCCCAAGCCGGAAAGGCGGCCAAACTGAATGGCCATTAAAGGCCGCGCCGTTTTGGCCTATTTTTATCTCAGCCTCAACTTACGGCTGGCCCGCCGCGGCGTGATCCGGGGCGGTCAGCCAGGTGAGGAGAGATCTCCCTTACCTCGCGGGTGGCGTAGCACACCAGCACGTACCCGGCGGCGGGATCGGCCCACCACCAGCCCAGCGCGGCGTTCAGCACCAGGCCCAGCAGCACCGCGGTAGCCAGGATCCCGTCGATCAAGGTGACCCGGCCCTCGGTCCGCAGCACCGGGTTACCCAGAGCCCGGCCGGTGTGGGCCTTACCGGCGGCCAGCGCGTACATCACCACCGCGGTGACTGCGGTCCAGATGATCCCGGGCACCGAGTGACGCGGGTGGTAGCCAGTAGCCAGCACCACGGTTGACTGCACCAGCAGGTAGACCGCCAGGGCGGCGAACGCATAGCCGATCAGCCGCAAGCCCCGGCGCTGGCGGTCCTCGCCCGTGCCCGACAGCTCCCAGATCACCACGGTGGACGCGCCGATCTCGATGAGCGAATCAAGTGCGAAACCAGCCAGCGCCACCGACCTCGCCGATACCGCCGCGATGGCCAGCACCACGATCCCGGCCACGTTCCAGACCAGCGTCGCGTACTCCAGGGCCAAGCCACGGCGCAGCAGCGCCCGCCGGGCCTGGTCATCCGCGGCTGTCACGGCAGAATTCTGCCAGCGGCCACGCCAGCCAGCCAGCCTTCTGTGCACGAACGAAACGGTCCCCGGAGGCGCACGATTACATGCCTGGACATCAGCCGCCGATCAGCGGCACGGACCGGCCCGTCCAGGCACGTCCGCCGCGGCTGGCCTGGATCTCGGTGGCCTTCGGCGCCGCCGCCGAAGCGTGGCACACAAGCACCACACCGTCAGCCGCCTGTGTGACGGCCAGGCTCAGCCGCCGGAATCACCGCAGGCGGCTCCGGCCTGCCGCCTCGGCTACGGTCATCGCGCCCCCGGAAGCCGCCGCCGGGAGCGCTGGGGCCCCGGCTGGCGGTGGCCAGCACGCAGCCGGCGAGGATGAGCACGAACGACGGCGGCGATGGTGACCGTGAACGGCTCGCCCAGCACCAGCACCCCACCGGCCACCGCCACCGCGGGGTTGACATAGGTGAAGACCATGGCCCGGGTCGGCCCGACTTCCCGATCAGCCGCAGGAACACCAGGAACGCGGCGGCCGTGCAGATGACGCCGAGCGCGGCCAGCGCGGCCAGCACCTGGCCGGATGGCAGATGGTGCGGCCAGGTCAGGATGGCCGCGGGGGTGTAGACCAGCGCGGCCAGGATGAGGCAGGCCGTGGTCATCGGCAGCGCCGGCACGTCGGCCAGCTTCCGCGCGGCGATCAGCGGCGCGGCCGCGTAGCCCACCGCGACCAGCAGCACCTCGGCGATCGGCCAGGCGTGCCCGCCGGCCAGGTGCGGGGCGGCCAGCACCGCGACGCCGGCCAGGCCGATCAGCAGGCCGGACCAGCGGCGCAGGCTGAGCCGGTCGGTGCCGCCGGTCAGCCGGCGATCACTACAGCGATGATCGGCACGGCCGCGACCAGCAGCCCCGCCAGCGAGCTAGGCAGCTGGCGTTCGGCGCTGACAGCAGGCCCCAGGGCGCGATCATCTCCAGCGCGGCGAACGCGACCAGCCAGGGCCAGACCGGCCGCAGCGCCCGGAACTGGCCGGCCGCAGCGCCAGCGGCAGCAGGACGAGCGCGCCGACCGCGGTCCTGGCGAAGACCACCATAGGCACCGACACACCGCCGACCGCGACCTTGATCAGCAGGTAGGGAATGCCCCAGACCACGCACATGATCGCGAACAGGACCCAGCCGCGTCGGCTCACCGCAACCTCGCATTCCGCATCTGCCCGCCGTCGGGCCCGGCCAGCCAGGACCCTGGCCGTCAGCGGCCAGCGTCACCGATCCGGGCTTGCTGTCTTGAACGCCATTGCCCTACGCGCCGGGGGTCACCCCGACCACGCGGCGGAACCACCGGGTCAGGTGGGCCTGGTCGGCGAACCCGGTCAGGGTGGCGGCGGTGGCGGGCCGGTGTCCCTGCTCCAGCAGCAGCCGGGCCCGGGCCACCCGGTGCTGGGCCAGCCAGGCATACGGCGGCATGCCGACCTCGGCCCGGAACGCCCGTAGCAGCTGATAGCGGGACAAGCCCGCCTCGGCGGGCAGCTCGGCCAGCGCGGGCGGGGCGGTCAGCTCACCGGCCAGCCGGTCCATCACCTGGCGGGCCAGTAGGCCGGTGCCCGGCCCTGGCTCGGTGGCCGCGGCCGGCTCGGCGTGCCGCCGGGCCAGCTCGCCGAACAGCCAGCACAACCGGGACTCGGTCTCCAGCGGCTCCGTGCCCGCCGCGGCAGCCCGCCGGGCCCGGCTGGGGCGGCTGGGCGGCATATCCGGCCGCGGCCCTCGCGGCAGCGGGTCACTCCCCCGGGCCGCGCGGCTCAGCGCGGCGTGCACCCGGCGCAGTCCGGCGGCCAGCGCCGGGTCCATGACCACCGGCTCCGGAAAGCGCGGCGGACGGGCCGGGCCATCGGCCAGCAACTCTGCGGCCGGGTACATGACCCGGTACACGAAGCCGGCGCCGTCCGACGGGCCGCCGGTATGAGCCTCGCCGGGCGGCAGGATGACCACGCTCCCGGGCGCGGCGTAGTACCGGCGGCCCGCGTACCGGATCATCTCCAGGCCCTCGATGCACACCCCGATCGAGAACCCGTCGTGCACGTGCGGGGCGAACGGCTCGGCCATCCGGGCGTGCAGCAGGTCCAGGACCTGCCCGGGCGCCGGGCTGACCCGGGCCCACACGGCCCAGGCCCGATCCGGTGCGGACGCGGCGGCCATTCCTCCACTGTAGGGATGGACGCCACTCCCAACGGTATCAGCTCGCGGGCAGCGTCCAGAGCTGGCCCGCCGCGCCGGTGCAGGCCGCGATGTCGAGCTGGGTACTGTTCGTGGCCCCGTTGCTGGCATCGGTCAGGCACAGCCCGGACTGCGGGTTGACCAGCTCGCCCGCGGAGTTCTGCGTCCCACTGCTGGGCGCCGGTGCCATTGCAGGTGTGCAGCTGCACCAGCGTCCCGCTGGCCGTGCCGCCGTTGACCACGTCCATGCAGTCGGTCAGCACCTGCAGGGTGTGGTCGGGCACCACCGTCCAGGACTGGGCGCTGGTGCCGTTGCATGAGTAGATCTGGATGGCGGTGCCATTCGAGGTGCCCGAGCCGCGGTCGTCCACACACTTGCCGGTCTGCGTCTCAGTGATCGGACCAACATTTGGCTTAACGCCAGTACCTGGTGTCCCGCCGTACGACGGCGGGGCGTCTGCGGCGGCCGAACCCCACGAGGTGTCGGCCGAGCTGCCCAGGCTGAAGTCCAGCGTGGCCTGCCGGACAGCACGTCGGCGGCAGGCAGGTAGGCCAGCGACGACGCGGTGCCGTCGATGGTCAGGCCCTGGACGTACGGGTCGGCGTCGGCGGCCGCGGGCGCGTCGATGGTCAGCGTGCCGCCCGAACCGCCCACCGACACCACGGCGGCGGGGAACAGCGGGCTGCCGATGGCCAGGTCGGCCGTGCCCGGGATCTCCGGGTACAGGCCGAGCGCGGACCAGACGTACCAGGCGCTCATCTCGCCCAGGTCGTCGTTGCCGGGGATGCCGCCCGGGGCGTCCGACCACAGCTGGTCCTCGATCGCGCGCACCTTGCTCTGGGTCTGGTACGGCTGGCCGACCCAGTCGTACTCCCACGGCAGCTCCAGGCTGGGCTCGTTGCCCAGGTTGGCCTGGGTGCCGACGATGCTGGCCAGGCCCTGGTACCCGGACAGCACGTTGTTGAGGTAGCTGACCATGGCGGCGTTGCCGCCCTCCAGCGCGGCCAGCCCGGCCAGGTTGAACGGGATGTCCGGGGTGTAGGTCAGCGCGTCACCCTCGGCGAAATCGTTGCTGTCGGTGCTGGTGATCAGCGAGGCGTCGAAGCCGTCCATCCACCGCCCGTTGGAGTGCCGCGGCTGGATGTAGCCGCTGGACGTGTTGAAGATGTTCTCCCAGTCCTGGGCCCGGTTCTGGAACGTGGCCGCGGTCGCGCTGTCCCCGAGCTTCCGGGCCAGCGCGGACAGCGCGAAGTCGTCGATGTCGTACTCGAGCTGGGTGGACGTGGTGGCGTACTCGTGACAGCAGCCGTAGATGCTGTTCGTCGGCAGGTAGCCGAAGCTGTCCAGGTAGGTCACGCCCGGGGTGACGTTGGTATCGGTGGTCTGCTCGGTGGTCATCGCGGCCAGCGCGGTGGCCGTGTCGAAGTGGGTGGCGCCGAACGCGTAGTAGCCGGCCAGCACCGGCACCCCGGAGTCGCCGACCATGATGTAGG
The DNA here is from genome assembly GCA_963747705.1 of uncultured Actinomycetes bacterium. GTDB lineage: Bacteria > Actinomycetota > Actinomycetes > Streptosporangiales > Streptosporangiaceae > RYN-230. The sequence continues at coordinate 32,738 of CAVVGF010000088.1, read as the reverse complement.
TCTCCCCGTTGTCCATGCCCCACTTGGTCAGCGTGCCGCCCTGCTGGTAGGCGTCCACGATGGACTGGGCCATGTCGGACGCGGCGGCCGGGTCGGTCAGCGCGGTGAGCTGAGCCTGAGACCGGTAGATGTCCCAGTTGGAGAAGTCGGCGTACTCGTTGCTGTGCCCCGGGGCGACCGTGTGCACCGCCCCGTCGAAGCCGCGGTAGGAACCGTCGGCGTCGCTGAGCACGCTGGGGAACAGCTCGGCGTGGTACAGCGCGGTGTAGAAATCGGTCTGCTGCGCGGTCGTGCCGCCGCCGATCTGGATCTTGTCAAGTGCGGCCGTCCACTGCGCCTGGGCCGCCGCCTCGACCTGGGCGAACGTCTGCCCGGCGACCTCGGCGGCCAGGTTGGCCTGGGCTTCGGTGACCGAGGTGTAGGAGATGCCGACCGCGGGCCGTGACCGTCTGGCCGGCGGTGGTGTCGAACGTGGCGTACGCCCCGCCCGGGCCCGCGGAGGTGGTGCCGTAGGTGCCGCTCGCGGTGAACGGCTGGCTGAACTCGATCGCGAAGTACAGCGTGAAATTGTTGGTCGCCTCGCAGAACCCGGTGCTGGTCACCGAGCCGGTCAGCTCGTCGTCCCCGACCGTGGATAGGGTCGACGCGGCGTACGGGGTGGCCGGGTCGTCCAGCTTGAGCAGCAGCGACGCTGAGGTGGTGGCCGGGAACGTGAACTGGCCGATGCCCGCGTGGGTGGTGGTGGTCAGCGCGACGCTGGTGCCGTTGCCCAGCGCGACCGAGTAGTACCCGGGCGAGGCCGACTCATCGCTATGCGAGAACGATTCGGAGTCCGAGCCCGGGTCGCTGCCCAGCGCGCCGGTCACCGGCAGGATCGGCACGTCCCCGGCGGCGGCGCAGCCGGTCCCGTCCACGTGGGTGAGGCTGAACCCGGTGATGGCCGAGTCGGCGTAGTCGTAGCCGCCGCCGGACGGGCGCGAGGTGGTGTCCGGGCTCCACTGCAGCATGCCGTGCGGCACGTCCGCGCCGGGGAACGTGTTGCCCGCGGTGAAGTCGCCGTTCGAGCCGGTGCCGATGAACGGGTTGACCAGCGCGGCCGGGTCGGTGACCAGGGTGGCCGCCCCGGCCGCTGCGGCGGCCGGGGCGAGCAGGGCGAGCAGGGTGGCGGCCGGGACTGAGCAGCGCGCCGAGCATGCGCCGCCGGTTAGCCACGGAGCAGCACGTCGCTCAGCACGGCGTTGGCGGGCGCGGTGTTCCAGTCGGTGGACACGAACGAGGCGCCGTCCGCGGCCAGCTCTTCGACCCGGGCCTGGGCGTCGGCCAGCGCCGGGGCGGTGTCGCTGAGCGCGGGCGAGACGTTCGTAGGCGTCGGTGACCACCACCAGGTAGTGGTTGGTGTCGTACCACTGCGTGTCGCCGTCGTTCACCCAGGTCCCGGCGTCGCCGTCGAACACCACGAACCACGGCCGCAGCGCGGTGTCGCTGTACCGGTCGCGCGGATCGCCGGTCTGCGCGCCGAGCACGGACGGGAACACCGCCGCGTTCGCGATCTCGCCGCTGTTGTACAGGTCCAGCAGGTGCTGGGCGTAGACCACGTCGACCCACGTGCTGGAGGGGTCCACGTCCTGCTCGAACGTGCCCGGGATGATCTCCACGATGACCTTGCCCTCGAGCGAGCCGTACGTCCCCCAGTTGTCCGCCTGGGCGGCCGTGTCCAGGTTCGGGTACAGCGATACCGTCCGGCTTGGTCAGCAGGTCAGCCGGGGTGTACAGGACGCTGCCGAGATGCGCCTTGACGTAGCAGTCGAACTCGGTCGGGTCCAGGCCGATCGAGTCGTCGAACCCGTTCTTCATCTCGATCTTGACCATGATCGGGCCGTGCGTCGGGTGCGCCAGCATCCAGATCCGGATGTCGTCCAGGCAGCTGTCCAGGTTCTGGTTGCGGTCCCCGGTGTACAGGTCGGCGGCCGTGGTCGCCTGCACGCAGTTGTTGTCGCTGGCCAGCGGGTCGTCGTGGCTCACGTCCCACTTGCCGTTCACGCACGTTGGCCCAGGTGTCCAGCTCGATCAGCGAGGCGCCGGTGTCCAGCGCGTCGGCCAGGTAGGTGTAGTCGGTCTTGTCGTTGTAGGTGTTGTGGATGCCGACCCCGGTGACGCCGGCCAGCGACGCCGAGTCGATGGCGCTGGACTGGGCGGCGGCCGGGGTGGCCCCGGTCCCGAGGGCCAGCAGCGCTAACGCCCCAGCGGCGGCGAGCCACGCGCGCAACCGGAATGGTGTCCTGGGCTTGGGCATCTAATCTCCTTTAGGGCGGCGGATCCCGCGCACAGGATTGGCCACCACAATGGCAGGAGTATGACGTGACGGCGACGTCTACCTTAATGTTTGCCGGGTCCAGCACATTTGTCCCGGCTGGACAAATTGGCCGGGTAAAAGTGTGTGCCCGGATACTTCAGCCGACCGCGATCGCGAAGATGTGCAGCGCCGGGTTGTAGCCGGCCACGTCGCCCAGCGAGGGCAGCGTCACCGCCGCGACGGTCTTGCCGGACGCCAGGCTGACCGACTGCTCGAACACGTACACCTCGTGCCCCGACGAGCCGGTCGGGTAGTTGGCATAGTCCACCCCGGCCACCGTGGTGTTGGACGGGTTGCCGTCCTGCCCGGACGGGTACCAGAAGTTGCCCACCGAGAGGGTGAACGTCTGGGTGCTGCCGTCGGTGTAGTAGATCGTCCCGGTGCCCGACTCGGCCGAGTTGTTCGCCGCGGCCAGGAAGCCGAGCGTGCCGCCCGAGCCGGACAGCGCGATTGTCTGGCCCTCGGCCATCGTGTTGTCCGGCTGGGCCGACGGCTGGTTGGGCCAGGTGAACGTCAGCCCGCCCGCGCTGACCGACGCGCCCGGGGTGAGGTTGTCGGCGGCCAGGCCCTGGGCCGAGAACGTGGTGCCCTCTCCGTCGAAGCCCTCGAAGTTGGCCGACGGGGTGGGGTTGGAGTCGTCGGTGATGCCGGTGTTGTCAAACGTTGACGCCAGGTTCGGGGCCGGGACCGTCACGTTCGCGCTGTTGATCAACGTCTGGGTACCGCCACCCGGGCCGGCCGGGCTGAACGTGGCTTTGGCCAGCAGCCCGGTCAGGCCCGGGCTGAGCCCCGAGGACGGCGCGGTGACCTGGAAGCTGGCCGACGCGGCCGCGCCCGCGGCCACCGTGCCCAGGGCGGCCGGGCTGGACGGCGACACCTGCCACCCGGTAGGGGCGTTCAGCGAAATTGATGCGTTACGTAGGGGCTGCGAAGCCGGATTCCTCAGCGTGGCCCTGACCGTGAACGTGCCCTCGGCCAGCGCCGAGGACGGGACCGCGGCCAGCGTGGGCTGCGGGCTGGACGGTGGGCCGTAGACCGCGGCCGAGTAGCCCGGTGAGAGCACCGGGCGGACCGGCACGCCGCCCGCCTGGTTCCCGGCCGCGACCAGGCTGACCTGGTCCAGCCCGCCGCCGGTGGCGTCCATCCCCCACACCGCGATGGCCAGCGTGTTGCTCCCCTGGTCGTTCAGGATCCCGGCGGGCACGTAGAACTGGTGCTGCGGGCCGACGTTGTTCACGTACCGGCCGATCAGCCAGCCGTTCACGTAGATGAACGCCCGGTAGTCGGCGCTGCCCGCGCCGGGCCCGGGGCCGCCGATCTGCACGTCGACCGGGACGTAGCTGCCGCGGGGCAGGTTCAGCGCGAAGCTGGTCCGGTACCAGCCGATGCCGGGCGGCACGCCGCGGGACGACCACGAGTCGGGCAGCGACACCGGCTGCCAGCTGCCGTCCGGGTACCCGGGCAGGTCCCAGCCGTGGTTGCTGCCGTACAGCCCGGCCTCGTTCATGATGCCGCGCACCTGGTCCTGCAGCTTGATGCCGCCCGGGGTGCCCATCAGCCGCCAGGTGACCGGCGTGGCCGCGCCGGTCAGCGTGGCGCGCTACAGGCCGGTCTTCTCCCCGGTCGGGCCCTCCGGGTTGCCGGTGTTCTCGGCCAGCACCGCGAGCACGTTGTCCTGGCCGGTGCGCAGCGCGCCGTCCGGGAAGCTGAACGTCTGGGTGCTGGGCCCGGCGGCGTTGGCCGAGCCGAGGAACGCGCCGTTCAGCCAGACCGAGTACGCGCCGGTCGGCGAGATGCCGTCCGCGGTCAGCTTGACGCCGGTCTCGCTGCCGGTGGCGGTGAAGTGCCCGCGGTACCAGGTGAAGCCGTGCTGGTAGCCGTAGTCCGACGCGTACAGCACCGGGGTGGACGGCGAACTGGAGCTGGACACCGGGTGGTCGGCCAGCGTCCACGAGCTGTCGTCGAAGCCGGGCTGCGCCTCCGGGGTCTCGGTGCTGAACTTCCAGCCGGCCAGCGTGGGCAGGTGCACCGGGGCCGGGCCGGGCACGGTGCCGGTCAGCGAGCCGTCCTGGCCGGCCGCCGTGGCGACCGGCTGGCCGTTCCAGGTGACCGAGCGCACGGCGGGCGGGGCCCACACGGTGAGCGGGCCGGACTGCGACGTGTCGCCGGTCAGCGCGAGCACGGCGCCGTGGACCGCGGCGGTGCGCACCAGGTAGCCGCCCTGGACCAGCACCTCGCCGGTGCCGGTGGTCCCGGTGGACTCGGGCCAGAGCTCCTCGGCCACGTCGGTCGAGGCGATCAGCAGCCGCAGCGGCGGCGCGCCACCCTCGGTGATCTGCACCTCGGCCAGGCCGTGGTGGGTGTAGTCCAGCCGCAGGTCGCCGCGGCTGGCGTCCCAGGTGGCCTGCACCGTGCCGGACAGCACCGACACGACCGGCTGGCTGGTGTAGCGCAGCACGGTCTCGCCGTCGGTGCCGTCCGGGTCGTACAGCACCGCGGTGGCCTGCCCGCCGATGTCGCCCTGGGTCATCAGCTCGGACGTGGAGTAGACCAGGTGCTCGCCGCCGCCGAACGAGTAGTTGGCCAGCAGCAGCCGGGAGTCCCGGCCGTCCAGGGTGAGCGTGCCGCTCTGCGGCACGGTCGGGTAGTAGTCGGCCTGCTCGGCGGCGGTCGGCACGTTGATCGCGTTGACCACCACGGTGTCGGCCGAGGACGCGGCGTTCTGGTTGCCGGTGACCGTGATGGTCAGCGTGTGGCTGCCCGCGGAGAGCCCGGCCTGGCTGAACAGGACCTGCTGGACCTCCTTGCCCGCCGCGGCGTAGGTGTCCACGGTGGCCACCTGGGTGCCGTCGATGGACACGCCGGCGATGCCGCCGTTGTTGTTCTTCGGGCCGATCCACTGCACGGCGGTGCCGGTGAACGGGACCGACATGGTCGCGCCGGCCTGGGTGCTCCACGACTCGGTGCTGTCGTAGTCGCCCCCGGTGTAGTTGGCGTTGCTGGTGTTAGCGTGCGTCCAGGACCCGGTGTAGGTCAGCGCCGGGTCGGCGTCGTCGTAGGTGTAGCCCGCGGCCTGGTCCGCGTTCAGCGCCAGGTGGGTGCTGACCGTGGCGGTGGACGTTGCGTCGGCCTGCCGGACGTAGATGAACTGAGTGCCGTCGCTGGGGTTGACCCGGGCCAGCGTGGTCACCGCGGCGTTGTCCGCGGCCGGCCCGGCCACCGGCTGGGTGCTGGTCAGCGGGGACACCGACGTCTCGAAGTCATTGATCAGCTTGTTCTCGCCGAACTTGGAGCCCACGATCGAGTTGGGATTGGCCGGGGTGCCGATCTCATCGGTCTCCCGGATGGCCGCGCCGTAGTCGTACGACGTGTACACGCCGGGATCAGGCAGCCAGCCCCAGTTCGTACCGCCCACGCCCATGTAGTTGCTCTGCATGGTGACGCCCTGGGCGATGTTGTTCTTGTAATAGACGTTCTCGAAATTGGGCCCGGTCAGGTTGTAGCAGTTGTCGTAGCCGGAACCGCCCCAGCCGTCGAACGAGCCGCCCTGGAACTCGGGCAGGTAGAGCGGCTCACCGGACTGGGTGGGATACCCGTACGGCTGGCCGAAGCTGGATGGGTTGGCGCAGTTGAAGCCGAGCGGGTAGTTGTCCGGGCCGCTGATGTTCACCGCGCCGGTGCCCGAGGTGTAGAACGGCCCGCCGCAGCACTGATTGAACGTGAACGGCACATCGATGCCGTCCGCCTTGGCCTGTTGTTCCAGGTCGGCCAGGTACTGCAGATCCCCGGCGGACCGGCCGGTGTACTCGTTCTCGATCTGGTACAGGATGACGTTGCCGCCCTTGGTGATCTGGTGCGGCGCGATGATCGCGTCGATCTCGGCGAACCACTGCTCGGCCGCGGACAGGTAGGGCTGACTGTCGGTGCGGTAGCCGTTCGGCGCGTTCAGCACCCAGGACGGGATGCCGCCGCCGTCGGTCTCCGCGTTGATGTACGGGCCGGGCCGGGCGATGACGTACAGGCCGGCTTGCTGGGCCATGTTCAGGAACTCGTTCATGTCCCGCACGCCGCCGAAGTCGTACACGCCGGGCGACGGTGAGGTGTAGTCCCAGTCGAAGTAGACGGTGACCGCGTTGTACCCGTCGGCCTTCATCTTCTGCAGGTCATCCAGCCACAGCGAGGGCGACGGGGTGCGCCACGGGTCGAACTCGCCAGCCGTGATGAACACCCGCTTGCCGCCGATGAGCAGCGAACTGGCGTCGTACGTGACCTGCTGCGCCGGGCCGCCGTGCAGCACGCCAGCGGGCGGCGCGGGCGGGGCCGGGGTGACCGGCGCGGTGGCCGCCGAAGCGGGGCCGGACGTGCCCGAGGTGGCCGTGTTGGCCGTGCCCGTGTTGGCCGTGACCGTGAATGTGTAGGCGGTGCCGTTGGCCAGGCCGCCGACGATGGCCCAGTCGTCGGGCACCGTGGCCGTGACCGACTGGCCGCCGGACGAGGTCACCGTGTAGCTCACCACCGACCCGGCGCCGCTGGACGGCGGGCACCACACCACCGTGGCCGAGCCGTCGCCGGCGATCGCGCGTACCGCCTGCGGGGCCGAGATGGTGGCCGAGCCGGCCGCGCCCGGGCTGGCCGCCGGGCAGGACGAGTCGCTGCCCGAGGCCCGGCCGGCCGGGCTAGCGGGCCCTGATGCGCGAGCCGAGACGGCGGCGCGAGCGTGCGGTGCTAAGCCGATCTGGGTTAAGCACAGCGCGATGACCAGGCTGAGCAGGCTGGTCAGGATCAGCGGGGCACGCCGGAACGGCATGGTTGAACTAGAAGCGCACATCCTGCCCACCAGGTTCGCACGAGTTCGCACAGTTTCTCCCACTCACCTCAGACCCAAACTCGGCGGCTGTCAAGCATCTGACACAGTGATTACGGACCTGCCAACGTGCCCGGCCGGCCGCTAGCAGCGGCCGGTAGCCTGAGGGAAACCACCGGCCCCCGGATTGGGAGATCAGCCGTGAGCTTGCCCCCTCGACAGCAGCGCACCTTGGAACGCATCGAGCGGAAGCTGGTCGCCTCAGATCCGGTGCTCCATTCCTGGTTCGCCATTTTCTTCCGGCTCACCCGGGACGAGGAAATGCCCCGGATCGAGGAGGTGCGGGACCGGGTGGCCCGGTTCGGCGCCTGGCTACGGCGGCGCACGTTCCCGGTGCGGCGGCGCATCCCGCACCTGTCCACCCGGGCCAGGGCCATCCTGTTCTTCCCGGCCGCACTGGCCGCGATGGTGGGCACGCTGCTCATCGGGGCCAGCGGGCCGGCCATGCAGCGCTGCGCGACCAGCGTCCGGACGCCCGCCACCGAGCTGGTGGTCAAGGCCCGGCAGTGCCGGTTCAACCTGCAGATGGCGCACACGCCGCTGTTCGGGCACTAGCTCTTCAGGCACGGGCTAACGGCGTGGGGGCAGGCCGCGGCTCTGCCTGATCTCCGCGTCGGTCAGGAACGTGAACATCCGCGGCCCGGCCGCCAGTGGCTCCGGGGTGCCGGTGTACCGGTGCGCGCCGGCCCCGAAGCCGGCCCCCGGTTCTGACACCCACAGCCGCTCGAAGCCCCGGTCCTCGAACCACGCGCAGATCTGCGGGACCAGGTCCGGCGCCCAGCGCCCCCGGGTCCAGATGACGGTGCCCCCGGTGGCGCACAGCTGGGCACAGCACCCGACGGTCCGCTGGATGTCCTCCCCGGTGATGTTGCCGAACACTCCGCAGGCCAGTACCAGGTCGGCCGGGACCAGCCCGGCGTAGGCGGCCGGCTCGGCGGCGTCCGCGGTCACCACCTCGACCTGCGCCAGCCCGGCCGCCGCGGCCCGCTCGCGGGCGGTGGCCGCGTTAGCCGGGTTCAGCTCGACCAGGCGCGCGGTCACGTCCTGGCCGCGGGGGTGCCCGGCCAGCACCCCGATCAGGTCCCGGCCCTGGCCCGCGCACATGCTGATGGCGCGCAGCGGGCCCGGCGGCGCCTGGTCCAGCACGGCGGCGATCTGCGCCTGCACCGCGGCCAGCCGCTGGGCCAGCCCGGAGCCGGGCACGTCGTACTCCTGGTGCCAGGCCACCCAGCTCCACCCGTCGCCGGCCGCACCGCCGCCCGGGCCAGGCGGGCCCGCCGCGCTCGCCGCGTCGCCGCTCATCCGGCCCCGTGCAGCACCCAGACCATCCGGTGGCCTTGCTCGCCGGGCGCCTCCGGCGGGTGCTGCTCGACCCGGTCCAGCTCATAGCCGAGCTTGCGCGGGATGGCCGCGCTGGCCTGGTTGGCCACGTCGCAGTGGATCTCGGTGCGGGTCACCCCGGGCAGCGCCAGGGCCACGTCGGTCAGCGTGCTGGCCGCCTCGGTGCCCAGGCCGCGGCCGGAATACCGGGTGTCGATCCAGTAGCCGATCTCCATGCCGCCATCCCCGGCCTGCCCATCCCCGGCCCGCCAGTGCAGCCCGATCTCGCCGATCACGGTCAGCTCGGGCCGCAGCAGCACCGAGTAGATGAAGTCGGTGCCCGCCTCCCACAGCTCGTCCGCCTCGGCCACCCGGATCCGCTGGGTGCGCGGCTCGGCCGCCTCCAGCGTCGCCCAGGGCATCCACGGCCGCAGGTAGTCCAGGCTGGCGCCGACCGCGGTGGCGATGCCGTCAGCGTCGTCTACCTGCACCCGGCGGAGCACCAGGCGCTCCGAACGCACCTCCTCCGCGGGCACCGCCCCGGCTGGGATCGTCTCACTGGCTGGGCGCATGCTTCATAGTAAGCAGCCCCTCCGGCAGCGGCAGCGGATCGTCCCCCACGATGACACCGCCGCCGTGCCCCCAGGCCAGGTAGCGCCAGGACAGGTTGAGCAGCGCGGACATCCGGTTCCGGTGGCCGAGCAGGGTGATCAGGTGCAGCCCGAGCCAGGCCAGCCAGGCCAGCGTGCCGCGGACCCGGATCCGGTGCGGCAGCTCGACCACGGCCGAGCGCCGCCCGATCGTGGCCATGATCCCCTTGTCGTGATAGCGGAACGGGACGGCTGGCTGCCCGGCGGCCAGCCGCCGGATCTGCCCGGCCGCGTGCCGCCCGGTCTGCAGCGCCGGCTGGGCCAGCTGCGGCAGCGGCTGGCCCTCGATCAGCGCAACGTCGCCGAGCGCGAAGATCCGGTCCTGGCCGTGAACCCGCAGGTCGGCATCGACCAGGATGCGGCCGCCCGGGCCCTGCGGCAGGCCCCAGCGGCCAGCCCGGCGGGCGCGCTCACCCCGGCCGCCCACACGGTCACGTCGCTGGGCAGCTCGGTACCGCCGGCCAGGATCACCCGGTCGCTGCGCACCTCCTGGATGGCGGTGCCGGTCAGCACCTCGACGCCCCGCTCGGCCAGCTGCCGGCGCGCGTACTCGCGCAGCCGGGGGTGGAACGGCAGCAGCAGCTCGGGCGCCCGCTCGACCAGCCGGATGTGCACCGCGGCCAGGTCCACCTCGGGGAAGGCGGCGTCCAGCGCGGTGCTGCGCAGCTCGGCCAGCGCGCCGGCCAGCTCCACCCCGGTCGCCCCGCCGCCGGCCACGGTGAAGTTCACCTCGGCGCCCGGGCCGGCGATGTCCAGCCGTTCCAGCCGGGCCATGATGTGGTTGCGCAGCTCGGCGCTGTCCCGCCGGGTGTACAGGCCCAGGCTGTGCTCGGCCGCGCCCGGCACCCCGTAGTAGGCGGCCGACACCCCGGTGGCCAGCACCAGGTAGTCGTACCCGAACTGCGCGCCGTCGGCCAGCGTGACCCGGCGGCCCGCCGGGTCCACCCCGGCCAGCTCGCCCAGCCGGAACCGGGCGCCATGCCGCCGGGTGAACGCCCGGGCCGGGTACGACACGTCACCCTGATTGAGCCCACCGGTGGCCACCTGGTACAGCAGCGGCTGGAACGTGCTGTACGCGTTCCGGTCGATCAGCAGTACGTCAGCGCCGGCCGGGCCAGCTGGCCGGTCGCGGCCAGCCCGGCGAAGCCTGCCCCGGCCACGATTACCCGCGGCCGGCCCCGGACCGCTGCCGCGCGCGTGTTGCGCCGCCACATCTTTCTCACCCCTTGTCAACGCTCTTTTCCATAACGCCAGCACCGGGCAGATCATGCCGCCGCCGTTCCCAGCCGTCCGGGCTAATTGAACGGCGCATGTTTATCTCGGCCGTGGCGGGCACCGATGGGTTGTGCCGGGTCCTCCCGGGGCGGACGCAGACAAGGAGACAGGCATGAAGACGGGCGCTGGTCTGGGACTTATAGCTGTCGGGGCCATTCTCGCTTTTGCCGTCACCGCTCATCCGAGTGGCCTGAACCTGCAGGCGGCGGGCTGGGTGCTGATCGTGATCGGGGTGGCCGGAATGTTCGTGCCGCGGCGCGGCTACGGCTGGCTCCGCCGCCGGATGGTCATCCCGCGGCGCACTGTGGTGAGCCGGGTCGCTCGCGGCCCGCCGGCCTGCCTGCGGCCACCGTGGTCACCACCGAGGAGATGGACGAGGTGCCGCTGGCGGGCGTGGACCCCGCGGTGTACCCGGGCCGTCAGCTGAGCAAGGCCGAGGCTGACGAACTGGGGCTGACCCCGGTCGAGACCATTGACGAGTTCCGTCAGGACTAACCGAACAGGCCAGTTTCGCCGGGACGGCCCCCTTGCCTGGTTCCGCCCGAACCAGGTCCCGGCGGAACATCCGGTGCCGCTGGGCCGGCCGCTGCGGGCTGGCCCAGCGGCACCACGCTTTTCTGGGTCAGCTCACCAGTTCAGCGCGGTCAGCTCCGGCTTGGTGCAGACCTGGCCGGACCCGCCCGCCGCGGCCGGGCCGGTCTGCCCGCAGACGGCCAGCAGCACCGCGGTGGACCACGGCCCGGCACTGCCGCCGATGCCGGACAGGTTGACGAAGAAGTGCGGCCAGGGCAGTGAGGGGTTGGTCCACAGCACCCGGCCGGCCGCCACGTCGTAGCCCCAGGCGTCCCCGGTGGCGCCCTGGTCCAGGCCGAGCACGGTGCCGTCGCGGACCGCGTAGAACCCGGACACCCCCGGCACGGCCCCGCTGGGCACGTGCGTCTCGGTCCGGCCGGTCCACGGGTCCACCCCGGCCAGCGCGCCGCTCGACGACAGGTAGAGCAGCCCGTCCACCGGGTCCACGTCGGCCGGCAGGGCCCCGGCCCGGCGCCACAGCCACTTCCCGGTCAACCCGCTGTAGGCGATGGTGCCGCGCGGGCCGGTGAACACCAGCACGCCTTGCACGGCGCGGCTCAGCACCCCCTGGAACGAGTCGCCCGGCGCCCGGATCAGCCGCTGCGCCCCGGTGCGCAGGTTTATCTTGCGCAGCGCGCGTACCGGCGCCCCGCTCAGGTAGCCGCCGTCCGCCACCGTCAGGTAGACCTCGTTGCCGTCGGTCTTCCAGGCCTGCGCGGCCGGGCCGGTCGGCCAGGCTCCACAGCACCGCGCCGGTCCGGTTGCTGTAGCAGGTCACCGCCGTGGTCCCGACGATCACGGTGCGGTCGGCGTCCGCGCTCACCGCGCCGCCGAACGCGGCCGCCGGGTAGGACCGGATCAGCCCGCCGCTGGCCGCGGACAGCACCACCTCGCGGCGGGTGCTGGCCGACCCGGCCCGCCGGCCGGGCACGGTCACCCCGGCCGTGATCACCTTCGGCCAGCTGCGCACCGACACGATCTGCGCCCCGGTGCCGAACCCGGCCAGCGAGCTGACCCACACCGGCGTGCCGGTGCTGGCCCGGTAGGCCTGCACCGTGGTGCCGAGGCCGATGACGGCGAGCTGCCGGCCGATGGCGGCATACGCCTCACCCTGGGCCGGCGTGGTGCCGGCCAGCCCCGGCTCGGCCAGCCACGAGCCGGGCAGTGGCTCGGTCCACCGGGCCTGCCCGGCCGCCTGGCAGAGCCGGGCCTGGCACGGCCGGGCCGCGGACGCCGGGCCCGGGGCGATGGCCAGGCCGACGAGGATCGCGGCAAAGCAGCCCCGGCGCAGCCATGTCAGCGAAGCCGGCCGCACTGCGGTGCCTCCGATCCGGGGGACGGTTAAGGTCTTCTGAGAATGCAGCTCATCGCTGAGCCCACTGAAGAAGGTAGGGAAAAGATGACTGATCGCGCACCGCTTCCGTACGACTTCCTGCCCGAGGTGCCCGCCTTTACCGTGTCCAGCTCCGACGTGGCGGCGGGCGAGCAGCTGAGCAACGCACACGTCTATAACAGCTTCGGGATGTCGGGGGACAATGTTTCGCCCGGTCTGAGCTGGTCCGGCTTTCCGGCGGAGACCAAGAGCTTCGCGGTCACGGTGTATGACCCGGACGCACCGACCGGATCCGGGTTCTGGCATTGGCTGGTGCTGGACATCCCGGTATCGGTCACCGGGCTGCCTGCCGGCGCCGGTGCGGCCGGCGGCGCCGGGCTGCCCGCGGGCGCCTTCATGGTGCGCAACGACTACGGCACCAAGGACTTCGGCGGCGCCGCCCCGCCGCAGGGCGACCCGGCGCACCGGTATGTGATCGCGGTGCACGCGCTGGACGTCGAGAAGCTCGGGGTGGACTCGGATGTGTCGCCCGCGGTGGCCGGGTTCAACTTGCGCTTCCACACCATTGCCCGGGGCGTGCTGATCCCGGTGTACGGGCACTGAGCCCGATCACTGGGGCCGGTCACAGGCTGGCGACGTGCTCACCGCAGCGGGCCGGGTCGTAGCCGGGTAGCGTGCCGAGCTGGGTGAGCAGCCACGGCGAGGTCAGCACCTTGCGCAGCGCGTCCGCTTCCCGGCTGCCCGCCTGGCTGGCCGGGATGACCAGGTCGAAACGCTCCGCGGCCAGCGGCACGAAGGCCAGCCTGTAGGCCAGCGCGGCGGGCTCGCTGGCGACACCCGCGTCGGCCAGCCCGCCCGCGGTGGCCGCGGCCACCTGCAGGTGGCCGCCGGCCCGGTGCCGTAGCCGCGGAGCGCCGCGGGCTGCAGGCCGGCCGCGGCCAGCTCGCGGTCCAGCACGTGCCGGGCCTCCGCGCCTTCTTCCCGGTTGACCACGCGCAGCCCCTGCTCGGCCACGTCACGCACGCCACGCACCTGCCCGGCCAGGGCGGGCCGCAGGACCAGGCCCTCCCGCCAGGACGCGAACCCGATCACCTCGGCCCCCTGCCGGGACAGCTGCGCCTCGGCCGGGCCGGTGTTGTACTCCCCGGACCGGCCGAGCAGGTGCGCACCGGCGGCGTGCACCAGGCCGGCCGCGGCCAGCCGGAGCGCCTCGGCGCTGCCACACGGCCACCAGCTGAACCCGACCGGCGGGTCGAGCTGGGCCAGCGGCGTCTCCAGCAGCGGCAGGGCCGGGTCACAGCCGGCCACCACCACGGTCGGCCGGGGCGGGCCCAGCGGGCGGACCGGGGTGGCCGGGGCGGTATCGGCGGGCAGCGCGACCAGGCCGCCGGCCGGGCGGAACCCGGTCCGGGTGGCCGCGTCGGCCAGCAGGGGCAGCGCGACGAACGACTCCCCCATCGGGGCCAGGCTGACCCGGGCGCCGGCTCCGCCGAGCGGCGCGACCGCGCGGGCGCCGACCACCGGGGTGGGCATCCGCGGGCCGAACAGCTCCTCCACGGTCACGCCCAGCGCGCTGGCCAGGGCCAGGGCCACCCGCAGTGACGGGTCGGAGTGCCCGGCCTCGACCGCGGACACCGCCTGCCTGGATACCCCGGCCATGCCGGCCAGCTGCTGCTGCGAGTAGCCGCGGGCCTGCCGGGCGGCCCGCAGCTGCACCCCGCCGTTGAGCGCCGCGTTCTGGCCGCTCACTGGGTCACCTCGGCAGGCAATCGGGCGCCGTCCGGGCCGAAGTACGGCGGGTCGAGCACGGTGAGCACGATCTGGCCGGCCCGGCTGCCCGGGCCGTCGCCGTCCGCGGCGCCGCCGCGGCTTGTCCGGCAGCCAGACGATCAGTGTCGTGCCAACGACCTCGATGGTGGCTTCCCAGCCGGCCCCGGCCGGGCGGCAGGCCCGGACCTGGCCGGTCAGCACCAGTCCGCGGTCCGGGTGGGCACCGGCGATCACCCGCTCTGGATGCACCCCCGCCACCGCGCCGTCCGCCACGCCCGCGCCGGCCGGCGCGGGCAGCGGCACAAAACTCCGGTAGCCGACCAGTTCCGCGACCCGGCGGCTGGCCGGCCCGGTGACCACCTCGGACGGCGAGCCTTCCTGCAGGATCTGGCCGCGGTCCAGCACCGCCAGCCGGTCGGCGAACGCCTGCGCGGCGTCCAGCTCGTGCGCCACCAGGACGGCGGGCACCTGGCGCGCCGCGACCAGCTCGCGGACCAGGTCGCTGAGGTCACGGCGGAGCGAGGCGTCCAGGCCGGTGTACGGCTCGTCCAGCAGGAGCGCGTCGCAGTGCGCCAGCAGCAGCCGGCCCAGCGCGACCCGGTGCGCCTGGCCGCCGGACAGCCGGGCCTGCCGGTCGCCGAGCAGCCCGCTGATGCCGAGCCTGCTGGCGATCTGGCCGATCTCGTCGCCGCGGCTGGCCGCGCCGGGCGCGTAGGTCAGGTTCTGCCGGACCGACAGGTGCGGGAACAGGGCCGGGTCCTGGCGGAGCAGGCCGACCTTGCGGCGCCACGGCGGCACCGCACAGCGCGGCCGGCCAGTCCGGGTGAGCGTGCGGCCGCCCAGCTCCACGGTCCCCCGGCGCGGCGGCACCAGCCCGGCGATGACCTCCAGGATCGTGGTCTTGCCCGCCCCGGACGGGCCGAACAGGGCGAGCCGTTCCCCGGGCGCGACGGCGAAGGCCACCCGGACCGTGAAGTCCCGGCGGTCAACCTCGACGTTGGCGTTGAGCACGCGCGCTCCAGATGTAGGCGGCCAGCGGCAGCGGCAGCGCCACCACGATCAGGACCAGGGCATACGGCAGCGCCGTGGGCAGGCCAGTCTCCTGCAAGGTGGTCCAGATCTGCAACGGTATCCCGTACGGGTGGTACGCGATGATCACCACTGCGCCGAACGCGCCCATGGCCCGGGCCCAGGCCACCGCGAGGGCGGTGGCCAGGCCGGGCGCGGCCAGCGGCAGCGTCACCCGGCGGGCCACCCGGGACGGCCGGTCGCCGAGCAGCGCGGCCTGCTCCAGGATGCTGGGCTCGACCGCGCTGAACGCCGCCTGCGCGCCCAGCACGTAATACGGCGCCGACTCGTACACCTCGGCGATGACCAGGGCCAGGAACGTGTTGGTCGCGGACAGGTTGAAGTGGCCGAGGATCTCACCGATCGGCGTGTACGGGCCGACCATGAAGATCAGCAGCAGGCCGATGACCAGCGGCGGCAGCAGCAGGCTGAGCAGCACGCCGGTCTCCCAGATGCGCGGGAACGGCAGCGTGCCCTGGGCCAGCTTCCAGGCCAGCGGGGTGCCCAGCAGGAGGAGCACGGCCAGCGTGATCGCCCCGGACTGCAGCGACACGACGAGCGGGTCGAGCGCGCCCGGGATGGTCAGCGCCGCTTTGACGCTGGACCAGGACAGGTGGGCGAGCAGCGCGATCACTGGGCCGAGCAGCGCCACCCAGACCAGGCCCGCACCGGCCAGCGAGGCGATGGCCGATGCGGAGCCCAGGGTCCGGCGGACCGCCGACCCAGCGACGTGGGCCGGCGGGCTAGCCGCCCAGCTCATTCCGGATGGCCGCCGGGACCGCGCTGCTGTCTCCCACCACGGTCGGTGTGATCAGCGTGAACCCGCCCGCCTTGTACTGGGCCAGCCCGGCCGCGGACAGCGTGTACTTGACGAACGCGGTGCCGGCCGGGGTCGGCTTGCCGATGATGGTGATGTCGATCACCTGCGGCGAGCCACTCTTGGTCGTCTTGGGCTTGCCCGGCGGCTTGATGGTCACGGTCGCCTTAGCATACTGGTTGGCCATGCTCGCGTCGGCCAGGCTGATCTGCGGCGGCAGCTTGATGTAGGCCAGGTGCAGTTCCACCGCCTGGGTGATGAACGCGCTGGACGCGTCAAGCTGGCCGGACTGCAGCGTGGCGTCCAGCGAGGACTCGGCGAAGATCTGCGACGAGTTGGCCGTGCCGTAGTCTGATGTGCCGAGGATCTTGCTGACCGTGTCCTTGGGCAGGTGGTAGTACATCTGCGCCAGCTCGAGCATGTAGATGAAGTCGCGGCCCTGCGGGTCGATGTTGGGGTCGGTCCGGCCGAGCTTGAGGCCCTTCGTCTCCAGCAGCGTGAACAGGCCCTTGAGCGGCTTGGACCCGTCCGCGTACGCCTTGAACTGGCTGGCGTACTTGCTGTTCGGGTTGTAGGCCACCACCATCTGGGTGCCCGCGTACGGGATGTACCACTTGGTGAAGCTGGGCTCCAGCGGGGTGATGTTGTCAGCGCCCACGCTCTCGAACACGTTCGGGGTGAGCTCCTTGGCCGCGATGTCGGCCTCCAGCGCGCCGGACGCATCGCCATGCCCGGTGAACTGGTAGCCGGTGGCCTTGGTGAAGGCCGGGCTGGCCACCTTCTCGTTCAGGAACTGCAGCGACGAGGCATAGGCCACGCTGGCCGTGCCGTGGACGGCGGGGCTCGAACTGGACGAGGAACCCGGCGAGTTGGATGAGGAACCACAGCCGGCCGCAACGAGCGCCGCGCAGATGAGCACCAGCAGGGTGCCAGTACGGGTATGCGCCATGACAGTGAAACTAGCTACCGTGGCTTGCGCGGCGCAAGAAGATCTAACATCAAGATCCGGCAACACATTTGCCAGGACACCGGCTCGCTGGGACACCGGTCACGCCTGATGCGAGACTTACCTTGGGCGGTAATTACCTGGTAAAGGACAAATGGAGCAGGCGGTACTTTCCACATATCTGCCCATGGAGCCAAACCGCTTCATCGGGCGGGAACGTGAGCTGAGCGATCTGCGGCTGGCGCTGCGCCAGACGCGGCAGCTCACCTTGTGCGGGGCGGGCGGCATTGGCAAGACCCGGCTCGCCTTGCGGCTGCTCACCGCGGTCCGCCAGGAGTACCCGGACGGCGTGTTCGTGGTCGAACTGGGCGACCTGTGGGAGCCGGACCTGATCGTCTCCCGGATGGCCGCGCTGCTCGGCATCGACGGCGAGGCCGGCCGGGACCTGCTGGACACGCTGGCCAGCGCGCTCGGCGCCCGCCAGGTGCTGGTGCTGCTGGACAACTGTGAGCACCTGGTGGACGCGTGTGCCACGCTGTGCCAGCGGCTGCTGGCCGGCTGCCCGGGGGTGCGCGTCGTGGCCACCAGCCAGGAGCCGCTGCGCATCCCGCAAGAGGCCGTCTGGCAGGTCGCGCCGCTCGCGGTGCCGCCGCCCGTGAGCAGGCCGACCGCCGCCGAACTGGGCGGTTACGAGGCGGTCGCGCTGTTCGCCGACCGGGCCGCGGCCGCCCGGCCGGGGTTCGCCGTCACCGAGCGTAACGCCGGTGCGGTGGCCACCATCTGCCGGGCCCTGGACGGCGTCCCGCTGGCCATCGAGCTGGCCGCGGCCCGGGTCACCGTGCTGTCGGCCGAGCAGATCGCGGCCCGGCTGGCCGACCGGTTCACCCTGCTCGGCCCGGGCGACCGGACCGCGCCGCCGCGGCAGCGCACGCTGCGCGCGACCATCGACTGGAGCCACGGCCTGCTGTCCGGCCCGGAGCAGGTGCTGCTGCGCCGGCTGTCCGTGTTCGCCGGCTGGTCGCTGGAGATGGCCGAGCAGGTCTGCGCGGACCGGCTGCTGCCCGCCGAGGAGATCATCGGCCTGACCGCCGGACTGGTGGACAAGTCCCTGCTGGTGGTGGAGCCGGAGGTGCTCGGCCAGGCCCGGTACCGGATGCTGGACAGCATCCGGGCCTACGCCGCGCAGCGGCTGGCCGACGCGGGCGAGTCCACGGCCGTGCAGCTCCGGCTGCGTGACTACGCGCTGATCGTGTGCGAGCACGCCGAAGCGGTGGGCATGGCGGTGATCCCGGCCGGCTGGCCCGCCGCGGTCGACGTGTTCCGCCGCTACGACGTGGACAGCGGCAACGTCCGCCAGGTGCTCGGCCGCTGCCAGGCCACCGGGGACGTGCAGAGCGGGCTGCGGCTGTGCACCGCGGTCCGGCCCTGCTGGATCGTCCGCGGCCACTTCGCCGAGGGCGAGGAGTGGTTCGCCCGGTTCCTGGCCCTGGACCACAGCGCCCGACACAGCGCCCCGGACACAGGCCCCGACACAGGCCCCCGACCACGGGGGGCTGCCGCCCGCCGTGCTCGGCGCGGCGCTCATCGGGCGGGCCCAGCTGATCATGCCCAACCAGCCCGCCGCCGCGCAGGACTGGGCCCAGCGCGGCCTGGAGCTGTGCCGTTCGGCCGGTGACCTGATCTGGACCGCGACCGCGTACAACGTGCTGGCCGAGGCGGCGCTGCACGCGGGCCAGCTGGCCGCGGCCGGGCGCTGCGCCGCCGACGCGCTGGCCACCGCGCGCACGGCAGGCAACGGCTGGAACGAGGGCTACGCGCTGGGCACCCAGGCCACGCTGGCCGCGGCGCACGGCAAGCTGCGCGAAGCCGGGCAGCTGGGCGAGGCCGCGCTGGCCGTGATGCGCGGCATCGACCAGCAGTGGGGCGTCGCCCGCACGCTCCTCGGCCTGGGCGCGCTGGCCCGGCTGCGCCGGGACCCGGCCGGCGCGATCGAGTGCTACCGGGAGGCGCTGCCGATCCTGCGCGAGATCGACTCCCGGCCGGACATCGCCCGCACGCTGGCCGGCATCGGCCGGGTCGCGCTGGACCAGGGCGACCTCGAGGTAGCACGGGAGCACCTGACCGAGAGCCTGCGGCTGAGCTGGCACACCGGCGCCCGGATCGGGGTGGCCCGGGGACTGGAGGCGGTGGCCACGCTGACCGCCCGTGAGGGCGACCCCGGGCTGGCCGTGCAGCTCACCGCGGCCGCCGCCGCGCTGCGCGCCGAGGCCGGCCTGCCCGCGCTGTCCGCGGAACGGACCCAGCAGCAGCTCGACCCGGCGCGCAGCCTGGGCCCGGACGTGCTCATCCGGCAGTGGCAACGCGGCCTGGGGCTGACCGCGGACGCCGCGGTGGCCCTGGTGCTGCGCCCGCGCCGGAGCGGGGCGCCTGCTGACGGCGCCGGCCGCGCCGGACGACAGTCTGCCCAGCCTGGAACCGCAGTCCTCACTGACCCCACGGGAGCGGGAAATAACCGCGCTTATCGCCCAGGGTTACAGCAACCGGGCCATCGCCGGGGAACTGGTGATCAGCCCAGCTACCGCGGCCCGGCATGTTGCGAATATCCTGGCCAAGCTGGGCTTCACCTCGCGGGCCCAGATAGCTGCCTGGGCGGCGGGGAACGGTTCGTTACCGAGCATGCCAGCGGCCCGCGAACGGGGCAGCTTCATCCCGTGATGCCCCTACGATGGACCCTGGCCGGCCGCCATTGGCCGCACGCATGAGGACGGGACATGGGTAAGGCGAGCAGAGTCAAGCAGGCAAACGCCCGGGAGAAGATCGCGGCGCAGCGGGCGGCGCAGCGCAAGCAGGAAATCCGGAACCGGATGTTCCTGACCATTGGCAGCATCGCGGGCGTCGTGATCATCGTGGTCGCCTTTCTTTTCATCAAGGCGCTGAACAAGGGCGGCAGCTCGTCAGGCTCGTCGGGCGGGGTGCACGGCACCGCGCTGCCGGCCAGCGTGATCAAGGACATCACCTCGGTGCCATCCTCGACGCTGGATTCCATCGGCAGCGGCGGCGCCTACGCCAAGACCGTGTCCCCGGTCAGCGCGGCGGCGCTGACATCGGGCGGTAAGCCGGAGATCCTCTACATGGGCGCCGAATACTGCCCGTACTGCGCGACCGAGCGGTGGGCCATGGTCCAGGCGCTGGGCCGGTTCGGCACGTTCACCGGGCTGCACGGCATCCACTCGTCCAGCACGGACGTGTACCCGAGCACCCCGACGCTGACCTTCCTCGGCTCGCACTACACCAGCAAGTACCTGACGTTCGTCCCGGTCGAGACCCAGGGCCTGACCGAGGGCAGCACGCTGCAGACGCCCACCAGCGCGCAGAACAAGCTGTTCAGCAAGTACGACTACGCGCCCTACGTGAAGGCCAGCGAGGACGGTGCCATCCCGTTCCTCGACCTGGGCGGCAAGTACCTGATCCATGGCGCGCAATACAACCCGCAGGTGCTGCAGGGCAAGACCTGGGCCGAGGTGGCCGCCGCGCTGAGCGACAAGTCGAGTTCGATCGCGCAGGGCGCGGACGGGGCGGCCAACATCCTGACCGCCGCGATCTGCAAGGTGACCAACAACCAGCCGTCCAGCGTGTGCGGTTCGGCCACCATCACCAGCCTGCAGGGCAAGCTCTGATGGCCGCGCCGAAGCAGACCGCGGCACAGGCCAGCGGGCCAAGCGGGACAAGGGCACCCGGGGTGGCCGACCGGACCCGCAGGCCGCGGCGCGGTGGCCCGGCCCAGCCCACAGGCCCGGCGGCCAGGCCCGCAGGCCCGGCCGCCGGGGGCCGCCGCCACCGCCGTGGCCACCGCCAGCCAGGCGCGGCCGGCCACCCGGATCGCGCCGCTGTGGCTGCAGCTGGCCACCTGGATCGTGTCGCTGCTCGGCCTCGGCGTGTCCACGTACCTCACCATCACGCATTACAACACCGGGATTCCGCTGGCCTGCTCGGACAACGGCGTGATCAACTGCGCGCTGGTGACCAGCAGCCCGGAGTCCATGGTGTTCGGCGTCATCCCGGTGGCCGTGCTCGGCCTGGCCTTCTTCGTCTTCATGGTGGCCGCCACCTCACCGTGGGCCTGGCGGTCCAAGTTCCCGCAGGTGGCCATGGTCCGGCTGGCCTCGGTGGTGGTCGGCATCGGGTTCGTGCTGTACCTGGTGTACACCGAGCTGTTCACCCTGGACCACATCTGCCTGTGGTGCACCAGCGTGCACGTGCTCACGTTCCTGCTGTTCGTGCTGATCCTGATCAGCGCGGCGGTCGGCTACGGGTTCCGCAACCCAGACCGGGCCTGATCCGGGTTAGCCGGGCCCGTGGTCAGCCCCAGCCCGTGGTCAGCCAGGCAGCGTGCCGCGCAGGGCCAGGATCCGGGCCACCGCGGCCCGGGCCGTGGCCCGGCTGAGCTGGCCACCGCGGTACCCGGCCACCAGCCCGGCCAGCGCCTGCTGCCCCTCGGCCACCCGGTGGTCCGAGCAGAGCAGCAGGTCCATGCCGGCCAGCGCGGCCAGCCGGCCCCGGCGCCCGATGCCGCCGAACCGGGCCAGCGCCCCCGCGCCCAGCGCGTCGGTGATGGTCACCCCGCGGAAGCCCAGCCGGTGCCGCAGCTCACCCTGGACGATGGCGGGGGACAGCCCGGCCGGCCGGCCCGGGTCCAGCGCCGGGTACACCGCCCAGGACAGCATGACCAGCTTCACCCGGGCCGCGATCGCGGCCCGGTAGGGCAGCTCGTCCACGGCGCGCAGCCCGGCGCGGGACACGCCCAGGGTGACCGGCCGCAGGTCGGTGTCCTGCCGCCGGGCCGCCGCACCCAGCCCGGGGAAGTGCTTGGCCGTGGCGGCCACGCCGCCGGCCTGCTGTGCGGTGATGAAGTCCGCGCCGAGCTGGGCCACCTGCCGCGGGTCGCGGCTGTAGGACCGGCCGTACTGGTCGAGGAAGTCGCCGGCTGAGCGGTACACGTCGAGCACCGGCGCCAGGTTCACGTTCAGCCCCGCGCCGCGCAGGTTGGCGGCCGCGCCCGTGCCTGCCAGCCGGGCCTGCGCGGCCGGGCTGGCCGACTGCCCGATCTGCTTCTCGGACCGCAGCGGCGGGCCGGGCAGGCGGCGCACCACCCCGCCTTCCTGGTCCGTCATCAGCAGCAGCGGGACGTGCACCGGGTTGGCCGGGCTCAGGTTGGCCTGCTGGAGTTCCCGTGCTACCGCGGCCAGCTGGCGGGTACTGGCGATGTTGCCCGCGAAGAAGATCACCCCGGCCGCCTCGCCCCGGCGGATCAGCCGGAGCAGGGCCGGCGGCGGGGTCAGCCCGCGGTAGCTGTAGATCACCCGCTGCCCGGCTAGCTGGCTGGCATCCAGCCGGCTGGCCAGCCCTGGGCCGGCCGGCTGGCTGGCACGCGGCGGCGGGTCAGGCTGGTGCCGGGCGACCACGGTGAACGCGGTCAGCGCGACCAGCGCCACGGTGCCTGCTGCCACGGTCCCGGCCACGACGGCGGGCATCCTCATCCGCTTCATTCACTACCTCTGGTCCGGGGCTAACCACGCTGAGTATCACACGGCGTGTAGTGGCCCCGAGCCGGAATAGCCCGCAGCCGTGGTTGGTTAGACTGCCTAACTGTGAGCAGCACGCACGACAATCCCGACGCGGCTGAGGTGACCCAGGCCATCCTGGCTATCCTCCGGCTGAACCGCAGCCTGGACTGCGTCGATGCGGGGCTGACCCCCGCGCAGTACCGCATCATGAAAATGGCCAGCGCGGGCGGTGAGCGGTCCACCCGGCTGGCCCAGCGGCTGGCGGTGGCCAAGCCCACGCTGACCGCGCTCGCCGATGGCCTGGTCGCCGCGGGCTACGCGAGCCGGGCCGCGGAGCCGGGCGACCGCCGGGTGGTCCGGCTGACGCTGACCGAAGCGGGCCGGGCCGCGCTGGACCGCGCCGACCGGGCCTACACGGCCTGGCTGGCCGGCCTGCTCACCGCGACCGGCGAGCCAGCCACCGTGCTGGCCGCGCTCGGCCAGCTCGACTCGGCCCTCACCGAGAGCCGGCGGGCCAGGAAGAACGAGGACGGGAAGGTTTGACCAAACACACCGCGACCGGCGCGGGCTGGATGCGCCGGCTGGCCGGGTACTGCTGGCGTTATCCACGCATCGTGCTACTCGCCCTGGGCGGCACGCTGATCGTCACCGGGGTCACCGCGGGCATACCGCTGATCCAGCGGCAGATCGTGGATGACCTGGTCGGGCCGGGGCATCAGGCGGTGTGGCCGCTGGCCGTGGCGCTGGCCGCCGCGGCCGTCATCAACTTCGCCGGCCTGTACCTGCGCCGGTACCGGGCCGGGCAGCTCTCCCTGGACGTGCAGCACGACCTGCGTACCGAGATGTTCCGGTCGCTGTCCCGGCTGGACGGCGCGCGGCAGGACGAGCTGCACACCGGCCAGGTGGTGAGCCGGTCCATCTCCGACCTGTCCATGGTGCAGGCGCTGCTCAGCATGGTCCCGATGCTGCTCGGCAACGCGGTGCTGTTCGTGGCCTCGCTGGTCATCATGGCCGTGCTCTCCCCCACGCTGACCCTGATCGCGCTGGCCGTCGGCCCGGCGCTGTGGTTCATCTCGGTCGCGTCCCGGCGCCGGCTGTTCCCGGCCAGCTGGGACGCGCAGCAGCAGGCGGCGGCGGTGGCCGGGGTGGTGGACGGCGCGGTGACCGGCGTCCGGGTGGTCAAGGGCTTCGGCCAGGAGGACCAGGAGATCCAGCCGGCTGGAACAGGCCAGCCGGCTGCTGTACGCGTCCCGGGTGCGGGCGGTGCGGCTGATGGCCCGGTACAACCCGGCCCTGCAGTCGGTGCCGGCCCTGGGCCAGGTGGGCGTGCTCGCGCTGGGTGGCTGGCTGGCCATCCAGGGGTCGATCACGCTGGGCACGTTCGTGGCCTTCTCCTCCTACCTCATTCAGCTGGTCGGCCCGGTCCGGGCGCTGGCCGCCCTGGTCACCACCGGGCAGGAAGCCCGGGCCAGCGTGATCCGGGTCTTCGAGGTGATCGACTCCGAGCCGGTGATCAAGGACCGCCCGGGCGCGGTGGCGCTGCCGCCCGGCCCGGCCGGGGTGCGAGCTAGCCGACGTGAGCTTCAGCTACCGGCCCGGCCTGCCGGTGCTGCGCGGCCTGTCGCTGGACATCGCGGCCGGTGAGACGGTGGCCCTGGTCGGCACGGCCGGGTCCGGCAAGTCCACCATCGCGCAGCTGCTGCCGCGGTTCTACGACGTGACCGGCGGGGTGCTGCGGGTCGGCGGGCAGGACGTCCGTGACCTGGCCACCGAGTCCCTGCGCGGCGCGATCGGCCTGGTCAGCGAGGACAGCTTCCTGTTCTCCGACACGATCAGCGCGAACATCAGCTACGGGCGGCCTGAGGCCAGCCAGGCCGAGATCGTGGCCGCCGCCCGGGCCGCCGAGGCGGACGAGTTCATCACCGAGCTGCCGCAGGGCTACGACACCGTCATCGGGGAGCAGGGGCTGACCCTGTCCGGCGGGCAGCGGCAGCGGGTCGCGCTGGCCCGGGCGCTGCTCACCGACCCGCGCATCCTGGTGCTGGACGACGCGACCTCGGCCGTGGACCCACGGGTCGAGGCGGAGATCCATGCCCGGCTGCGCGAGGTGATGGCGGGCCGGACCACGCTGCTCATCGCGCACCGCCGGTCCACCCTGCAGCTGGCCGGCCGGATCGCGGTGCTGGACGCCGGCCGCCTGGTCAACGTGGGCACGCACGAAGAACTGGACGCGCGCTGCCCGCTCTACCGCGACCTCATCGCCGGCCCCGACGACGACGCGGAAGGCACCGACGCGGTTGGGCCGGACGTCGGCATGCCGGCCCGGCGCGCAGCGGCGATCGGGGGGCTCCGGCGGTCGTCCCCCCGGGCCAGTGGCCGTACCGGTGCTCTCCGTATCCCTGCAGCAGACGCATCCGGCCGTAGCAGAGCGTGCCCAGCGTGCCGCTGACCGGGTTGCCAGGTGCGGCCCGTGCGGGCGGGCGCGTCGGGGCGCGCGGCCGGACCGGTGGACGGGGCGGCGGCGGTGGAGCCGGGCTGACCAGCATGATGGCCGGCGTGCCAGCCTCGCCCGAGCTGCTAGAGCGAGTGGACGCGCTGCCGCCGGCCACCGACACGCCCGGGGTGGACATCGGCTGGGCCAGGAAGCCCGCGCCGCGGTTCAGCCTGCGCCAGGTGCTGCGCCCGTTCGCCATCGGCCTCATCATCGGGCTGGTGCTGGACGCCCTGGACGCGCTGGCCAGCATCGCCATGCCCGCGCTGGTCCGCGGCGGCATCGACCACGGGGTGGAGACCGGGGTGTTCCGCGTCATCGTGCTGGCCATCTCCGGGCTGGCGCTGGCCATCGTGCTGGCCGACTGGGCCATCAACGCGGTGCAGACCGTAGTGGTGGGGCGTAACGGGGAGCGGGTGCTGTACGCGCTGCGGGTGAAGATCTTCGCTCAGCTGCAGCGGCTCGGCCTCGACTTCTACGAGCGCGAGATGTCCGGGCGGATCATGACCCGGATGACCACGGACGTGGACGCGCTGTCCTCGTTCCTGCAGACCGGGCTGATCACCATGGTCAACTCGGGCCTGTCCTTCCTCGGCGTGCTGATCGCCCTGCTGTTCATCAACCTGCACCTCGGGCTGACCGTGCTCATCCTGATCCCGCCGGTGGCCGTGGCCACCGTGGTGTTCCGCGCGCGGTCGTCCCGGGCGTACACCGAAGCCCGGGAGAAGGTCGCCGCGGTCAACGCGGACCTGCAGGAGAACGTGGCCGGGCTGCGGATCGCCCAGGCCTACCGCCGGGAGGCGGTCAACCTGGCCCGGTTCACCGCGCTCAGCGCCGCCTACCGCGGGTCCCGGCTGCGCGCCCAGCGGTACATCGCGATCTACTTCCCGTTCGTCCAGTCGCTGTCCACCGCGGCCAGCGCCCTGGTGCTGCTGGCCGCGGCCGGGCAGATGCGCAGCGGCCTGCTTACCGCGGGCGCGCTGGTCGCCTACCTGCTCTACATCGACATGCTGTTCTCGCCGGTGCAGCAGCTGTCCCAGGTGTTCGACGGGTACCAGCAGGCCGCGGTCGGGCTGCGCCGGATCGGTGGGCTGCTCCGCACGCCGACCAGCACCCCGCAGGCCAGCCAGCCGCGGCCGGCCCGCCGGGCCCGGGCCCGGATCGAGTTCCGCGGGGTGCGGTTCAGCTACCCGGGCAGCCCACGGCCCGCGCTGGACGAGGTGGACCTGGCCATCACCCCGGGCGAGACGGTAGCCCTGGTCGGTGAGACCGGGGCAGGCAAGTCCACCCTGGTCAAGCTGGTGGCCCGGTTCTACGACGTGACCGCGGGGGCGGTCCTGGTGGACGGGGTGGACGTGCGCCAGTACGACCTGGCCAGCTACCGGAAGCGGCTCGGCGTGGTACCGCAGGAGCCGTACCTGTTCGCCGGGACGGTGCGCGACGCGATCGCCTACGGCCGGCCGGACGCCAGCGACGCCGACGTGGCCGCCGCGGCCCGGGCGGTCGGCGCGGACGGCATGATCGCCGGGCTGCCCGGTGGCCTGCAGTACGAGGTGTCCGAGCGCGGCCGCAACCTGTCGGCGGGGCAGCGCCAGCTCATCGCGCTGGCCCGGGCCTACCTGGTCGACCCGGACATCCTGCTGCTCGACGAGGCCACGGCCGCCCTGGACCTGGCCACCGAGGCGGCGGTGATCAAGGCCACCGAGCGGCTGACCGCACGGCGCACGACGCTGCTGGTGGCGCACCGGCTGACCACCGCCGCCCGGGCCGACCGCATCGTCGTGATCGACCAGGGCCGGGTGGTGGAACAGGGCACGCACCAGGACCTGCTCGACGCGGGCGGCTTGTACGCGGCCCTGTGGGCCGCCTTCACCGGCACCGCCCTGGTCAGCTAGGCCAGGACCGGGAAGGCAAAGCTTTAGTAAAGATAGCCCGCGCCTTCACTACAGTCAGTCATTGCTGTCGATACTGAGCGTGACATTCGGCTGACTCGGGGGGCAACGATGAGCCGGGATGACCAACCGCAGGCCAGATCCGCCGGACCGCGACGGCCGGTATCCCGCCGGTCGATGCTGCGCACCGCAGCCGGGGCGGGCGCGGCCAGCCTGGTGGCCGGGAGCGTGCTGGGCGCGATCCCGGCCGCCGCCGCTACGGCCAGGACGGCCGGTGCGGCTGCCGGGAAGACCGGTACCGAGGCCGCTGACTCTGCCGGGCCGCTCGTGGTGCACGTGCGCGACCTGCGGACCGGTGACATGGATATCTTCGCCGGGACGAGCATGACCCGGCTGCGCGACCGGGCCCTGGCCGCCCGGCTGGCCGAAGCGGGCAGGTGAGCCGTGTCTTCGCACCGTGAAGCGCCGGAGATCGCGAAGGACCCGGTCGCGGACAGTACCGACGTGTACGCGTTCGTCAGCCCGGACCGCCCGTCAACGGTGACGCTGATCGCCAACTACATCCCGTTGCAGGAACCCGCGGGCGGACCGAACTTCTATGAGTTCGGCGAGGACGTCCGGTACGAGATCCACATCGACAACGACGGTGACGGCCTGGCTGACATCAGCTATCAGTTCGACTTCCGGACCGTGCTGCGCGACCCGGGCACGTTCCTCTACAACACCGGGCCGATCAGATCGCTGGACAGCCCCAACTGGAACAGCAGGCAGTTTTACACCGTCCGCAAGGTGACCGGCCGCGGCGCCGAGGAACTGGCCAGCGGGCTGGCCTGCCCGCCGTGCAACATCGGGCCGCTGTCCACCCCGCACTACGCCCGGCTGGCGGCCAGCGCGGTGCATTCGCTGCCCGGCGGTGAGCACGTCTTCGCGGGCCAGCGGGCCGAGGGCTTCTACGTGGACCTGGGCTCGATCTTCGACTTGGCCACCCTGCGCCCCTTCCAGCAACTGCACGACAAGTACGGGATGCACGTGTTCCGCGCTCCGGCACCGGGGGTGAACGCCACCAACCGGCTGAACGTGCACTCGATCGCCCTGCAGGTGCCGATCGCCACGCTCACCGGGTCCAGCCGACGGCGGGAGAGCGACCCGCGCGCGGTGATCGGCGTGTGGACCACCGCGAGCAGGCAGCATGTCCAGCTGTGGGATGCCGAGCAGGGGAGGAACTCCTGGAGCGGCCCGTTCCGGCAGGTCTCCCGGCTGGGCAACCCGCTGGTCAACGAGGTGCTCATCCCGCTGGGCAAGAAGGACTTCTGGAACACCCAGCCACCCGTCTACGACCAGATGTTCGCGTCCTACGTCACGCAGCCGGAGCTGGCTGGGCTGCTACCTGCGCTGTATCCGGGGGTCTTCCCGCACCTAGCCGCGCTGGACAAGTCCGGCAAGCCGCGAGCGGACCTCGAGGCGATCCTGCTCACCGGCATCCCGGCCGGGCTGATCAAGGGCTTCCAGAACCACACCGGCCCGGTGCTGTCCGACATGCTCCGGCTGAACACCGCCATCAAGCCGTCCAGGAAGCCGAGCATCCTCGGCCTCCTCGGCGGCGACCTGGCCGGTTTCCCGAACGGGCGGCGGGTGTTCGACGACGTGGTCACGATCGAGTTGCGCGCCATCGCCGGGGCGACCTACCCGCTGGTGGCGCCGGCGTACAAGCCGGACCCGGCGGCCGGGGCGATAACCGACGGGCTGACGCAGGCCAGCGTATCCCAGCCGTACCTGCGGACGTTTCCGTACCTGGGCGTCCCGTACAGCGGTTACGACAACCCGTCCTGAGCCGCACCATGCTGGAAACCTCCGCGGGCCCGTCCGGCCCGGGCCGCGTGCTGCTCGATATCGGCGGCGACGTCGGGGCGCTGATCATCACCGCCCCGGCGGAGCTGGCCGGCACGGAGATCGAGGTCAGCCCGGCCCGGCCGGCCGGGGCCGGGCGCACGCACGCACTGGTCCGGGAGCGCCGGCTGGGCGCGATCGTCTGCCATGCCGCGGTGTACCCGGCGCTGCCCGGCGGCCAGTACACCGTCTGGCGCGACGCGGGCCGCCAGCCGGCACGGTGGTGATCAGTGGCGGGGCAGTGGCTAGCTTCCGGTGGCCCGCTGGAGGCTCAGCCGGTTAGCTGCCGCGCGGTGCGGCACAGCGGGGCCAGTTCTTCGGTCAGCCGGGCCGCCTCGGCCGCGGGCCGGTCCCGGAACTCAGCCCGTACGTCCCGGCCCGCCGCGTCCAGATGCACGGTGGCCAGCCCAAGTGAGCGCTGCACCGGCCCGCTGACCAGCCGCACGCTCTGCACCTTGGCCAGCGGCAGCCAGGTGGTCACCTTGCGGATCCGGCCGGTCACGCCCATCGCGGTGGCGCTGTCCTGCCCGGCGGCCAGGAAGTGGTAACTCAGCGGCGCCTTCAGCCTGGCCCGCCGGGGCGGCGCCGACAGCGGCGGTGGCCCGGCCCCGATGACCAGGCGCATCAGCTGCCACCCGGTCTCACGGGGGCCGACCGGCAGCAGGATCTTGCGGGCTCGCCTGGTCTCCTCGGCCCGGTCACGGGCGGCCGACCCGGCCACATCGATCTCCACCCGGCACCAGCCGAACGGGCGCCAGAGCAGCGGCTCGATCATGCGGACCGCCTGCACCCGCTGCCGCGGGATGGTCTCCGCCACGGTGGACAGCAGGCCGCGGCGGATCCGGATGCCGTCCGGCGCCTGGGCCACGGTAAAGCCGTACTCGAGGGAGATCCGCCGCCACAGCACCGGGGCCAGGCCGAGCACCCAGACGACCAGCATGCCGCCCGTCGCGGCCAGCACCCGGGGAACGTCGATCACCAAAACCACCTCGGCGATCAGCAGCACGGCCACCAGGCTGGTGCTGGACAGAGCCACCGAGCCGGCCAGGCGGCCGGTCGGCACCTGGGCCAGCACCGCCTCGGCTGGCTCCGGGGTGGCCGGGTCGAGCCCGTGGTGGGCGGCCAGCAACTGGGCCCGCAACCGCAGCGCGGCCTGCTCCGGCAGGTAGGCCAGGCGGCCGTCGGCGTGGCTGGAGCCGGCCAGCCTGACCCGGAGCTCGGCCAGGCCGAGCGCCCGGGCCAGGAACGGGCGGACTACGTCCACGGCCTGGATCCGGGCCACCGGCAGCTGCCGGGAGTCGCGGCGCAGCAGGCCGGTCTCGATGCAGAGCGTGGCCCCGTCCAGCCGCCACCGGGTGACCAGCCAGTTGATCACCGCACCGGCCGCGACCAGGGCGGCGGCCAGCCCGTCGTACAGGTGCGAGCCGCCCTGGCCCAGGCCGGCCGCCGCCGTGATCCCGATCAGCGCCAGCAGGCCGACCGCGGTCCGCCCGGACCGGACCAGCGGCGACAGCGGGTGCAGCCGGTGCCAGCCACCCCCCGGGCCGGGCACCGGGCCGGTTACCGCGCCGGTCACAGGCCCGCGGCCTTCGCCTCACCCAGCGCGGCCAGCCGGTCCCGCAGCCGGGCCGCCTCGGCCCGTTCCAGTCCGGGGATCCGCGCGTCGCTGGCCGCGGCCGCGGTGTGCAGCTTCACGGTGGCCAGCCGGAACGCGCGTTCCACCGGCCCGGCGGTGACATCCACGAACTGCATCCGGCCGTACGGCACCACGGACAGGCGGCGGATCAGCACGCCCCGGGCCACGATCAGGTCCTCGTCCCGTTCGGTGTAACTCCAGGCCCGCACCCGGCGGCGGACGAACCACAGCGTGACCAGCGCGGCCACCACGATGACGGCGGCCGTGGCCGCCCCGGCCGGCGCGCCCGCCGCTAATCCGGCCGCGGCCCCGGCTACCAGCGCCCCGCCCAGCCCGGCCGCCGCCACCTGCACGCAGCGCATCCGCCACAGCCGGGGGGATGGGGACTTCGCGGAAACTGGCGCAGAGCGGGACATGGGGCACACGGTACCGGCCACCCGGTGGGGCACCAAGTGCGGGCCCGGCCGCGGTGCATACGATGATGACGCGATGACCGTCGATATCAGTTCCGCCGCGGTCGCCTCGGTGGCCGGGCAGATCGGCCCGTACATCCGGCGCACCCCGGTGCTCACCATCGACCGGGCCGAGCTCGGGCTGGCCCCCGGGCCGCTGGCCATCAAGCTGGAGCAGCTCCAGCACTCCGGGTCGTTCAAGGTCCGCGGGGCGTTCGCCAACCTGCTGCTGCGCTCGATCCCGCCCGCCGGGGTGGTGGCCGCGTCCGGCGGCAATCACGGGGCAGCGGTGGCGTTCGCGGCCCGGTCCGTCGGCGTGCCCGCCAAGATCTTCGTGCCCGAGGTCTCCTCGCCAGCCAAGGTCGCCCGGATCCGCAGCTACGGCGCCGACCTCGTGGTGGGCGGAGCCAGCTACCACGAGGCCCGGGCCGCCAGCGAGGACTGGGCAGCGACGTCCGGCGCGCTCCAGGTGCCGGCGTTCGATCAAAAAGAGACCATCCTCGGGGCCGGCTCGCTGGGGCTCGAGCTGCATGAGCAACTGCCGGCGAGCGCGGCCGTGCTGGCCAGCGTGGGCGGCGGCGGGCTGCTGGCCGGGATCTGCGCGGGCTATCCGGGCCCGGCCGCCATCATCGGGGTGGAGCCGGCCGGTGCGCCGACGCTGACCCGGGCGCTGGCGGCTGGCCGGCCAGTGGACGCCGAGGTGGGCAGCGTGGCGGTGGACTCGCTGGCCCCGCGCCAGATCGGCGCGCGGAACTTCCCGGTCCTACGCGACCGGGTCCGCGAGGTGCTGCTGGTCAGCGATGCCGAGATCGGCATCGCGCAGGAACTGCTCTGGGACCGGCTCCGCCTGGTCGGCGAGCCAGGTGGCTGCACGGCGCTGGCCGCCGTGCTGGCCGGCCGGTACACCCCGGGCCCAGACGACCTGGTCGCCGTGGTGCTCAGCGGGGCCAACACCACCGCCGTCAACTTCGGCCGCTGAGCGGGATCGCGGCGGGCCGGGTCCCCGGGGGGGTTGGAACCCGGCCCACCGCGCAGCACCCGCCGCGGCGACAGGAAACGGCGGGTGGGTCAGGGAGGTGAGCTGGACGAGCTGTGCTGGTGCGGCGAGGCGGGCGAGGTGCTCGACTGCGGGCTGGGCTGGGCCGCCGGGGAGGTGCTCGGCTCCGGGGTGGCCGAGGCGCTGGGGCTGGCCGAGCCGCCGTGGCCGCCCGTCGGGCCCGGGCCCTGGCCACCCTGCTGGCCGTCGTGCTGGTGCCCGTCCCGGTCGTGGCTGGCCGTGTGCCGGCCAAGAGATGGGTGTAGTTGAGCGGGCCGGGTCCGGTGGTGGTGCAACAGGTCCGGCGTCGCGTCGGGGGTAGCCGCGGGCCGGGTGTGGCTCGCCGAGGGCGTGGGCCGGTGCGTGGTCAGCCCGATCGTATGCGCCAGCTTCTCTACCGGGCCGGGCAGGTCGCCTGCGTAAGCGCCGGCCGCCAGCCCGGCCAGCACCGCCGCCCCGGCGGCGAACGCCATCGCGGGCCGGGGCCGCAGCGGGCCGCGCCGGGCCCGGGCGGGCTGCCGCGGCCGGCCCGCCCGGGCGGCAGAGCGGGGGGAATGCGCCGCCCGGGCGGAGTATTGCGGCTGGGCGCGGAACTCGGCCAGTACGCGGGTCTCCCCGGTCAGCTCGGCCGGGCTGGCCGGCGCGCGCAACGCGGCCAGCACGTCGGCGACCGGCTGCAGTCCGGCCTGGTCCTCGCCGGGCAGCGGGCCACCATCGAGCAGGGCGTCGAGCATCGCCTCCGGGCCGGATGGGTCCTGGCCTGGCGGTCTGGTACGGGTGCCCCGCTCGCGATGTCGCATGCCACCACCTG
>CAVVGF010000087.1:0-74286 GCA_963747705.1 uncultured Actinomycetes bacterium | reverse complement strand
CGCAGCCGGTCCTGCGGGTACAGCGGGACCAGCTTGGTGAAGTCCGGGCGGCCACGGGACTGCTCCGGGTCCAGGCCGTTGATCTTGTCCAGGCGGACCAGGGCGTTGAACTTCTCCCGGCGCTCGCCGTCGCGCGGCTGCCGGACCGCGCCCTCGATCACGTCGCCCTTGCGCAGCCCGTGCCGGCGCACCTGGGACAGCGAGACGTACACGTCGTTGGAGCCGGGCAGGTACCCGGTGGTCCGGATGAAGCCGTAGTTGTCCAGCACGTCCAGGATGCCGGCGATCGGGATGAGCACGTCGTCCTCGGCGATGACCGGCTCGGCCTCGCCGCCGGCACCGCGCTCGCGGCGCCGGTTGCGGTTGCGGAACCGGTCCCGGTTCCGCCGGCGGCCCGACCCATCGTCGTCGTCGAGGTCGGCCCGCGGCCCGCCGCGCTGGCCGCTATCACGCTGGCCACCGTCACGTCCGCCATCACGGTCCACTGTCGCGGCCATTGTCACGCGGCCGTTGTCACGCTGGCCACTGTCACGCTGGCCGCCGTCACGCTGGGCACTGTCACGCTGGGCACTGTCACGCTGGGCACTGTCACGCTGACCGCCGTCCCGGCCGCCATCGCGCTGCTCGCCGCCGTCCGCCCGGGCCTGGTCGTCCCGGCGCCCGTTGCGCCGCCGGTCACGCCGCTGCCCGTCACCCTGCTGCCCGCCGTCGGCGCCGCGGCCACCGCCCTCGGCCTGGCCGTTCCGGCTGGCCTCGGCCGCGTCCTGCCCGCCGAACGCGAGCTGGCCGTCCGCGCCCTGGCCGCGGCCCCCCTGTCCCTCGGAGGGGCCACCGGCCTGCGCGCCAGAACGGGACCCGTCTCGCTGCGCCTCGCGCGCCGTTGCGGCTGCTTCCTGCGCCGGCACGGATGCGTGCCCAGCGTCGCCCAGAGCGGGCTGATTAGATGTGTCTGACTCCATGGCGTCCTGCTCACGCTGGCGAGGTGCGCCGGCTCCCGCAGACGCGCCACGCTGGACTGAGTTGTCGTATGCCCCGCTCCCGTCGCCAGCCGGCGAGCTAGCGGCCTCCTGGCCGTTGACAGACTCGCCGCCCTGCCTGGTGTAGGCGGCACCGCCTGACTGCCTGGCCTGGATGGCTTCAACGAGCTGGCCCTTGCGCATCCGGCCGGTGCCGGTAATGCCCATTTCCTGCGCGATTCGCTGCAGATCGGCCAACAGCATGCCGGACAGCCCGGAACCGCTGCGGCGGCCGGGCTTGTCGGTCACCGTCTCACCGGCGGGGGTATCCGCACCCGACGGGCCACTGTCCGGTCCCGACGGGGACGCCTCAGGGGTGCCTGAGGCGCCGGTGAAGAGTTCGGTGGTGTCGCTCACGAGGGGTCCTTCCCAGGGAGCGGGCACCGGCCGCGCATGCGGCCGGTCGACCCGGTGTCACGACCCGGCGAATCGGCCGGGCCAGGTACTGCAGTTTTGCCATGCCCGCACTGCCGGGGCGCGGGCTGTCGCCTGTCTCCCGTTCTCCCGCCCCGCGGGCCTGGCGGTTGCTGGCCTGGCCTATGCCTCTGGCCGGCAACCGCGGGGTTAACCCGGATTCCATGGCCGGGGCAGGGGTTTCGGAACGAGCCCAGACGGCTGGGGTAGCCCACCTTGGCACTCCGTCCGCTTCTGGTTCACCGCAACCGCTCCGTGTTCGGTGTACGCGGAGGGGAAGAGATGACTCAGAAAGTTGACGGAGCGTCACTGACCCCGCCCGGCGGTAAGGCCGGTCAGACGGCAAGTGACGGGCGAGCACCTGACCCCATGGCGGGGTATCTGGTGCAGTGCCTACCTTAACACTAGGAGCGCCCACAGCATTCCCTCGGCACCGGTCCGTGTGTCGTAGAGGACCCTGGCCAGCCACGCGGCATAGCCGCACGGCGCGCTCGAGACAGGTGTGCTGGGCGTCCGGAAGCCGGGCGGCTGGGAGCCGGGCATCCGGGTGCGCTTGCCGCGCGCTGTCTCAGGAGCGTTCGGCCGGCACAGCGGTCTGGAGGGTTGCGCCTTGCCGGTCGATGTCCAGGGGGCTTATACGCCATCCGATACCCGTTTCAGCAGCAATTGAATCCACCAGGTCAGGCCCAGGATTGTGGCCGGCCACGGTAAGCGCGAGCACGGCGGGCCCGGCCCCGGACACGGTGGCCGCCACTCCGGCCGCGCGCAGCCGGCCGAGCAGGTCGGCGGTGCGCGGCATGACCCCGGCCCGGTAGCGCTGATGCAGGTAGTCCTCGGTCGCGTCGAACAGCACCGACGGATCCCGGGTGAGCGCCGCGACCAGCAGCGCGCTGCGCGCCGCGTTCGCGGCCGCGTCCCGGTGCGGCACCGTGGCCGGCAGCGCGCCGCGGGCGGTGGCCGTGGCCAGGCCCTCGGCCGGAACGCACAGCACCGGGCGGATCTCCTCGAGCACCGGCAGCCGGATCATCCGGGGCGCGGCCGGCTGGGCGCCGTCGCTGCCGGCCACGGTGCCGCGGCCACGGTGCCGCGGCCCGCGCCGGCGGTCCACGCGATCGTCAGGCTGCCGTGCAGGCACGCGGCCACGTTGTCCGGATGCCCTTCCAGTTCCGTAGCCAGCTCCAGCACCGCCCGGTCCGGTAGGAGCCCGGGCCCGTCCGGCGCCAGCGCACGGGCGGCCAGGATCCCAGTGACGATGGCGGCCGCGGAGGAGCCAAGCCCCCGGCTGTGCGGAATGGCGTTAAGACTGCGGAGCGAGAGGCCCGGCCTGCCTGCCGAGCCGGTCGAACGCGGCCCGCATAGCGCGGACCACCAGATGCTGCTCCCCCACGGCCGCGGTGCCCTGGCCCTCACCGGACACCTCGATATCCAGCCCGCCGCTGGTCGCCCGGACCACGGCCACGTCGTGCAGGGACAGCGCGAGGCCGAGCGCGTCGAAACCGGGCCCGAGGTTGGCGCTGCTGGCCGGGGCGCGGACGATGACCGGTGCCTCCGGCCAGCGGGAATCCGTGGACACGCCTGTGGTCCCCGGGTCAGGCCAGGCCCAGCGCGGCCGCGGCGGCCACGGTGTCGGCGGCGATCGTGATCGGGGACGGCGCCGCGGACACGGCCCAGTCCGGGTCCTTGAGGCCATTGCCGGTCACCGTGCAGACCACCCGCACGCCCGCCGGGATCTGGCCTTGTTCCCGTGCCTGGAGGAGCCCGGCCACCCCGGCCGCGGAGGCCAGTTCGCCGAACACGGCTTCCCTGGCCGCCAGCATCCGGTACGCGGCGAAGATCTGCCGGTCGGTCACCGAGCCGATCAGCCCGCCGGACTCATCCCGGGCGGCCTCGGCCAGGCCCCAGGACGCCGGGTTGCCGATCCGGATCGCGGTCGCGATGGTCTGCGGGGCGCGCACCGGCTCGCCGCGCACGATCGGCGCCGCGCCGCTGGCCTGGAAGCCGCACATCCGGGGCGTCCGGCTGGCCCGGCCCGCCTTGGCGTACTGGGTATAACCCATCCAGTAGGCGGAGATGTTGCCCGCGTTGCCGACCGGCAGGCAGTGCACGTCCGGCGCGTCGCCCAGCTCGTCGACGATCTCGAAGGCGGCCGTCTTCTGGCCCTCCAGCCGGTCCGGGTTCACGGAGTTGACCAGGGCCACCGGGTAGTCGGTGGCCAGCTTCCTGGCCAGCTCCAGGCAGTCGTCGAAGTTGCCGTCCACCTGGAGCAGCTTGGCCCCGTGCACCAGGGCCTGGGCCAGCTTGCCCAGGGCGATCTTCCCGCGCGGCACCAGGACGGCACAGGATAGCCCGGCCCGGGCCGCATAGGCGGCCGCGCTCGCGCTGGTGTTCCCCGTGGAGGCACAGATCACCGCCGTAGCACCACGGCCCACGGCCATACTCAACGCCATCGTCATGCCACGGTCTTTGAATGAGCCGGTGGGGTTGGCCCCCTCGACCTTGAGGTAGACATCGCACCCGGTCTGCGCGGACAGCACGGGGGCCGGGAGCAGTGGCGTGGCCCCCTCGCCCAGCGTGATGGCTGTGGTGCCGTCCGGCAGCGGCGGCAGCCACTCCCGGTACTGCGCGACCACGCCGCGCCACGGCGGGTAGCCCGGCGTGGCGTGCCCCGACTTGGACTGCACCGACTTGGACTGCATAGTGGCGTTCATTCGTTCGCCTCCCCCTCGACACGCATCACGCTGGCCACCGCGCGGACGGGGTCCATAGTGGCGAGTTCTGCCACGCAACGCGAGAGCGCGGCGTCCGGGGCGATGTGCGTGACGATCACGAGCTGCGCGTCGTCGCCGCGGCCCTCCTGGCGCACCGCCTTGATGGACACTTCATACCGGGCGAAGACGTCCGCCACCCGGGCCAGCACACCGGGCCGGTCCGCCACGTCCAGCGACACGTGGTACCGGGTCAGCGTCTCGCCCATGGGCAGCGCGGGCAGCTTGGCGTAGGTGGACGCGTCCGGCCCGCGGGTGCCCGCGATCCGGTTGCGGGCCACCGCCACCACGTCACCGAGCACCGCGCTGGCGGTGGGCACTCCCCCGGCGCCCGCCCCGTAGAACATGAGCTGGCCTGCCGATTCGGCCTCGACGAACACCGCGTTGTAGGCCTCCCGCACCCCGGCCAGCGGGTGCGACCGCGGGATCATCGCCGGGTGCGCGCGGACCGAGACCCCGCCGTCCCGGCGCTCGCAGATGGCCAGCAGCTTGACCACCCGGTCCAGCGCCTTGGCGCTGGCGATGTCGGCGGC
Source organism: uncultured Actinomycetes bacterium (assembly GCA_963747705.1). Lineage (GTDB taxonomy): Bacteria > Actinomycetota > Actinomycetes > Streptosporangiales > Streptosporangiaceae > RYN-230. The sequence goes on along the minus strand of CAVVGF010000087.1, from coordinate 69,558 downwards.
GGTCACCGCGGTGATGCCTTCCCGGTACACGTCGGCCGCGGTGACCCCGGTGTGGAAGGCCAGCCCGGCCAGGATGGCCGCCTTGGCGGCCGCGTCGAAACCCTCGATGTCCGCGGTCGGGTCCGGTTCGGCGTAGCCCAGCGACTGGGCCTCGTCCAGCGCGTCGGCGAACCCGGCGCCGGAGGTGTCCATCCGGTCCAGGATGTAGTTGGTGGTGCCGTTCACGATGCCGAGCACGCGGTGCACCGCGTCGCCGGCCAGCGACTCGCGCAGCGGCCGCAGGAGCGGGATGGCGCCGGCCACGGCCGCCTCGTAATAGAGGTCGGCGCCGTTCTCCCTGGCCGCCTCGTGCAGCGTGGCGCCGTCCTCGGCGAGCAGTGCCTTGTTGGCCGTGACCACGGACTTGCCGGACTTCATCGCGGCCAGCAGCACCGACCGGACCGGCTCGATACCGCCGATCACCTCGATCACGATGTCCACGTCCGGCCGGGTGACCAGTTCCATGGGGTCGGCGGTGAGCAGTTCCTGGTCGATGGGCACGGCGCGGCTGCGGCCGGGCCGGCGCACCGCCACCCCGGCCACGTCGAGGCGGGCGCCGATCCGCGCGGCCAGGTCGTCCGCCTGCTGGCCGAGCAGGCGGAACACCTCCGAGCCCACCGTGCCGCAGCCCAGCAGGGCTACTTTCAGCGTCCGCACGACGGCTGCTCTCCTCTCACCCTGCTCACCCTTCGTCCAGCCGGAGCAGGTCCTCGATGGTCTCCCGGCGCAGCAGCAGCCGGGCCGCGCCATCCTGGACTGATACCACGGCCGGCCGCCCGATGTGGTTGTAGTTGCTGGCCATCGACCGGCAGTACGCGCCGGTCGCGGCGACCGCGAGCAGGTCGCCAGGCACCACGTCGGACGGCAGGTAGCAGTCCCGGACCACGATGTCGCCGCTCTCGCAGTGCCGCCCGACGACGCGGGACAGCATTGGCGGCGCCGCCGACTCCCGGGACGCCAGCACGGTGGTGTACTCCGCGTCGTACAGCGCGGTGCGGATGTTGTCGCTCATCCCGCCATCGACGCTCACGTAGCTGCGCAGCCCGTCCACATCCTTGACCGTCCCGACCTCGTACAGGGTAATGGTGCCCGGCCCGACGATGGCGCGGCCCGGCTCGACCGTGAGCCGGGGCACCGGCAGCCCCGCGCTGGCGCACTGGGCCCGGACGATCTCGTGCAGGTTCTGGGCGATGATCTTGATGTCGGCCGGGTCGTCGTCGCCGGTATAGGCGATGCCGAGCCCGCCGCCGAGGTTCAGCTCGCGGATCTCCAGCCCGTGCTCGTCGCGGATCGCGGCGGCCAGGCCGAGCACCCGGCGGGCGGCCATCTCGAAGCCGTCGGTGTCGAAGATCTGTGAGCCGATGTGCGAGTGCAGGCCGGCCAGGTCCAGCCCGGGGCAGGCCAGCACCCGGCGGACCGCCTCGGCCGCCGCCCCCGAGGTGAGTGGGAAGCCGAACTTCTGGTCGTCGTGCGCGGTGGCCACGAACTCGTGCGTGTGCGCTTCCACCCCGGTGGTCACCCGGACCAGCACGGCCGGCCGATGGGCCGGCGGCGTGGCCGTGGTCACGCCCGGCGCGGTGACCTCGGGCTCGGTCAGGTAGGCCAGCCGGGCGATTTCCTCGAAGGAATCCACCACGATGTGGCCCACGCCCACCTCGATCGCCCGGGCCAGCTCGCTGGTCAGCTTGTTGCTGCCGTGCAGGGTGATCTGGGCGGCCGGCACCCCGGCCTGCAGCGCCACCTCCAGCTCGCCGCCGGTGCACACATCGACGCCCAGGCCCTCGTCGGTCACCCAGCGCAGCACACCCCGGCAGCAGAACGCCTTGGCCGCGTAGAACACCCCGGCCGTGTCGCCGAACGCCTCCCGGTAGCCGCGGCAGCGCAGCCGGAAGTCGTCCTCGTCACAGATAAATAGCGGGGTGCCGAACTCGGCGGCCAGGTCCCGCACGTCCAGGCCGCCGATAGTGAGGACGCCGGCGGCCCGCTGCGCGGTCCGCGGCCAGATGGCCGGGTCCAGCGCGTTCAGGTCGCGCGGCGGCGCCGGCGGGTGCTCCGCCGGCAGCACGTCGGCGTGGCGCGGGCCGGCGGGGTGGGCGACACGGCTCATCGGGCTTCCTTGCTGGTCGGGTGCGGTCCGTCTATCTGGCCGCCTAGCTGGCCGTCTAGCTGGCTGATGCCGTCCGGCGCGGCCACGCCGAGCAGCCCCAGGCCGGTGCCCAGCACCGTCCGCGCCGCGTCGGCCAGCAGCAGCCTGGCCTGCCGGAGCTGTGTCCCGGGCTGGCCGGGGCCGGGTTGCTGGTCGGGACCGGCCGGCTGGTGAGGGCCGGACGGCTGGCCGGGGCCGGGTTGCTGGTCACGGTGCCGGCGCGGCTGGCCGGGCTGGGCGGGTGGTCGGGGCCGGGCGGGTGGTCGGGGCCGGGCGGGAATGCGCCCGGCTGGCCAAGCGGGCAGCACTCCTGCCAGTCCAGGTACGTTCCGGTCAGGTCTTCCAGGTAGCTGGCGAGCACGTGCGGGTGGCCGCGGCGCGCTGCCCCGGCCACCCGTTCTGGAAGCCAGGACATCGCGTCGAGCAGCGCCTGCTCGCGTGGGTGGGCGAGCAGCCGCGGCTGGAACTGCGCCGCGTCCGCCGCTGGCAGGCCGAGGTGAGCGGACCACCGGAGGATGGACGCAGCGTGCGCATGCGCGTACCGCACAGCATAGAAGGGGTTGCCCAGATGCTGCGCGGCCGCGGCGCGCGGGTCGATGGCCCGGATGCGGCGGCCTGGGCCGGTACCGCTGGGCACGGCCCGGCTGAGCGCGTACCGGATCGCGTCGGCTCCCGGCGAACGCCACCGCCGCAGCCACCGGCCCCGGTTCAGCCCGGCCCGGCTCAGACAGATCAAGCTCAGCCCGGCTCAGCCCAGCCCGGCCCGCCTCAGACAGGTCAAGCTCCGCCCGGCTCAGCCCAGCACGGCCCGCCTCAGCACGGCCTCAGCAGGCAGGCTCAGGCAGGGCAGGCTCAGACAGGGCAGGGGTGGTCCCGGCAGAGATGGTCCCGGCAGGCATGGTCCGGGCAGGCTTGGCCAGGGCCGGTCCGTCTGGCGGGTCCGTCCAGCTGACCTCGGCGCCCGCCGCACTCGCCAGACGACCGGCCAGTTCCGCGGCCAGCCAACGCCACGCCTCGTCCCAGCTGGCCGCCGCGGCCAGCACGGTCCCGGCGGGCGCGGTCACCATGGTCCCGTGCATTGCGGCACTACGGGCGCAGCCCGGGCCCACCTGGCTGATCCGGGCGGCCAGCCGGCCGAGCGCCTCCGGGCTGACGGTAAGCGACAGGTACCCCGGCCCGGTGACCGCGGCGTGGCAGATCCCGGCGGCCGCGCCGTCCGCGCCAGCCAGCCGCGCGGCCAGCACTGCCGCGATGTGCACCGGGGCATCGGCGGACCGGGTAGCCAGCAGGAACGGGATGGAGCTGGCATAGCTGCCCGGTCCGCCGCCCGCCGCATCCGGGACCGGCCGCCAGCTGCCGACCAGCGCCGCACCGCTGGTAAGCGGGGGGATAGCCAGCTCACCGTCGGCCCGGGCCGCCTCGGCCGCCGCGGCCACTGCCGCGCTCAGCTCCCGGGTGATCACTCAGAGAAGGGTATCCGGGCTGGCCCGGGGTACCGTCAGGCTTTTTCCGGCCGTCCCTCGGCGGCGTCCTCGGCTGCCTGGTCGGCAGGCACCCTGGCCGCCAGCTCGCGAACCACCCGGATCATCTCGCCGGGGTCGAACGGCTTGGTCAGGTAGGCGTTGACGCCGATCTCCCGGCCGCGGTGCTTGTCGTCCTCCTGCGCCCGGGCGGTGATCAGCACCACCCGGATCTTGCTGGTCTGCGGGTTGCGCCGGAGCTGCCCCGCGGTCACCCAGCCATCCAGCCGCGGCATCATCACGTCGAGCGTGATGACGTCCGGGTCGATCGCGGTGACCTTGTCCAGGCAGTCCTGGCCATCCACCGCGGTCGCCACGTCGAACCCTTCCAGCGTGAGGTTGACGGCGATGAGCTGACGAATCACCTCGTCGTCGTCCACCACGAGCACGCGTCCCAGAGCCTCGGCCACGCGGCGAGGCTAGCGCGTCCCACGGACTTCCCGCGCCAACACGCCGGACGCGCGCCCTGCTCAGCCCGGTATGGCCCAGGCAGGCTGGTCCGGAGCCCGGTTCCGTGCTGATACTCTTTTCTCCGCCCCGAAGCCCCCGTAGCTCAGGGGATAGAGCAACGGCCTCCGGAGCCGTGTGCGCAGGTTCGAATCCTGTCGGGGGCGCCTTCCAAATCAGGCCGAAACCCTGCTGACCAGCGGAATCGGCCTCGGTCACAGTTCGATCACATGCAGCCGTGTGCTGCCGGATGCCCCTCTCAGTCACGGTTCCCGGAATATACGCGGAATGGATCATGGGGCATCGACCCAGCTCAGCGCATCAAGGCGGCGCGCGAGCGCGCCGCTGGCCCGGTGCCCAGCGGCGGGCTCAGCCTTGCAGGCCGCCCGCCGCACACCGGGGCCACACTCGTAGCACAGCAGGATCAGCACGGTTATCGGGACCATGCTCAGTGTTCGAGTCTCGTCTTCCTCGCTCTCGATTGTCCAGTTCGCGGCCACCGCGTCTAGGACGGCCCGGAGGGCCGTCGCACGCGATCGGCTGCGCCGACCCCTGGACACGGCGGTCACTCACCTGGGTTCGGCGTCTACGAGGATGACGGGGACGAGCAGTCCAGCTCCAGGCGCGGGCCGGACACAGCCCAGAGTCACGCTGGTGCACCCTCACGGCCGCTGGGATCGTCACTCAGTGATGGGGATGCGGCCAGGCCCTTTCGGATCAGCTCCGCCAGAGGCTGTCCGCTCCTGCGGACGGCCGCGGCGGTCGCGCCGTCCAGGTAGACGCTGGTCTTCTTTGGTGCGATCTCGGCATCAGGGGCGAGTAGGGATAGCGCTTCGATGTGCGTGTTCGTTTCGCCGACCAGTGCCCCGTAAGGAGAGAGCGCTGCCCACTTGTCCTGGCCTGCATCCAGCCTGACGGTGTACCCCACGAACTTGCGGTTGTGCCAGATCACGTGAACTCTGGCAGGCCGTTCGCTCCCGACTGGGACGCGCTTGATTTCGTGCGGCTGCGGCGTCATAGGCATGTCTGCTCCTGGCTCCTGGCTTGCCTCATCCACTAGGTATACCGTAAGTGGCGGTATACCTGCAATAGCGGCTCCTCGCTCGTCCTCTCGATAGGCGCCGATGATCTTGCCGGGGAAGTCGCCGTCGAGGTCGGCCGTCGAGCTTTGCGGCTGCGGCACTGGACGCGCGCCTCGGCCGGGCGGCGCGGCGGGGATGGTTGGCGCCCGCGTGCGATCCGCGTGCGATTAGGTGCGGCTCACAGGGGCCAAGAGGGGACCCTGCCGGTCACTAACCGGCATGGGTCACGAGGGCCGGTCATACTTGTTTGCCCAGCTCAGGGGCAGTAGAAGTGTGGTGGTCAGGGGCAGGGTCGAACCGCCGACCTTCCGCTTTTCAGGCGGACAGCCCCGCCGACTGGCCGAGGGCAGCTTACCGATATCAGCGACTTATGCGGCGGTCTCACAGACTGTGCGGGCGGCGCCGGACGGAGGCGTCCATATCGGGACGTAATAAACCCTGACCTGCAGAAACGGATTCGCCAGCACTCGCCGGACACCCGGCAGTCATCTGGGGGTCAAGGGGCGTGCCGGACCACGCCGAGGGGGCATTAGAGCACCATGATCCGGAACAGAGCACGGAATGATGAGACGAGACCGCTCCCCATATGTCGCCATCGATGCAGGTCAACTGCTAGTTATGCCAGATGACGCGGGCCGCCTCCGGAGCCGTGTGCGCAGGTTCGAATCCTGCCGGGGGCGCTTTCCGATGAGCACCGCGAACCAGGCGCTGACCTGCTCGTATGCGTATAGAACGGCCGGAACTCAGTCCAGTTGAGTCCCGGCCGTTGTTGCTTGTACGCACTGTTCGCGAGAGAGCTGCGAGTGCCACGAGCCGACGTAAGACACGGCGGTGAGCAATTCACGGGCCTGAATGGGCGTCGCGACCACGCGAGGGTCTACGCGGTCGTCGGCAGCGACTCGCCTTATCGGATTCTCGGTCAGCTCGAAGCCTAGCCAGGGGGCCACCACATGCACACCGACCCACCGCGCCACTCCGTCAGCGTCAGCGTCACCGATGACGAGGGCCGCGCCCTGCTAATCCAACGGCGGGACAACCACTCTTGGGAGCCCCCTGGCGGCGTTCTGGAACTCGACGAGTCCATCGAGGACGGCCTCCGCCGCGAGGTTCACGAGGAAACTGGTCTTGCCGTCGAACCCGTCGCCCTCACGGGCGTCTACAAGAACATGAACCGCGGAATCGTCGCCCTAGTTTTCCGATGCAAGGCCATCGGCGGCCAGTTGAACACTAGCGATGAGACAGAAGCATTCGCTGGGTCACCCGTACCGAAATCCGACAGCTCACCAGCGAGGCCTATGCCGTCCGCGTCATTGACGCCCTACAAGACGACTCCCCTGTCCTTATACGCCAGCACGACGGCACCCATCTCCTGTAGCAGCGGCCAACGGTGAGAACTTTCCTGTGACTAGGGTTCGGGGTTTTCTGCGTGTGGGGTATTCGGGGTGGGTCGGCTGGGCGGCCGGTGAGCTGATAGCTGCGGGTGGGGTCGAGGGTGAGTTCGCGCAGGAGTTCGCCGGTGGCGGCGGATCGGCATAACTGGACCCGAGCATGGTCAAATCGTGTGTCCCAACGGGATCCGCCACCGGGCAGCGTTCAAAACTCTCGTACGGTTAGCAGGCTGTCGCCGTGGACAGCGTCGCGCTCCACCCGGCCCGTTTCGTGGAACCCGAGCTTCTCCAGGACCCGTCGCGACGCGACATTCCAGTCCCGGACCTCTGCCCACAACCGCCTGTAGCCCGCCTCGCTCGCCCATGTGACCACGGCCCGACCTGCCTCAGTTGCGTAACCGCAGCCGTGAGCCGCACGCAGCAACTCGTAGGCCAACTCAGGCTCGTAAAGCGAGCCGTTCCCATGAAAGATCAACCCGCAATACCCGATGACGTCGGCCGAACTCTTCCGCTCCACTGCCAGAATCCCTGGCCCCGGCTCCTCACGCTCTGCGCGAATCTGAGCGGCGATGTCTTCCTCGGTCGGTCGGCCCCCGGGACTTATCCGCCGATGCGCGGCACCCGGGGATCCCGCTCAGTCCACAACTGGCGATAGATGGCGGCCTCGTCCACTCTGCGAGGCCGAAGGATGAGGCGATCGGTCTCCAAGGTGTCCAGAACGGGCCTTAGCGACATGCGGGCCGCCTCAATCGCTCTTTGTCTGCCAGGGTCGGTCCTCGCGGATCGATGCTTCCATCGCCTTCGTCATTCGCGTGTGCGCCGCAAGATGGTCAGCGATTAGCTCTTCAACAGCCTGCGCGATAGCGGGGGGTTCCTCAGTTGAGTTCCCAAACCGCAAAACCGCGTACGCCATCAGTTCCAGATCCTCGGGATTGACAGGAAGCCCGTAGACGCGCACAAACGGCACCAGCGCAGTCACAGCCCGAAGCGTCGACTCCCTGGTCGGCTCAGTCATGCAAGGACGATACGCGTCAACTGCGAGCAGAGGGTGTGGAGCCGGGCAGCAACGCCGGCGAACACAAGTCCGCGAGCGGGGACGTCGCAGACGCGGGCCAACTCCCCGGTCTCGATCAAGACACGGACGAGCGAACGAAGGAGCTTCCGCTGGTCACCGCGCGGGCGCCTGGCTCACGTGGCACCCCGAAGTGCTCGTCCGCTCCCGGGCACCCATGGATCGGGCCGTCTGTTTTCCGGGGTGTTGATCGCCGAGCGCAGCCAGCGGTCAGACAGCGGCTCGTCGTCGAATCGTGGAATGACATGCATATGGGGATGCAGGACGCCGCCCTGGTTCCAGCCCAGCAAATAGCCGTCTGGGGCCAGCAGATCGTGCAGCGCCATCCTGGCCTGGATTAATAGATCCTGGGTGTCGGCCCACTCCGCGGGGGTCAGCTCGAAGACCGAAGTCCGGTGGGCGATGGGCACGATTGCCCCGGAGCCGGGCAGGACGCCTTCTGCCAGTCCGGCTTGGGCCCGGATGTCCGGGTCCCGGGTCGAGGCGAATATGCAGTGAGGGGTCTCGATGAAGATCTCGGCCGCCCTCATCCAGCTTTGATCACAGAACACGCAGCCTTCGCTCATACAGTGCCTCCACATGCCGCATGACCAATCCGCTGGGCCTCCTCGGGTTTAGGGGGTAAACAGCTTCCAGTGCCCCTCGGAGACGACTTCGACAGTGCCGCCGGTCACCTTGATGGCGGTCTGATCGTCAATCGCGTACCCAGGCACCGGCACGCTGGCGGCCCATTTTTCCGCGCCGGCCAGGGAATTTTCCGGCATACGCTCGTGATCCAGGTGCGGAAAGATCGAAAAATCAACTAGTCCCAGCGCTTTGTCGCCACCGGCGGGCGGCTTCCAGTGGGGGAAGCCCTCCCCGATGTTGGGGCCCATCGCCATGCTCCCGCCGCTCACTCCCACATAGACCGCCTCGCGTAGCGACGGCAAGAGGTCCGCCAGCCCGGACTGCCGCATCCAGTGGCACAGGTACAAGGCATCGCCGCCGCCCACCAGCAGGGCGTCAGTCTCCTCGACCAGGGGAACCCAAAGCTCTTCATCGATGCTGGGCAGCGCGGTGAGCTCAAGCACTCCCAAGGACTTCCAGCCCAATTCGCACAAGGGAGTGCGGCCTCGTCCGGCGATGAACTGCCATGCCGCGACAGGACCGCCCTCTGGGTGCCCGTACGACGCGGTGGGAATGCAGAGGGCGCTGGACTCGGCAATCGGTTTGCCCAGCAGGCCGGCCAGCGCGTCGTGGATGCTCGTGTTCTTGATGCCCGCGGACGTGAGGAGAAGCTTCATCGTGCCTTTCCTTGGGTGAGGGAACGTGGCCGTGCCGGAGCCGCGTCCGCCGCGGCCAGCCCGCCGGGGGTCTAGCCGCCGGGCGCCGGGGCCTGGGCCAGCTCGGCCAGGTGGTGCAGCGAGTTGCTGAGATGGTCAGGGCCGAACGGCGGGAAATGGAGGTACTCCCGGATGGACTGCGGCACCGCCGACCAGTCGTAGGTGAGCGTGACCTCAGTCTCGGAAGGACCGAGCGGCGCCAGGTCGTAACGCCAGATCCAGCCGCCGAACTCCAACTGCCCCTCGTCGTTGCGGTACCCCGGCTTCCAGCCAATGGCGCGCGGCGGGTCGAGCACCTGAACCTCGTTGGCCATTTGGTAGTTACCGTCGGGATGGTTGGGGTGATACATGTCCACCCGGAAGATCTGCCCCACCTTGGTCAGCGGCGCCCGGTCGGCAGCTTCCACCACCCAGCCGGTGCCGTCGATCGCAGAATGGGCCGCCGGGTCCGCCAGCACCGCGAACACCCTCGCGGCGGGCACGCCGACGGTCAGGGTGGCGCTCACGTTCTCCTCAGCCACGGTGCACGCTCCCTGTCATCTCATCTCGGTCCTCCCGCAGGCGCGGAAGGGGACGTTAACGACCTCCCTCCCCCAGGCGCGGAAGGAGATGTTCAGAACCTGCAGACGACGCGGCGAGGCGGAAGTCACCGGTCGTGCGGGCAGAACCGCACCCGTGGTCAGCGTAGGACCAGTAGGTCAAGCCAGGAGGTTCTGGTCTCCGTGCGGGCTGCGGGCTCGGCGCTGCGCACGGCGCGGCGGAGCTGTTCCTTGCCGCGCAGGAACTCCTCCTCGGTGAGGTCGCGCATGATGGTGTCGGAGCGGCGGAAGCTGTCCGCCTGGTCGAGGAAGCTCGGCCAGGCTGATCAGTTCTTCGGGGACCTGCTCAAGTGCATCGCGGCGGAATCCTGCGGTGGCGAACGCCTGGCATGCCTGCTCGGCCGAGGGAAACGTATTGACCGTCCGGGCGGTCTCGGGAAAGAACCCCCAGGGAATGGTGCGCGCCGGGTCGCCCCGGCCCGGAAATCCCTGGCGGATCAGCACGGGGGCGCCAGGGCGCAGGACGCGGCGGATCTCGCCTGCGGCCGCTTCGAGGTCGGGGATGTGGTGGAGGACGAGCGACAGCCATACGCCGTCCGCCGAGCGGTCCGGCAGCGGGAGGGCGCCGGCATCTCCTTCGAGTACCTGGATGCCCGGGCGGCGCGGAATCTGGGCTCGCATGGCCGCCGACGGCTCGACCGCGAGGACAGCGAGGTCGAACCAGTCGCTGAACGCGGTGGCGAACGTGCCGGTCCCCGCGCCGATGTCCACCACGGTCATGCCCGGCGACGGCCTGAGATGCCGCCGGACTGCCTCGCGCCACGCCCCGAGCCCGTCTCGGGGGATCTCGCGGACCGCGTGATACGCCGCCGCGGTCTGATCGTCGTAGCTGATCCTGGCCATGTCATGCCTCCTCGCTGGGGCCGGCCTCGTTGCCTAGGGGCTGCTCAGAAGGGTTGGGTCAGCCATCACCTCCTCGCGTAGCAGCGAACCGACCCACTCATCCACCCGCCCGCCGTGGCGGACGCGCCGCTTACGCAGCGTCGCCTCGATGAGGAATCCGGCCTTCTCCGCGACGCGGCGAGAAGCGACGTTGCCCGCTTGGCAGCGCCACTCGATGAGATCGATGCCCGCCGTCGTGACGGCCCACTGGCACACCGCCCGGACCGCGGTGGTGGCGACGCCACGATTGCGGGCGCGCGGATCGACCCAGTACCCAATTTCGGCCGTGCCCGGCTCGCCCAGGCGCACGCCGACCCGGCCCAGGCGGGTGGCAGTGGCGGCCTCCTCAGCCAGGAAGTCAGCCCGGCGCCCGCCGTCCCCGCCAGCGATGTACTCCTGCTCGACGTAGGATGCCGCATCTTCGAGCCGGTAGGGCGAGGGAATCTGCATGAAGCGCTGTACGGCCGGGTCCAGCAATACTTCGTAAACCCAGGGAATATCGGCGGGGGTGAACGGGCGCAGCGTCAGCCACCCGGCGCCGATCGTTGACCGGTCCATGACAGCAGTCTGGCGCACGGAAAGCTGGCCCGCATAGCGCGAGACGGTCGCGCGGGAGGTGACTCCGCCCACCGCGATGAGGCACCTGGCCCCGGCCATCCCCTGGTCACCGCGTCAGCGTAACGCCCAGTGGCCGGGCCGCCTGAGCGGTCCCGGCCACCGGGCATCTGGCTAGCTCGCAGGCGGGAAGTGCCTCGTGTCCGGTTTCCCGCCGGTGCCCTGCGCGCACCCGGTCTGGGTGTAGCCCGCCGGGATGACCGGGCGCAGTTTCGCCAGGTTCTCGGGCGTGGGCGGGAGGAAGACGTAATCGAAGACGCTCTGCTGCCCATTGGACCAGCGCGTAAAGCCCCGCATCGGCAGGTAGGTCGTGGCGTTCACCCACATCCGTTCCGCGGTCACGTGGGGCGGGGCCTCGTTGCTGGGTGGCACGTTGATCTTCAGCTCGATGGCCTGCTGTCCGTGCAGTTCAGTATGCCCGATGACGGTGAACTGGCCGTTGGCGATCTCAGCGCGGATACCGGCCGCGTCGAGGGTGAACCCGAGGATGAAGCTCGACTGGCACTCACTCCACTCGTGCTGGAAGTGATTCACCCGGATGATCGTCCCGGACAGGTTCAGCCCGCCCTGGTCGAGGTCGGCGGTGTAGCTGCGGATGTACCGGTGCAGCGCGGCCTCGGAGGGCATCGTGAAGGAGTACTCCCCGTCCTTGTAGACCTTCCCGTCCGAGCCGACGTCCGGGCCGACGCGGACATGGACCTCCTGGCCGGGCCGGGGATATGCCGGGTACTGCCCCCCGGCCAGCGGCGCGCCCGGTGCGGGCGTGTACAGGATGTCACCACTGGCGCTATCGATGGCCGCCAGCAGGCGGGCCCGCAGCGCGGGTGCGGTGATGGGCGCGGCCTTGGTGGGCCCGTGGGCCGCTGCCACGATCACCGCGACCGCGGCCAGCGCCCCGGCGGCCCCCAGAGCTAGCCCCGCGCGCACGACGGGCCGCCCCGGCAGGCCCGGCAGGCGCGGCGAGCGCCGGGTCCAGGCACCCGGCCGCCGTGGGTGCTCGTAGACGGCGCGCATGACATCAGCCGCGTCCGGCGCGAGCCGCTCCATGTCGCGGAACGCGGCCCGCAGGTCGTCTTCGGTACGCATTAGATCTTCTCCTCGATGAATGCGGGTGCCTTGACCAGGCCGGACGTTCATCTCCACGCGCAGCGTGGCCAGCGCCCGGGTGGCATAGCCGCGGACCGTTCCTGGCTTGCAGCCGATGAGGTCCGCGATCTCGATGTCGCAGAGCCCCTCGTAGTAGCGGAGCGCGAGCACGGCGCGCTGCCGGGCGGGCAGCTTGCCGAGCTGGGCGATGAGCGCGTCACGTTCGGCGTAGCCGGCGGCGTGATCCGGGGCACTGCGCCGATCCACGTCCGAAGCCGCGCCCGAGGGAATCTGCCGCCATTCCCGGCGGCGCCAGTGCAGGAATTCGTTGAGGATCATCTTGCGGACGTAGTACTCCGGCCGGTCCAGGCTGCCGATCTTGCGCCATCTGGAATGCGCCCGGATCAGCACCTCCTGGGCCAGATCCTCGGCCAGGGCGCGGTCCCCGGTCAGCACCGCGGCGAACCGCAGCACGCCGGGCAGCCGCTCGGCCGCGAATTCCTCGAAGGTCATCACGCCTCCACCGTTGGGGTTCCGCTCCTTACATGCGAGGAGCACCCCGATCTGCTGCGCCCGGAACGGGAACAATTAACGATGAAGGATGAACGCAGGCGGTCGCTACTGGCGAGCGTGGTCAGGCTGAGCGGTGATCGCCGCGCTTCGCCTGTCGCGCTCGGCCGAGGTCCAGCGTTCGGTACAGGACCGGGAGTCCTGGCAATACCACCGGATGTCGTCGCAGGCATCGCTTCCGTCAGGAACCATCTGGTTCTGATGCAGGCGGATGCCGCACAGCCAGCACGAGACCACAGCGGCCCGCCGGACCAGCGGCGAGCCAGGCGGTAGCACGTCATGCAGTGGGCCGCTCATTGTGGTCACGGTGCGCTCCCGAAGCGAAGAAAAAACGCTTCTTCCCGCAGAACAGCCCCTTACACATGGGCCGGAATACTCAGTTGCCGTCAAGCAACTAATCGTCTATCGTCGATGGACGATGAAGCAAACTGAGCTCCTCGACCGCGACACGGCCAACACCTACGCCGCCTGGTTCAAGGCCCTGGCCGACGGCACCCGGGTACAGGTGGTCTCGCTGCTGGCCCGCGCGGGCAGGCCGATGACCGTCAAGGAGATCGTCGCGGCCGTGTCGGTGGGCCAGTCCACCGTGTCCGCGCACCTGCGGCAGCTCGCCGCGGTCGGCTTCGTGCTGGCCGAGGACCACGGCACCTCCCGCCTCTACCGGATCAACCAGGCCTGCGTGGACTGCTTCCCCACCGCTGCCGACCTGGTCATGGGCAAGCCCGCGCCGGTTCCGCTCGGGGCGGCTGGCTGACGTGCGGATCGAGCCGATGACCGAGCGGCACGCCGCCGCCGTGCTGGCCATCTACCAGGCCGGCATCGACGAGGGCGACGCCACGTTCGAAACCCAGGCCCCGGACTGGCCCGAGTTCACCGCGGCCAAACTGCCTGGCCACCGCTTCGTCGCCAGCAACGGAGCGGACGTGCTGGGCTGGGTCGCGGTCTCCCCGGTGTCCGGCCGGTGTGTCTACGCCGGGGTGGTCGAGCACTCGGTCTACGTGCACCCGGAAGCCCGCGGCCAGGGCGCCGGCCGCCAGTTGCTGAACGCGCTGATCACGTCCACCGAGGCGGCCGGCATCTGGACCATCCAGTCCGGCATCTTCCCCGAGAACACCGCCAGCGTGGCGCTGCACCACGCGGCGGGCTTCCGCACCGTCGGCATCCGCGAGCGGCTCGGCCAGCAGCACGGCCGCTGGCGCGATGTGGTCCTGATCGAGCGCCGCAGCCCGCTCATCTGACGCCCCGCCGCCCAGCACGGCCGAGCTGAGCAGCTGGTATCGCGAGCGCACTCCGCTGCCCGCCCGGATCGGGCGCATCGTCCCACCAGCCATTTCACTGAACGCCACTGCCTACCTAATCATGACCGATGCGCGCTGGCCGTCCGGGGGTGACCAAGCCCGGGGCCAATGCAATGCCGCCGACTCATGCCGCAGAGCTGACCACCCCGTTGCTGATGTTGACGTAGCGGCCCCATGGTGTCGGCTCCTTCAACATCAACAAGCAGGCGCCCTGGCTGGCAGCTACCACTGGACACACCAGCACCACGGTCCGCACCAGGCTCCCGTAATCGTGGCAAAGTTGGCGAATGCGTTTTACTGACCGGCTGAGCATGGCCCAGCGGATCGTAACCGTGGTCGCCCTGGGCCTGGCCTTGGCCGCGATCGGAAGCTATCTGGACAGCCTCGACTACACCGGTCTCACCGGGTGGTACGCCTACGCGCCGCTGAGCCGGTCGATCGAGCCGCCGGGCACCGGCCTAGCTGGCTGGGAGCGGCTGCTCATCTGGCTCGTGCTGATCGGCCTGTGGGCCGTGGCGGCCGCCCGGGTGCTGCGGCCGGCACCGGCGGAACCACCAGCCGCCGGCCAGCCCTGACCCGGCTGGCTAGGCTCGCCGTCGTGGACGTCACCTCGCTGGGATTCCAGACTGACCTGATGGTCCGCGCCCTGGAGGGCAGCGAGGTCATCGACCATCCCGATTACGTCACCGTGCGCAGCCCGGCCAATCCGGAGTTCTGGTGGGGCAACTTCCTGCTGCTGCGGGCCCGGGCGGCGGACGGCCCGGCCGGGCCGTGGCTGGAGCTGTTCCGGGCCGAGTTCCCCGGCGCGGGTCACCTGGCGCTCGGCCTGGACGGCACCGGCGACCCGGAGCCGGACTTCGGCAGCTTCGCCACGGCCGGTCTCGAACTGGTCCAGGAGACCGTGCTCACCGCCCTGGCGCTGCACGAGCCGCCGCGGCCGAACCGGGACGCCGTGATCCGGCCGCTGGCCGATGACCGGGACTGGCAGCGGGCGGTGGAGTTGCAGGCCACCAGCGACGCGGCCGATGGCGGGCCGGCCACCCGGACGTTCATCGAGGCCAGGTACGCGGCCAGGCGGCGGGCCACCGAAGCCGGTCACGGGGCCTGGTTCGGCGCGTTCCGTAACGGCGAACTCGTGGCCCAGCTGGGTATTTTCGCCCGGCCGGACGGCGTGGCCCGGTACCAGGACGTGGGCACGCACCCGGCCGCCCGGCGGCAGGGCCTGGCCGGCACCCTGGTCTGGCGGGCTGGCCAGCACGCGCTCGGTCTGCTGGGTGCCCGCACACTGGTGATCGTGGCTGATCCGGCCGAGCCGGCCATCCGGGTCTATCGCTCGGTCGGCTTCGCCGACCATGAGACCCAGCTCAGCATGCACAGCGCGCCGAGCTAGCCCGGCCCATCCCATGCTGACGTGGTACGACGTGCTCGGCATCGCGCCCGGCGCCACGGCCACCCAGGTCCGGGACGCTTACCAGGCCCGGCTGGGCCTGCTCGCCCCGCGGCTGCTCTCCGGCGCGCCGACCCAGGTGCTGCGGGCCGCGGACGCCGCGCGGGCGGCCGCCGATGCCGCCTGGCGGGCACTGAGCGACTCCGCCGCCCGGCAACGGTATGACCGGGAGATCGGCGCCCGGCAGACCGGAGGCGGCCTGAACGCACCGGCATCCGAACCGTCCGGGCCGGGCGGCGACAGATACGTCCGGGGCCTCAGCGGCGACATGGTCATGGCAGGCCTCGCCGACCTGCTGACCGCGCATCCCGGCCCGGCGCGCCGCGTCATCGTGCCTGATCTGCGCGGCCTGTTCGCCCGGTCCTGCCTGCGCGCCGCCGGCGATCTCGGCCTTCATGTGAACATGGTCCAGCTCACTGTGCAGCCGATGGCGGTCGAGGGGCTGGTGGTCGGCCAGTCCCCCGCGCCGGGCAGCAAGGTCCGCCGGGCCGGCACGGTGACCGTGCAGGTCTGGCACCCACGGCGCCGCGGCTCGTGACCGGATGAGGGGAGCACTAGCATGGAACCGGCGGATTAGCGGATGGAGCCAGCGATGCAGCCACTAGCCATTAGTGCCCTCGCCACCACCATCGTGATGCTCATAGGCGTCGTCACCACCCTGATCCTGACCCGGAAGAACGGCGGGCGCGGGCGCCCGGCGACCGGCCGCTGGCACCGGCACGGCAGCATCCCGCTGGCCGGGGCCTGCGTGGGGCTGGCCATGATTTCCCGGGCTAACGGCCAGGTCCCAGCCACCAGGGACATCGTCTACTCGGCCGCGACCACGCTGCTCATCGCGGCCCTGGCGTGCGCGGTGACCGGCGCGGTGGCCATCACCCGGCAGCAGCGCGGCAGCAGCGGCACCTGACGGTCAGTGCCGCCGGTGGCCGGGCCGCCGGTACGAGGTGAGCGACGCGAATACCACCGTGGAACTCAGGTAATGGTGCGTCTCATAATCGAAGGCGCCGCCGCAGGTTATCAGGTGCAGCGCGGCATAGTTGGTCGTGCCATAAATTGCTTTCGCCGGGAACCTGGATTTGAGGAACTCACGCACGCCGGTGACCCGGAAAATAGCGGTGACCCCGTCGGCCAGGTGCACGATGACCCGGTCCCCTGGGCGCAGCGCGCCGAGCCGGAAAAAGATGGCCGGGCCCTGGTAGGTGTTGACGTGACCCTCGATGACCGAGGCCCCGATCTGGCCCGGTGTCGGGGAGTACTTGTACCAGGCCGCCAGGCTGACCGGGGCGTTCAGCGACGGCACCGCAATCGTGCCGTTGGCGTTCTTGCCCAGGTGGAGCAGTTTCGAGTCCACGCCAATGGCCGGGATCTCCACCGACACCGGCGCGGAACGCCGCAGCCACGGGCCGCGGGTCTGGGGCCCGAGTTCACCCGCGGCCAGCCGGCCGGGCTGCGGGGCATGGCGCTGGGCGGCGAACACGACGCCGACCGCGATGCAGCCGGCCAGCAGGAGCACCACACCGGCCAGGCCGGCCAGCCGGGCGATGATGGCGCCCGGCGGCCGGGTGGTCACGACCGGGGCGTACCGGCTCTGTGGCCACGACTTGACCACCCGCAACCCGGCGACCCGCCGCCACTGGGCCTCCGCCAATGCCCCACCTCTCGCCGCGTGTCTTCCCTATGCCGTTCTAATCGCGTAGCCTAATATTTCAGTGGTGACGACGCCATTGCACGCCTGTGTCCCGCATGGGCTATACCTTTTATTGCCGCCAGCACTTTCGAGGACCTGCCTTCCGCCGGCCCGGGCAGCGACCGGCCGCTGTGCGTTTTGCTACCGATGCCGGTTTTCGGGTATGGACCGGAACGGGGCCGCCAGCCGTCGGCCGCATGAGGAGGTCTCGTGAAGCTGAGCACAGCCATCGCGGCGACTGGGCGCACCGTGCGGCTGGCCGCGGCCGGCGGGCTCGCCGCCCTCTTCGTTTCGGTGTCGGTAGCGGCCTGCTCGAGTGGCGGCTCGCCGTCCGGGTCGCCGACGTTCTCCCCGGGCGGGACGTCCTCGCCCACCAGCACCGCGACGCCGACCAGCACCGAGACCCCCACCAGCACGGAGACCCCGACGCCGACGCCGACCCCGACGCCGACCGAGACGCACTCGGCCAGCCCATCGGCGTCCCCGTCGCTGGCGCCCAGCCCCACGCCCAAGTCCACGACCAGCCCGATTCCCGCCGCGGCCCCGGCCACCGGTGGCGGCGGCACGTCCGGCTTCCAGGACGGGCTGCTGCTGGCCGTCGGCGCGGCGGCGATCCTGGCCGGCGGGGGCAGCCTCGCGTACCGCAGAAGGCTGCTCAGGAACCGGCAGTAGCACCAGGCACCGCTGGGGCGAAGGCGGCGGCAGTCGCGGGTACTGGCCGTTAAGCATGCGAGACTGCACGAATGGATGACGTTGCCGCCCGGACGCAGGGCCGGGTCGCGGCCCGTGGGATCGAGCTGGCCTACGAGACGTTCGGCCAGGCCGGGCACCCGGCCATTGTGCTGGTGATGGGCTGGGCGACGCAGATGATCGCCTGGCCGGACGAGATCTGCGAACGGCTGGCCGGCCGGGGCCATTTCGTGGTCCGGTTCGACAACCGGGACACCGGCGCGTTAACCCACCTGGACCACGTCCCCACGCCGCCGCTGAGCGAGGTGCTCACCCGGCGCCGCCAGCCGCCGTACACCATCGGCGACATGGCCGACGACGTGGCCGGGCTGCTGGACGGGCTGGGGCTGGCCAGCACGCACCTGGTCGGCGCGTCCATGGGCGGTTTCATCGCGCAGACGGTGGCGCTGCGCCACCCCGGCCGGGTCCGCTCGCTGACCCTGATGATGACCTCGACCGGGTCGCTGCGGGTGGGGCTGGCCAAGCCGCGGGTGTACGCCCGGCTACTGCGCCGCGAGGTGATCTCCGGGCGGGACGCCGCCGTGGCCTCGGCCGTGGAGACGTTCCGGCTGATCGGCTCGCGGGGCTACCCGTTCGACGAGGCGCACGTGCGGGAGCTGGCCGGCCGGAGCTGGGACCGCGGCTTCGATCCGGCCGGCTCGCTGCGCCAGCTCGAGGCGACCGTCACCCAGCCGAACCGCACCCGGGCGCTGGGCCAGATCGCCGTGCCCACGGTGGTCATCCACGGGCTGCACGACCCGCTGGTCGGGCCGAGTGGCGGCCTGGCCCTCGCCCGGGCCATCCCCGGCTGCCGCTTCGTCGGGTACCCGGGAATGGGGCACGACCTGCCCAGGGCGTTGTGGCCCGAGTTCACCGAGCAGATCGCGGCGGTGGCCGCGCGGGGCGAGCGGGACTGGCGCGCCGACCCAGTCAGCGGGCCAAGCCCGGGCCCAGTCAGCGGGTGAGCGCGCTGCCGGCCGCGCCGGCGTACAGTTCCGCGGCCCGCCAGCAGTACCAGGTCAGCACCGTGCGGTAGGGCCGGTACGGCTCGCCGAGCGGGTCGAGCTGCTTGGCGGTCGGTGTCGGTATCCCCCAGGCCAGCCCGTAGCCCTTGCGCACGCCGAGATCCCCGGTCGGCCACACGTCCAGCCGCCGCAGCTGGAAGATGAGGAACATTTCCGAGGTCCACTTCCCGATGCCACGGACTGTGGACAGCCGGGCCACGACCTCGTCGTCGGGCTCATCCCACAGCTGAGCCGGGTCGAGCTCGACCGTGCCATCCAGCACCTTGCCGGCCAGATCGCGCAGCGAGGCGGTCTTGGCCGCGGACAGGCCGGCCGCGCGCATGGCTTCCGGCGTCAGCGACAGCAGGCCTCCGGCGGTGACCTCGCCGCCCAGCGCGGCCAGCAGGCGGCCGTGAATGGCGGCCGCCGCCGCGCCTGCCAGCTGCTGGTAAACGACCGCGCGGACCAGCGAGGCCAGATGTGACTCGGCGGGCGGCCGCAAGTCGACAGAACCCGTCTCGGCGATCAGGCGGCGCAGCACCGGATCCCGCTCGGCCAGGATGGCCGCCGCCTGGCCGAACTCGAAGCTGCCCGCCTCCGGGCTGGCTGCTGGCTGGCCGGACATGCACCAAGTCTGCCACTACCAACACGAAGGCAAACTGTCGGCACCGGCTCGTAGCCTGCGGCCATGGCTCATTTCGCGGTGACCATGGTGCACGGGCCGGGCTGGGATCCGGCGCGCGGAATCCGGGAGCAGGACGCCTGGGACGAGCACGCGGCGTTCATGGACCGGCTGGTAGACGACGGCTTCGTCATCCTCGGCGGGCCGGTCGGCGACCGGCGGCGGGTCCTGCTGACCATCGAGGCGGCCGGCGAGCCCGCGATCCGCGCCCGCCTGGCCGCGGATCCCTGGGCGGCCATGGGGCTGCTCCAGATCGACGCGGTCGAGCCCTGGGCGCTCTGGCTGGACGGACGGGCGCTGGGCGCGGCCCACGGCTGACCGCGGCGGTCAGGCCAGGCAGCTGAGCGGCGCCCCGTCGTTGTAGGCGACCATGTCGCCCAGGGCGGCGGCGGTGTCGATCGGCGCGCCGCGCGGGGCGCCGCCGAGCTCGGCGCAGGCGCGGTGCAGGTTGCCGACGATCCGCTCCCGGTCGGCCCAGCCCGCGAACCGGCCTAGATCCGTGTCCCGGGCCGCGTCCAGCGGCGACACCCCGGCCGCCCGGGCCTGGGCGGCCACGTCGAGCACGAAGCGGAGGTAGTCCAGCGTGGCGTCGATCAGCCCGTAGTCGTGGAACACCGGGCCGTGGCCGGGCACGATGGTCTGCGCGCCGAGCGGCCGCAGCACCTGCTCCAGCACCTCGACCGCGCCGGCCACCGAGCCCATCAGCAGGAACGGCGTACCGCCGTTGAAGAGCAGGTCGCCGCAGAACAGCACCGACCGCTCCGGGATCCAGACGATCGAGTCGTTGGTGGTGTGCGCCGGGGTGCCCACGTAGCGGACCTCGGCGCGCAGGTCGCCCGCGTGCACCGCGATCTGGTCGGTGAACGTGACGAACGGCGGGTCGAGGCTCAGGTCCCCCCAGTCGGGGCAGTCCCAGAACGGCAGCTCCCCCGGCGGCCCGAACGCGATCGCTTCCGCCCGGGCCCGTTCCTGGGCCACGATGGCCGCCCCCGGGAACAGGCAGTTGCCGAACGTGTGATCGCCGTGGTGATGCGTGTTCAGCACGGCGCGCACCGGGGCCGGGGTAACCGCCGCGATAGCGGCCTGGTAGGCCCGGGTCCTGCGTTCGGTCGAGCAGGCATCGATGCTGATCACGCCCTGCGGGCCGGTCAGGAACCCGGTGTTGTTGATCCACCAGGTGCCATCCGGCTGCACGTAGGCGTAAATCCCGGCCGACACCTCCTGCACCTCCGGCCGCCCCGGCACCGTGATGTCACTGCCCAGACTGCTCATCCGGAATCCTCCCAGCTGCTTTGTGCTGTCGGCTGAGGCCGTGATCAAGCGTCAGGTGCCAAATTACACGCACGTAATACACGGATGCTAGCTTGCAGCTAAGTTTAACCTTGCTCTAATATTGGATAAACCTAGGTTTGGGGTGGCGATGGCAGACCGGAAGCAGACAGCCTTGAAGGTTGGCGACACCGTCTCCAGCTACCCGGACCGGCAGGCTGGGATCTCCTGGCCGCTGCCGGTCGATGCCAAGCTGGAAGATCTTCTCAAGACAGCGAGGGCGTTCGGCGAGCGCACGAGCCGCCGCGAGATCGTCGCGGCCATCATCGCGATGGCTGAATTCGATGGCCAAACGCTCAGCGACTTGCTACGCCGATACCGGCTGGCCCGGGTCGGTGACGTTTTGCAGCCATCTGATACTTCCAATGTGGTCAGGTTCACTTATCACCCGCCAGGCCCTCGCAGGGCTGAACTATGACGGCCACAAATAAGGAAAACACCGGGCAGGTGTAGGAGGTCACAATGAGCTCCCGACGCCCCGACTCTTCGAACGGAGAGGGCGACGGTAGCGCTCCCTTGCCAGCCAGCGGGACCGGAACCCGCCCGAGCAGGACACCAGCGAAAGAACTGGGTACCAGGCCCAGCAATCCGGAAAAATCGCTCCCAGATGTCATCAACGGCGCTGTGGTGCCCGCACAGACCGCAGCCGGTAAGCCGTGGCGCCCGGGGCCGCGTGATGACGAGGCGCCGAACAATCTCTGGGACCTCATCGACCGTTTCTTTGCGCGCATGGACTGGAGCAGCGCGGGTCAGATTGCCGTCATCCTTTTTGCACTAGCACTCAGCGCGCTATTGATACTCGGCGGCCTAGGTCTAGCGGCGCACTACGTGATAGGTACGTCGTCCTGGCTGGCACCGGCCTCAGCCGTCCTGGCAGGCGGTGGGACCTCGGGTGCCGCATACGTTCACATGCGGCACAAGAAGAAGCTGCAGGATCCCGACCCTGGTGGCGAGGACACCCAAACCCGCAGGCAGCAATAGCGGCCATGCGAGGATCACGGCATGCGGCGAGAGGCCATGACCGGGAACCTGGACCGCTTCCAGCGCGTTGCGGCCAGCCCGGACGGCCTCGTTCAAGCCGCGGTCGCGGTGTGCGTGGTGTTCCAGGAAGACGGCACCCCGGCCCTGCTGATCACCCAGCGCGGCCGACACGCTGCGCAGCCACGCCGGGCAGTGGGCGCTGCCCGGCGGCACGCGGGAGCCGGGCGAGCCCGCGCCGGACGCGGCCCGCCGGGAACTGAACGAGGAGACCGGGGTGCCGGTCGGCGCCGGGGACGTCCTCGGGCTGCTCGACGACTACGTCACCCGGTCCGGGTACCTGATCACCCCGGTGGTGGTCTGGGGCGGCCCGGCCGACCCGGCCATGCGCGGCCCCGAGACCGAGGTGGCCGGGATCCACGTGATCCCCCTGGCCGATTTCGACGTGCCGCCCCGGCTGGTGCGCATCCGGGAGTCCACCAGGCCGGTCATCCAGTTGCCGCTGCTCGGCGAGTACCTGCACGCGCCGACGGCCGCCATCATCTACCAGTTCTGCCAGGTCGCGCTGCACGGCAACATGATCAGGGTGGCGCATTACGAGCAGCCGGTCTTCGCCTGGAAGTAGGCCGGGCTGGGGCCGGCTCAGCCGCGCTCGCCCTGCGGCAGCCGGGGCCGGATGACGCGCAGCGCCACCCAGGCGGCCGCGATTCCCACCCCCACGCCAACCACCGTGTCGATGAACCGCAGGATCGGCTCCTGCCAGGCATCGTGCGGGCTCAGCCGGGACGCGATCATCACGACCGCGCTGGAGATCGCGGCGCTGATCGCGTCGGTAGGCCGGCCGAGCAGGATGACGGCCAGCGCGCTCGCCCCGACCAGCAGGCCCAGCGCCCAGATGTGAAACGGCAGGAAGACCAGGTAGATCAGGCAGAGCACGAAGCTCACCGAGGTGGCGGCCACCCGGGACACGGCGGCGGCCGCGCTCTTGTCATAGCTCTCCCGTAGCACGAACACGGTGGAGATCACCGCCCACAACCCGCCGATCTGCCCGGCCGCCCAGGATCTCAGGTAGATATGCGGCTCCGTGGTGGTGACCAGCCAGTAGCTGGCCACGCAGGCGGCCGCCAGGATCACGCATTCCAGCACGGCTACCTGGAGTTCGGTCCGGCTGAGCCGCGGCAGCTGAGTCATCTGTCCCCCTCGCCCGCCGCCCAGCCCATCGTGGCCGGGCCGTCCCGGCGGGCGGTGGACTGCCCGCCGGGACGGCCCGGGCCGCACCCCAGCTTCTGCCTAGGGACGTGACAGGGCGGTCACGAAACTGGGCCCGATCGAGCCGAGCCCGGTCATACTGTCGTACCCCGGGGCCGTGCTGAGCGTGTTCGGCCGGGTGGCACAGTTTCCGGTCCCGTCACAGTATGTGATCACACCCTCGTAGGTGAGCTCACGGAACTGCTGGATGAATCCCCTGGCGCCCGGCACGTACGTGCTGGCCTGATCGACCCGGTACATGCCCTGCTTGCCGCCCGGCAGGATGTCGTCGATCGCACCGGGCACCGAATCGAGGGCGTAGATGGCCGGGTTGATGAACCCGACGGGCCCCCCGGCCGCCTGGCCGGCGTCCGCGATCACGCCCGCCAGCAGCGGCGACGCCAGGCTGGTCCCGCCATACCGGGTCTGCGAGTACTTCGACACCCCGCTCGGGAACGTCTGGTGCAGGCCGATCAGGAACCCGGTTGACGGGTCAGCGTCGAGCGAGATGTCCGGCTCCACCCGCATCAGCGTCGGGCCGATGATCGGCGAGTTGCGCAGCGCCAGCGAGTCCGGCACGACTCCCTGCTGGTAAGCAGGCTGCGTGTAGTCGTAACTGGTGAACCCGCCGCTGCCGCCGTCGTATGACACCGGCAGCCAGGTGTGCAGCGCGGACCTGGTGCACCCGGGGACGCCGCCCAGCACGTTGCGCGTGCACTTGAACGAGCGTCCGGTGGCCCAGCCCAGCTGGCCGGTCTGCTGGCCGCCGCGCCCGATCTTGAGCGACGTGCCGCCGACCGCCGTGACGTACGGGCTGGACGGCGGGTAGTCGGCCGACGACCAGCCGAACGTGTCGAAGTTGTCGCCGTCGTCGCCGGACGAGAACAGGACGGTCATCCCGGTCGAGTCGGCCATCATGAACAGGTCGTCGAACGCGGTCCGGGTGGCCACGTCGTCCAGCAGGTCCCCGGCGGAGTCACCCCACGAGTTGGTGACCACGTCGGCCAGGTGGCTGTCGATGACGCCCTGCTCCGCGGTGAACAGCCCGTCGATGCAGTCCGAGGCGCCGACGTAGCGGATACGCGCGTTCGGCGCCATGGCGTGCACGGCTTCCACGTCGATGGCCTGCTCGACCAGCCAGCTGGACGCGTCGCACAGCGACTCGTTCTGGAACGGCTGGGCCAGCAGCTGGCGGTAATGCGCCTTGCGGAACGGGTTACCCGGATCGTTCCTGGCGAAGTACCGGGTCGCGTCGCCGCGGATGGTGGCCGAGCCGTACGCGTCCACGACCGCTACCGTGACACCTCTCCCGGTGCTGCTGGATCCCACGTTGTAGGCCGAGCGGAGCTGGCCCGGCTTGTAACCGCACACCTGGTCCGGCACCGTCCGCGGGTAGCCGTGCCCGAACGGCGGCCGGAGCCGTGGTCGAACTCTGCCCGTAGTACCGGCCGCACGGCGGGGCGGTGATGAACGCCGCCGGCGCGGGCGGGAAGCTGCCCCTGCTGCCGGACATCGCGCGGGCACTGGCGGCCCGGCTGGCCCTGGCCGCCTGGCTGGCGGCCGAGTCGGTCGTGGCCACGGTCTGGTTGATGCCCAGCGCGCCGACCACGGTGCCGGCCACCGACGCCGGCACCGACATCTGCTTGCTGGCCAGGCGGACAACTTTGCCGTTCACCCGGTACCGGGCCAGCTTGGTGCCGAACGCCTTCTCCACCTGGGCCGCGGTACCCGAGGCCGCGACGGTGATCCGGTCCCGTGAGGTGCCGCCGACCGTGAAGCCCTGGCCGGCCAGCCAGGTGCGGGCGTGGCTCACCTCGGCGGCGCTGGGCGAGAACCGGGCTTCCCACTGGGCCGCGGTGAGGTAATGCCGGTAGCTGGCACTGCCCGGGGTGCTGATCGCCTTGACCAGTGCCTGGGCAGCGGCCGCGTCCCGCAGCTGCAGCACCACCTCGAAGCGCATCCGGGCCGACTTCGCGACCGCACCCGCCGGGTGCTTCCGGGCGGAGGCCGTGATCAGGGACCCGTTCAGCGGCTTCCGGCCTCCTGGGGCCGCGGCGGCGGCCGTCGCCCCGGCGATTCCGCTGATCGTCGCTGCGCACAGAAGGCCGGGCTACCCCGCCGGCCAATACCGAAATTCTGCGTCGCCTTCCCACCATTTATGCCCTCCTTGAGGGTGACGAAGTATCGCGCTGACTCTAACCTCCTCTATCTGCCCACCAGCGTCCCATCCAGCCCTGTGACCTCGGCCGATAATGGCAGCTGGCCCTTTCCCGCGATAAGACAATTTCTGATTTAGCGGACTTTGCCGTGATTAGTAGGCCGGCCCCAGACGCGGAATTGCCGACCATACTGAAACCGGCCGGGCCGAGGGCCTGCCCCGGCCCCGCGGCGGCCGGCCGGCCCGGCGTACCGGCCGAAAACGCCGCCCGGCCGGCGCGTCCCTGTAAGACTCGTGCCGGTCCCGCGGGAGGTGCCCGGATGACGGATCGGCGCACGATCGCGGCTGCCGCGGCGGCAGCCGGCCGTGCCCAGCTCACCAGCCTGCGCACCCGCACCCGGACCACGCTCCGCGCCGTCGCGGCGGTCCGTCGCGGCGCGCGGCCAGCCGCCGCCCGCACCTGGGCCACCGCGGCGGCCGCGCTGCGCACCCGGCCCACCGCCGCGCGGACCACGCTGCTCAGCGTCGCCGCCGTCACGGGCTGCGTCCTGCTCACCGTGGTCGGCGCGGCCGGCGACAGCCGCGCGGTCACCTCGGCCGGCCCGGCGGCCCGGCCCAGCAGCGGCCCGGCCCCCGCCCGGCACCCAGCTCCAGCGGGCTCCCGTTCGCCGGCCACCCGTCCCACCCCCGGCCACCTCGCAGCGCCGTCGCCCGCGTGGTGCCAACGGGCGTTCGGCATAAATTGCTATTCGCCTCGGCAGCTGCAGCTGGCCTACGACCTGCCGCCGCTGTACGCGCGGGGGCTGGACGGGCAGGGCCGCACGATCGTCGTGGTGGACGCCTACGGATCCCCCACCATCCGTCATGACCTGCGGGTTTTCGACGCCGGCAGTGGCCTGCCCGGGCCGCCGTCGCTGCGCATCATCCAGCCGGCGGGCCGGGTGCCGACGTACAACCCCAGGGACGGGGACATGGTGGACGCGGCCGCCGAGACCACCACCGACGTGGAGGCCGCGCACAGCATCGCGCCCGGCGCGAACATCCTGCTGGTCGAGACGCCGGCCGACGAGACGCTCACCGGTGGCGGCTTCGCCCAGTTCATGGCGGCCGAGAACTACGTGGTCAGCCACGGCCTGGGCGATGTGATCAGCCAGAGCTTCGGCCTGCCCGAGCAGAACTTCGGCGCGGCCACCATCCGGAAGCTGCGCTACGCGTTCCGCAACGCGTACCGCCGTCACGTCACCGTGCTGGCCGCGGCCAACGACTTCGGGGTGACCGGCCCGGTCTCGGTGGGCGGCGGGTTCCGCACCCAGCCGGTGGTCGACTGGCCCGCGTCGGATCCGCTGGTCACCGGGGTCGGCGGGACCTGGGTGCAGCTCGACACGGCGGGCCGCCGCACCGCGCCCGACTCGGCCTGGAACGAGGACGGCAACCCGGTGGTGGCCCGGTACGCGGGCGCGCTGCCGTGGGCCAGCAGCGGCGGCCGGTCCGCGGTGTTCACCCGCCCGGCCTACCAGGACTCGGTGCGCGGCGTGACCGGCGGCCGCCGCGGCGTCCCGGACGTGGCGCTGAGCGCGGCATTCCGCGGCGGGTTCCTCAGCTACGGGTCGTACACCGGCCGGGGCACCTGGAAGCCCGCGGGCGGGACCAGCGTGGCCACCCCCATGCTGGCCGGCCTGGTCGCCATCGCCGACCAGGACGCGCACCGCCGGCTCGGCCTGATCAACCCGGCGCTGTACCGGCTGGCCCAGGCGTTCGCGCCGGGCATCGTCCCGGTCACCCGGGGCAGCAACACGGTCCGGGTCAGCGCGGGCGGCCGGACCGTTACGGTCCGCGGCTACCCGGCCCAGGCCGGCTACAGCTTGGTCACCGGGGTCGGCACCGTTGACGCGGCCCGGCTCGTCCCCGAGCTGGCCGCCGCGGCCAGCCAGCCCTAATTTGCTTAACGCCAGTGCCCGCGGCCCGGCTCAGCCGCCGCGCAGCGTGGCCCGGTTCGCGTAAAGGTCGCGGAGCAGGCCTATCTCGGCCGCATGGTGGCTGAACTCGTCGAGGACATGCAGGGCCAGGTCTGCGGTGCTGTTCCTGCCGTACGGCCCGAACGCCGCCCGATCGGCTGCCACCACCGGTCCGCGGTGATCCCGGCGAACTTGTCCCGCCAGTAGGCGTGGTAGCCCTGGTCCAGGAAGCTGACCGCGGCCGCGGCCGACATAGTCGAACACGTCCGCCATGGACTCCGCGATACCAGCCACCCGCCCATTCTCTACAGTGAGCGGGTGGACGCGACCCAGCGTGAGCTCAGCGATCAGATCGACGACGCCACGCAGCGGCTGCTCGGCACGGCCCGGGTCATCGCCGAATCGGACCTGCGGGCGCCGTCCCTGCTGCCCGGCTGGACCCGGGCCCATGTGCTCGCCCACCTGGCCCGCAGCGCCGACGCGATGCGCAACCTGCTGATCGGCGCGCGGTCCGGCGAAGACCGTCCGGCGTACGCCAGCGCGGAAGCCCGGGCCGCCGACATCGAGCAGAGCGCGAAGCAGAAGCCGGCCGACCTGGTAGCCGACGTTGCCAGCGCGGCGATGGCGTTCCGCACGCTGACCCGCCAGCTGCCCGACGAGGCCTGGCTCTATCAGGTCCAGATCCTCGGCTCGGTCCCGTTCCCGGTCGGGCAGCTGCTGACCCGGCGGCTAGTCGAGGTCGAGCTGCACCACACCGATCTCGGCCTCGGCTACCGCCCAGCCGACTGGCCCGCCACGTTCACCCAGCTGGACCTCCCCGAGCCCATGCAGTCCCAACGCGCCGACCGCCTCACCTGGTTCTAGCCCCGCCACTCGGTCCCGACTGGACTGACGAGCGAGGAACGAGCGAGGAGGGGAAGTCGCCGCGCCAAAGGGGCGCGCCGCCGACTGGACTGAGGAGTCGAGGGAGCGAGGAACGAGCGAGTGAGCGACGAGGGAAGCTCGGCGGGTCCAGCGCCCCCGGAGGCGCAAAGCAACACTGTCGGTCCCCCTGCGTAGACAGGGCCAATGAAGTGGTCAGAGATAGCAGACCAGGAACCGAAACTGGGCGCGATCGTCACTGAGCGGCTGATCGGGCCGCGAGTCTTGCTCATGGGCACCACCCGGCGGGACGGGTCGGCCCGGATCAGCGGGGTGGAGCCGCTGGTCATGGACGGGGACCTGTGGCTGTCCATGATGCGCGGCTCAGCCAAGGCCCACGATCTGGCCCGGGATCCGCGGATCGTGCTGCACAGCGTCGTGACCGGCCCGGAAGCCGCGGCCGAGATCAAGCTGCGCGGCACGGTGCGCACCGAGACCAGCCCGGACACCCAGCAGCGGTACGCGGACCAGGCCGCCGCGGAACTCGGCTGGCGCCCGGTGCCCGGCGAGTTCACCCTGTTCGCGCTGGACGTCGGCGACGTCACCTACATCGGCTACGACGAGGCCACCGGCGCCCAGCACGTGGCCCGCTGGCCGGCCGGCGAGGAGTACCTGCGCCCGGCCACCACCCCGACCAGCCTGGGCCCGCGCCAGCCCGTCCGCCGGGTCCTCACCTCACCCAGGGTGGGCTGATCCACGAGCCGTCCGGCAGCACGCCGAGCAGGCCGACGCTGGTCGTGACCCACGCGGTGGCCGGCTGATCGGCCAGGTTGTCCGCCCCGAACCGGGCGCCCGCCGGGACCACGATCACGTCGCCCGCGGTGGCGTCCTCGGCCTGCCCGTCCAGGCTGGCCCGGATCGTCCCGCTGAGCACGTACAGCACTTCCTCGCGGGACACGTGGTGCCGGACTCCCTCGGTGTGGCCGGGGATCTCAATGTGCCAGGCGCACAGTTCCCGGCTACCACGGGCTGGGCTGGCGTAGGCGGTGAAGCTGGTCCCGTGCATCTGGTGCACGGCGGCCTGGTCGGCGTGGATGACAGGCACGGCTGGCTCCTTCGGTTCCGGTTAATATAGGCAAGTAGCTTGCCTATATGTTCAAGTAGCTTGCCTAATCTGTCAAGCTGGTGCGATGCGGAACGACGATGCCCAGGCGCTGGCGTTCGGCCTGCTGGCGGCCAGCCGGGCCCTGGTCGACGGGGTAGACGCCGGAATCCGGGCCCGCGGCTTCGAGGACGTTCCGCCCGGCGCACGGGTTCGCGTTCACCCGGCTCTCGGCGGGCGGCGCCACCATCACCGAGCTGGCCGAGCACCTGGACGTGACCCGGCAGGCCGCGGCGCAGCTGGTCGGCGAGCTCATCGCCAAGGGCTACGTCGAGCGGCGGCCGCACCCGCGCGACGCCCGGGCCCGGCTGATCGTGCTCACCAGCAAGGGCTGGGCCTGCACCCGGGCCGCCGAGGCGGCCATCGCCGACACGCTCCGCCAGTGGGAGGAGGCGCTGGGCCCGCAGCGCCTGCTCGCGCTGCGCGACGATCTGCTCCGGGTCGCCCCCAGCGGCCCGCTCCGCCCCGCTTGGTGACGGCCGCGCAGGTCTGGCCCGGTACGAGGCCGCGATGTACCGTTTGGCCAGCGGGTGGGATGGGACAGGTGATTAGCCGTGCGCACATGGGGATCTTCCGGGGCGGCTGCGGCGATCAGGCGGGCACAGGCCGTTTCGCGCCTGGCCCGGCAGACCGGATGCGGCGTGGACGAGGCGGCGGACCGGCTGGCCCAGCCGATGACCCGGCGGGGGTTTCTCGGCGTGGCCGGCGCGGCCCGCACCGTGGCCGGGCTGGGCATCGCGGCCAGCCGCCAGGCACCGGCCCGCGCGGCCCGGAACTCGCCCCGGGTCGTCGTGGTCGGCGCCGGGATCGCCGGGCTGGGCTGTGCCTACCGGCTGTGGGCCAAGTACGGCATCCGGGCCGACGTCTACGAGTACAACACCGTGCCGGGCGGCCGGATCAGCACGCTGCGCGGTTACTTCGCCGACGGGCAGATCGTCGAGCGGCACGCCGAGTTCATCAACCCCGAGCACACCGCCACGCTGGCGCTGGCCAAGAAGTTCGGCCTCGGGCTGGACAACACCGACAAGTACCCGGCGGGCACGCACCCGGGCCGGGAGACCATGCGCTTCCACGGCAGGAACTGGCCGCAGGCCGCGCTCAACCGGGACTGGCACGAGTGGGGCTGGAAGCTGTTCCACCACGCCGCGTATGTGACCGCGCCGTGGCCGCAGCTGTACAACCAGAACAATGCGGGTGGCCGCCGCTTCGACCACATGTCGGTGACCGAATGGACCGACCGGTACATCCCCGGCGGCGCCGCGTCTGACTTCGGCGCGGTCTGCATCGCGGCCATCCTGGACGAGTTCGGCGGCCCGGCCGAGGAAACGTCCGCGCTCAACCTCGTCTACCTCCTGGGTCAGGACGACAGCACGGCCAGCGGCGCCCAGCCGCACGGCGAACCGCAGCTGGACGGCGCGGACGAGAAGTGGCACCTGCACGGCGGCAACGACCAGCTGATCACCGGCATCCTGGCCCGGCTGCCGCGCGGCGTGCTGCATCTCGGCCAGCGTCTGGTGGCGGTCCGGCCGCGGGCCGGTGGCGGCTACCGGTGCAGCTTCGACTGCGCGGGCGCGACCCGCGACGTGAGCGCCGATCACGTCGTGCTGGCCCTCCCGTTCACCTTGCTCCGGTCGGTCGACCTGAGCCGGGTCGCCATCGCGCCGCGGCACCGCAAGGCCATCGACGAGGAGCCACTGGGCACCAACTCGAAGATGTTCCTCCAGTTCAGTTCCCGGGTGTGGAACGCCGACCACATGACCGGGAACTGCTACGACGATGGCGTGGTCCAGGGCGGCTGGGACGCGACCGACTACCAGCCCGGGCCAGCGGGCATCCTGGCCGCGCTGCCCGGCGGGCGCAGTGCGCTCGACTGGGGCCGGCGGTACGGCCTGGCCAGCCATTCCGGCGCGCCGCCGGCCAGCATGATCCATGCCTTCCTGCGCGGCTTCGGCAACCTGTTCCCGCACGTCGCCCCAGCGTTCAACGGGCGCGCGTATTTCGTCTGGTCACCGGGTGACCCGCACATCCTGGGCGCCTACTCGTACCTGGCCGTCGGCCAGTTCACGAAATTCAACGGCATCCAGGGCAGGCGGGAAGGCAACCTGCACTTCGCCGGCGAGCAGACCTCGGTGAACTACCAGGGCTACATCGAGGGCGGGCTGCGCAGCGGCTACCGCTGCGCCAACGAAGTGAGCGCGGGCAGCTAGCCGGCCGCCTCCGCGGACACGCTGACCTGCACCGGGTGGGCCAGCGTCTGGTAGACCACGCAGTACCGTTCGGTCAGCCGTAGCAGCGTGGCCAGCTGCTCCTCGCTGGCCTCGGTGTCCAGCTCGAACGCCAGCCGGATGGCGCTGAACCCGACCGGCGCGTCCTTGGCCACCCCCAGCGTGCCCCGGAAGTCGAGGTCACCCTCGGCCCGCACGGTGCCGCCAGATATCGGCAGCCCCAGGGACGTGGCCACCGCGCGCAGCGTGACCCCGGCGCACGCCACCAGCGCCTGCAGCAGCATGTCCCCGGAGCAGGCCAGCGACCCGTCGCCACCGGTGGCCGGGTGCAGGCCCGCCTCGGTGAGCGCCTGGCCGGTGGCCACCGAGCAGCTGATCCCCTCGTTTCCCAGCTCCCCGCTGGCCCGCAGGGTGATGAGCGCCTGCTGCGGGTCCTCCCGGTAGGCGTCCTTCAGCGGTTGCTGCACGGCACGCAAGCTGGTGCTGTCCACCACGATCCCCTTTCCTGGGCGGCTCGGTCACGAGGCTAGCTGGGCCAGTAGGAGGCCGGCGGCTGCAGGGCGCAGAACTCGTTCCCGTCCGGGTCGGCCAGCACGTGCCAGCGCCAGCCCGCTTCGAGCACCGGCTCGGTGGTGAGCCGCCGCGCGCCCAGCCCGGTCAGCCGGTCCACCTCGGCGTCCAGATCACGGGTGCGCAGGTCCAGGTGCACCCGGTTCTTGCCCTGCTTGCCGTCGCGCACCCGCTGCAGCAGGATCTCGATGCCCGGGCCCGCCGCGGGCAGCAGGCTGAGGTAATGGTCGCCGCCGTCCCCCTCGCGGACGTAGCCGAGCGCGGCCGACCAGAACTCCGCGGCCCGGTCCAGGCTGGCACAGTCGATCACGACCACCAGATCCCCGCGCAGATACGAATGCGGCTTATGCCCCATCCCCCGATTCTGCCCCGGTGACCGGATAGCTGGCGAGCGTAGTCTCAGCCGACCGGTATCAGCGATGATACCATGATGTCATGGCAATGACTCTACGGCTGACCGACGGCGAAACCGAGGCGCTGCGCCGGCGCGCCGAACGGGAGCGCCGGTCGATGCAGGACGTGGCGCGCCAGGCTATCCGCGAGTACGTGGAAGGTCATAGCCGCGCAGAACTTCTGGACCAGGTTCTCGATGAGGAACTGCCCCGGTATGCGGAGGCCCTGGAGCGGCTCGGTCAGTGATCTACCCGACCCTGGCCGAACTGCTGCACATCGGTGAGCGTGCGCTGCAGGCTGAGCCCGCAGTCCGGGATTTCGGACTACTCGAATCAGCCCTGGCCCGGCCACAGGCGACCGCGTTCGGCGAGGATGCTTATCACGGGCTGGACGAGAAGGCGGCGGCCTTGCTCCACTCTCTGGCCAGGAACCACGCCCTGGTCGACGGGAACAAGCGTCTAGGGCTGGCCGCACTCATTGCCTTCTACGGCCTCAACGGCCGACGGCCCACCCTCTCCAACGACGCCGCCTACGAACTGGTGATGGCGGTTGCCGCTGGCCATCTCGACACTGTTGCCGAGATCGCGGCCGTGCTCCGTACGGCCACCGAGTCCCGGTGACTTAATCGCTACTTTCAGTGACGACGGTGGAGGTGGCGCGTAGGCTGGCCGGGTGCTGAACCGGCGGCTGCGGGTCATCGCTCCCAGCACCCTGGTGGTGTTGCTAGCGGCCTGCACCGCGGCCGCCCCGCGGCCGGAGGCCGTCTCGACCGCAGCCCGGGCGGCCGCGCACCCGGCCAGCACAGCCACCGGCAGCCCAGCACCGGCCGGACACGAGGCGGGCACGGTCACGCTGGCCTTCGCCGGCGACGTCAACTTTGCCCGGCGCACCGCCCCGCTGCTGCGCGACCCGGCCACCGCGCTCGGCCCCATCTCGTCGGTGCTCAAGGCCGCCGACTTCACCGCGCTGAACCTGGAGACCGCGGTCACCAGCCGCGGCACCCCGCAGCCCAAGACGTACCACTTCCGCACCAGGCCGGCCGCGTTCACCGCGCTCCGCGACGGCGGCGTGGACCTGGTCACCATGGCCAACAACCACGTCCTGGACTACGGCCGCACCGGGCTGGCCGGCACGCTGGCCGCGGCCCACGCGGCGCACTTCCCCTACGTGGGCATCGGGCCGGACGCGGCCGCGGCCTGGGCGCCGTACCTGACCACGATCAACGGCGTGCGGATCGCGATCATCGGGGTGTCCCAGGTGGCCGAACTGGCCTCGTCCTGGGTCGCCACCCGCACCCGGCCGGGCGAGGCCAACGCGATCAACCAGCAGCGCACGCTCGACGCGGTGCGGGCGGCGAAGCGGCTGGCCAGGGTAGTGATCGTGTTCATGCACTGGGGCACCGAAGGCGAAGCCTGCCCCGACCCCAGCCAGCTCGCGCTGGCCCCCAAGCTGGCCGCCGCCGGGGCCAGCATCATTGTCGGCGCGCACGCGCACATGCTGCAGGGCTCAGGCTGGCTCGGGCACACGTTCGTGGCCTACGGCATGGGCAACTTCCTCTGGTGGGAGCACTCCTACAGCACGGCCACCGGGGTGCTGGAACTCACCCTGCACCCGCAGCGGCCGCTGACCCCGCGGTTCATCCCGGCCACCGTGTCCCGTACCGGCCAGCCCATCGTGGACCGCGGCCCCCGGGCCCGGCAGGCCGCGGCCTACTACGCCAGCCTGCGCGGCTGCGCCCAGCTGGCCGCCCACCCGTCCTGACCGGCGGTTAATTGCGGTGACCTGGGCCGGGCCGGTCCGTAGGGTGAGGGCGTGCAGCACCCGCCGGACGACATCGACGAGCGCGAACTGGCCCGGGTCCTGGCGGCCGGGTGGGGCCTGCCGCCCGCCGGGCTGCGCTACCTCCCAGTCGGCTTCGGCGATCACCACTGGGAGCTGACCGACCGGTCGGGTGGCCGCTGGTTCGTCACCGTGGCCGCACCTAGCGGCTGGCTCGGCACCAGCCCGGCCGAGGGCGTGGCCGACCTGCGCGCCACCCTGGGAATGGTGACCGCGCTGTGCCGGGCGGGCGTGGACTTCGCGGTCGCGCCGGTGCCGACCCAGTCTGGGCAGCCGCTCACCCGGCTGGGCCCCGGGCACGCGGTGATCGTCTACCCGTGGCTGGACGGCGCGGCCGGCGACTTCGGCGAGGAACTTCCGGCCGGCGATCAGCTGACCCTCGTCACCATGCTGGCTACTTTGCATAACGCCACCAGCCTGGCCGGGGCCGGCGCGCCCGTCCGCAGCCCTGAGCTGCCCGGCCGGGATGGCCTGCTGGCCGCGCTGGCTGACCTCGGGCAACCGTGGCCCGGCGGCCCGTACGGCGAACCGGCCCGGCGGCTGCTGGCCCGGCACGCAGCCGACCTCGACCGTGCCCTGGCCCGGTTCGACGAGCTGATCAGCCAGGCGCTGCGCACCGGCCCGCCGGTGCTCACCCACGGCGAGCCGCATCCGGGCAACATCTTCCGCGGCCGGTCGGGCGCGCTGCGGCTGATCGACTGGGGCACGGCCGGGCTGGCGCTGCCCGAACGCGACCTGTGGGACGTGGCCCAACCTGGCTCAGCCGAGGCGGCGCACTACACCAGGCTCACCGGGCGGCCGGTCAGCCCGGGCGCGGCCGAGGCGTACCGGATCCGCTGGGCGCTGGACGACATCAGGCTGGCCGTGCGGGACTTCCGCGGCCCGCACGAGCGCACCCCGGATACCGAGCTGACCTGGACGACGCTCGGCGAGGAGCTGGCCCGGATCACCGGCTGAGCCAGCCCGGCCGGTCAGGCGGGCCAGACCACCGGGAACAGCGGATGATCCATCGGCGCCCCGGCGGGCAGCTCGGCGTCCAGCCGCTCGAACGGCGGCGAGGTCCGCCAGGCCCGCGGCGCGTGCCGCGCGTCGGCGGACAGGTAGCGCAGCGAAAGCACCCGGCGCCGGGTGTCATAGGGGAAGCCGGGCGCCCCGTGCACGGTCAGGAAGTCGAAGAAGATCGCGTCGCCCGGGGCCAGGCGGTACCGGCGGATGTCGTAGCCGTCCCGGCCCGCGTCGATGTCGGGCAGCTCGGCCAGGCTCCCCTCGGGGAACCAGCGCGCCTCGCTGGTCAGGAACGTCCGCGGCATCAGCCACGGGCCGCGGTGGGTGCCCGCCACCAGTTCCAGGCAGCCGTCCTCCGGCACCGGGTCGACCGGGATCCACGCGCTCACCCCGCGCCCGTCCACGTTGTAGTACGGCTGATCCTGATGCCACGGGGTGCGCTGCCGGGTCTGGCCCTCCTTGACCAGCACGTGATCGTGGTAGAAGCGGACCTGAGGGGTGGCCAGCAGCGCGGCCGCGATCGCGGGCACCCGGGAGTGGAGCGCCAGCCTGCATATGTCGGATACCTCCTGCCAGCGGCGGAAGTCCTCGGTGAACGCGCCAGGATCGCCCGTGCCGCTGGCCACCTGGGCCAGCGGGCCCGGGTTGGCCAGCACGGCGTCGATGGCCCGGGCCGCGGCCGCCAGCTCATCGTCGTCAAGCACCGAGCGGACGCACACCACGCCGTCCCGGGCAAAGTCCCCCGCCAGTCCCTCCGCCGCCCTAATCGGGTCCATCCCCGCACCCTAACCTCGGCCCACACCAGTAGCGCGGTGCATTATGCCTCGCCGGTGAGGCACAATGCACCGCGCTGAGGAGATGGAAGAGCCGATCAGCCCTGGGCCTTGAGCTTGCGCCAGCCGCCGGCCCGGTTGTTCGCGATGATCTGGCGGAACATCGCGGTCAGCGCGGCCGCGTTGAGGGTCTCCCCCTGTCGGACGCCCACCGTCCGGGCCGTCTTGTTGTCATGGCCGGCCGTGATGATGTGCTCCGGGTCGGGCACGATGCCGCCGTCGTAGAGGAACACGTTGATGTGGTCCCGGGCCGCCAGCAGCGCGCAGATGTTGCCGTCCAGCACGAAGTACGGCTGCACGGTGCGCTTGATGGTCTCGGTCACTTCCGGGTCGGCCGCGTGCACCAGGTCGCGGACCTGCTGGCAGATGTCCTGCTGCCAGCCGGGCAGCGCGTCGATGTACGCGTTGACCCGCGGATCAGTCCGGTACGGCCTGGTCATACCGGGCGGTCCTTCTTCGGCAGCTTCAGGACGACCGCCTCGTAGGACGAGTCCACCGCCTCGAACACCTCGTCGTCCGGGATCGCGCCGCCGAACTGGAGCGAGTTCCAGCCGGACCGGCCGATGTAGGGCAGCACCGACGCCTCATCCGGGTAGCGGACCAGCCACTCGTCGGCCACGGTGCGGTCCGGGCCGCATTTGACGCCTACCGCGCGCCCGGACCCGTCGCCCAGGAACGCGAAGATCTTGCTGCCCACCTTGACCACGACGTTGCCGTCCCACGGCTCGTCTTGCCACGCGCCCGGCTTGGCCAGGCAGTAGGCCAGCAGTTCGGCCCGGGTCATCACGGTCTCCCCCTACCTGATCTGGAACGCTCCGAGTCCTTCGGGTGGCTCGGCCTGCACTGAGACGTCCGACACCGCGGCCGCCCGCGGGCCGCGCCGGGCCCAGTCCACCAGCTGCTGGACGTTGCCGGGCGGGCCCTCGAACACCGCCTCGACCCGGCCGTCGGGCAGGTTGCGCACCCAGCCGCGGACGCCGCTCTGCAGGGCCAGCTGCCGGCAGGTGTCCCGGTAGTACACCCCCTGGACCCGCCCCGACACCAGCACCCGGTACCGGACCATAGCCAGACGCTACCGGGTCAGCGCGTACACCTGCCCGCCGTTGCTGCCCACGAACGCGACCCGGCCTGCCGCCGCGATCTGCGATTCCACCGGGCCGTCGGCGGCGAACGCCCACACCGGGTGGCCGTTTCCCGCGCGCAGCGCACGCACCACGTAGTCGTTGCCGCCGACGTACACGATCCCGTCGGCCACCGCGATGCCCGACGCCGGCGGGCCCTCGGTCCCGTAGTGCCAGAGCCGAGAGCCATCACTGGCCCGCAGCGCGTGCACCTGGTTGTCGTTGGTGCCGACGAAGACCGCGCCGGCCGCCGTCGCGATGCCCGAGTTCACCGCGCCGCCGAGTGGGGTGGCCCAGAGCTGATGACCGTCGCTGGCCCGCAGCGCGTACACCGTGCCGCTCCCGCCGCCCAGGTACACCACCCCGCCCGCCACCGCAAGGCCGGTGGGCGAGCCCAGGCCGGCCGGGAAGACCCAGCGTTTGCCACCGTCGCCGGTGCGCAGCGCGTGCAGCATGCCGTCGGCGCTGCCCGCGAAGACGGTGCCACCGGCCACCGCGACGCTGGTTACGCCGACGACGGTGGCCGCCCACTGCTTGCTGCCATCGCTGGCCCGCACCGCGTACAGGTTCTCGTCCTCGCTGCCCGCGTAGACGGTCCCGCCGGCCACCGCGATCCCCGAGGCCACCGAACTGCCGGTAGCGAACGACCACAGCTGGGTACCGTCGCTGGCCCGCAACGCGTACAGCGAGTTGTCGTTGCTGCCCGCGTAGACGGCGCCGCCCGCCGCCGCGACCCGCGACTCCACCGGGCCGCCGGTGGGGAACTTCCACAGCCGGCCCCCGCTCTTGGCACTGAGCGCGTAGACCGAGCCATCGGTGCTGCCCGCGAACACCTGGCTGCGGTCCAAGGCGAGCCCGGCCACGATGCCGCCGGTACGGAAGCTCCACACCTCGGCCGCGGCGCCCGGGCTGCTGGCCGGGCTGGGGGTTGGCGCGGGACTGGAGCCTGGCCGCCTGGCTCGGCTTTGAGGCTGGCCGGCCGGGCGGGCGGGCGGTGGCTGGGTGGTGCGGGGAACTGCCCTGGCTGATTACCCACCCCGCACCGGCCAGCCCCGCGCCGGCCACAGCGGCCAGCCCGACGATGAGCCGCCGCCGGCTCAGCCCCGGCCCGGCGGTCCCGGCATCAGCCACCCGCAAGCCGGCCACCGCCGCTAACCCCGGTCCGCCCGGCGCCGGGCCGGCCAGGGCGGCCGGTGGTTCGGCCCCGATCACGTCCGCGGGCAGCGGCGGCCCGGCGGCCGGGTCGGCCCCGGCATACACGGCCGTTGCCGCCGTGACCACCGCCGTCCCGCCCACCGCCGTCCCGGCCGCCGCAGCCGGCCACGCCTC
Organism: uncultured Actinomycetes bacterium; assembly: GCA_963747705.1. Classification (GTDB taxonomy): domain Bacteria; phylum Actinomycetota; class Actinomycetes; order Streptosporangiales; family Streptosporangiaceae; genus RYN-230. The sequence continues at coordinate 30,937 of CAVVGF010000087.1, read as the reverse complement.
GCCCGGCTGCACCGCAGGCGTGTGCACAGCGCCCGGCTGCCCGGCGGGCGCTAGCCCGGCGGCGGCCGGCTTCACCGTCGGCCGGTGCTCAACGGCAGGCTGCACCGTGGCCGATCGCACGGCTTCTGAGTACGCGGTAGGCGGGAGCCCGCCCGGCTGCACCGCAGGCGGCTGCACAGTGCCCGGCGGCCCGGCGGCCGGCTGTGCCGCGCCCGGTTGCTCCGCGCCGCCGAGCACGGTGCCCGACTGCATCGGAGGTGGATAAACCGTGGCCGAGTACCTGGCGGCCGGCTGCACCGTGGGTGGGTGCCCGGCGGCCGGCTGCGCCCCGTCCGGCCCGACCGTGGGCGGGAGCACGGTGGCCGCGCCCAGCGGCCGCGCGCCCCGTCCGGCCGCACCGTGGGCACGTACCCCGTGGGCGAGTGCCCGGCAGCGGGTGCCGTCCGCAGTGCGGTGGCGGCGGCCGCGGCGGTGGTCGTTCCGGCCGTGTCCCGCATCTCCCGGGTGACCCGGTTCTGGTGCGCACGGATCAAACCGGCTACCGGCGCCGGCCAGAACCGGTCCAGCACCGCGCCGTCGTCCGGCCCCCGGCCTGGCCGCGGCCAGCCCGGCCAGCTCGGCCAGGCCGGGCCGGTCCTCGGGCGCCTTGGCCAGGCAGGCCGCGGCCAGCTCGTGCAGCCCGCCCGGCACCCCGTCGAGGTTCGGTTCCGCGTGCACGATGCGGTACAGCAGGGACTCCTGCGGCCCGCCGCCGAACGGGCCCTGCCCGGCCGCGGCGAACACCAGCACGCAGCCCAGCGAGAACACGTCGCTGGCCGCGCCCACCCGGGCGTCCTTGGCCTGCTCTGGGGACATGAACGACGGCGTGCCCACGATCATCCCGGTGGCCGTCATCGCGGTCTTCTCCAGCGCGCGGGAGATGCCGAAGTCGATCAGCCGCGGCCCGTCCAGGGCCAGCAGCACGTTGGCCGGCTTCAGGTCCCGGTGCACCAGCCCGGCGGCATGCACCGCCTGCAGCGCCTCGACCAGGCCGGCGGTCAGCTTCCACACCGCTTCCGCGGGCAGTGGCCCCGCCTCGGCGACCGCCTCGGCCAGCGACGGGCCCGGCACGAACGCCGTGGCCAGCCAGGGCGGATCGTCATCGGGCCCGGCCGCGGTCACCGGCGCGGTGTAAGCCCCGCTGACCGCGCGGGCCGCGGCCACCTCCCGGCGGAACCGGCTGCGGAACTCCGGGTCGCGGGCCAGTTCCCGGTGGATGAGCTTGACCGCCACCGCCCGGCCGCCCGGCGAGTAGCCGAGGAACACCTGGCCCATCCCGCCCGCGCCGAGCCGGGCCCGCAGCCGGTACGGCCCAGCCTGCTGTGGATCGCCCGCCGCCAGTGGCTCCATCGCCCACCCATCCCGCGCCGCTGCTGCCACGCAGCAGATCCTGGATTCCCGCCCTCAACACGGGGCCGGCCGCGGGGAAGTTCAACGCAGCGGTGCGAGCTGGCCGGGGCCGCCGCGGATCAGCTCCGCGGCGGCCCCGGCACCGTGTCGTCAGTAGCTGACGGAGTAGCTGTTGACCTGGAAATTCTCGTTGGTGTTGTTGGTCGAGGTGATCTCCCAGCCGAACTGGACCGTGCTCAGCGTGGCGTTGGTCAGCCAGCCTTCGCTGGACAGCCAGGTGAAAACGGCCTTGATGTTCACGCTGCCGGACGTTCTCGTTGCTGGTCCGCACGAACGAGAACACCGCGTTCGAGCCGTTGCTGCCCTTGTACACGTTCCAGGAACTGCCACCGATCGACGCGGTGGTCTGATAGGTGCCCAGCGGCCCGACGTTCTGCGTGTAGGTCCACAGCATGATCTCGTCGGCCGATCCGTTGGCCCAGATGTCGTAAGCGGACTCGAAGTCGCCGGAGGACGGCATGCTGTCACTGAAGCTGCTGGTGACGCTGCTGAGCGAGCTGAGCGGCTCGCCGATGCTCTTGCTCACGTTGGGGAAGGACTTCACGCCGCCGGTGTTCGGCTGGTCCGAGGTGACGCCCCAGTTGCTGTACGAGTTGGCCCAGATGGTCTGGGGCCGGCGCCACTGCCCCAGACGTTGTTGTACAGCGTGTACCCGCCGTTGGACCAGGACGCGAACTGGGCGGAGGAGGACCACACGGCGGCCAGCGCCGCATTGGCCCCGAGGACCAGTACCACCAGGCTGGCCACGACGGGCAAGGCTAAACGCACCTTCCTGATCATGAGCAGGGTCTCCAATCTGAGGCTGGGGATGGACTGAAGCGAAGCGCTTCGATAATCGCTTTGTTACCAGAATGTGTCAAGAAGTTACTGCAAATCCCGAAAATGCCAGTGAAGGCATACCGAGCGTCACCGAGAGGCGTTTCGTTGTCGAAGCGCTTCGGGCATGACAGCGGACGTATTCTCTGACTAAGGTCAGAGAATGGATGTGGGTGCGGTCGGCCAGAGGGATGCGGGGGCGGGCAGCCAGAGGGATGCGGGTGCGGGCAGCCAGAGGGATGCGGGTGCGGGCAGCCAGAGGGATGCGGGGGCGGGCAGCCAGGGGGAGGCCGGGATGATCAGCCAGGTCCGGCGGTTCAACCGGACGGTGACGCAGCGGATCGGGGCGCTGGACGACGCGTTCCTGTCCCGCGGCCGCCCGCTCGGCCAGGCCCGGCTGCTCTGGGAGATCGCCCCGGACGGCAGCGATGTCCGGCGGCTGCGCTCCCGGCTCGGCCTGGACTCCGGCTACCTGAGCCGGCTGCTGCACAGCCTGGCCGGCGACGGCCTGATCACGGTGGACCGGAGCGAGGCCGACGGGCGGGTCCGGATGGCCGCGCTGACTGGCGCCGGGCGCGCCGAGCGGGCGGAACTGGACCGGCTGTCCGACGACGCGGCCAGGTCCATTCTCGGCCCGCTCAGCGACCGCCAGCGGGACCGGCTGATCACCGCGATGGCCGACGTTCGAGCGGCTGCTGACCGCGTCAGCCATCGAACTGGCCGGGACCGATCCCCGGGCGCCCGCCGCCCGGGCCTGCCAGCAGGCTTACGCCAGCGAGCTGGCCATCCGCTTCGAGGCCGGGTACGACCCGGCCCAGACCATGACCATGGACGACGCGGACCTGACCCCGCCGGCGCCTGCTGCTGGTCGCCTCGCTGCTCGGCGAGCCGGTCGGCTGCGGCGCGGTCCTGCTGGCCGGCGCCGCACCGGCCAAAATCAGGCGGATGTGGGTGTCCCCCACCGTCCGGGGCCTCGGGCTCGGCCGCCGGATCCTGGCCGGCCTGGAGGCGCACGCGGTGGCCGCCGGGGCCGCCGTGGTCCGGCTGGAGACCAACCGCGCGCTCACCGAGGCCATCAGCCTGTACCGGTCGGCGGGGTACCGCGAGGTGCCGTCGTTCAGCGACGAGCACTACGCCCACCACTGGTTCGAAAAGACGCTGCCGGTCAGCCGAGATCGGTGCGCGGGTCGATGAACCAGTGGTTGGTCTGGAACGTGCGGCCCGCGAACAGCGTCTCCACCTCCCCGGCCAGCCGGAAGCCGACCGACCGGCATAGCGCGTTGGACGGCGCGTTGGTCACCGCCGGGAACGCGTGCACGACTCCCCAGCGGTTCTCGTCCCGGGCCAGGTCCAGCAGGGCCCGGACGGCGCGCTGACCGATCCCCTGCCCTTGGAACTCGGGCAGCACCATCCAGCCGATCTCGGATATCTCCACGCCCGCGTCCTCATGCGACCACAGCGTGACCGAGCCCGCCACCGCGGCGGGCTCGGCGGGGTCGGGGATGATCATCTTGATCAGCGACGTGCCCGCCGCGGCCTCGGCCGCGTCGCGGCGCACCTTGTCCTCGATGCCATCCCGGGGCTGCGGGCCACCGAGTTCGGCCATCATGACTGGGTCACACCGCATCCGGACGTAGGCGGCCACGTCACCCAGACCGACATCGCGCAGCAGCATCAGGGCCCAGGCTAGCCGTCCTGGTGCACGGACAGGATGTTGCCCGCCGGGTCGGTGAACCAGGCGATCAGCGGCCCGTTGCCGCTCCGGTTGATGCCCTTGGCGTCCTGGCCCATCCCCGGGTAGTGCAGGAACTGCACGCCGCGCGCGGTTAGCTCGTCCACCGCCTTATCGATGTCGTCCACCGGGAAGTTGAGGATGGTGTAGCTGGCCGGGGTGTGGTCTGGCTTCGGGTAGACCAGGGTGTCCCGGTCCCCGGCCAGGTGCAGCGTCATCAGGCCGTTGCGCTGCGAAGTATTGATGCCGAGGGTGCCGCCGTAGAAGTCCTGCGCCTTGGCCAGGTCGTTCACGGCGAACCCGCTGTACGCCTTGGTGGTTGCGAACATGAGCCCATGCTCCTCTCCGTCTACCGGTTCAGACGGGCCGGGCGGCCGGGACTCATCGCTCGCCGGGCGGCAGCAGCGGGCCGAGCGGGCCCAGGTCGATGTTGAGGTCGGCGGGGGTCAGCCCGAAGTGCTCACGCAGCTCCACCATCCGCTCGTCCAGGGCCAGCAGGGTGGCGCCGATCTGCTCGACCTTCATGTCGCTGAGGTCTCCCTGGTCCACCCGGCGCAGCGCCTGCCGCTCCATGAGCTGGCGGAGCAGCTCGACCACGGTGAGCACCAGCGTGACCAGGCCGCGCTCTACATCCTCCGGGTCGGCGTCGATCCGGCGCCCGGGCAGGCCGACGGGTTCAGTCACCGAGCTGCCCCAGGCCGGTGCTCACCGAGGCGATCAGCGCCTGCAGCGAGATCTGGACCAGGTCCACATCGGCCACCGACAGCCGGATCTCGCCGCTGATCACCACGCCGCCGGCCAGCACCCGGTCGAGCAGGTCAACGAGGGCGATCCGTTCGGCCCGCCGCGCGCCGTCCGGATCCCGGGGCACTGGATGACTCATGGCCCGATCCCAGGCAGCGCGAACGAGTAGGGCGGCCACGGGCCGGTGAGCTCGATCCGGGCGCCGTGCCGCTGGCCCAGTTCGCGGACGGCCGCCGCAAACCGCGCGGCGGTGGCGTCATCGACCAGGTAAGTAGCGTTCAAAAGCATGGTGGTGCTGTGCTCGCCGGTGAGCTCGGCCGCCTGAGCCGGCCGGAGCTGGGCCGCGGCCGCCATGCCGCGCAGCTCGGCGTGGGCCTGTTCGGCCAGCGCCGCGTCCGCCTGGCGGGCCTGCTCCTGCGCGGACAGCTGGTGACGGCGGCGGCGCAGGTAGCTCAGGCCCGGGCCGGCGCTGGCCGGCTCGGGCGCGTCCGGGGCGGCCGCACGCTCGGCGGCGAACAGCTTGACCCCCCACTCGGCCCGCGCGGTCACCTGGTGCAGGGCCGCGGCCAGCTCGGCCTGGCGCTGCGCCAGCAGCCCGGCCACGTTGCCGTCGTCGCGGTAGATGGTGGCCAGCCGGAGCGGGATCACCGGTGCGGGCAGCGCCTCGATGACCTGGTGGTGGGTCCGGGCGGTGGCCTCCAGCCAGGCCAGGTCCTCCAGCCGCAGGCGGAGCGGCTGCTCGCCGAACTCGGCCAGGCTGACCGTGGACACCGTCGCGGTCAGCCCGGCCCCGGTCACGGTACGGACCGGCTGGCCGGCTGACCCCGGTCAGGCCGGCCAGCCGGTCCGGGCTGAGCCGCGCCGTGACCGCGTATCCCCAGACCGCATGCGGCTCAGTCACCGGGCTCACCGGCCTCGAGCGCGGCCAGCCGGTGCCGCAGCTCACGGTTCTCCTGCTCCAGCTGCCGCTGGTCCCCGTCCCCGGTGAGCCACGGGTCGGTCTCCCACCAGTTGATGCCGATCTCCCGTGCCGTGTCCACCGACGCGATGATCAGCCGGAGCTTGATCGTGAGCAGCTCGATGTCGAGCAGGTTGACCCGGATATCCCCGGCGATGACCAGGCCCTTGTCCAGCACCCGTTCCAGAATGTCGCCCAGGTTGCCGGGCTGCGGCCCGGCCGCGACCCCACCGTAGGCCTGCGCCGCGCCGCCCCCGCTGCGGGCGATCCCGGTCCCGCCGGCTGGCTCGACGCTCACCGGGGCCCCTCCCGCTCGTCGGTGGCATGGTTGCGGCTGTACCGGCGGGTCCGCCGGTAGGCCAGCAGCGAACCGTCCGGGTCCAGTTCGGCCTCATAGAGGGCGAGGATGTCGCCGGAGGACGGCACCCGGTGGTCCTCCAGCACCTCCACGCTGACCAGCCAGCCGTCCTCGGTCGGCTCCACCCCGGTAACGCCTTCCGGGGTTTTCCCGGTCAGCGTGGCGATCTGCCGCAAGCCCGCCTCGGCGGCCGGGCCGGCCGACAGCCAGTCGGCCTGCCCGCCGATCCGAGCCTGAGCCTGCCACTCGTCCGGAGCCGGCTCGTCCGCATGGCCGCGGGCCGGCTCGCGGCCGGGCCGGCTCGCGCTTGCGTTCCCGGCCAGGGTCCCGGTCGCTAGGCCGGGCCCGGTCACGTGCTGTCGGTCTGTTCCTCATCTCATCCCCTCCCGGCACCGTGATCCCCTCACCGGCCGCTGGTGCGACGGCGGCCGGCCGCGGGCGGCCCGGTCAGCCGGGCCGTCGCGTCCGCCTGCACCCGGGACAGCTCGTCCGGGGACAGGTTGCCCGCCCGCGCTTCGGCTTCCGCCTCCTCCAGCTCCCTGCGGACCGCAGCCGGATCGTGCAGTTCACGTTCCGCCTGGTCGCGCAGGGTTTCGCCAAGCCAGAGGACACCGCGCAGCGGCATCAGCGGCAGCCGGAAGGGCAGGCTGAGCAGGCCCATCGGCTCAACCTCCCGGCGTGCGGGCGGACACGAAGTCATACGCCGCCATCGGCCCGAGCAGCCGCAGCTCGACCCGGCCCGCCCATTTCCCGGCCAGCTCGTCGAGTGCGTGTTCCAGGTCCGCGACGCGGTCGGTGTCCACCAGCAGCGCTACGTGCACCGCGTCCAGCTCGTGGCTGGGCTCACGCACGTTGCTGGCTACGCAGTACGGCGCGACCACATCGCCCAGCTGCCGGGTGTCCGCGATGCGCTTGCCGTCGATCGCGGCGTTGATGATCTCGCCCAGCCGGATCTGCAGGTTCCGGGCGGCCGGGTCATCCGCTGGCCGCCCGGCCAGCTCGTCCCGGAACCCGGCGGCCCGGGCATCTTCCGCCAGCACCTCGCGCAGGATGGCCGTGTCCCGGTACCGGCCCTTGGCCACGAACTGGGCCCGGTTCTCGAATTCCCCCAGCTGTGCGGCGAACTCGTCGTGATAGGGCGCCAGCAGCTCATCCTCGGCCGCCGCCTTGGTCTCCAGCACGGCGCCGAACCGGAACGGCAGCACCGGCGCCGCCTTCGCCGCCCCGTCCAGCAGCTGCTCATGGGCCAGCAGATCCTCGGGCCAGGCCTAGCGGCTGGCCGAGATCCACGTCGCTGGCCAGTGCCGCGATGTCGCGGTACCGCACCAGGTGCACCGTGGCCGGCGGATCGCCTACTCCTCTGGCCGTGTCGGTGACGGCCACGTCGGCAGGCACGATGCCGTAGACGTAAAGAGCGTGAGTGGTCTCGCCGACCGGCCCCGCCTGGGCTGCTTCACTCGTCATCGGCATGCCGCCTCCTCCGCTGTGGGGCAGGCTCGCCGTCGCCGCCCCGCCCCAACTTCTCGCTGGCCGCGTCCAGCGCGCCGCGCACCACACCCTTCGCTTTCCCGTTGGCCCCGCTCTCCGTGATATCGCCAACCAGCTCGGGCAGGGTTTCCTTGTTGTCCTCGATGTTCAGCCGGCCGACCGCCTCGGCGAACCGCAGGTAGGTGTCCACGCTGGCGATCACGATCCGGGCGTCCACGGTCAGCAGCTCGATGCCGACCAGCGAGACCCGGACGTAGGCGTCGATGACCAGGCCCTTGTCCAGGATCGTGTCGATCACGTCGGCCAGCCCGGTGGGCTGCGGGCCGGCCGCTGCGCCACCGGCTGTCTGTGTCACCGTCATCGGCGCCGTCCTCCCTGCACCGGCTCCCCGGCCTCGTCATCCTCTGCGTCCTCATTCGGGTAGTCCTCGGTGTACTCGTCATCGGCGTCCCGGCCAGCCTTGACCTCCGCTTCCCCGTCTTCCTCGTCGCGGTAGCCGTCGTCCTCGTCCGCGTAGTCCTCGTCGGCGTAGTCCTGCTCCTCGCCGCGCGCGTCGGGCTGGTCCTCGTCCTGCTCCTCGCCCTGTTCCTCGCGCAGCCGTGACTCGTGGTCCTGGACGACCTCGCCGTCCTCGATGACGCCCCGCCAGCCCTCCAGCTCGTCGGGCCGCAGCACGGTCTGGGTCATGACATGACGCCGGAAGTGCTTGAGCTCGAGCCGGGCCCGGCGGCCCTGGGCCCGCCACAGATTGCCGGTTCCCTCGAAGAACCCCTGCGGGTGGTATTCGAGCACGAGCAGGATCCGGGTCAGATTCGGGCCGATCTCATGGAAGCTGACCGCTCCGTTGACGTGTCCCTTGGCGCCTTCGGAACGCCAGACAATCCGCTCGTCCGGTATCTGCTTGACGATGGTGGATTCCCAGCTGCGGTGGGACCAGAAAACCTGGGCCTTCCAGGAGAGCTTGTTGTCCTCCTCCTGATTCACGCCTTCCACTTTCTTCATGAAAGAAGCGAAGTCCGCGAACTGAGTCCACTGGTTATAAGCCATCCGGACCGGGACCCCGACGTCGATGCTCTCGACGATGTTGGTGACCTTCAGGCCCTTGCCCTGACCGCCTTTACCGCCCTTGCCGCCCCGCCGAGCTTCTGCTTGAGGCCGGCCCAGCCGGCCGACAGCATCGACCGCATCGGTGACTTGCCTTCGGCCATGCGACTTGGCCCCGGTCACCGCGGCCATCAGGCCCGGGCCACCACCCTGCTCGACGTAGCCGGTCAGCCGCTCCGTGGCGCCGCCGATGGCGTCCCGGGCGGCCGCGACGCCAAGCTCGGCCAGTTCGCCGAGCAGGCTCTGCAGCTCGCCCCTGAGCTGGCCGCCCAGGTCCAGGGCAGCTCCGTTCCCTTCGGCGGTGTCCCGCCGGCGCTCTTGCTGTGTCGTGCTCATGATGTAGACCTGCCACTCCGTCGGTTCTGCGTGGTGCCTGCGCGGTCCGCCCCGGTGCGGGCGGGGCGGCGGGCGGCCGACTGGGACGCGGTCCGGCCGTGCGTGCCCGCGCTGCCACGGCCCTCGGCCGACGCGGCGCGTGTCCGCCGGGGCCGCTCAGCGGTGGGTTCGGCGGCGCGCCGCTGGCTGCCCGCAGGCCTGCCTCGGTGACCGCCGGGCTGGTGATCGCCGGATAGGCGGCTCCTCCGCGGCGCCCTCATCCTGCGGAGCGTCCCGGCCGTCCGCGTCCCCGTCCGCGTCTCCCGTCCTCGTCCTCGTCCTCGTCCTCAAGGTCGGCATCGCCGGCCGACTGGTCGTCCGCTTCGTCGTCGGCCCAGTCGGCGTCGTCCGCGTCCGGGCCAGCCTCTTCGTCATCCGCCCGGCCCGGCGCCGGGACCCGGCCGCGCCGCGGACCGTGTCCCCGGCGCCGCGTGCGCTCTGCCCGGCGCTCTCGGCCATCCGGTCGCGCAGCGCGTCCGTGCGGTCCTGCACCTTGCTGGTCACGCTGCTGGTCAGCGCGTCAACCTGGCTGCGCACCGCGGTCCGCACGGCAGTCTTGCCGACTTCGAGCAGTTCGCCGCGGACCGTGTTGACGATCTCACCCACCTGCGGCGGCAGCTTGCCGAGCACGTCGCCGGCCAGCGCCCCGTCACCCCCCTTGCCCAGCAGGCGGCCGGCCGCGCCGCCCACCCCGCCGGTGAGCGCAGCCGCCCCGACGGCCAGGGCCAGCCTGCGTCTTGCGCCGCCGCCCAAGCAGGTATCCGGCTCCCAGAGCCAGACCGACTTGCGTTTTGCATTTCATGTGGCCTCCTTGGCGCACAGCCTCCGTCGTGCAGCGAATAAGTAAGTTTTCGATGCTGCAACGTAATTAAGTGCTTACCTTTTAGTAAGCATGTCGGGAGGTTTCTCGCGCTACCCGGGCCACTCAGGCCGAAACGAAAGACCGAAAAAAAGAGTGATCGTGTCCGTAATTCGGCCAGAGATGTTCACTTCAGTCACAGCAGGCCGCCTAAGTCATCACGGTTCACGGTTGCTATCGAGCGACTCACGTGTTGCAGGCGCCAGCAAAGATGCAGTCCCGCCGCGGCTCGGCGGCCGGGCTGGGCTACGAGCCCGCGACGCGCACTGGCTGTAGCGGGGTGCTGCGCTGCGATTGGCTGGCGTACGCTGAAAAACGGTGTAGAGAGGGTGGCTCCCCAGCCGCCCGGGCGTCGGATGGCACAGCCCGGAGGTGCCATGGATCCTAGGCCGGCTGGTCAGGCGCCCAGTGACACCTGGTCTGATCAGGTCACCCGCCGGGCGCCACAAAGCCCGCTGGCGGCCGTCTTCACCCGGCCGCCGGCCGCGCTCCGGCTGGCCGGGGTGATCGACGAATCGACCTACCCGGTCCTCCGCCGGGCCCTGGCCAAGGCCACCACGGCCGGGGATGACGCGATCCGGGTGGACATGGCCGGGGTCGAGTTCTGCGACCTGGCCGGGCTGCGCATGATCGTTTCGGTGGCCGGGCCCGGGCGGCCGGACCGGGCCAAGGCGGAGCGAGTCGTGATCGCCGACCTGTCCGCCCCGCTGACCGACCTCATGCACATCCTGGGCTGGGACACCGGACCAGGAGTGGTGTTGGTGGGCGGCTGCCGGTGAGCCGGGCTTCCAGCCGGCCGATCATGTGTAGCCCGGGGCGCGGCGGGTACCTGGCGCGGCGTGACACACCGCTGCCATCAGCTGTGGGCGGCCCGGCGCCGGGCGGCCGCCCAGCTCACGAGCTGGGCGCGGACTGAGCAGGCCCCTCGCTGTCCTGACTGGCGGCGAGCGCGCTGGCCAGGTCCGGGTGAATCTGGACGAGCTCGCCCGCGCCGATGATGGAGAACACCCGGTGCACCCCCGGCGAGCCGATGACCAGCCGCAGCTCGCTGCCCTGGCCGCTGGCCTGCCGGTGGCTGAGCATGATCGCGCGCACCCCGGCCGAGTCGCAGAACGTGGTCCCGGTCATGTCCACCACGAGCACGGCCGGGTGCTGGCCGAGCGCGGCCAGCAGGCCCTCCTGGACCTCAGCGCCGTTGGACATGTCAATTTCCTCGGGCATCGTGATGACCGCGAGCTGCCCGTGCCAGTTCACCGGCAGATGCCCTGACTTCACGATGAATCACCCGCCTGCGCGAGATTGGAAACTGACCCAGCCTGGCCCGGCGGACCAGGCGCTTTCCCCTGACGAGTGGCGCCGGTGATTATCCTATCCGTGTCGATCGCGGCGCAAGTCAAGGACGAGCCGCGCAACCCAGCCAGCCGCCAGGCCGTGCCCCAGGCACGCCGCGGCGCCGGGCGGAAGGGGCGGTCGGGGCGATGACCGGTACCGGGAGCCCCGCTCCGGTCTTCCCCGGATCTGGTCTGATGGCCACCCAGATGCGCGAGTACGACTGGTCCCGCTCCCCGCTCGGCCCGGTCACGGACTGGCCGTCAAGCCTGCGCATCGCCACCCGGATCTGCCTGACGTCCCGGTTCCCGATGATCGTCTGGTGCGGCCCGGACCTGCGGATGATCTACAACGATGCCTACCTGCCACTGATGGGCGGCAAGCACCCCGCGCTGGACCAGCCGGGCGCCGACGTGTGGTCCGACATCTGGCACATCGTCGGGCCGATGCTGCACAGCGTGCTGGAGACTGGCGAGCCGACCTGGTCAGAGGACCTGCTGCTGCCGATGGGCCGGAACGGCTACTGGGAAGAAACGTACTGGACCTACTCCTACAGCCCGCTGCATGACGACGACGGCCGGGTCCGCGGCGTGTTCACCGCGGTCACCGAGACCACCGAGCGGGTCATCGGCGCCCGGCGGCTGGCGGTACTTCAGGATCTGGGCGCGCAGGCGGGCGCGGCGCGCACGGTCGAAGAGGCCTGCGGCCTGGTCAGCGAGGCGCTGAGCCGGGCTCAGGCCGACGTGCCGTACTTCGCCTTGTACCTGCGGGATGACAGCGCGGCCGGATTCCGCCTGGCCGGCGTGACGCCGGAGGCCGCGGCCGCGGCCCAGACCAGCCGGTGGCCGCTGGCCGAGGCGGTGCGAGAGTCCCGGCCACTGGCGGTGGACGATCTGGCTGGCCGGGTGGGAAAGCTGCCCGCCGGAAGCTGGCCCGAGCCGCCCGCCGAGGCCATGGTGCTGCCGATGTTCGCCGCCGCCGAGCCGATCGGGGCGCTGGCGGTCGCGGCCAGCGCGGGCCACCGCCTGGACGGTGACTACCGCACGTTCATGGGCCTGGTCGCCCGGCAGACCGCGTCGCTGATCAACGGAGCCAGCGCGTACCGGGCCCAGCAGCTGCGCGCCGAGGAACTGGCCGAACTCGACCGGGCCAAGACCACGTTCTTCTCCAACATCAGCCACGAGTTCCGCACCCCGCTGACCCTGATCATGGGGCCGGTGCAGGACCTGCAGACCCGGCTGCAGGATGCGGACGTGACCGTCCGGGAGGATCTGGATCTGGTCCGCCGCAACGGGCTCCGGCTGGGCAAGCTGGTCAACGCGCTGCTCGACTTCTCCCGCATCGAGGCAGGCCGCAGTCATGGCCACTTCGAGCCGGTTGACCTGGCCACCCTCACCGCCGACCTGGGCAGCGTGTTCCGGGCCGCGTTCCAGCGGGCCGGCCTCACGTTCCAGGTGGACTGCCCGCCGCTGAGCGAGCCGGCCTATGTGGACCGGGAGATGTGGGAGAAGGTGGTGCTCAACCTGCTGAGCAACGCACTGAAGTACACCGCGGCCGGCTCGGTGCGGATGTCCCTGGCCGCTGACGGTGGCCAGGCGGTGCTGCGCGTCGCCGACACCGGGGCCGGGATCGCGGCCCAGGACATGCCGCACCTGTTCGAGCGCTTCCATCGCGGTAGCACCCCGCAGGCCCGGTCCAACGAGGGCAGCGGCATCGGCCTGGCCCTGGTCAAGGAACTGGTCGGGCTGCATGGCGGCAGCATCACCGCGGACGGCCAGCCGGGCGCCGGGAGCACCTTCACTGTGTCGATCCCGCTGGGCCGCGGGCACCTGGCCGAGGACACCGTGTTCCCGGCCAGCCAGGCTGCCCGGGCCGGCGGTCGCCGATTCGTTCCTTGAGGAAGCGCTGCGCTGGCTGCCCGCGGAAGCTGCCTCGCCGCAGGCCAGCCCGGCCGGCGACGGCGCGGCTGGCCCACCCCCGGATGGCTCGGTGCTGATCGCCGACGACAACGCCGACATGCGCGACTACCTGCTCCGGCTGCTGCAGCCGCACTACCAGGTGACGGCGGTGGCCGACGGGCGGGCCGCGCTGGACGCGGCCCGGGCGGCGGCGCCGGACCTGATCGTCAGTGACGTGATGATGCCGGAGATCGACGGCCTCGGCCTGGTCCACGCGCTGCGCGCGAACCCGCGCACGGCCGGGGTGCCGGTCCTGCTGCTGTCCGCCCGGGCCGGCCAGGAAGCCGCCGTCGAGGGCCTTTCGGCAGGCGCGGACGACTACCTCATCAAGCCGTTCGCGGCCCAGGAACTGCTGGCCCGGGTGCGGGCCAACATCGACCTGACCCGGATGCGCGCCCGGCAGGCGCGCTGGCGGTCGGCGCTGACCGAGTCGCTGCATGACGGGTTCTTTCTGGCCAGCGCGGATGGCACCGTGCTGGAGGTGAACGGCGCGTTCCGCGACATCCTGGGCTTCGGGCCGGACGCGGACCTCAGCCAGCTCCCCCGGCTGTGGTGGCCGGACGAGGCGGCCGACCCGGAAGCGCACCGCATGGTCGCCGCGGCCTACGCCAGCGCCAAGCAGCGGCCCACCGGCAGCTTCACCGTGCCGCTGCGGCACCGCCAGGGACACCAGATCTGGGCCGCGGTCACGTTCAGCGCCGTTGACGACCCGGACAGCGGGCGCCGGATGCTGGTGGGCACGATCCGGGACGTGACCGCCGAGCGGCTCGCCGCCCAGCGCGAAACGGCCGTGACCGCGATGACCAGTCACCTATCCGCGGCGACGACCCGGGACGGCGTGCTCGCGGCCGGGCTGCCCGAGCTGCGCGGCCAGTTCGGCGCGCGGCGGGTGCTGGCCGCCGTCTGGGGCGAGGACGCCGAGCCGGCGCTCATCTCCGAGCTGGCCGGCACCGCATGGGATGAGCTGCCCGGGCCGCTGCGCAGCGCGCTGGAGGCCCTGCGCAGCCAGCCCGCCCTGCAGATCAGCGCCCCGGCCGGCCGCTGGCCGGGGCCGGCACCGCCGTCGAGTACTCCGGGAACGTGGCGGTGCTGTGGATCGAGCGGGACGGCCACCGGCCATTCGGCCTGGAAGACCGAACCCTGCTGGCGCTGCTCTGCGGACGCCTGGGCCAGGCGCTGAACCGCGTGCACCTGCTCGACCAGCAGCGTGAGGTCGCACTGACCCTGCAGCACGCGCTGCTCGGCCCAGCCCGGCTGCCGCCCGGCTTCGCGGTCCGCTACGAGCCCGCCACCCCGCCGCTGGAGATCGGCGGCGACTGGTACGACGTGGCCGAGCTGCCGGACGGCCGGATCGGCATCATCGTCGGTGACTGCGTCGGCCGCGGGCTGGCCGCGGCGAGCGTGATGGGGCAGCTGCGCAGCGCGTGCCGGGCCCTGCTGCTGGACGCGCCGGGACCGGCCCAGGCGCTGACCGCGCTGGACCAGTTCGCCACGCTCATCCCGGACGCGCTGTGCAGCACGGTGTTCTGCGCGGTGCTCAACCGGGCGACCGGGCAGCTCAGCTACGCCAGCGCCGGGCATCCGCCCGGGATCCTGTCCCATCCGGACGGCCGGGTGGAATTCCTCGACCAGGGCCGTTCCCCGGCCCTGGCCCTGGCGCCGGACCGGCCGCGCAGCGAGGCGGTCGCGCACGTCCCGGAGGGGGCCACCCTGCTGCTGTACACCGATGGGCTGGTGGAACGGCGCGGCCTGGACCTCGCCGATGCCACCGGCCAGGCCGCGGCCCTGCTACGGGCCGGCCGCCAGATACCCGTGGCCGAACTGGCCGAGCGCCTGATGACCAGCCTGGCCCCGGCGCAGGGTTACGAGGACGACGTTGCGCTGCTGCTGTACAGCCTGCCCAGCCCGCTCAGCCTCAGCTTCCCCGCCGACCCGGACGAGCTGGCCCTGGTCCGCCTGGCAGCTGCGTGGCTGGCTCGGCCGGCTGAGCATGGACTCGCTGGTGGCCCAGGATGTGCTCATCGCGGCGTGTGAGGCGTGCGCCAACGCCATCGAGCACGGGTACCGCGGCTCGCCCGCCGGGACCGTGCGGCTCCGGGTCGAGGTGACCGGCCCGGATGTGGTCATCACGGTATCCGACCATGGCCGGTGGCAGCCGCCGAGCCGGGCCCGGGACCGCGGTCACGGCCTCAAGCTGATCCGGGCCACCATGCGCGAGGTAGAGATCACCGCCAACGACCTCGGCACCACCATCGAGATGCGGGCGGGCACGTCCTGACCGGCCGGGCTGAGGTCAGCGGCGGTCCGGGACGGCCTGGCAGCGTAGAATGCGCTCCGGCGGGACTCGACGCGGCTGGGAACAGGGCAGCAGGACCTGAGCGGCCGGATGCCACAATGCTGAGGAAAGCTGGATGAGCGCGGAACCGGACCAGCCGGAGTTGGGCAACCCGGAGGGGTACCGTCACGAGGCCCTGCTGTACCGCGGTACCGGGGAATTCCTGTCTGGCATCGTGTCGTTCGCCCGCCCCGCGGTGGACGCCGGCGACCCGGTCCTGGTGCTGCTCACCCCGGCCAAGATCAGCGCGGTGCGCACCGCGCTCGGCCCGGCCGCGGAGAAGGTGGAGTTCGCCGACATCACCGACGTCGGCGGCAACCCGGGCCGGCTGATCGGCGTGTGGCGGCGATTCGCCGACGGGCACGCCGACGCGAGCCAGTTGCGCGGCGTCGGCGAGGCGGTGTTCCCCGGCCGGTCCCCCGCCGAACTGGCCGAATGCCAGCTGTATGAGGAACTGCTCAACGTCGCGTTCGACGCGGCCACGCCGCTGCGGGTGCTCTGCCCCTACGACGTGGCGGCGCTGCCTGACCCGGTCATCGAGGACGCCCGGCGCAGCCATCCGTTCCTCATCGCGGGCGAGCCCGGTGAGCTCCACGCCTCCGCCGAGTTCCAGCCCATCGACCTGGCCGAGCCCTACACAAGGCCGCTGCCAGCCAGCCCGGACAGCGCGCCCTGCATCGCGTTCCAGCGCGGCGGCCTGGGCAGCCTGCGTTCGTTCGTCACCGACCAGGCGCAGCAGGCGGGCCTGGAGCAGCGGGCGGCCAGCGCGCTGGTGGCCGCGATCAACGAACTCGCCACCAACAGCCTGCAGCACGGCGGCGGCCAGGGTGAGCTGCGGATCTGGACGGACGACGGCTGGCTGCTGTGCGAGGTGTCCGACCAGGGACACCTCACCGAGCCGCTGGCCTGCCGGTGCCCCCGGCCCCCGATTCCGGGCCGGCCTGTGGCTGGCCAACCAGCTCACCGACCTGCTGCAGATCCACTCCGGCCCGGCCGGCACCGTCGTCCGCGTGCACCAGAAGCTCTAGCCCGCCACTTGCTCAGTACGCACCAGGCTCGGCTGGCTGCGCTGTCATGCCGTAGCACGGTACACTACGGCGTAATACAATGAACTACATGAGCCAACCGCTGAGTGTCCGCCTGAACGACGCCACGATCACCCGGCTGGGCGCCCGGGCCCGGCGTGTTCACCTGCCACCCCGCACCCTCGCCCAGCGCTATGTCGAGGAGGGCCTGCGAATGGATGAGCATCCCCTCATCCGGTTCGCCAGACGGGCCGGCGGGCCGGCGTGCCCGGGTGCTGGGGACCGGGAAAGACGTTTGGGAGGTCATCGCGGTCGTCCGTGACAACAGCGGGGATGCGGCCGAGTCAGCGCGCTACCTGGAAATCCCACTAGGCCTGGTGCAGGCGGCGATCGCCTACTACGGCGCATACACCGACGAGATCGATCAGCAGCTAGAGGCCAACGAGCAGGAGACAGCGGAGGCGCACGCCGCCTACCTGGCCGGGCAGGCGGCTCTGCGGCGGTGAAGCTGCTGCTCGACGAGATGCTCAGCCCGGCGATCGCCCGAGAGTTGCGCTCACGCGGGCATGATGTGGAATCGATCGCAGGGCATCCGGACCGCGAAGCGCGTTCAGATCCTGAGGTGCTGGCGCTCGCCCGGGCTGAGCACCGCGCGGTTGTCACCAACAACCTGCGCGACTTCCGCCCACTGCACCACGAGGCGATAACGCCTGGCGGGGCAGGTCATTTCGGCATGATCTTCGTACCCAGTGGCTACCGCCGCAGCAGAGCCGACACGGGAAGAATTGTTGTCGCGCTAGAGGCAATCCTGGCCGAGCACCCAGGCGAAACCGATCTGGCGAACGGTGAAGCCTGGCTCTAGGGCCGAGGTACGCACACCTCACCGGGCCAGCCCGGCCGTACCGGGGCGCCGTGCTGGCTAGCGACGTGAACGCGATCGACGGCTAAGTCCAGGCTCCGGGTCCCGGCCCGGGGCGGGCCGGCGCGTCGGCTGGTACCGCTGGTAGTACCGCTCGTAGTACGGGCGCCTGGCGGCCCGGTAGGCCAGAAACAGCCAGACCACCAGTCCCACCACGACCGCAGCCATCATGATCAGGATTCCGATCAGCGACGTTGCAGTCATCTGTCATCACCCTTCCCACAGGCACCAAACACCTGCTCTCGGCAGCGCCGGTCAGGAGCCCCGGCCTCCGATGCCTTGTCGCTACCCAGCGCGACGTGACCTATTCATACCGAAATGCCAGGCGCCGGAACCGCCCCGGGCGTGGCTCGGCGGCCGGGCCGGGGCAGACTCATGACTGGAGGTGACGCGCACATGGACCTGGACTTCCTGCGACCGCTCTACGACGGCACCGGCGGCTACGTCTCCGTCTACCTGGACACCTCGCGCGACCACGAGAACGCCCCGCGCGAGATCGAGGTGCGCTGGGCTGACGCGCGCAAGCGGCTGGCCAGCGCCGGGGCCGACGCGGCCACCCTGGACGCGCTGGGCGCGGCGTTCGGCGACCCGGAACCGGCCACGCCGGGCCGGGCCGCGTTCGGCCGGGGCGGCCGGTTGCTGCTGACCGAGGGCCTGCCCGCCGTGCCGCGCCGCGAGATCGCCCGGCTGGGCCCGCTGCCGCACGTCATGCCGCTGCTGGCGCAGCGGGCTCCGCGCGTTCCGCACCTGCGGGTGACGGCCCGGCACGACGGCGGCGACGTGGTGGCGGTCAGCGCGGCCGGTACCACCACCGAGGACGAGGTGATCGGCACCGGCTGGCCGGTACACCAGGCCAAGGTGGGCGGCTCGTCCCAGCTACGGTACGAGCGCAGCACCGAGGAAGCCTGGGAGATCAATGCCAAGGAACTGGCCGGACGGGTGACCGCCGAGGTCCGCCGGATCGGCGCCGAGCTCATCCTGGTGGCCGGCGACCCGGTGGCCCGGTCACTGCTGGTGCAGCAACTCGGCACCGGTCTGGTCGCGCGCATCGCGATCATCGAGCACGAGATCCCGGCCGACAGCACCGCGGCCGCCCAGGCCGCCAACCAGGTCGTGGCCAGCTATGTCGCGGACCGGAGCCGGCAGCGGTTCGCGCACTGGCGCAGCCAGCAGGCGCACGGCCACGGCGTAGCCGGCCTGGCCGCCACCGAGGGCGCGCTGCGCGACGGGGCCGTAGCCGACCTGCTGCTCGTCGATCACCCCGAGTCCACCCTCACGACGCTTATCGGGCCAGCCCCGGAGGATCTCGGGCAAACCAGCGCCGAGCTGGCCGAGCGGGGCGTGGCTGACCCGATCACCGAACGGGCCGACGCGGCGCTGGCCCGGGCGGCCGCGATGACCGGCGCCCAGCTCTACTTCGTGCCCGCCCCGGACCCGGCCCCCGAGGACGGCGTCTGCGCGCTGCTGCGCGTCCCGGAGCCGGCCGTCGGCTAGCCGGTGACGGCGGCGCGGCCAGTGGCGGCCGTGCCTGGTACTGGCGTCAGGGAGGATGTGTCAGCGCACCAGGTGCGGGCTGCTAGCTTTGCGTGTCATGACTGATTCGAGGCGGGTTCTGGTGACCGGCGGGGCCGGGTTCGTGGGCGCCACGCTGGTCCGGCGGCTGATCGCCAGCGGGCACACCGTCCGCGTGTTCGACAACCTGTCAACCGGCCACCGGGACCACCTGACCGGGGTTGACGCGGAACTGGCCGAAGGGGACATCCGGGACGCCGACGCGCTGGACAAGGCGCTGGTGGGGATGGACTCGGTCATGCACCTGGCGGCGGCCGGATCGGTCGTCCAGTCGGTCGCGGACCCGGTGGCGAACTTCGACGTGAACGTGGTCGGCACGTTCCGGGTGCTGGACGCGGCCCGGCGGGCCGGCGTGGAGCGGACCGTGCAGGCCTCCACCGGGGGCGCGCTGATCGGCGACGCCACGCCGCCGGTGGACGAGCGGTCGCTGCCCAAGCCGATCTCCCCGTACGGCGCGAGCAAGCTGGCCGGCGAGGGCTACGCCTACTCGTTCGCCCAGGCCTATGACCTGCGCACGGTGGCGCTGCGGTTCGCCAACGTGTACGGCCCGTGGAGCGCCCGCAAGCGCGGGGCCATCACCACGTTCTTCAACCGGCTGCACAGCGGCGAGCCGCTGGTGATCTACGGCGACGGGTCGTCGTCCCGGGACTACATCCACGTGGACGACATCTCCAGCGCGCTGCAGCGGGCCCTGGAGCTGGACCTGCCGGGCGGCACCGTGCTGCACATCTCCTCGGGCGTGGAGACCACCGCGCAGGAACTGGCCGAGCTGTGCCGGATCGCGGCCGGGCGGCCGGACCACCCGATCGAGTACCAGCCGACCCGGCGCGGCGAGGTGGACCGCAACTTCGCCAACTACGACCTGGCCCAGAAGCTGATCGGGTACGCCCCGACGATCGCCCGCGAGGACGGCCTCCCCAGCACCTGGGAGTGGTTCACGGAGCACGTGTTCCGGGGGTGAACGGCCATGCGGATCGCGGTCATCGGGACCGGGAAGGTTGGTGGCACGCTCGGCAGTGGGTGGCGTGCCGCCGGGCACGACGTGGTGTTCGGCTCGCGCAGCGGCAGCGGTGCGGGCCCCGGCGGCGCGCCCGTCCGGTAGACCGCCGATGCGCTGGCTGACGCCGAGGTCGTGGTGCTGGCCGCGCCATCCGGCATCAACTGATGCCGGGACTCAGTCCTTGAGCGCCACCATGAACGCGGCCCAGTCGGCCCGGGTGAAGACCAGGGCCGGGCCGTGCGGGTCCTTGGAGTCGCGCACGGCCACGACTTCCGGCAGGTTGCGGGCCACCTCGACGCAGGCCCCGCCGTTGCTCCCGCTGTAACTGCTCTTGCGCCAGTCGGCGCGGTTCAGGTCCATGACTTGGCCACTTCCTTCAGCATTTCGAGCGATCTTGCGCGCGGTAGGGCCTCACCCCGGAGGGTCTCGTATATCAGCGTAACCGCGGCCACGTCTTCAGGGTTATCGACGACGAGCCCGGTCAGCGCCGTTTCCAGGTATACAACACTGGGTGCGTTCTTACAATCTGCAATAATAAAAGCCCCGTTAACGCCCTCATGGGCGCCGGCTTCCAGCGAGATCACCTGGATCATGATGTTTGGCCGCTGCGCCATCTCCACCAGATGATCCAATTGCTTGGCCATGACCGGCCGTCCGCCTATTGGCCGGCGCAGCACCGCCTCGTCCAGCACCACCCACAGCAACGGCGGCGCATCTCCGTCCAGGATCGCCTGGCGGCCCATCCGCCCGGCAACCATCTGCTCTACCTCATCGTCGCTGGCGCCCATGCGGGTGCTGAGCAGTGCGCGGGCGTACTGCTCGCTCTGCAACAGCCCGTCCACCAGCGTCGGCTGCCAGGTCCGCAGCGACGTGGCCTCGCGTTCGGCCGCCACCCAGTCCCGGAACCAGGCCGGGAACGGTGCGGCCCGCAGATGCTCCTGCATCCGCTCGAACGTGCCCGGGGTGCCTAATGCCTCGTCCAATCGCTGCGCGAACACCAGGGTGGGCACGCGGGTCGTGTTCTCTACTAAGCAGATAAGAGATCCGCTGTAGTTGATCAATGCCGCCAGCTCATCGCGCGATAAGCCGGCTTTGGCCCGGACCGCGCGCAGTTCGGCCGCGAACATGGCCAGTGCCGACTGATCTCCATTGCTACGCCTGGGCGCCATCTATTACACATCCCCACAGTGGATTACAGCAGCGCGTGTATTTCTTCCGCATGATAGCCCGGACCGGCCAGGCTGATCGTCAAGCCGGGCCGGGCAATGCCCGCAATTCCCAAGAATGCCATTGCCCGGCCCGGCGGTCAGCCACTAAACACACCGCAGGAAGGGCCGGGATGACGTCAGCCGCTAGCCCGCCAGGCATGGCCACACCGTCCATGGCGGCTCAGTGCACTGAGCCGCACGAGCAGGTGTTCCCCGCTGACGCCAGCCAGGTAGGCGCGGCCCGCGCGTTCCTGTCCGCCATCCTGGCCGACAGCCCAGCAGCGGATGCGGCCGTGCTGTGCCTGTCCGAGCTGGCCACGAACGCGATCACACACAGCCGGTCCCGGGAGCCCGGCGGCTCGTTCACCGTCCGCGTGCAGGCCGGCGGTCAGCGGGTGCGGGTGGAAGTGAGCGACCAGGGCGGCCCCTGGCACCCGCGCGGCCGGGCCAGCACGGACGATCAGACCGGCCGGGGATTACTGATCGTCGGCCGGCTCGCGGCCCGCTGGGGCTGCGCCGGGCACAGCCGCTCCGGCTGGACCGTCTGGGTCGAGCTAGAGCCCGGCCGGTGACCAGGCAGCTCGACCCGACGCGCGACGACGCCGGGGTCCGGCTGCGCACCGCCCGGCTGCGGCGTGGCCTGACCCAGACCGCCCTGGCCGGCCTGGCCTGCATCTCCCCCGCCTACGTATCCATGATCGAAACCGGCCAGCGCTCGCTGACCCGCGTCGGGGACGTCGTCGCCCTGGCCGACGTGCTCAAGGTGTCCCCCCTCTACCTGGCCGACGGCCGCGACGAGGCTCCCCCAGCGGGCCAGCGCCCGGCCCAGACCGTCCCGTTCCCGTCCCGCACCGACCCCCCGCACGCTGACCCGCCACCAGCACCTGGCCCGCCAGTTCATCGACCTGGCCCGCCAGGACCGCCGCACGGCCGGCGACTGGCTGCGCCGCCTGGCCCGCGACCCCACCACCAACCCCTGGCTCCTCCTCGACCAGCTCGCCACCCTGCCGGGCGGTCCCACCGCGACTCATCACGGGACCCCTAACCCCACTTACCACCCGAGGATCGCCGCCAATTCACCATAAAACGGACAGTGGGTCGCACATCTGGGGTGGGAAGTGCCGGTACGCCGACTCAAGCTGGTTCCGTTGCGTCTGGTGTGCTCCGTGAGCTTGCTGGGGTTCGCTGGCAGCCGGGCTGGGGAGCGGCTCGGGCGGCGCTTAGAGCCCGGGCGGGGCGTTGGGGCCGGGCGGCGCTTAGAGCCCGGGGCGGGCGTTGGGGCCGGGCGGGCTACGGGATCAGGATGATCTTGCCGGGGGCGTGGCCGGCCATGCTGGCCCGGTGGGCGTCGGCTACCTGGGTGAGCGGGTAGCTATGGGCCACGAACACCCGGAGCGAGCCGTCGCCGGCCAGCCGGGCCAGGTCGAGCCGGGCCGGGAGGCGGATCTCGGTGCCCGGGTCCGCGCCCGGGGCCCCACCGAGCAGCTTGATGCCGGCCTCCCGGGCGCGCGGGGTGACCACGATGGTGGCGATCCGGGCCCGGTCCGCGACCAGGTCCAGCGAGACATCCAGGGCCTCGTCGGTGCCGACCAGGTCCAGCGCCACGTCCACGCCACCCGGCGCGGCCGCCCGGACCCGGCCGGCCAGGCCGTCGCCGTAGGCCACCGGGATCGCGCCCAGCTCCCGCAGGGCGTCGTGCCGGACCGGGCTGGCGGTGGCGATCACGGTCGCGCCGCGGCCCACCGCGAGCTGGATGGCGGTGAGGCCGACGCCGCCGGCCGCGCCGTGCATCAGCACGGTGTCGCCCGGGTGCACATCGGTCGCGGCCAGCGCGTGCCAGGCGGTCACCCCGGTGAGCATCAGCCCGCTGGCCGGCGCCCAGTCCAGCGTGGCCGGCTTGGGCACCAGGGCATCCGCCGTGACGACCAGCTCAGCGGCGTACGCGCCGGGCGCGCGGAACGCGATCACCTCGTCGCCGACCTGGACCGGGCCGGCCGGGCCGGCCGCGTCCGGGCCGACCGCGGTGACCACGCCTGCCGCCTCGGCGCCGAGCCGCAGCGGCAGCCGGGCCGGGTCGGCGCCCATCCGGCCGCTGTACTGCTTCCAGTTCGACCGGGTTCACCCCGGCCGCCCGGACCTGGATCCGGGCCTGGCCCGGCCCCGGCTCACCGGCCGGCTGGTCCACCACGGACAGCACTTCGGGACCGCCGAACGCGGTCGCGATCACGACATCTGACATGCCAGCGCCAACGTCAGCCGTGGCGCGGCTGATTCCGCCAGGCCAGGATGGCCCGCCGGGACAGCCCGGACAGCACGGACTGCCAGCTCAGCACCGAACCGACGGAGAACAGCGAGGCCGCCGACGCGACCGAGCCGACCGACAGCATGGATCCAGCCGAGCCGACCGACAGGATCGAGCCAGCCGAGCCCAGCGAGAGGATCGAGCCGGACGAGCCAATGGACAGGATGGAACCAGTTGACCCGATGCTCAAGATCGAGCCGCCCGAACCGGACCGGGCACGCGTGCTACGCATGACCGCATTCTCGCAGCCTCGTAGAGCACTGGTGCGATGTGGTCCGGATCAGCCTGGACTCAGCCGGAACGCTGGGCCGCCGACTCCAGCGACTCAGGATGCACGCGCCGGTAGTGCTCGGTCAGGACGGCGGACGCCTGGCCGGGCCGGTGCGCGATGGTGCGCTTGCAGATCTGGCAACGCAGAACCGGAAGCTGGGTGACAGTAACAGGAAAGCGGGGTGTGCTCATCACTTCCCATCATGCCAGATCTGAGCCGTCTGCCCAGGCAACGGCGCGCTTAGTCACCCGCCGGGCAACTGGCCAGATGGTCGTTGACCACCCCAACCGCCTGCAGGTAGCTGTACATGATGGTGGACCCGACGAAGGTGAACCCGCGCCGCTTGAGGTCCTTGCTGAGCTGGTCGGACAGCGGGGTCCGGGTGGGCAGATCGGCGGTGGAGGCGGGCCGGTTGCGCACCGGCGTGCCGTCCACCCAGGACCACAGGTAACTGGCGAACGAGCCATGCTGCTGCTGGGTGGCCAGGAAAGCCCGGGCGTTCTTGACCGTGCCCGCCACCTTGAGCCGGTTCCGCACGATGCCCGGGTCGGCCAGCAGGGCGTCCAGCTTGGCCGCGTCGTAGCCCGCGATCAGCTCCGGGTCGAAGCCGTCCAGCGCGCGCCGGTAATTGTCCCGCTTGTTCAGGATGGTGGCCCAGGACAGCCCGGCCTGGGCCCCTTCCAGCAGCAGCATCTCGAACAGGTAGCGCTCGTCGTGGGACGGGACGCCCCACTCGGTGTCGTGGTAGGCCCGCATCGCGTCCGAGCTTTCCGCCCAGTCACAGCGCCGCAGGCCAGCGGGCTGGCTCATGATCCCGGACACTACCCCGGGGCGCCGTCAGTACCGACCGGAGCGCCGCTGACCGGCACGCCGAGCAGCTCGATGTACCGGTCCACCATCATGTCCCGGCCCTTGAGCTCGGCCACCACCTCGGCGGTCAGCAGCTCGTCCTGGCCGCCGCGCTGGCCCGCGCCGCCAGCCGGGCCGATCGGCACCACGATCCCGGGTGGCGCCGCCTCGTATTCGGCCAGCTCGCCCTGGCCGGTGATGAACGCCCGGATATTGCCGGCCACGACCGCGGCCTGCCGGCCGGCCGCACCGGCCATCGGGTGATCGGCGGTGGCCACGTCGCCCAGCGCGAACACCCGGCCCTGCCCGATCACCTGCAGTGACGGCGCGACAGCCACCCGCCCGTCCGGCTGCCGGGCCGCGGCCAGGCTGCCCGCCAGGTAGTCGCTGACCGGCCGGACGCCGTAGCAGCGGAACCAGATGTCCGCGGTCAGTTCCTCGCCAGCCTCGGTGCGCACGGTGAACGCGCCCAGCTCACCCGGCTCCCCCGGCGGCCCGGTAACCAGCCGGGTGCCGAGCAGGAGGCGTATACCGAGCGCGGCGAGCTGGCGGCGGATCTCCGCCTTGAGCTCGGGGCGGAACCGCGCGCCCAGGATGTCGCCTGCCACGTCAACTAGCGTTATGTGCTTATCGGGCCAGATCGCGGAGATCTCGCCGGCCAGCTCGATGCCGACCGGACCCGCGCCGAGCAGGAGGACCCGCGGCGCGGCGGCCAGCGCGGCGTGCGTGGCCAGCACCTGGTCGTGTGCGGCCGCGGTGCTCTCCAGATCGCTTTTGGCCGGGAACGGGTACGCGGAACCGGTGGCCAGCACGATGTAGTCAGGCTGGATGACCTCGCCGCCGGCCAGCTCGACCCGGCCGGCGTCCACCTTCGCGGCCCGGTCCCTGATCACCCGGCCGTGGCTGAGCAGCCCGGCGTAGGGCAGGTAGACGCGCGGCAGCCAGGACGGCGCGACCAGCGCCCGCAGCGCGGCCACGTTGTGCACGAACGCCTCTTTGGGCTCGATGAGCAGCACCTCGGCCACGTCATCCAGGGACTTGGCTACGTTGACTCCGGCGTAGCCGCCGCCGAGGACGGCGACGACCGGTCTGGCCTGGGCAGGCTCGCCCATGTGCGGCTCCCGTTTCAGCAGTAGCCGGCCCTGCGGACGCTGGGCCGGACGGAATTAATCTGTATCACCCGTCTGAGCAGCACGGCACACGCGGAGGAATCGTGACGGTACTGGACAGCTTCTCGCTGACCGGCAAGAAGGCCCTGGTCACCGGCGGTAACCAGGGTCTGGGCAAGGCATTCGCGGCGGCCCTGGCCGAGGCGGGCGCCGAGGTGGTCATCGTGGCCCGGGACGGCGGCCGGAACGCGGCCACGGTCGCCGGCCTGCGGGGCCAGGGCCTGGCCGTGTCCGCCATCGACGGCGACATCACCCAGGACGCGGTCTCGCTCACTGACCAGGCCGCCCGCGAGCTGGGCGGGCTGGACATCCTGGTGAACAACGCCGGGGTGTGCATCCACAAGGCGTCCTGGGACGTCACCGACGACGAGTGGGCGGACGTCTTCGACCTGAACGTGCGGGCGCTGTGGCAGTGCAGCCGGGCCGGCGGGCGGCACATGGCCCGGTCAGGCGGGGGATCCATCATCAACGTGGGCTCGATCTCGGCGCTGATCGTCAACCGCCCGCAGTGGCAGCCGGCCTACAACGCGTCCAAGGCGGCCGTGCACCAGCTGACCAAGTCGCTGGCCGCGGAGTGGGCCGGGCTGGGCATCCGGGTCAACGCGATCGCGCCGGGCTACGTGAAGACGGACATGGCCCCGGTGGACCGGCCGGAGTTCCGGCAGCACTGGATCGAGGACGCCCCGCAGCAGCGGTACGCGCTGCCCAGCGAGATCGCGCCCAGCGTGGTGTTCCTGGCCAGCCCGGCATCGTCGTTCATGACCGGCTCCATCCTGGTCATCGACGGCGGCTACACGGTGTTTTAATTGCGCCTCCGGGGGCGCTGAATCCGCCGAGCTTCCCTCGTCGCTCAGTCGCTCGTTCCTCGCTCCCTCGACTCCTCAGTCCAGGTCGGCGGCGCGCCCTCTTTGGCGCGGGCGCCCTTCCTTCCTCGCTCGTTCCTCGCTCGTCAGTGCGGGCGCAAACCCTTTACGGGCCGGTCCCCTTGGCGCGGGCGGCTAGTACTCCGGGGTCCAGCGGGTGTGGTCGATGGCGGCGTCGATCTGGTCCCCGGTGAGCTTGGGGGCCACGCCGCCGTCCACCGCGGCCCGGGCCACCGCGCGGGCTACCGCGGTCGCCGTGTCCACCAGCCGGGCCCGTTCCGGCAGCAGCATGCCCTGCGGGTCGCGGCGGATCGGGGCCTGCTCCGCGACCGCGATGGCGGCGGCCGTCATCATCGCGTCGGTGACCCGGGTGGCCCGCACCGCGGTGACGGCCAGCCCGACGCCGGGGAAGATGTACACGTTGTTGCACTGGGCGACCGGGATATGCCGCCCGTTCATGTTCATCGGCGGGAACGGGGACCCGGTCGCCACCAGCGCGCGGCCGCCGGTCCAGTCGGCCAGGTCCTGCGGCCGGGCCTCGCTGCGTGAGGTGGGGTTGGACAGCGGCAGGATGATCGGCCGCTGCGCATGCCCGGCCATCTGCCGGACGATCTCCTCGGTGAACGCGCCGGTCGCGGTGGACAGGCCGATCAGCGCGGTCGGCCGCACCGCCGCGACCACCGCAGCGAACGAGGCCGGCTCCCCGCCCGGGCCGCCCGGGCCGCCCGGGCCGCCCGGGCCGCCTGGGCCACCTGGGCCGCCCCCGGCGGGCACCCGGCCCGCGGGCTGGGCCAGGCGGCGCTGCGCCGGGCTGAGGTCGGTCCGGTCCTCGGTGAGCAGCCCGCGCACGTTGACCACGTAGATCCGGGCCCGGGCCTCGGCATCGGACAGCCCGCCGGCCACCATCGACCGGACGATCTGCTCGCAGACCCCGACGCCGGCCGACCCGGCGCCGAGCATCACCACGGTCTGCTCGCGGGGCCGCGACCCGGCCGCCTTCGCCCCGGCGGACAGCGCGGCCACGGTGACCGCGGCGGTGCCCTGGATGTCGTCGTTGAACGTGAGCAGCTGGTCCCGGTAGCGCTCCAGGATGGGCAGCGCATGCACGGTGGCGAAGTCCTCCCACTGCAGCAGCACATCCGGCAGCTCGGCCCGGACCGCCTGGACGAACCGGTCCACGAAACGGTGGTAGTCGTCCTCGCCGACCCGGCGGTGCCGCCAGCCCAGGTACATCGGGTCATCCAGCCGTTCCGGGTTGTCGGTGCCCACGTCGAGCAGCACCGGCAGGGTGCGGGCCGGATCGATGCCGCCCAGCGCGGTGTACAGCGACAGCTTGCCGATCGGGATGCCCATCCCGCCCATGCCCTGGTCGCCCAGGCCGAGGATGCGCTGCCCATCGGTGACCACGATCACGTCCACGTCGCGGCGCGGCCGGTTGCGCAGGATCTCGCCGATCCGGTCCGCGTCCGGGTAGGGGATGAACAGCCCGCGCGGCCGCCGGTAGATCTTGCTGAACCGCTGGCAGGCCAGCCCCACCGTGGGGGTGTAGATGATCGGCAGCATCTCCTCGACGTGATCGAGGATGAGCCGGTAGAACAGCGTCTCGTTATTGTCCTGCAGCGCGCGCAGGTTGATGTGCCGGGCCAGGTCGTCCGGCTGCTGCTGATACTCCTGGTAGCTGCGGGCCACCTGCTGGTCCAGGGTCTCGACCGCGCTGGGCAGCAGGCCGCGCAGGCTCAGCCCGGAGCGCTCCGCCTCGGTGAACGCGGTGCCCTTGTTACTCAGCGGATCTTCGAGCAGCGGCATGCCCGGATCGTGGCTACTGGCCATGCGGGACGCAACCCCCTATCCGGATGGCTAGCGGCCCCGGGACCGGGGCACACTGACCGTCGTGGCAGCACCAAGTATCCGCGCCGCCGTTCCGGACGACGCGGAGGAGGTCGAGCGGCTGCGTGTCGCCGGCTGGCAGGTGGCCTACCGGGGCATTCTCCCGGATGACTACCTGAACCGGATGCGGGTGGACGGCGAGCGCCGCCGCCGGCGGATGATCGAGCAGGCCGCCGCGGAGCAGCGGTCCCTCCAGGTGGAGAGCGTGGCCGTGCAGGGCGGCGCGATCGTCGGCTGGGTGTCGGGCGGCCGCTGCCGGGACGCCGACCGGCCCGGCCCGGGGCAGGGCGAGATCTACGCCATCTACGTGCTGCCGGAGTGGTGGGGCCGCGGCGCGGGCCGGCTGCTGATGGCGCACGCCGTCCGGGCGCTGACCGAGGCGGGCCACCGTGACATCACGCTGTGGGTGCTGGAAGACAACCAGCAGGCCCGCCGGTTCTACCAGGCGGCCGGGTTCCAGCCGGACGGCAGCCGCCAGCTGCTCGACCTGGGCGGCCCGGCCTACGAAGTGCGCTACCAGCTACTCGCCGGATCGTGACCCGGGGCGGCCGGCCGGTTCCACCTGGCCGACCCGCTCGGCCTGCTCCGGGTGCCCGGCCCGCTCCGGGTGCCCGGCCTGCTCCGGGTGCTCGGTCAGCTCCTCTTCCTCGGCCAGCTTCGCCTCTTCCGGCGATTCGGGCAGTGGAGTGGCCGTCTCCTGCCACACCTCGCGCGAGATCACCTGCAGGGCACCGGCCACCGGGATGGCCAGCAGCGCGGCCACAAACGCACCGAACGTGCCGCCGATCCAGTCGCCGATGGACGCGCCGATCAGGATGGACAGCAGCACCAGCAGCGGGTTGACCCGCACCGTCTTGCTCATCACGATCGGGTTGAGGATGTGGTTCTCGACCTGGGTGTAGACCAGGAACACGACCAGGGTGATGACCCCGGCGGTCAGCGAGTGGGTGGCCGCGAACAGCACGGTGGGGATGCCGGCCAGCGCGCCGCCGATCATCGGCAGGAAGTTGACCAGGGCCACCCACAGCGCCCACAGGAACGGGAACGGCACCCCGACCAGCCACAGCGTGATGAAGACGACCGTCCCGGCGATGATCGAGGTGAGGATGTTGCCCAGCATGTAGCCGGTGACCGACCGGTTCACCTCGTGCGCGATCCGGCCGTACCGCTTCGACCGGTCTGGGGTCATGTTGTTCAGCAGCCACTTCCGCATCTTGGGCCCCTCGAGCAGCAGGAGCAGCGTCAAGATGAAGATGGTGAACAGCTCCAGCAGCAGCGAGAGCGCGCCCTTGCCCAGGCTCAGCGCGGGCTTGGTCAGCCCCTCACCGAAGCTGACCAGCTTGGGGGTGTTCTTCTGCACCCAGGTCTGGATGTGGTAGTGCCGGACGATGTGCCCGATCCAGCCCCGGCCGTGCTCGGCCGCATCGACATAACTGGGCAGCTTGTTGGCCAGGTGGGTGATCCCGCTGGCCAGCGGGACGCCGAACGCGAACGCCAGGCCGATGAACACCAGCACGCCCCAGAACGTGACCACCGCGACGGCCCAGCCGCGCCGCTTGATCTTCCACCGCTGCAGGGCTATCACCAGCGGGTTCAGGATCACCGCCAGGAACGCCGCCACCAGGATCAGCAGGATGACGTCCTTGATCCGGTAGACGACCTTGCCGAGCATGAAGACCACGACCACGACGCCGACCGTGGCCAGGATGGCCCGCAGCGGGATCCCCCGGATCTGGGCCGCGGCCCACAGCCGGGCGCGCCGGGTGGTCGGCGGCGGTGCGTCGTTGCTCACCGGCCCATCATCGCAGCCCGCCGGGCATTGTGGGCGCGCCACCCATGGCGGCTGGACTGGAATACCGGAAGACTTGACCACGGAATCGCGGGCAGTAAAGACCAAGACCTTTCATGCTTAACGCCCACTCCGTGCCAGTGCCGCGGGGACAGGAGCTGACGTTGCCGGTAAACGAGCGGGCCGGCCAGCTGGCCGCCCAGGCCGACCTGGTGGATGTGGCCAAGCTGGTCACGGCCTACTTCGCCGAGCACCCGGATCCCGGGGTGCCGGAGCAGCGGGTCGCCTTCGGCACCTCGGGCCACCGCGGCTCGGCGCTGCGCTGCTCGTTCAACGAGGACCACATCGCCGCCACCACCCAGGCCATCTGCGACTACCGGCTCGCCGCGGGCTCCACCGGGCCGCTGTACCTGGGCCGGGACACGCACGCACTGTCCGAGCCGGCCTTCGTCACCGCGCTCGAGGTGCTGGCGGCCAACGAGGTGATGGTGCTGGTGGACAGCCGGGACGGGTACACCCCGACGCCGTCGCTGTCGCTGGCCATCCTGATGCACAACGCGGACCGGACCGGCCCGCCG
>CAVVGF010000086.1:0-21899 GCA_963747705.1 uncultured Actinomycetes bacterium | reverse complement strand
AGCCGCTGGCTGGCCCCGGGCTAGCCAGCGGCTGACCCGGTCAGGCTGCCTGGCGCGCCCGCGGTGCCCTGCGGCCTGGCGCCCTGGCGGACGGCGGCAGCAGCAGGCGGCTGTCACCGAACTCGTGCCACAGGTAGCCGGCCTGCGGCGGCCCGGTAGGAGGCGGCACCAGGTCGGCCCCGGCCACCGCCTTGAGCAGGGCCAGGTGGGAGGCGCCCGGCTCGTGCCAGCCGGTGATCAGGCCGTTGACCACCCGGGCCGGGCGGGCCGGGCGATGACCAGCTCCGTCCAGCCCTCGCTGGATGCACCCGGCCGTCGGTGTCGGCCACGGTCTCCAGCGCCCGAACGCTCGTGGTGCCGACCGCCATCACCCGGTGGCCCCGTCGGGTGAGGTTCACCAGGTCGCGGTGGCCGGAGGCACCGAGAACCACTCCGGCCGGGGCGCCTCGTGGCTTCCAGCGACGACACCCCGCAGTGCAGGGTGACGGGGCCACGGCCACCCCGGCGCGACCAGTCGGTGACCAGCTGCGCGTGAACGGGCGGGCGCGCTGGGCATCTCGGCGCTGCCGGGGGAGCGGGCGAACACGGTCTGGTAGGTGGACAGCGGCCACGCCTCAGGCACGTAGTTGTACCGGACCGGCCGACCGTGCCTGGCCTGCAGCGCGGCGACGTCCCCGGCCACGGCCGCGGCCCACATCCGCGGTCTGGGCTGGGCCGGGCGGCCCAGGCCGCGGCCCGGGAAAGCGTGCAGCAGGGTGACGGTGGCGTCGGCGGGCAGGCTGATCGTCTCCCCGGCCGCCGCGTCGGTCACCCGGCCGACGGCCGGCTTTCGGTGCGCAGTTCCACCAGCCAGGTGTCCTCGTCCAGCCGGCCGGACCAGTGCACCAGCACCGGGCGGCCGTCGCCGCGCCGTCCGGGCACGGCCGCGGCCACCGTGGCCGAGGTGTTGACCACCAGCAGGTCGCCCGAGGCCAGGTAGCCCGGCAGGTCGGTGAACCGGCCATGCAGCATCCCGTCCGGGGTGGCGACCAGCAGCCGGACCCCGTCCCGGGCCAGGCCGCGCGCTTCCGGCGGCGAGCCGGCGGCCGCCTCATGGGGACACCGCCGGCGCATTCAGGTCGGCGGCGCGGTACCGCCCGCTGGGTGGCCGCCCGGTGATCAGCCGCAGCAGTGCCGCCGCGGCCACCTCCGGCTCGGGCCGGTCCGAGATGTCCTCACCGGGGAAGGCCTGCTGGTGCAGGTCGGTGCGCATGTCACCGGGGTCGAAGGCATAGCAGCGCAGGGCCGGCTGCTCGGCCGCCAGGATGGCGGTGAGCTGGTCCAGTGCGGCCTTGGCCGAGCCGTAGCCGCCCCAGCCCGGGTAGGCCTCGGTGGCCGCGTCGGAACTCACGTTGACGATGGTCCCGGCCGCCGCGGCCAGCGGACCGGCCAGCAGCTGGATGAGGGCCAGCGGGGCGAACACGTTCGCCGCGTACACCCGGCTCAGCTCGTCCAGCGGGTACGTGCGCAGCTCCGGCTGCGGGCTGGGGCCAGCGCTGGCGTTGTTGACCAGCAGGTCGAGGCGCCCTGTTCGGTGCACCTCGGCGGCCAGGTTGACGCGGTGGGCTGGGTCGGTCACGTCACCGGGCAGCACGGTCACGCCCGCCAGCCCGCGCATCGCATCGGTCAGCGGGCCGGGCCGCCGGGCGTCGACCACGAGGGACCAGCCGCGCTCGGCCAGGGCGTGCGCGGTGGCACGGCCCAGGCCCATGGACGCGCCGGTGATCACGGCAGTAGGCATCGAGGGTCTCCAGATCTCTCGGCTGCTGCCATACTGATAGTTGAAGTCAGCTTCATGTCAAGCGGAGCCCGCGGGCCCGGTCAGGGGAGCGGCATGCACACCACCGACTTGCTCACCGTCGGTGAGATCGCCCGGCGCAGCGGTTTCGCCGAGTCGGCCGTCCGGTACTACGAACGGCTCGGCCTGCTGGCGGCGACCCGGACCGCGGGCGGGCAGCGCCGGTTCGAGCGCGGCATGCTGCGGCGGCTGGCGTTCATCCGGGCCGCCCGGAACGTCGGGCTGAGCCTGGCCGAGGTGGCCGGCGCGCTGGATTCGCTGCCGGCCAGCCGCACCCCCACCCGGGCCGACTGGGGCCGGCTGTCCCGCGGCTGGCGGGAGCGGCTGGATGAGCAGATCGACGCGCTGGTCGCACTGCGCGACGGCCTGGACTCGTGCATCGGCTGCGGCTGCCTGTCCCTGCAGCGGTGCGCCTTCTCCAACCCCGGCGACACCGCCCGTTCCGGCGGTCCCGGCGCCGCCTACCTGCCCGCCGGCCTGCGCCGCGAGGACAACCGCCTAGCCGGCCCGCTCGCCTAGCCCGCTCGGCAGCGGTGGCGGGTGGCGGTAGCGGCGGAGTAG
Organism: uncultured Actinomycetes bacterium; assembly: GCA_963747705.1. Taxonomy (GTDB): domain Bacteria; phylum Actinomycetota; class Actinomycetes; order Streptosporangiales; family Streptosporangiaceae; genus RYN-230. Next base: position 19,501 of record CAVVGF010000086.1, on the reverse strand, counting down.
GCGGCCGGGCGAGGTGGATCCCGGTCAGCGAGCCTGGCCGCGTGCCAGCTGGCCGCCTGCTGGAGCTGATGCAGCGTCCAGCCGCGCCCGGCCGGGTCCAGCGGCGCGGTCGCGGCGGTGAACAGCTCGGCGGCGCGCCGGTAGGACATCCTGGCCCGCCCGGTCACCGGGCACCGGTCAGCCCGGGCGGTATGCCCCGGCGCCCGGCGATCGGTGACGAACACCGGGCCCTCGGGGCGCCCGGCCACCAGCCAGCGGAGCAGGTCGGTGGTGCTGGCCGCCGTCCAGCCGATCCAGGTCCCGGGCTGGGCGGCGGCCAACCGGCCGCGCCCGTGGCCCAGGTCGAGGCCGCCGATGTCCAGGCTGAGCAGGTCGGCGGCGGGCGCGCCGGTGTCGTAGAGCAGCTGCCAGAACGCGTGCTCACGCAGCCCGGTGCGCAGCCCGAACAACTGGCTGACCTGGCCGGTGGTGAGCGGGCCCTGAGCAGGCCGGGGGCCGGGGAGGTGGCGCAGCCCGGCGGTCGGGTCGCCGTGGATCCACCGCTGGTCCTGCCACCAGGCCACCGCGCTGCGGAGCGCGGAGAGTTCGCGGTTGACGGTGCGGGCCCCGGCCGTGGCGGCCCGGTCCGCGAGGGCCGCGGCGAGCCGGCGGCGTGCGCCCGGCTCATCGAGCAGCGCGAGCGGGACGATGGGCGGCGCGCCCCGGCGGCCGGTGCCGCGCGGTGTCGGCTTCCCGACCAGCGGCCAGGCCCAGCTGGCCAGCGAGATCCGGTACACCCGGCGGGACGCCGCGCTGAGGCCGGCCTGGCCCAGGTAGCGGTCGGCCGCCGCCGAGTATTCGACCGGAGGCGGGCCGGGGTCCGTCCGGGGCGGAGTGGCGGGCAGCAACTGGCGCACCCGGCCAGCTTAATACTTCCGGCGTTCTGCATTTACTGCGAGAGTGGCCCGCAAAGATTGCCAACCGGGCCATTTAAATTGGCATCGAGGCTGTTCCGGTGGCATCGTGGCAGGGTGATAAAGAATTCCCGCGGAGATTATCAGAAGCGCAGTAAATGCAGGGTTAAATCAGTCAGGGCGACCGCAGTAAATGCGCGCAGCGGCACCATTATCAAAAGGCCTGGGCGGCAGGGCCGTCTCGCCGTGCTGGGTGAGCCCGGTTTCCGCCGCTTCTTCGCCGCTTACGCCACGTCGCTGCTGGGCTCGTCGATGGCCACGGTCGCGGTCATATTCGCGGTCCTGGATGACGGCGGGACGGCCACAGAACTGGGCTACGTGTTCGCCGCCGGGATCGTGCCGCAGGTGCTGTTCATGCTGGCCGGCGGCGTGATCGCGGACCGGTTCGGCCGGTGGCGGGCGATGATGGGCGCGGACCTGGCCCGGTTTCTGGCCCAGGCCCTGCTGGCCGCGGCGGTGCTGGCTGGCCGGCCGCATATCTGGGTGTTCGCCACGCTCGCCGCGGTCCGCGGAGCCGGCGACAGTTTCTTCACCCCCGCACTCAGCGGCCTGACCCTGGACATCACCTCCCTGGACACCGTGCGCAACGCCAACGCCCTGCTCAGTGCGGTCCGGGCCGCGGCCCAGGTGGCCGGGCCCGCGCTGGCCGGCGTCCTGGTCGCGGTGGCCGGCCCAGCCGTGGTCATCGCGGTGGACGCCGCGTCGTACGCGGTCAGCGGGCTGGCGCTGGCCACGCTCCGGACTCCGTCCGGGCAGTCAGGGGCGCCCTCGGCCCGGGCCCTGCTGGCCGACCTGCGGGCGGGCTGGGCCGAGTTCCGCGGCCGGACCTGGCTGGTGGTCAGCACCATCCAGTTCACCCTGTTCAACTTGTTCACCTGGGGGCCGTACCTGTTGCTCGGGCCGGTGCTGGCCCGGGACTACCTGGGTGGGGCAGGTGCCTGGGGCGCCGTGATGGCCTGCTACGGGGCCGGGTCGGTGCTCGGCGGGCTGCTCGCGCTGGGCCGGCGGCCGCGCCGCCCGATGGTCGCCGCGACCGTGGCCACGTTCGGCTATGCGCTGCCCGGCGCGCTGCTGGCGGCGCACGCGGATCTGCCTGGCGTAGCCGCCGGGGCGCTGGCCGCCGGGGCTGGGTCGGCGCTGGGTGGCGTGTTCGCCACCACGGCGGAGCAGGAGCAGTTGCCGGCCGGCGCGCTGGCCCGGGTCACCGCCATCCAGACGGTCACCTCGTTCTCCTTCGGGCCGCTCGCGTTCGCGGCGGCCGGGCCGGCTGCCGCCTGGTTCGGCGCGGCACGGGTGCTCGGTTTCGGTGCCATCTGGTGCGTGCTGACCGCCGCGCTGGTGCTGGCCGTACCGGCCGTCCGCCAGGTCCGGTCCGGCCCGGCTAGCCCGGTGACCGAATAGCCCGCCGTCACCGGGGTATGCGTAGCCGGGTGAAGAAGCTTCTGGAACTCCTGGTATGCCTGCTTCATCCGGTGGCCGTCGTGCTGATGTGGATCGACCTGCTGACCGACCGGCCGGACCTGTCCACGGTGGGCAAGCTGGCCTGGGCCATCTTCGGCCTCATCCCGCTGGTGCCGTTCCTCTACGTGCTGACCGGCGGGGACCTGTGGTAGCCGCGGTACCTGAGCTGGCCCCGGAGACCGCGCAGGCCTGGATCGCCCGCTGGGACCTGCAGCAGCAGGACCACCTGCCGGACCGGGAAGAACGCTTCACCGCGCTGATCGACGCGGTCGAAGCCGGGGCCGGCCGCCCCGACCCGCTGGTGCTGGATCTGGGCTGCGGCCCCGGCTCGCTGTCGGTCCGGCTGCTGGACCGGATCCCGGCCGCCACGGTGCTGGCCATCGACGCCGACCCGCTGCTGCTGACCCTGGGCCGGGCCGGTACGCCGGGCGGCCCGGGCTCCGGTTCGCGGACTGTGACCTGCGCACTCCGGGCTGGACGGCCACTCTCGGCCTGGACCGCCCGGTGGACGTGGCCGTCAGCACGACCGCGCTGCACTGGCTGCCCGAACCGGCGCTGCGGGCCATGTACGCGGAGCTGGCTGGCGTGCTGCGGCGGCCGGCCTGCTGCTGGACGGGGACCACTTCACCGGCGGCGAGCACACCGGGCCGGTGCTCGCCCGGCTGAGCGAGGCGCTGACCGAGCGGGCCGACCTGCGCCGCTTCCCGCTCGGCCACGCCGAGACGTGGTCCGGCTGGTGGGCGGCCGTGGCCGCGGATCCCGCGCTGGCCGAGCTGGCCACGCGGCGGCAGCGGCTGGCGCTGGACTCCGCGCACCACGGCTCACCGTCGAGCTGGCTGGCCACCCACGTAGACGCGCTGCTGGCCGCCGGGTTCAGCGAGGTCGGCACGCTGTGGCAGGCCGGCAACAACCGGATCCTGTGCGCGGTGGCCGGCGGCTGAGCTACCCGGTGTAGCCGCCCTGTTCCAGCGCGACTTCCCGGCCACGATGACCGAGATCGCCGTCACCTATCCGGCCGACCTGCCCGATGGCACGAGCTGACCAGGCGGACTACGGTTCGACATAGCGCGTACGCCCCGGCCGGGCCGCTGCGCGCCGCCCGACGACCGCGCGCGTCACCATGGAGGCGCAACGATGGAAACGCCGCTCACCCCGCTTGACTTCGCCCGCCGCACCCGCCGGCTGCACGGCGACCGGGAGGCGGTGGTGGACGGCGATCTGCGGTTCAGCTACGAGCAGTTCTTCGACCGCTGTGACCGGTGGTCGGCGGCGCTGCAGGGACTCGGCGTCCAGCCCGGCGACCGGGTGGCCACCATCGCCCCGAACACGCACGCCCAGCTGGCCGCGTTCTACGCCGTGCCGCAGACCGGCGCGGTGCTGGTGCCGATCAACTACCGGCTGTCCGCCGACGACTTCGCGTACATCGTGAACCACTCCGGGAGCAGCGTGCTGTGCGTGGACCAGGACTACCTGGACACGGTGGACGATATCCGGGACCAGTTGCCCGGGGTCAGGCACTTCGTGTCGTTCAACGCGGCCCGGGACGGCTGGCTGGATTACGAAGCCGCCGTCGCCGCGGCGGCCCCGGACTTCGTCCGCCCGGAGATCGGCGAGCGGGACCTGCTCACGATCAACTACACCAGCGGCACCACGGCCCGGCCCAAGGGCGTGATGATCACCCACCGGAACGCCGCCATGAACAGCATCGGCACCCTGCTGCACCTGCCGCTGGCGGTGGGGGAACGGTACCTGTGGACGCTGCCGATGTTCCACGCCAACGGCTGGACCTACACCTGGACGGTGACCGCCGCCGCGGCCACCCACGTGTGCCTGCGCAAGGTGGACCCGGGCGCCGTCTTCGAGCTGATCCGCCAGGAGCGGGTGGGCAGCCTGTGCGCCGCCCCGACCGTGCTGATCTCGCTGGCCAACGCGCCCGCCGAGGTGCGCGGCCAGGTCCCGGCCGGGGTCCGGGTGGTGACCGCCGGGGCCCCGCCGGCCGCGGCCACCATCGAGCGGCTGGAAGAGCGGTTCGGCTGGGAGGTCACCCAGGTCTACGGGCTGACCGAGACGGCGCCGTTCATCACCGTGTGCGCGCCGCTGCCCGAGCACGAGAAGCTCAGCCCGGCCGAGCGGGCGGTGCAGAAGGCACGCACCGGGGTCGAGCTGATCACCTCGGGTGAGCTGCGGGTGGTCACCCCGGACGGCGCCGAGGTACCGGCGGACGGGCAGACCCTGGGCGAGATCGTGGTCCGCGGCAACGTCGTGATGGACGGCTACTACCACGACCCGGAGGCCACCCAGCGGGCCATGGGCGACGGCTGGTTCCACACCGGGGACGCCGCGGTGGTGCACCCGGACGGGTACGTGGAGATCCGGGACCGGATCAAGGACGTGATCATCAGCGGCGGGGAGAACATCTCCTCGATCGAGGTCGAGGGCACGCTGCTGCGCCACCCGGCCGTCCAGGAAGCCGCGATCGTGGGGCTGCCGGACGAGAAGTGGGGCGAGACGCCGCACGCGTTCGTGGTGCTCAAGGACGGCGAGACGGCGACCGAGGCGGACATCATCGAGTTCACCCGGGACCGGCTGGCCCACTTCAAGGCGCCGCGCGGGGTGACGTTCGTCACCGCGCTGCCGAAGACCGCGACCGGGAAGATCCAGAAGTTCGTGCTCCGCCAGGGCGCGCCCAACCTGGCCCGCCAGTAGCCCGCCCGCCAGTAGCCGGTCAGGCGGCGAACCGGCGCAGCCCGGACGTGATGGTGGCTACCGTCAGCCTGCCCCGGACCAGGCCATACATGAACTGCTGGGCGGCCTCCTCGTCCAGCGGCTCGGCCAGCGGGCAACCGTTCACGCCGAGGAAATACCAGGTCGCGTTCCAGGTCAGCCGCTTGTTCCCATCTACCAGCGCGTAGCTGCGGCCGAGTCCTTCCATCAGCGCGGCCGCCTTGTCCCAGATGCCGGGGTACACATCCTGCCCGCTGGTGGTCTGCTGCGGCCGGGCCAGCGCGGCGGTGAGATCGCCGAAATCGCGAACCCGGGCCGGCTCACCGGTGACCAGGCTGGCTACCTCCAGCGCGTCGTCAGTGGTCAGGAAGTAGGTCACTGGGCCAGGCGCTTGTTCAGGGCCGCACTGATCCGGGCGACTCGCCGCAGCTCCTCGCGGCGGCGGCCGGCGTCGGCGTACACCACGCCGAGCAGCGTGTCCCGGGCGAACTCCGGCACGTCCTGACCGGCCGCCGCGGCGGTGACCCTGAGTAGCTCGTACTCATGGTCCTCCAGCGCCACCTGGATCTTGTGCTTAGCCACACAGAGCATGATGGCATCACCTGGGTAAGGGCTGGCAAGCCGGTCAGTGACAGAACCGGCCGCCCACGCCCGGTTACGCTGCGCTCGGGCAGGGCACCGCGCGCCGCGCGTCGAGCAGGTCCGGCTCGGATGCCATGTACAGGTCGTGGTCGGTCACCCGCCAGCCGGCTTCGAGCAGCGGCCGGACCGCCGGGTGCGGGCCGGCAGGAACACCATGGCCCGCCCGTCCGGTGCGTCCAGGCTGGCCAGCAGCGTCAGCACGGCGTCCCGGGCGCCGTCGCCGGCCAGCTCAGGCGCCAGAGCGAGGTGCACGATGCCGAACTCGTCCCCGTGCCCGGCCACCGTGCCGGCCGCCAGCACCGTCCCGCCGCGCCGCAGCAGGGCCGGGAAGCCGTGCGGCCGGGCCGCCCAGGCCCGGTGATCGGCCGCCCGGTCCACCCCGGTCCAGCCCAGCTCGGCCGCTGCCACCTCAGCCGGGCCCGACCCGGAAACGGACCAGCCGGACGGGGCGCGCAGCGCGGCCACCGGGCCCGCCAGGTACAGCAGCGGCCACCAGGCGTCCACCCCGAACCGGGTGTACAGCGGCAGGGCGTGCGCGTGCAGGCTGCTGAACGTCATCCGCCGCGGCTCATCCCGCCACAGCCCGGCCAGCACCGCCTGGCCGATGCCCAGCCCGTGCGCGTCCGGGTGCACGAACAGGTCGCACAGCATGCTCACCGCGGCCGGGCCCGTGCCGATCTGCCGGGTGGCGCCGAACCCGGCCACCGCGCCGTCCCGGGCCGCCACCAGCAGCCGGCCGCTGGCCAGCAGCCACTCCACGTAGGCCGGATCCGACCCGGACCACTCCTCGTCCTGCCCGGTGGCCACCGCGACCCGGCCGATGGCGGGCACGTCGGCCGGGGTGGCCGGGCGGACCAGGGTCTCGGTCATCAGCTGAGCTCCTCGATACGGCTGGCGATCGGCCCGGGCCAGGATCGACAGGTGCTACTCGCCGGTGCTAGTCATCGACGGTCTCGACGAACATCCGCGCGCCGGGCGGCGCGATCTTCCCGTAGTCGGCCGCGGTGGCCTGCCCCTCGGGGGAAGCGAACGCGGCGTCCATCTCGGCCCGGCCGGCGAAGTACAGCTCGGCGATCCGGTACCAGGAGTGCTCACCGCCGTCGAGCGTGCCATCGAACCGGCCCGACTCGGCGCGCAGCAGCCCCGGGATGGCCTGCACCAACGGCATGTGCACGCCCAGGTAATGCTGGTCGAACGCGGCTGGGTCGCCGGGATGGGGGTACAGCACCACGAGTTTGACCGTCATTCCGGCACGGTACCTCTGATTGGGCTGGTTCGGCGCACCGCTACAGCCCCGGATGCTGGCAGACTGGACAGATGTCGGCAACCACGATGACCGGCCGCGTGCCTGCAGAAATCAGCACCATCGCCGAGCCCTGCGTGCTGCTCAAAGTGGGCGAGATCGTCCTCAAGGGCGGCAACCGGCAATACTTCGAGCGCCTGCTGCAGGCCAACTCTGCGCCGCGCGCTGCGCGATCTCGGCCCCGCGGTCCGGCTGTGGAACCGAAACGGCGTCATCCTGATCCGGCTGGCCGACGGCCACCTGACCGGCCCGGCCGCCGAGGCGGCCATGGACAAGGTGGCCGAGCGGGTCCGCTCTGTCATGGGCATCGCCCGGGTCTGCCGTGTGGTCCGGGTCCCCCAGGACGCGGAGCTGGCCGTCACCACCGCGGTCGCGCTGGCGGCCGGGCGGACCGGCTCGTTCGCGGTCCGGGCCCGGCGCCGTGACAAGCGGTTCCCGGTCACCTCGGCCCAGCTGGCCGTGCGCATCGGTCAGCAGGTGCAGCAGGCCTACGGTTACCCGGTTGACCTCAAGCACCCGGACTTCACCGTCTTCGTGGAGGTAGACCAGCACGAGGTGTTCGTGTACACGGAGGGGTCGGCCGGCCAGGGCGGGCTGCCGGTCGGCATGAGCGGCCGCGCCCTGGTGCTGATGTCCGGCGGCATCGACTCACCGGTGGCCGCGTACCGGATGATGCGCCGCGGGCTGCGCTGCGACTTCCTGCACTTCTCCGGCATGCCGCTGACCGGGCCCGAGTCCGTGTACAAGGCGTACGGGCTGATGTACCAGCTGGACCGCTTCCAGTGCGACTCCCGCCTGTGGGTAGTGGCGTTCGGCAAGACACAGCAGAAGCTGGCCTCGAGCGGTGCGAGCCGGCTGCAGATCGTCGCGCAGCGCCGCCTGATGCTCAAGACCGGTGAGGTACTGGCCCGCCGCCTCGGCGCGGCCGCGCTGGTCACCGGCGACTCGCTGGGCCAGGTGAGCAGCCAGACGCTGACCAACCTGACCGCGCTGGACGACGCGGTGGCGCTGCCCATCCTGCGCCCGCTGATCGGCCTGGACAAGCTGGAGATCATGGCCGAGGCGCGCCGGATCCGCACCCTGGCCCTGTCCGAGCTGCCCGACCAGGACTGCTGCACGCTGCTCACGCCGCGCCAGGTGGAGACCCAGGCCCGCATCGGCGACCTGCGCAAGCTGGAGGCCCGGCTGGGCGCCGGCGACCTGGCTGAGGAGCTGGCCGGCATCGCCCAGGAGTACCGCCCGGACCACAGCTCAGCCCTTCCTGCATAACGGCCAGTACCGGGTGGCCGCCCAAGCCAGCCACCCGGTACCGGCTGGCTGGTCAGCCGGCTGGCGCCGGTGAAGCGGGAATGGGGAGGTGGGTGGGACGGGCCGCCGCTTCGGCGGGGGAGAGCGGCGGGGTGAGGGTGCGGCCCATCAGCGGCGGCAGGTGCGCCGCGACCGCGGCCAGTTCGCGGATGTCCGCGTCCAGCAGGGCCTGGTCGCCGTCGCACAGCGCCGCGGTGGGCTCCGGGTGCACGTCGATGATGAGCCCGTCCGCGCCGACCGCGATGGCCGCCCGGGTCAGCGGCAGCACCAGGTCGCGGCGGCCGCCGGAGTGCGACGGGTTGACGATGACCGGCAGGTGGGACAGCCGCTGGGCGACCGGGACCGCGCTGATGTCCAGGGTGTTGCGGGTGGCCTTCTCGAACGTGCGGATGCCCCGCTCGCACAGCACGATGTCCAGGTTGCCGCGCTGGGCGATGTATTCGGCCGCCATCAGCCACTCCTCGATGGTGGCTGAGAAGCCGCGTTTGAGCAGCACCGGCTTGCCCGCCGAGCCGACCGCCTGCAGGAGCGCGAAGTTCTGCATGTTGCGGGTGCCGACCTGGAGCATGTCCGCGTGGTCGCAGACCAGGTCCACATCCCGCGGGTCGATCACCTCGGTCACCGTGGGCAGCCCGGTCTCCGCGCCCACCTCGGCCAGGATCTTCAGCCCGGCCTCGCCCAGGCCCTGGTAGGCGTAGGGCGAGGTGCGCGGCTTGAACGCGCCGCCGCGCAGCAGCGACGCGCCCGCCGCCTTGGCCATCCGGGCGGCGGTCAGCGCCTGCTCCGCGCTCTCCACCGCGCACGGCCCGGCGATCATGGTGAGGGTGTCCGGGCCGATCGGCACCCCGCCCACCCGCACCACCGACCGGTTCGGGTGATGCTCCCGGCTGACCAGCTTGTACGGCACCGAGATGCGCACCACGTCGCTCACGCCCGGCATGCTGCGCAGGTTCAGCGCGCCGAACTGCTCCACGTCGCCGACCAGGCCCACGATGCAGCGCTCCATGCCGCGGGTGATGAACGCCTCACCGCCCGCCCCGCGGACCAGTTCGACGATCCCGTCCATGTCCTGCTGGGTGGCGTCCGGCGCCATGACCACGACCATTGGGTTCCTCCTCCTGCTTCCTGTTCTCGGCCTGGACATCAAAAAAGCCCCGGGCCTGCGGCCCGGGGCTCTGGAAGTCGCTCGCGTCAGCGCATGGTCTGGCGGGCGACCGTCCGGGTGCCGGGCCGGTAGCCATACCAAAACCAAAACTGCTTACGCACGGAAGGTAGCCTAGCGCATCGGCCGGGCCAGGGGCGGCCCGCCCCGGAGTTAGCCCGCGTGCGAAGGTAGAAGACGCGGGGCAGCCAGAAGGGATGAGCATGGGTCAGCCGGACGCGGGCCGGGCAGTCGCAGGTCAGCGTGGCGCTGCACGCGCCGCGGCGGCAGGTCAGCCGGAGGCCACCCCGTCGGTTGTCGGGCAGGTGCTGGCTGGCGCTGGCCCGGCCCCGGTCGGCCCGGCCCCAGGCACCCGGCAGCTGCCGCCCGGCCAGCAGGTCCGGCCGGACTGGCTCGTGCAGCACTACGGGCCCGTGCCCAGGTTCCGCCCGGAGAAGTGGGACTTCCGGGTCACCGGCGAGACCGAGTCCGGCGCCGAGCACTGCTGGGACTGGGCCAGCATCGGCGCCCTGCCGCGCTGCGCGGTCACCGCCGACCTGCACTGCGTGACCAAGCACACGATCCCGGATATCTCGTGGGAGGGCATCGCCGCGGCCGAGCTGCTGCGGCTGGCGCCGCCGGCCGGCCACGTCACCCACGTCATGGTGTGGGCCGACTACGGGTACAGCGCGAACATCGGGATCTGCGACTTCGCCGCGGACACCACGCTGCTGGCCACCGCGGTGGCCGGGGAGCCGCTCACCCCGGAGCATGGGTTCCCGATGCGGCTGGTGGTGCCGCACCTGTACGGCTGGAAGAGCGTCAAGTGGGTGCGCGCGGTGGAGTACCTGACCGAGGACCGGCGCGGGTTCTGGGAGGAACGTGGCTACCACAGCTCGGCCGACCCCTGGCACGAGCAGCGCTTCTCCTACCAGGAGGGGTAAGACGTTAGCGCGGTGCATTGTGCCCCACGGGCGGGGCACAATGCACCGCGCTAACGGGGTCAGGGTGGGCGCGGAGGCGCTGGAGTGTGGCTACGTCGGCGGCCTGGGCCGCCTTCGGGCCCGGGGTCTCGACGATGAACGGGACCTGGCCGGCCAGCGGGTGATGCAGCAGTTCGGCGAACGGGGCGGTGCCGATCTGGCCGGCGCCGATGTGCTGGTGCCGGTCCCGGCATGAGCCGCACGGGTCCATCGAGTCGTTGGCGTGCACCAGCGCCAGGCGTCCCCGGGTGCCCAGCGTGGCGGCCAGCAGGTCCATGGCGGCGGCCACCCCGCCGGGCGCGGCCAGGTCGTGGCCGGCCGCGAACAGGTGGCAGGTGTCCAGGCACACCGCGGCGCGCGGATGCCAGTCCAGCCCATCCAGGTACGGCCCGAGGTCCTCGGCCCGGCGGCAGAGCTGCTGGCCCTGCCCGGCCATCGGCTCCAGCAGCAGGTCCGGGCCGCCGTCCGGGATGCTGTCCAGCAGCGGCAGCAGGCTGTCCCGGACGTGCCGCAGGCCCGTGTCCCGGTCGGCACCCACCGCCGACCCGGTATGCACGACCACGCCGCGGGCGCCGATCTCCGCGCCCCGGCGCAGCGAGTGGCGCAGCGACGCCACCGACCGCTCACGGGTCAGCGGGTCCGGTGAGCCGACGTTGATCAGGTACGGGGCGTGCACGAACAGCGGGAGCCCGGTCGCGGCCACGTGGTCGCGCAGCGCGCGGTCCTCACCGGGGTCGCCCGGCGACAGCGCCCAGGACCGCGGGTTCGACACGAACACCTGCATCGCTTCCGCGCCAGCGTCGGCCGCGTAGCGCAGCGCACCGCCGGCCAGCCCGCCGGCCGCGAGCGCGTGTACCCCGATGGCCGGGCACTGGCGTTCAGGCATAAGGAGATCAGCTGGTACGGGCGTACAGCGCGTCGTCGCTGCCGTCCCGCAGCACGCGGTGGAAGTGCTGGTGGAAGTACGACCTCAGCGCCGGGGTCCAGGCGATCCGGCGCTGGTTGAACCGGAGCGACAGCCACACGTACTGGGCATGGTCGAACGCGTTGCGCCAGACCGCGTCCACCGCGGGGTAGCGGGCCGCGCCGCTGGACGCGTCGCGGCCGTGGCCCAGCGCGTAATCGGTGCCGATCGAGTTGACCAGCAGCGAGCAGCCCGGCGTCGTGGAGTAGAACCGGTCCGCGGCGATCGTGTAAGACACCTGGTCGGTGAGCACACACGCGCCCGGCGGGACGATCCGGCGCACCGCGGCCAGGGCGGCCGCGCTCACCCGGGGGGTCGCCGACCGCTCCTGGTTCGCCTGCGGGACGGCCAGGGCCAGCACGCCCAGGGTGATCAGCCCGACCACCGTCCACTCCAGCCAGCCGCGGCCCGTGCGGCGCGGCCCTGTGGTGGATGGCCCCGTGCTGGCCGGTTGAGCGGCGGCCGGGCGGGACAGCCGGGCCGCGGCCAGCCCGATGGACAGCCCGAGGAACGGGGCCAGGAACGCCGGGAAGTGCAGGAAGAACTGGGCGTACCACAGGAACGCGGCCACGATCAGCGCGCAGCTGCCGACCGCGAACCAGTCCAGGTCGGTCAGCGGCCGCCGGGTGACCAGCCAGGCCACCGGCAGCGCGGCCACGATCAGAGCCACGATGGCCATCGACAGGATCAGCACCCCGGTGCTGTTCAGGTGCAGCACCTGGCCGATGCCGGTCATCAGCCGCAGCCGCTTCTCCACCGGGGTCCGGGTGGGCACCACGCGGAACAGCTGGGCGGCGAAGAAGCTGTTGTAGAACCGGCGCGGGGAGGTCAGCGCGAACGGGATGACCGGCACGCAGAAGCCGATGGCCACCCCGGCCACGAACCGGGCCGCCCGGTCCACCCCCCGGATGACCAGCAGGATGGCCACCACCAGCACCGGGAGGATGGCCCACACCTCGACCGCCCCGGCGAAGCCGAACGCCACCCCGGCCCACACCAGCCGCCGGCGGCTGGCCGCGAACCGGTCCCTGTCCAGCAGCACCAGCGCGCCGATCAGGCAGAACAGGGTCAGCCACGGTTCCAGCAGCACGGTGTGCGCGGCCACCAGGCTGCCCGGGAAGATGGCCAGGATGCCGCAGGCCAGGCTGACCGGGATCAGGCCGCGGTGCCGGACCAGCAGGCCCACGATGAGGATGCCCGCTGAGCTGGCCGCGACGGTCAGCAGGCGGCCCACGGCCATGCCCCAGGCGGTGCCGGTGACCTGGGCCAGCAGCGCGGCCGGGGTCATCAGCAGGGTGATGCCGGGCGGCTGCACGATGATGAAGTCCCGGTACGGCAGGGCGCCGTGCACCAGCCGCAGCGCGCTGCCGAAGTACGGCCCATCGTCGTACTGGGTCACGCCGAGCAGGTAGCCGGGGCGGCTGAGCAGGAACAGCCGGAGCGCCAGGCCGAGCAGGGTGAAACCGGCGATGGCCAGGCTGACCGGATCGGTCCACCGGTAGCTGCCCGCGGGGCTCGCCGGGCTAGCGGTATCGCCCTGCGATCCGCCGGCCGCTGGAGTCACCCTGGTTCCGCTCACAGCTGTCCTTCGCTGGCCGGTCACTCAACCAGCCGCCAACATTAGCGCACCCGCTGCCCGGTCCCGCTCAGATCGGCGCCAGCGTCCCGGGAGCTGGCCAGCCGCAGTGATGCGGGCAAGTTGGCCGCCTTTGTCACGTGCACGGTCACGTGGCCGTCCCGGATCACGACCGTGACCAGCTTCATCGCCCGGCCGTGGTACACGTAGCTGGACCCGAGCTCGCGGGCCAGCCGGCTCTTGGTCACCTCGGCGTGGAAGCCGCTCGGGGTGAGCGCCCAGGTCAGGCTCACCGTGACCCGGCCGTCCAGCACTTCGTGAGTGTCCTGGACGAGCAGCGCCACCCGCTGCCCGGGCAGCATGTGCTCGATCTTGCTGGCCGCGATGCGGGTCACCGCCAGCGCCGGATCGTGCATCACGTAGCGCACCATGCCGGTCTGCCGGGGCAGGCTCACCGCGCCCAGCACCGCGACCACCACGGTGGCGGCGATCGCTACGCCGGCGGCCCAGCGGGCCGGCAGCCAGCCGGGCTGGCGGCCCGCGTGCCGCGCCCGGGCCCACCGCACGGTCAGCACGATCAGCGTCCCGGTGACCAGCCAGCAGCCCACGCCGAGCGGCAGCATCAGCATGATCAGGTAGGCCAGGGTGAGCAGCGTGGTCGGCCGGACCGGGATGCTCGAGTAGGTGACCAGCGCGCCCAGGCTGAGCACCAGCGTCACCGCGGCCAGCGCGGCCAGCCGGCGGCTGCGCAGCGGGCCCAGCGCGGCGGCCACCGCCACCACCAGGATGACCAGCGCGGCCACCCCGGGCCACGGGCTGTGCGCGGTGATCTGGCCGGCGATCCGGGCCGGGGGCAGCGACGACTTCCACCACAGCGGGGGCGGCTGCACCGAGGCGGAGATCGCCCGGAGCGCGAACACTGCCCCGGTCCGCGGGCCCAGGCCGCTCTCGCTGTTGGCGATGAGCGCGGACAGGTTGCCGTGGCGGCTGGTGAACTGCTGGATGAACGGCCCGCTCCAGCAGGCCAGGCCGAGCAGCAGCCCGGTGAGCAGCCAGCGGTAGCCGGCCGCCGCCCAGGCCGTCTTCAGCCCGGCTTGGCTCCGGACCGTGTCGATGATGGCGACCACCAGGGTCAGCACCACCAGGATGACCGAGGCCAGCGCGTACATCAGGTGGGCCTGGCTGGCGATCGAGGCGGTGACGACCAGGGCCGGCCACCAGCCGCGGTGCCCGCACGCCACGGCCCAGGCGCAGGCCAGCGTGGCCAGGAAGAAGATGGCGCCGAACGATGGGTTCCAGCTCGACGGCACGGCGATGGCGGGCAGCCACAGCACCATCCCGATGGCCACCGCGCTCGCGGTCAGGCCGGCCAGCTCACCGCCGGCCGCCCAGGCCGCTTCGATGGCCAGCGAGACGGCGGCCATGCAGCAGATGGTGGCGCCCCAGAGGATCCCGTGCGCCGGGCTGATGTGCACCGGGATGGCCAGCAGCCAGTACTCCAGCGGCCCTGGGTCGAACACCCCGTGCGCGAGCCGGGTGGCCTGGCCGACCAGTGGGCCGTGCGCGGTGAGCGAGTTCCACGACCGGAGCGCGATCGCCGCATTGTCCCCGACCGGCAGCCAGCCGTCGCGGTCCAGCCGGACTGTCCCGATCACGAAGGGCAGCCAGGCGGCGAGGTGCGCGACCACCCGCAGCAGGGTCGCCCGGCTAAGCAGGGTCGCCCGGCTGGGCAGGGTCGCTCGGCGGAGTTTCAGCGGGGCCTTCTCGGTACTTGGGCCCTCCTCGGCTGAATCGGGCACTCGTTCAGGCCGGCGCATAGTAGTAGATGAATACCGCGAATTTCACCGGAAAGGCCGACGAACCCGGGCAACCGGTAAAGCGCTGCCGCGAGCTTTACCGGGCTAATACCCGTGGGCCGCTAGACGCCAACGTAAAGGGTGATCGTGCTGCCCTGCGGCGCCTGGCCGGCCGGGCTGTAGTCGAACACCTTGTTGAGCGGCCCCACCTGGATCACCTTGACCTGGAAGCCCGCCTGGGACAGCGTCTGCTCCGCCTGGCTGACCGGCTGGCCGTCCACGTTCGGCACCCCGACCATCGGCGGGCCGTTGGAGATCTCGATCGTGATGACCTGGTGCGGGGAGAACGAGCCGCCGGCCGGCACCGATTGCTGCACGACGGTGCCCGCGGGCTGGCTGCTCTTCACCGTTACTTCGTTAAGCGAAACGCTATTGGCCGCTGCCCATTGCTCGGCCACCGCCTTTTGCTGACCGACGAAGTTCGGCACCGGCTGCCCGCTGCTTACCACCAAAGTGACGGGCTTGTTGACCGGCCAGCCTGTGCCCGCGGCCGGCGTGGTGCTGATCACGATCCCGGCCGCGATGGTGGTGGACGCCTGGTTCACCACCTTGCCCGGGATCAGCCCGGCCTGCCGCAGCGCGCTCTGCGCGTCGGCCAGCGCGCTCCCGGTGACCTGCGGCACGGTGGCCTCGTGCGCCCCCTTCGAGACGATCAGCGTCACCACGGCGCCCTTGCTGACGCGGGACCCGATGGCCGGCGAGGTGCCGATGATGCTGCCCTTGGTCACCGAGTCGCTGAACTGTGGCGTGCCCATCGTGGTGCTGAACCCGGCGTTGTGCAGGGCCTGCTGGGCGGTGGCCGCGGTCAGCGTGGCCACCCGGGGCACGGTGGCGTACCTGCCGGCCGCCTGGTACCAGACCAGCACCCCGATCAGGACCACCGCGACCAGGCCGGCCAGCACATAGATGAGCCGGCGGCTGAACAGCCAGCGCTGCAGCCCGGGTTCGTGCGCCCGTAGTCCGCCATGACCGCCCTGACCGCGGCGGCCGTAGTCCGCCTGCCCGGGGGCCAGCACCGTGGTGTGGTTGGCCGACCGGTAAAAGCCGTCGTCCCTGACCTGCGTGGTGGCTGAGCCCGGTCCGCCCGGGCCGGCGGGGACCAGGTCGCGGTGGCCGGACCCGGGCAGGCCCGGGATGAGGCCGTCGTCCGGCAGCGGGGCCGCGGGCAGGTCGGCCGGCCAGACGGCCGGCGCGTACTCGCCCGGCGCGGGCTGGCGGGGCGGGTACGGGGCTGAGTAGTTCGGGGCCGGCCCGGGTGGCTGGGTCTCGCTGGGGTAGCCGCCGGGCGTCGGGACCACGGGACTGCGCCCGGCTGGGCCGGGATCGGCGCTGGCCAGCACGCTGGCGCCGGGGATAGGCGGCTGGGCCGGGCCGCCTGGCGGCAGGCTGCGGCGCACGTCGCCGACCCCGCGCAGGAACTGCCCGGCGTCCACCGGCCGCAGCCCCGGGTCCCGGCTGGTGGCCCGGGTGACCAGCGCGTCCAGCGACGGCGTGATCCCCGGCGCGAACCGGGACGGGGCCGGCACGACCTCGTTCACATGCTTGTACGCGACGGCCAGCGGGGTGTCGGCGGTGTGCGGCTGGGCGCCGGTGAGCATCTCGAACAGCATGACCCCGGCCGCGTACACGTCGGTCCGTGCGTCGGCGGTGCCACGGGAGACCTGTTCTGGGGCCAGGTACGCGGCCGTGCCGATCAGCATGCCGGTCTTGGTGTGGCTGGTGCCCGCCATCGTCCGGGCCAGCCCGAAGTCGGCCACCTTGACCGAGTGGCCGGACGTCGAGCAGCACGTTCTCCGGCTTGACGTCGCGGTGCGCGATCCCGGCCGCGTGCGCGGCGGCCAGGCCGGCCAGGATGCCCTCCATGATGTCCAGCGCCTCGCCCGGGCTGATCCGGCCGCGCTCGTTCATCAGGTCTCGCAGCGTGCGGCCCGGCACGTACTCCATGGCCAGGTACAGCATGAGCCCGTCAGCGCCCTGGTCGTACACGGCGACCACGTTCGGGTGCGACAGCCGGGCCACCGACCTGGCCTCGCCCACGAAGCGGCGGACGAAGTCCTCGTCGTTGGCCAGCTCGGCGTGCATCACCTTGAGCGCCACGGTGCGGTCCAGCCTGGTGTCGGTACCCAGGTAGACGGTTGCCATCCCGCCGGTGGCAATAAGGGACTCAACCCGGTAGCGGCCATCGAGTACCCGGCCGACGGGTGGGCGCGCAAGCGTCTGGTCCATCGCGAATGATTGTATGGCCGCCCGGAGCGCCGGACCCTCAGAACACCTGTACGGTGTCGGCCGGTTACCAGGAGTAACTACTTAGTTGACTGGGGCCGCTGACCTGCGCATTCCCGGACGGGCCGGGCCAGACCCGTAGCCTAGGTGCTCGTGCGCATCGAACGAATCGTTATTGCGGGCGGCGGGCTGGCCGGGTTGCGGACCGCCGCAGAGCTGCGAGCGAGGGAGTACGCCGGCCCATCACCATGGTTGGTGCGGAGCCGCATCCGCCCTACGACCGGCCGCCGCTGTCCAAGAAACTCATGCTCGGCGAGGTGGACTCCACCTCGATGGCCGACGACGCGGCCGCGCTGGACCTGGACCTGCGGCTGGGTGAGACGGCGACCGGCCTGGACGACGGGCGGCTGCGCACCGGCCGGGGCGAGATCCGGTTCGACCGGCTGGTGGTGGCGACCGGGGCGGCCCCGATCCGGCTGCCCGGCCCTGGCCCGCAGCACGTGCTGCGCACCATCGACGACGCGCTGGCCATCCGGGCGGCGCTCCGCCCAGGCACCCGGCTGGCCATCGTCGGCGCGGGCTGGATCGGGGCGGAGCTGGCCACCGTGGCGGCCACCCGGGGCTGCGCGGTGACCGTGCTGGAAGCCGCGGCCGCGCCCGCCGCCGCGGCGCTGGCGACGCGGTCGGCGGGCTGCTGGTGCCCTGGTACGCCGCGGCCGGCGTGCAGCTGCGGCTGGGCCAGCCGGTGGAGTCGGTCCAGGCCGGCGGGCTGGCCCTGCCCGGCGGCGGCTGGCTGGACGCCGATCTGGTGGTCACCGCGGTCGGCGTCCGGCCGTGCACCGGCTGGCTGGCCGGCTCCGGGGTACAGCTGGCGTCCGGCTACCGGGACGCGGTGCAGGTGGATGGGCAGCTGCGGGCCTCGGTCCCGGGCGTGTACGCGGCCGGGGACTGTGCCGCGTTCTGGTCCGGCCGGTACCGCCAGCGCCTGAGGGTGGAGCACTGGGACACCGCGCTGCACGCGCCCCGGGTGGCCGCGGCCAACCTGCTCGGTGCGGACGAGCACTACGACCCGGTGCCGTACTTCTGGTCCGAGCAGTTCGGCCGCATGGTCCAGTTCGCCGGGCACCGGGGCGAGTCAGACCAGCTCATCGAGCGCGGCGATCCGGGCGGCCAGCGCTGGTCGCTGGGCTGGGTCAAGGGCGAGCCGGCTGTTACGGCTGGGGCTGACGGGATTAAAGTAGGCCAGCTAACCGCCGTCCTGGCGGTGGGCCAGCCACGTGATCTCCTGCAGGGCCGCCGGGTCATCGAAGCAGGCCAGCCGGTGGATACCGGCCTGTTCGCCGACCCTGGCGTAGCCGTGCGGGACACGGTCGCGGGCTGACCCTATCCGCCCGGGCAGGTGACGAGACTGGCGTGTCCGGGTTTGACCCGGGCCGCAACGTGGGAAATTCGGAAACGTGGCACAGATCGACCCCCTGGCCGACGTACTCGTCGGTGAATGGCTCACTCTCGCTGAATGCGCCGACCGGCTTGGCCTCCCGCCGGGCCGGATCAGGCAACTCCTCCGCGATCGCAAGCTGCTGGCCGTGCAGCGGCCGGACGGCACTAGGTCGGTACCCGCCGCGTTCTTCGACGGGGACCAGATCCTGAAGGGGCTGCACGGCACGCTGACCGTGCTGTTCGACTGCGGGTTCGACGACGAGGAGGCGGTGCGCTGGCTGTTCACCGCCGATGACTCGCTGCCGGGCACGCCGATCCAGGCCATGGCCGAGCATCGCGGCACCGAGGTGAACCGGCGAGCCCAGGCGCTCGCGTACTGAGCCCTGGGCACGTAACGCCCATCCGCGGCGGGTGCCATCACCCGGCTCGCGGGTGACCGGGGTGGCGGGCGAGACGCCCGCCGCTCCGGACTCAACCCTGCCATACGCCTGTGACCAGGGCGTTTGCCGACTGCCAGGGGCCCAGGCCGGTGCGGCCGGGTTCGCCCCGGCGCCGGCCCCGGTTAGCCTAGGGAGATGCCATCCGGGGTCCTGCACCGCGCGCCCGCCATCCGTGACTTGCTGGCCGCGGGGGGCGAATCGTTCTCGTTCGAGTTCATGCCGCCCAAGACCGAAGAGGCCGAGCGCAAGCTGTGGCGGGCCATCCGGCAGCTGGAACCGCTGCAGCCGACGTTCGTCTCGGTCACCTACGGCGCGGGCGGCTCGACCCGGGACCGCACCGTCCGGGTCACCGGGCGGATCGCGGCCGAGACCACCCTCACCCCCATGGGGCACTTCACCGCGGTCAACCACTCGCTGGCCGAACTGCGGCACCTGATCGGCTCGTACGCGGCCGTGGGCGTGCGGAACGTGCTGGCCCTGCGCGGCG
>CAVVGF010000085.1:0-16955 GCA_963747705.1 uncultured Actinomycetes bacterium | reverse complement strand
ATCGAGGCGATCCGCGGGCACGGCCGCCGCGCGATCGTCGGCCGCGGCTGGGCCGGCCTGGCCCCGATCGACGACCGGGACGACTGTTTCGTGGTGGGCGAGGTCAGCCAGCAGGCCCTGTTCGGCCGGGTGGCCGCGGTCGTGCATCACGGCGGGGCGGGTACGACGACGACGGCCGCCCGGGCGGGCGCGCCGCAGGTCGTGGTCCCCCAGTGGGGCGACCGCCCTACTTCGCCCGCCGGTAGCCGATCTCGGCATCGGCGCGGCCCACGATGTCGCGCCGCCGACGGCCGGGTCCCTGTCCGCCGCGCTCACCGCGGCCCTGACCCCCGGGACCCGCGCCCGGGCCATCGCCGTGGCCAGCACGATCCGCACTGACGGGGCACTGCTGGCGGCGCGGCTGCTGCTCGACCCGGCCAGCCCGGCCAGCCCGGGCAGGCCACAGGCGCGCGCGGAGGTGATGCCGTGAATCCGGTGACCACCAGCGCGTTTGACCTTCCCGACCGGCTCGCCGCCAAGGCCGACCCGGCGCTGATCGCCGGTGACGAGCAGCAGTTCGCGGCCATCGCGGCGAGCCTCCAGCAGACGATCGCCGAGCTGTCCGGCCGTCTCGACGCCGAGCGCAAGGCCCCCGGCGGCATCGGCCAGGAGGCGCTGGACCGGGACATGGAGATCTACCGGCTCAGCGCCCGGCTGCGCCTGCTGCACCGCTTCGGCCTGGACCTGTGCCTCGGGCGCGTCGTCGGCGCCTCCAATCCCGAGCCGGTGTACATCGGGCGGCTCGGCCTCACCGACCGCGCGGGCCGCCGGCTGCTGATCGACTGGCGTTCCCCCGCGGCCGAGCCGTTCTTCGGCGCCACCCACGCCAACCCGATGGGCCTGGCCAGCCGGCGCAGCTACCGCTGGACCCGCGGCCGGGTCAGCGACTACTGGGACGAGGTGTTCACCCCGGACGGGCTGGAGGGGCACGCCGCGCTGGACGACCAGTCGGCGTTCATCGCCAGCCTGGGCAGCAGCCGGTCGCCCCGGATGCGGGACGTGCTCGGCACGATCCCGGCCGACCAGGACGCCATCATCCGGGCCGGATCCCGTGGCGCTCTGGTCGTCGACGGCGGCCCGGGCACCGGGAAGACCGTCGTCGCGCTGCACCGCACCGCCTACCTGCTCTACGCCGACCCCCGGCTCGGGCACCGGCGGGGCGGCGTGCTGTTCGTCGGCCCGCACCAGCCCTACCTGGCCTACGTCTCCGACGTGCTGCCCAGCCTGGGCGAGGAGGGCGTGCAGATCTGCACGCTGCGCGACCTGGTCCCCGAGGGCGCCGCGGCCACGCCCGAGACTGACCCGGAGGTGGCCCGGCTGAAGTCGTCCGCGGACCTGGTGCGGGCGATCGAGCCCGCCGTCAGGTTCTACGAGAAACCGCCGGCCAAGGGCATGACGGTCGAGACCCACTGGTCTGACCTGTGGCTCAGCGCCGACGACTGGGCCGAGGCGTTCGGCGCGGCCGAGCCGGGCACCCCGCACAACGAGGCACGGGACCAGATCCGGGACGAGCTGGTCACCATCCTGGCCGACAAGTACGACGGCGACGCCCCGGCCGACGCGCTGCGCAAGTCCTGCTGCAGAACCGGCATTGCGCGCGGCGCTGAACCGCGCCTGGCCGCTGATCGAGCCGGCTGACCTGGTCGGCGACCTCTGGTCGGTCCCCGCCTACCTGCGCATGTGCGCGCCCTGGCTCAGCCCCCAGGACGTACGGAAACTCCAGCGCGAGGACGCCCAGGCCTGGACGGTGTCCGACCTGCCGCTGCTGGACGCGGCCCGGCAGCGGCTGGGTGACCCGCAGGCGTCCCGGCGCAAGCGCCAGCATGACGCCGCCGTCGCCGCCGAACGCGAGCAGATGACCCGGGTCATCGACGACCTGATCCAGACCACCGCCGCCACCGACGACGAGTACGGCATCGGCCTGGTGACGATGCTGCGCGGCGAGGACTTCCACGACGCCCTGGTCGACGAAACCGCCCTGCCCATCGCCACCCCGGACCAGCTGGCTGGCCCGTTCGCGCACATCGTCGTGGACGAGGCGCAGGAACTGACCGACGCGGAGTGGCAGATGCTGCTGCTCCGCTGCCCGTCCAGGAGTTTCACCATCGTCGGGGACCGGGCCCAGGCCCGGCACGGGTTCACCGAGTCGTGGCAGGAACGGCTGGAGCGGGCCGGGCTCGACCGGGTCCACCTGGCCTCGCTGAGCATCAACTACCGGACGCCGGAGGAGGTCATGGCCGAAGCCGAGCCGGTCATCCGGGCCGTGCTCCCGGACGCCAACGTGCCGGTCTCCATCCGCAGCACCGGCGTCCCGGTCCGGCACGGATCCGTTTCCGAGCTGCCCTCGATTCTGGACACCTGGCTGGCCGCGCATGCCGAGGGGATCGCCTGCGTCATCGGCGATCCGGCGTTCCAGGCGACGCCCCGGGTCCGGTCGCTGGCCCCGGAGCTGTCCAAGGGCCTGGAGTTCGACCTGGTCGTCCTCATCAACCCGGCGGCGTTCGGCGACGGCATCGAAGGGGCGGTCGACCGCTATGTCGCGATGACCCGGGCCACCCAGCAGCTCGTCATCCTGACCAGCCCGTGACGCCGGCCAGCGTGGATGCCGACCGCCTTGGTGAGCGTCCGTTCGGCCAGGGCCGCGAACAGGGTGTCACCCGGCCGGGTCCCCGGCCGGGCCAGACGGCCCGTAGACGGCTGACGCGCGGAAGGCGCCGGGGCGCAGCGGGGTGCCCAGGACGTGGCTGATCAGCTTGCGGTGGGCCGCGTGCAGAGTGTGGATGGCGGCCGGCGTCAGGCCCGGCTTGACCGGCGGGCGGCCGCCCCGGGGCCGCCCGGGCTTGACCGGGATCCACAAGTGCCCAGGGTCGCTGCCCTCCAGCTCCGCGATGATCAGCGCCCTGGCCTCCAGCCACCGGGTCAGGATCAGCACGGTCTCAGCTCTCAACGGGCGGGCGCCCTCGGCCAGCCCGACCCGGGCCACGCCATCCAGATGCAGGGCCCGGAGCTGGAGGCCGGCCAGGTCAGGCACGGACCGGTCGGTGTCGGCGACCAGTGCGGCCACGGCCGCGGTGCGCAGCGCGGTCGCGGCGTTGGCGTAGTTGGGCCGGCGTACCGCCAGATCGTGCAGCACGCGTTCCGCCTCGGCCGGGTCAGCCGGTCGGCGTCGGCGGGTGGCTGGCTATCCCGGCGGTCCGGCACGCCGAGGAACTCCGCGAACGCGTTGTAGGAGTTGACGCGTACCCGCATCGAGTTGACACCGGCCGCGGCCTCCGGGCCGTTGAGGGTGTTCCGGGTGCGGGTCTTGCCCGCGGCCGCGTCGGCCAGCCACGCGTCGGCCCGCGCCGGGTCCAGCAGCTCCCTGGCCGTGACCCGGGTCAGGCCAGCCGTCTGCTGGATGTGCTCCACGAACTCGTCGAGGAAATGCCGGCGGATCCGCTGCGTGACGGCGGCGAACTGGCGGCTGGCCAGGTGCCTGCTGAACGCGGCCAGCGCCTCCCCCGCCGGGGTGCGGGCGTGCAGAGCCATACCCCCGAGCGTACCGGTTCCGTTTGATAACAGCAAGAAGTGGCCGGGCTTCATTGAGTCCTCGTGTTGCTGCGCGTGTGTGTATGGACGGGACGGGTCGGAGTGGCTCGGTCCGGGACGGTTAGGTTCGGCCCGGGCCCCCCCTACCCGCGGCGGCAGGCAGTTTTGGTGCCCCGGCTTCTTGCTGTTATCAGACATATCCCGCCACGGCACGATTTCAACCAGCTCACCCGGTCGCCCGCGCCGCACCGCGGGCCTGCTCCAGCTGGTCCACGCTGATCGGGCCGGTCTCTGGCAGGCCGGCGGCCTGCCAGGCCTGCTGCGCCCGGGCCACGTCCCCACCCGCCTCCTGCAGCAGCATCTTCTTGGCCGTGACCGCGGGCACGGTGCCGTCGCCGCCCAGGTCCACCAGGTGGGCCAGCATCCGGACCGACTGGTTCCGCTGCCCGGCCTTGCGCTCGTTGTAGCGGTAGACCAGCACCCAGCGGCCCTGCAGGGACCGGGCCCGCTCGATCAGCGCCCGGCCACGGTCGGTGTCCGCGTGCTCGGTGCGGATCGGCTCGCTCTCCCCCGACGGCAGCCGCAACGTGACCAGCCCGCGGCGGCTCGACTCCTCGATCTCGACCTGCTCCAGGAACGCGACGAATGTCCGGGCCGCCTCCAGGCGCTCGATGTCCTGCCTGGCCTGCTGGGCGATCAGGTACAGGTCCACGGTCAGCCCGTGCACCCGGCGGCCCCAGGCGGCCTCCTCGCCGGCCGGGCACGGCCCCGCCGCCTGGGCGGCCGCGATGACCAGGCTGTAGTGGCTGCTGTCCACGCCGCTCATGGAGTCACACCCGGCGCAGCACGGCGACCAGTTTGCCGACGATGGTGGCGGTGTCGCCCAGGATCGGGGTGTACGCCGGGTTCTGCGGCATCAGCCAGGTGTGCCCGTCCGACCGCTTCAGCGTCTTGACCGTGCCCTCGATTTCCATGCCGTCGATCAGCGCGGCCACGATGTCGCCGTTCTCGGCGTCCTCCTGCTCGCGGATGACCACCAGATCGCCATCGGTGATCCCGGCGCCGATCATCGAGTCACCGGAGACCCGGAGCATGAACAGCTCCCCCTCCCCCACCAGCTGCCGGGGCAGCACGAACGCGTCTTCGGCCGAGTCAGCGGGCAGCACCTGCTCACCGGACAGGATCGGCTCCCCCGCCGCGACCCGTCCCGCCAGCGGAACAAGCGCCGCGCTCCGCAGGGCACCCGCATCCGCCTGCCGGGCCGCCTGGCTCGGCGCGGGCCGGACCGGCACCGCGTCGGCGGGCCGGATCACCGCGGTACGCGGCCGCCCCGGCTTCCGGATCAGGTACCCCTTCTTCTCCAGCGAGCGCATGTGCAGTGAGACGCTGGACAGGCTGGCCAGCCCCACCGCGTCCGCGATCTCCCGGTAGCTGGGTGGATGGCCAGACCGCATGCGAAGTCCTCGATGAACCGGCGAATCCGGGCCTGGATCGGGGTGAGCGCCGCCGCACTCGACATGATCAGCCTCCACCTCGCTCACCGTGTGCGCTTTTGTCAGGTGGCGGCGATGCTATCGCTACCCGGACCCGCATTCTAATGTATGTTCGATAGCTTTACCGCAGCCCAGGACTGCATCCGCCGGTCCAGTTCGGCCTGGTCCACGTCCTCATGTGGCGGCCGAGCATCCACTGGTGCCCGAACGGGTCGCGCACCCGGCCCTCCCGCTCGCCATAGAACTGGTCGGCCAGCGGGTGGATCACCTCGCAGCCTGCCGCCACCGCCCGCGCCCAGAGCTGGTCCACGTCCGGCACCGTGACCACCATGATCGCGGTCACCCGGCCGCCGGCCGAGGCCGGGGCGGCCGCCTCGCCGCCGTTGTCGCCCTCCTCGGTCAGGTAGACGACCGAGTCGCCGAGCTGGATCTCGGCGTGCACCACCATCCCGTCCGGCCCGGCGAACAGCGCCCCCCGCTGCCCGGCCCCGAACGCGGCCCGGTAGAACTCGATCGCGGCCCGTACGTCCCGGACCACCAGCCGCGGCGTGACCGTGTGCAGGTGCTCCGGTACCGGCCTGGGCGCCGCCTCCGCCCCGGCCAGCCCGGGCTGCTGATAGACGCCGAGGACGTTGCCGGCCGGGTCGCGGACCCAGCCGAACACCTCACCGGCCCCGGGATCCACCGGCCGCACGATCTCCCCGCCCGCGGCCACGACCGCATCCAGCGCCGCATCGGCCCGCGCCACCATCACGTAGATGACAAAGCCCGGCTCCCCCGCTGCCTGCCGGCCTGGCCACGAACGTCCCGCTCACCTCCCCCACCGTGTCGTCAAAGGCGACCGCTCCGTCGCCACGCCGGCGAATTTTCCAGCCGAACGCCATCTGGTAGAACTCGGCGGACGCACTCACGTCGGCCGCCGGGATCTCGATGTAACACAACTTGCCGGTGCGGTACCTCGGCCCGCCGCTGTCTACCATCGTGCTGTGCCCCCTTCTGGGTTCGGCGTCGATCATGCCAACGGCCCCCGCGCCGGGTCTTGGCGAAAAGGGACACCTGTCCCGTGACCATCATCGTCCGCCGCCCCGCTCCCCCACTGGCTGGGCTGGTCACCGGGATCGTCTACCAGGCCGGTGAGCAGCCGCGGACGTTGGTGCAGAAGATCCTGCCCGACGCCGAGCCCAGCCTGTGGGTCAACCTCAACCGGGACGAGTTCCGCTCGCTGGGCGGCCCCGGGCCGCCAGCCGGGTGCCGGGCGCGATGCTGGCCGGGCCGCGCGGCCGCGCTCTGGTGACCGAGTTCGAGGCGGGCCGGGCGCACATCTGGGTGTCCTTCGCGCTCGGCGCGGCCCCGGCCTTCTTCCCCGTCCCCCTGGCCAGCACGGCTGACGAACTGGTGCCGCTGGCTGAGCTGTGGGGCCGGTGCGGCGGCAGCCTGCGGGACCGGCTGCTGTCCGCCGCGACCCCGCGGGACAGGCTGCGGGTGATGGAGCAGGTCCTGATCGGCCAGCTGGCCCGGCCGGTGCCGACCTGGCCGTGCTGCGCCGCCGCGCGGGCCCTGTCCAGCGGCCAGGCCGTCGGCCAGGTGGCCGACGGCCTGGGGCTGCTCCCCCGCACGCTGCGCCGCCGCTTCACGGCCCGGGCCGGGCTCACACCCAAGCGCTTTGCCCGGGTACAGCGGCTGCGCCGGGTGACCCGCGCGCTGGACGGGGAGGCCCGGGCCGACTGGGCGGCGGTCGCCGCCGAGCATGGCTACTGCGACCAGGCTCATCTCATTGACGAATTTCAGGATCTAGCGGACATCACTCCTGGCGATTACCTGCGATCCCGGACCGATGGCCCCAACCATGTCCGGGTCTAGCCCGCCGGGGAGATCGGCTCCTGCAGTTCGGTGACCCACTGGGCCTGGTCCTCCGGGCATTCCAGGTAGAACTCCCGGGGGTAGCCGGTGGCGCGGTAGCCGTTGTCCTCGATCCAGCCCGCCAGCACCTGGATCGAGGACAGCACGTTGTCCATGGACCCACGGTGCACCACGGTGGCGGCCTGCCCGATGGCGGGCAGGTCCACGATGGCGAAGTCCTGCCCGCCGTCCGGGCCGGCGCTGACCGGGCCCGTGTTGACCGGGCCCGTGTTGACCGGGATGGTGGCGTGCACCACGACGGTGTCCCCGTCCGGGCCGTCCTCGTAGTAGGCGATGGCCGGGCCAGCCGGGGTCACCCCGGCCCGGCCGAGCCGGCGGCCCAGCTCCGCGTACAGCGGCTGTGGATGACCGGGGTGATGGCGGCGGGCTCGAGGCTGGCCGCGGTCGCGGTGAGCTCGGCCACCCGGACGGCGGGGATCTGCTTGACCTGGATGTCGTCGGTGGGCATGGCGCCCTCCCTCTCGATGATCTGGAGTCTCGCCTCGACCTGGGCCAGCCGGGCCGTGTCGGCGGTCAGCCGGGACTGCAGCTCGGCCTGGCGCAGCCGCAGCATGCCGCGCAGCTGCTCGGCGCTCACCTGGCCGTCCAGCATCACCCGCACCTGGTCCAGGCTGAAGCCGAGATCCTTGAGCGCGATGATGCGGTTGAGCCGGGCCAGCTGGCCGGCCGCGTAGTAGCGGTAGCCGCTGGCCTCATCGACCCGGGCCGGGCGGAGCAGCCCGGTCGCGTCGTAGTGCCGGAGCATGCGCACCGAGACCCGGCCGTGCCGGGCGAATTCCCCAATAGTGAACATGACGCTCCCACCCGACAGCCTGACACCGTGTGAGGGTCAACCCCGCGTGTTAGCATTAGAACAAAGTTGCGGCTAACCGCAATCGTCTGGACTGCGCATGACAACTACGTTTGAGCCTCGTCACGCTGGATCCGCACCCGCTACTATGCGGAGTATGGCCAGCGTGCATGCTGTCATGCCGCCGGTCCGGCCGCACTTCTGGCCGGGCCGCCGTGCCGTGCTGGTGGCCGACCGCCTGGACGGCCTGGATGGCCCGGAGCACGGCGTTGTCGAGCTGCCGATCTGGCTGTTCTGGTTCCCGGACCGCCGCTTCGACCTGGACGAGCCGGGCATGCTGCCGTGGCTGTACCAGATCGTGCTGCGTGAGGCCCGCCTGCCGGGGATCTCGGCTACCTGAACGGCGCCCGGCTGGCCAGCCTGTGGCCGGACCTGCACCTGCCGCGGGACGTGCGGCAGGCCTGGGAAGAGCAGCACCCGGTGCTGCGGGCGGCCCCGGTCCCGGCCGTCACCTGATGCCGATCGAAGAACTGCAGCGCGCGGTGGCCACCGTGGCGCTCCGCGCCGCTGCCCGGCACGGCTTCGCCTTAGCCGGTGGCAACGCGCTGATCGCGCACGGCATCGTGGACCGGCCCACTGACGACGTGGACCTGTTCAGCAACCAGGAAGCCGGGGTGAGCGCCGCCGCCGAGGTGGTGGAGAACGCGCTGCGCGCGGCCGGGTTCCAGGCCGACCGGCAGGACGGCGACCGCGGCCTGGCCGACGTGTTCTACGGCATGGGCGACGGGATCGCCGAGTGGATCATCACCGCGCCCGGCGGGCAGCAGACCATGCTGCAGCTGGCCTACTTCGACCGCAGCCACCGGCCGGTGACCATGGACGTCGGGCCGGTGCTGGCCCTGGAGGACCTGGCCGGCTCGAAGGTCTGCGCGCTGGCCAGCCGGGTCGAGCCGCGTGATTACATCGACACCGCCGCCGCGATGCGCCGCTACCCGGTGGGCCAGCTGATCGGCTTCGCGAAACGGCTCGATCCCGGCCTGGAGGACCGGGATTTCGCCGACGCGGGCCGTCAGCTGGACCGGATGCCCGACGGGGTGTTCGCCCGCTACGGGCTAGCGCCGCCGGATGTAGCCGAGCTACGCGAGAGGTTCGCTGACTGGCCGCGCACGTGATCTCAGGTCTCGCTCGAACTCCCACCACGCGTTGCTGCCGCAACCCGGTGCGGCGGTCAATCAGGATGTACCTCCGCGCCCGGCACCGGATCGAACCCGCCGCAACCATTCGCCGTGAGGTAGGCGTATTCGTTGCCGTAGGTGTAACTCTGCTCGACGTTCCTGAGGTAGTCCGCGCCTGACAGCTGCCTGGTCCGGCCAGTAATACTCGTCAAGATCGCCCGACACGCAACTGTCCAGCTCGACGAGCCGCTAATTGTGCCTTGCGACTTCGGTAGGGGACGTTATTGAGGCACTCGCCGGTGTTTTCCAGTTCTACCTCATACGCCGTGCCGGCGCCCTGGTTGTTGATGCGATTGAGAGCCGCCGGACGGATAAGCTGCCACCACTGGCAGTTCCGCGAGACTCGTTGGTTGTCTCCACAGGGTAGTTGTGGGCATGCGCGAAGAGGAAATAGGACGAGTAGGGCGAGCCGACAAGGTAAATGTCGTAAGCGACACAGCAGGTTTGGGCCCGGGCGGGCGCCGCATCAGTGCCCGCGAGGCCTACGGCGCACAAGATCGCCGCAGCCGCCGCGGCTAACAGACGTCCCCGTTTAAGCATTGTGGTCTCCCGAAAGGTTGAGTCTTCATCCCCGTGATGCACCCGGCGGACAACCGCCCGATGCTCTGAACGTCATTAAATCCGGCCCAGGCCGGCATCACCAGCGCACGAATGACGCACGAATGTTGCATCCACCCTCCCAGCCGCGTGGCCCGGCCGTGCGAGCAGTTCGCTGCCGGGCCACGCGGCTGAGCGGTTAGGCCGGGTCACCGGGCGGCGGCCTGGGCGGTGTCGAGCTGGATGTGCACCGTCAGCAGGTCGGCGCCGAAGACGCGGACGTTGACGGCGTTCAGCGCGCGCAGCGGGTGCCAGGCGATGATGCCGCTGCTGGCGCGCGAGCGGGTCATCGCCCGGATGCACGGTGGCGATGCCGTCCACCCAGCGGTAGCGCAGCCCGAGGTGCAGCCGGACCCGCACGTGCGGGTCGTGCCTCGATGTTGCGCACCCAGCCTGCCCGCAACCCGTGCTCAGCGATGATCCAGAACGAGTCGCCCTTACGCCCGTTGCCGACGGGGTTCCTGCGGATCTTGCCGGAGCGATGCCCGCGGGTCTCCAGGATCGCCAGGCCGAACGGGTTGATGCCGACCGTCAGCAGCAGCCGGAACAGCGGGTTGAGGAGGTATCGCTGCAGCATCCGGACCGTCAGCACCTTGGCCCGGCGGCTGAACGTGGTGAGCAGCAGCAGGCCCAGGTAGATGCCGGTCTGCACCTGCGCGGACAGCAGGCTGCCCCCGGGTCGATCACATACAGCGCCCAGACCAGGCCGATGGCGGCGAGCGTCCCGGTGACCAGCCCGCGCGGGACGCTGAACCGGGGCCGGGTGCGGGCGGCGATGGACTCTAGCATTTTGCTCCTCCGTTGGATAGTTACGATTTCTAAGATAGTGTCACTATGTCGCGGTGTCACTATGTCATGGCGTGCCGATGTGCACAAGAGGGGTGCGATGAGCTACACAGTGGGGATGGCTGACAGTCCGGTGCCGGGACCCAGAACTGACACACCCGCCTCGTTGCGCGCTGAGCAGGTGGCCCAGACCAGGGCCGCGCTGGTCAGCGCGGGCCGGCTGCTGTTCGGGACCAAGGGGTTCGCCGCCACGTCGGTGGAGGACATCGCCCGGGCCGCCCGGGTGACGACGGGGGCCCTGTACCACCACTTCCCGACCAAGGCCGCGGTGTTCGAGGCGGTCTTCGAGCAGGTGCACGCGGAGATGCTGGTGGCCTCGGCCGGGGCCGCCGCGGCGGCCGACGGGCCGCTGGACCAGATGGCGGCGGGCTTCGGCGTGTTCCTCGACTGGGTGCTCGAGCCCGAGGTACAGCGGATCCTGATCACCGACGGCCCGGCCGTGCTCGGTCAGGCCCGGTTCATCGAGCTGGACGAGCGCTACGCGCTCGAGCCCGCGGTCCAGGGGATCGAGGCGGCCAACGCGGCCGGGCTGCTCCAGGTGCCGGATCCGCCGACGCTGGTCCGGCTGCTGTTCGGCGCGATGACCCGGGCGGGCCTGCTCATCGCCAGCTCACCTGACCCGAAGGCGACCCGGGACGCGGTCGGCGTCACGTTCCTGCAGATGATGAGCGGCTTCCTGGCCACGCCGCCCAGGTAGGCGCGCCAGCCGTGTTGCGCGGACAGCACCAGCTCCTCGTCGCGGCCGCTGACCGCGTCGGGGTCCACCTGGTTGCGTTCCTTCGGACCGTCGCCGGCGCGCTGCGCACCCACCCGGCAATCTCCGCCAGCAGCACCTCAGCGGATGGATCCTCCCCCTGTCCAGGGACGATGACTTCCTGGAACACTGACATCGCCCGTCATGGGTAGGCCGGCGGCAGGCGATCCTACGCGGGTCTGGGTGGGTGGCCATCAGGGGAGGAACAATGCAAGTCATTGACGGCGGGGTGCCGGTCGATGAGCTGATCGCAGAGGTGAAGGACGCGGTCCGGCGGGCCGGTGTGTCGAGCGCCTACGGCCCGGGTGATCTCCAGATCGGTTCGGTCCAGCTCACGCTGCGGGCGGTGGCCGCGAGATCGGGTGGCGTCGGGATCAGCCTGCGGGTCCCGGTCATCGGCGCGGAACTGCGCATCGGGACCAAGGTGACCAAGCAGGACACCCATGTCATCGACGTTGCGCTGGTTCCGCCGAAGCAGCCCAGCCACCAGGTGCGCGGTGACGTTGGGAACGCCCTGGTGGCGGCGATCGAGACGATCCGCCAGACAATGGCCAGCGCGGCGGGCGGGGACGACCCTTGGGTGCTGTCCGAAAGCAGCGTGACCCTCTCGTTCGCTGTCACCCAGAAGGGCACGTTTTCGCTGGGCGCGGAGGGCGAGCTGAGTAATGAGATCACGAACGACCTGCGGCTGCGCTTGGGCCCAGCCGGACAATGATCCGGTCAGGCCATTTTGGCCTGCGGATGCCCGTACACGGCATAGGCCAGCCAGGTTGGGTCGCCCTGGCTCGCGTTCTGGCGCAGCGCGGTGACCGCGGCGCCGAGTTCCTGGCCGGCGAGCAGGCTGGTGTACAGCTGCGTCGCGAATCTCTGGGCGGTGTCATCCCGGATCTCCCAGAGCGACCCGATGAATGCTCCGGCGTTGGCCCGCAGGAACATCTCGGCGAAGCTGTCCACCCCGATGCACTGGTAGCGCGGCCCGGCCGAGCGGCAGGCGTTGAGGAAGACCAGCGGCGCTTGCCAGGTACTGCCGGCATCGACCAGTTCCCGGGGTAGGAACGGCAGGTCAAGGTGAATCCGCGGCCCCCTGTCGTTTCGGTCGAAACCAGCGTGACAAGCAAAGTGCAGCACGCCGAAGGCGCCGTCATCGATCAGGTCCTGCAGTTCCTGCAAGGTCGAGATCGAGGGCTCGGGCGCCTGCAGCAACTGCCTGAGCACGCGGACTTCGTCTTCCGCCCGCTCGGAGCATTCCCCGGCACGACGAACCGGGCAGGCTTACGGCGCAGCAGGCGCCGCCGGGCCAGGCCGTGCACCCGTCTGGTCACCGGGAAGTTCTGCGCTACCAGGAAGCCCGCGTCGTTGGCCTGATCCTTCGGGTACAGCAACTCCCACGGGAAGGCGTCATTGTCAGCGAGAATGGTGAACTGGCCAATACGGCTCTGGCAGGCCCAGAACTGCTCATGCACAGCCTCGGGGACCAGCTTCTGCCATAGCTGGATGCCCTGCTTTTGCAGGTCCCGGTAGACCTGCTTTGGCGTGTAGCGCGCGTCCTCGGCCAGCGCGTCGAGCCCGTCAATCAGCGCCTTGACGTTCCCGCGCCGGGTCTTCGCGCAGCGGGAGGTAAACCGGCGCCGGCGCGGTCAGCGGATCCTGCAGCCGGAAGCAGTACCGGTTATGGCCGTTGACCAGTTCATGCGTCACCTCCAGGGTGATCTCGCCGGGGGTACCTTCCGCTTCCATTTCCGTGGCTGAGGTGCGCCCAGGCCCGCTGGGGCCATGCTCGCTGACGGTGACTTCGGCCCAGAGTTCGCCGACGCAGCTCCCGCGGTCCCAGGCCCGGAGCCGGATGCCCCGGACCCCGGGAGTGGCGCCCTCCAGGTCGAACCGGGCTGGCTGGGAATCGGCGTCGGCAGGCACGAAGATGGACTGCTGGTGGTCGCCGTGCACGGTCAGCCCGGGTGCGGTGATGGTGAGCAGCAACTCCTTGCCCTGCGGCCCGACCTCGAATCCGCGTATCAGCTGCTCGCTCCGCCCGGCCCCACGGGTGAGCGTTACCGCCGCTTCCAGGCCGAACCGGCGGCCCGGTGAGATGGAGTCGGGGTAGCTTGCCGACAGGTACCGGGGCTTGGCCCTAGGGGGCGAGCTCTCGACGAAACCCGCCGGTTCGGGATCCTGCAGCCGTTCTCGCACGACGGGCGGAGTCGCCCGCCAAGGAGGCAGCAACAGTTCGGGCGTATCGGTGGCCGCCGTAGGTTCCGCTGGCTCGACTTCCGGCACTGGCGCGCGGCCCGGTGCCTGGAGCGCGCTCGCGATCACCCAGCCGAGCGCCGTCTCCAACTGCGGGCCGACCGGAGCAGGTAGCGCCAGACCAACATCCAGCGAACGGACGGCTCTCGAACTCCGCCGTGGCCGGCCTGACCCCGGTCACCTCGATATCGCGGGCCACTCCGGTCAGCGGGCTGATCCGCTGCAGAGCCGCGTGGATCAGGCCCGGCACGGCCGTGATGTCCAGCGCCTCCGGGACACCGTCCGGAAGCTCGATGCGGGCATGGTGCTCGAAGCCGAGCACAGCTGGCTGGACCGGGACCGGTTCGGCCTGCGGCCCGGGCCTTGCAGCCATTCCCGGATCGCCTCCTGGAGGACCTTGGTTACGGCGGCCGAGCCGTCGGTCACGTCGGTGAACCGGGCCAGCATGGCGGCGGCCGTGATCTTCAGCAGCAGATCGACCGACTTGCGTACGTCCGGGTCAGTCAGCGCGGCCGGGGTGGCCAGCCCGGTCAGGCTGCCCGCGATGCGCAGTCGCTGGTCGAGCGCGGCCGAGGCATAGCCGGCCGCGTCGGCCAGCGCGCCCGCCTGGCCGAGCAGCGCGGCCCGGTAGTACCCGACGATGGCCAGCCCGTGCAGGCAGGCGGCCAGGTGCGGGTGGGGGCGGCCGCCGTACCGCTTCTCCCGCAACTCCCGGACTACGTCATAAACGTGCTCGGCGTCGTCCAGGCTCTGCGCCGCCGGTTCGAGCCGTTCATCGCCGGCCGCGAGCGCACGCCCGGACCCGGCGGCCGCCTGCTGGGCGAGTTCGTGATGCATCTTGGCCAGGTTGATGTCCACGCCGGCCAGGTTGAGAACGCCCGCTCCGGGCCGAGCCCGTCGTCGAGCTCCGGGATAGCGTTCGTGCTGACCGGTTGATCATCCCCTTGATCGCGGGCAATCCGGAGTCGTGTCGCGAAGGACAGCCACAGGTTTTCCCGGATCTCGGTCAGCCGGGTAGCCTGCCCCGCCAGTTCCGGCTCTTGCGCGGCCAGCCGCCGCGCGATGAGCCAGGACAGAGCGTTGCCCTGTTCCCTGAGCTGCCGGTAATCCGGGTCCTTGCCCGATGCCAGCAGGTCTCGCGCCGTGCTCAGCATTCCTTGCGCCGCCGCAAGGTCGGCGGGGGTGGACCGTGGATTCTGGAACGTGATCCGGGCCAGGCCGATGCGGCTCTCTGCTACCTGGTAGGGATAGTCAGCTGGGTCGAGCGTCTCGTCCGCCGCCTTGAACGGCTCCTGGGACTTAGCGACCGGGCCACGTCGCTCCCGGACGTGCCCAAGCCCATACCAGATCAGCCCGGCCGCGGCCGCAGCTGGCCGCGGTTCGCCAGTGAGCTGCCGGAACGCCCGGCGCGCGTCGCCCGGCTCAGCCTGCTGGCCGGCGTCCTCAAGCCGGGCTAGCGCGCCCTCATCGGCTGCGCTGATGAGCAGCCAGCGGCCCTGGTCCGAACTCAGCAGCCGGGCGATCGTCTCGGCGGCGGCACCGGGATCGTCGCGCCAGGTCTCCTCCCGGACGGCCGCCGCGAACAGCCGGTGCATAAGGAGCCCGGGGCCCGGAGGGGCGGCCGGGTCGGCTGGCCGGCCCGGCGCCGCTTCCGCTGACCAGGTGACGAAGCCCAGGTCCGATAGCGCGTCATTGGGCGCGATGTCCATAGCTGTGACCGTGGCTAGCGCTTTCTCCGGCGTGGGTTCGGGCGGCAGCCAGGGCGAGCAGCCGAGCCAGGTTGACGACCGGCTGGTCAGCCCGTGCGGATTGACGGAGCAGATCCCAGACCAGAGCCGGGCCGTCCTGGTCGGCGCTTTCGGGCAGCGCCACCCCGCCGCGATCGCGAAGGGCGGCTAGCGCGAGCGCCACCAGTGGCCTGCCGTCCACCGCCGTGACCAGGTCTGGCGGCAGCCGGAGATCGCGCAGGTCTCCGGCACTGAGTCCAGCGAGCGGCACCTGGTGCAGGGCGTCGGTGGCGTGATTCAGCCAGCCCGGGTGCGTGCTGGTGACGATCACAATCTGCCCGCGGGCATGCGGCTTCGGGACCAGGTCGAGCAGTTGCGGGGTGTCAGGTGCCGAGTCGCAGTTGTTGACCACCACCACCCAGGGCTGTTCCGCGGTGCGGAGCCGGTCCAGGGCGGCCGCGGCGAACGCCTGGTCATCGACCGCGTCCGCCTTCTCCCCGCCAGGCCGCGGTGGCTCACCGCCGAGTTCGTGTTCGCTGCGTTCGGCCTGGGCCAGCGACCGGCGTAGTTCTTTGGCATTGGTGGCGTTGAGGAACCAGCCGCAGCCCCGGTCCGCGCCGATCGCCAGCTGGTGGGCGAGCATGCTCTTGCCATAACCGGAGGGCGCCTGGATCACGATGGTCGCGGGCTGGCCCGCCTCGATGAGGCTATGCAGCTGGCTCAGCGTCCCCGCCCGGGTCGGGAAGTCGCGGAAGCCGGGCAGACTGGGCAGGTAACCGTGGATGCGCCGGGCTGAGCCGCCACGTGGTGGCTGGTACGGAGCGATCCGGCGCGTGGCCAGCTGGACCAGGACGCGGCGCACGTTCGACCAGTACCCAGCTGCTGCCAACCGGGTCCTCCTGCTCCATTACCGCCATCCCCGACGTTTGCCCGAAGTCAAGGCTAAAGTCACGGGTGGCGCCGACCACATCGACGGGCAGCCAGTCTTCCGTCTGGGCCAGGCCGATCAGCGGTGTGCTTACGTCCTGGTCCTGATCCCACACCCCGGGCTCGTCCGGACGGGATGTGAAGCCGGGCGGCTCGGGCCAGCTGCCGTCGGCGGAGGTCTCGGACATACCTCCGCTCAGGTCCAGCACCAGGAGCGCATGCGGCGCGGGCCGGTACCGGATCGCGAGCATCGGGCGCAGGTCTGCCTCGGCTGCCATCGCGGCGAACGTGAGGACAAGGTCGAGGCAGGTAGCCGGCCCTCGGATCGTCTCGGCCGGAGTCCGGATGCGCTGGTAGGCCGGCTTCCGACGAGATCGTAGGCAGCCGGGTTCCATGGTGCGCTGGCATACGGCACATGCCTGGCCGAGAGGGACTTGTATAGCTGCCCCGCGCGCACCCGGCGCGCTCTCCTGCCTGATGGCCCGCGCAGCGGGCTGAGCAGATCAGCTGGCACCCAGCGCGTCGCCTGAGCCGGGTTGACGTAGCGGGCGAGATCACCGGCCGTCGCCTGGCTGATCCGCCAATCAGGCCATTGATCTTGATCGTCCGCAGGCATTTCGCCGCCGGGTTTCCGCACAGGCGGCACGTCGGCGTCGGCCATATCGATCCCCCCTTGACGCGCTCCGGTCAGCAGTCTGGCCGACCAGGGGAATCCTCACAAGTGCTATCCAATTTCCTAGCCAGCTCCGAATGCCACTGGCGATTAGACTCACCAGAGGCGGCGCCAAAAAGTCCGGTATATCCGGTATAGATAACCGTGACTGGGCCGTTGCCAGGGTGCGGCGAAGCCAGTTC
>CAVVGF010000084.1:0-10524 GCA_963747705.1 uncultured Actinomycetes bacterium | reverse complement strand
AGGTACCGCTGGACCCGCGGCCGGGTCAGCGACTACTGGGACGAAGGGTTCACCCCGGACGGGCTGGAGGGGCACGCCGCGCTGGACGACCAGTCGGCGTTCATCGCCAGCCTGGGCAGCAGCCGGTCGCCCCGGATGCGGGACGTGCTCGGCACCATCGCGGCCGACCAGGACGCCATCATCCGGGCCGGATCCCGTGGCGCTCTCGTCGTTCACGGTGGCCCGGGCACCGGGAAGACCGTCGTCGCGCTGCA
Organism: uncultured Actinomycetes bacterium; assembly: GCA_963747705.1. GTDB lineage: Bacteria > Actinomycetota > Actinomycetes > Streptosporangiales > Streptosporangiaceae > RYN-230. Next base: position 10,270 of record CAVVGF010000084.1, on the reverse strand, counting down.
CCGCACCGCCTACCTGCTGTACGCCGACCCCCGCTCGGGCACCGGCGGGGCGGCGTGCTGTTCGTCGGCCCGCACCAGCCCTACCTGGCCTACGTCTCCGACGTGCTGCCCAGCCTGGGCGAGGAGGGCGTGCAGACCTGCACGCTGCGCGACCTGGTCCCCGAGGGCGCCGCGGCCGCGCCCGAGACTGACCGGAGGTGGCCCGGCCGGAGTCGTCCGCGGACCTGGTGCGGGCGATCGAGCCCGCCGTCAGGTTCTACGAGAACCCGCCGGCCAAGTGCATGACGGTCGAGACCCACTGGTCTGACCTGTGGCTCAGCGCCGACGACTGGGCCGAGGCGCTCGGCGCGGCCGAGCCGGGCACCCCGCACAACGAGGCACGGGACCAGATCCGCGACGAGCTGGTCACCATCCTGGCCGACAAGTACGACGGCGACGCCCCGGCTGACGCGCTGCGCAAGTCGCTGCTGCAGAACGCGGCGCTGCGCGCGGCGCTGAACCGCGCCTGGCCGCTGATCGAGCCGGCGGACCTGGTCGGCGACCTGTGGTCGGTCCCCGCCTACCTGCGCATGTGCGCGCCGTGGCTCAGCCCCCAGGAGGTACGGAAACTCCAGCGCGAGGACGCCCAGGCCTGGACGGTGTCCGACCTGCCGCTGCTGGACGCGGCCCGGCAGCGGCTGGGTGACCCGCAGGCGTCCCGGCGCAAGCGCCAGCATGACGCCGCCGTCGCCGCCGAACGCGAGCAGATGACCCGGGTCATCGACAACCTGATCCAGACCACCGCCGCCACCGACGACGAGTACGGCATCGGCCTGGTGACGATGCTGCGCGGCGAGGACTTCCACGACGCCCTGGTTGACGAAACCGCCCTGCCCACCGCCACCCCGGACCAGCTGGCTGGCCCGTTCGCGCACATCGTCGTGGACGAGGCGCAGGAACTGACCGACGCGGAGTGGCAGATGCTGCTGCTCCGCTGCCCGTCCAGGAGCTTCACCATCGTCGGGGACCGGGCCCAGGCCAGGCACGGGTTCACCGAATCGTGGCAGGAACGGCTGGAGCGGGCCGGGCTCGAACGGGTCCACCTGGCCTCGCTGAGCATCAACTACCGGACGCCGGAGGAGGTCATGGCCGAGGCCGAGCCGGTCATCCGGGCCTGCTCCCGGACGCCAACGTGCCGGTCTCCATCCGCAGCACCGGCGTCCCGGTCCGGCACGGATCCGTTTCCGAGCTTCCCTCGATTCTGGACACCTGGCTGGCCGCGCATGCCGAGGGGATCGCCTGCGTCATCGGCGATCCGGCGTTCCAGGCGACGCCCCGGGTCCGGTCGCTGGCCCCGGAGCTGTCCAAGGGCCTGGAGTTCGACCTGGTCGTCCTCATCAACCCGGCGGCGTTCGGCGACGGCATCGAAGGGGCGGTTGACCGCTATGTCGCGATGACCCGGGCCACCCAGCAGCTCGTCATCCTGACCAGCCCGTGACGCCGGCCAGCGTGGATGCCGACCGCCTTGGTGGCGTCCGTTCGGCCAGGGCCGCGAACAGGATGTCACCCGGCCGGGTCCCCGGCTGGGCCAGACGGCCAGTAGACGGCTGACGCGCGGAAGGCGCCGGGGCGCAGCGGGGTGCCCAGGACGTGGCTGATCATCTTGCGGTGGGCCGCGTGCAGAGTGCGGACGGCGGCCGGCGTCAGGCCCGGCTTGACCGGCGGGCGGCCGCCCCGGGGCCGCCCGGGCTTGACCGGGATCCACAAGTGCCCAGGGTCGCTGCCCTCCAGCTCCGCGATGATCAGCGCCCTGGCCTCCAGCCACCGGGTCAGGATGAGCACGGTCTCAGCTCTCAGCGGGCGGGCGCCCTCGGCCAGCTCGACCCGGGCCACGCCATCCAGATGCAGGGCCCGGAGCTGGAGGCTGACGAGGTCAGGACGGACCGGTCGGTGTCGGCGACCAGTGCGGCCACGGCCGCGGTGCGCAGCGCGGTCGCGGCGTTGGCGTAGTGGGCCTGCGTACTGCCAGATCGTGCAGCACGCGTTCCGCCTCGGCCGGGGTCAGCCGGTCGGCGTCGGCGGGTGGCTGGCTATCCCGGCGGTCCGGCCCGCCGAGGAACTCCGCGAACGCGTTGTAGGAGTTGACGCGTACCCGCATCGAGTCGACACTGGCCGCGGCCTCCGGGCCGTTGAGGGTGTTCCGGGTGCGGGTCTTGCCCGCGGCCGCGTCGGCCAGCCACGCGTCGGCCCGCGCCGGGTCCAGCAGCTCCCTGGCCGTGACCCGGGTCAGGCCGGCCGTCTGCTGGATGTGCTCCACGAACTCGTCGAGGAAATGCCTGCGGATCCGCTGCGTGACGGCGGCGAACTGGCGGCTGGCCAGGTGCCTGCTGAACGCGGCCAGCGCCTCCCCCGCCGGGGTGCGGGCGTGCAGAGCCATACCCCCGAGCGTACCGGTTCCGTTTGATAACAGCAAGAAGTGGCCGGGCTTCATTGGGTCCCCGTGTCGCTGCGCGTGTGCGCGCGGGCCCGGGACGGGTCGGAGTGGCTCGGACCGGGACGGTTAGGTTCGGCCCGGGCCTCTTCCCTACCCGCGGCGGCAGGCAGTTTCGGTGCCCCTGCTTCTTGCTGTTATCAGACATATCCCGCCACGGCACGATTTCCCCCAGCTCACCCGGTCGCCCGCGCCGCACCGCGGGCCTGCTCCAGCTGGTTGACGCTGATCGGGCCGGTCTCTGGCAGGCCGGCGGCCTGCCAGGCCTGCTGCGCCCGGGCCACGTCCCCACCCGCCTCCTGCAGCAGCATCTTCTTGGCCGTGACCGCGGGCACGGTGCCGTCGCCGCCCAGGTCCACCAGGTGGGCCAGCATCCGGACCGACTGGTTCCGCTGCCCGGCCTTGCGCTCGTTGTAGCGGTAGACCAGCACCCACCGGCCCTGCAGGGACCGGGCCCGCTCGATCAGCGCCCGGCCACGGTCGGTGTCCGCGTGCTCGGTGCGGATCGGCTCGCTCTCCCCCGACGGCAGCCGCAACGTGACCAGCCCGCGGCGGCTCGACTCCTCGATCTCGACCTGCTCCAGGAACGCGACGAAGGTCCGGGCCGCCTCCAGGCGCTCGATGTCCTGCCTGGCCTGCTGGGCGATCAGGTACAGGTCCACGGTCAGCCCGTGCACCCGGCGGCCCCAGGCGGCCTCCTCGCCGGCCGGGCACGGCCCCGCCGCCTGGGCGGCCGCGATGACCAGGCTGTAGTGGCTGCTGTCCACGCCGCTCATGGAGTCACACCCGGCGCAGCACGGCGACCAGTTTGCCGACGATGGTGGCGGTGTCGCCCAGGATCGGGGTGTACGCCGGGTTCTGCGGCATCAGCCAGGTGTGCCCGTCCGACCGCTTCAGCGTCTTGACCGTGCCCTCGATTTCCATGCCGTCGATCAGCGCGGCCACGATGTCGCCGTTCTCGGCGTCCTCCTGCTCGCGGATGACCACCAGATCGCCATCGGTGATCCCGGCGCCGATCATCGAGTCACCGGAGACCCGGAGCATGAACAGCTCCCCCTCCCCCACCAGCTGCCGGGGCAGCACGAACGCGTCTTCGGCCGAGTCAGCGGGCAGCACCTGCTCACCGGACAGGATCGGCTCCCCCGCCGCGACCCGTCCCGCCAGCGGAACAAGCGCCGCGCTCCGCAGGGCACCCGCATCCGCCTGCTGGGCCGCCTGGCTCGGCGCGGGCCGGACCGGCACCGCGTCGGCGGGCCGGATCACCGCGGTACGCGGCCGCCCCGGCTCCCGGATCAGGTACCCCTTCTTCTCCAGCGAGCGCATGTGCAGCGAGACGCTGGACAGGCTGGCCAGCCCCACCGCGTCCGCGATCTCCCGGTAGCTGGGTGGATGGCCAGACCGCCTGCCGAAGTCCTCGATGAACCGGCGAATCCGGGCCTGGATCGGGGTGAGCGCCGCCGCACTCGACATGATCAGCCTCCACCTCGCTCACCGTGTGCGCTTTTGTCAGGTGGCGGCGATGCTATCGCTACCCGGACCCGGATTCAAATGTATGTTCGATAACTTTACCCCGCAGCCCAGGACTGCATCCGCCGGTCCAGTTCGGCCTGGTCCACGTCCTCGATGTGGCGGCCGAGCATCCACTGGTGCCCGAACGGGTCGCGCACCCGGCCCTCCCGCTCGCCATAGAACTGGTCGGCCAGCGGGTGGATCACCTCGCAGCCTGCCGCCACCGCCCGCGCCCAGAGCTGGTCCACGTCCGGCACCGTGACCACCATGATCGCGGTCACCCGGCCGCCGGCCGAGGCCGGGGGCGGCCGCCTCGCCGCCGTTGTCGCCCTCCTCGGTCAGGTAGACGACCGAGTCGCCGAGCTGGATCTCGGCGTGCACCACCATCCCGTCCGGCCCGGCGAACAGCGCCCCCGCTGCCCGGCCCCGAACGCGGCCCGGTAGAACTCGATCGCGGCCCGTACGTCCCGGACCACCAGCCGCGGCGTGACCGTGTGCAGGTGCTCCGGTACCGGCCTGGGCGCCGCCTCCGCCCCGGCCAGCCCGGGCTGCTGATAGACGCCGAGGACGTTGCCCGCCGGGTCGCGGAACCAGCCGAACACCTCACCGGCCCCGGGATCCACCGGCCGCACGATCTCCCCGCCCGCGGCCACGACCGCATCCAGCGCCGCATCGGCCCGCGCCACCATCACGTAGATGACAAAGCCCGGCTCCCCCGCTGCCGGGCCTGCGACGAACGTCCCGCTCACCTCCCCCACCGTGTCGTCAAAGGCGACCGCTCCGTCGCCACGCCGGCGAATTTTCCAGCCGAACGCCATCTGGTAGAACTCGGCGGACGCACTCACGTCGGCCGCCGGGATCTCGATGTAACACAACTTGCCGGTGCGGTACCTCGGCCCGCCGCTGTCTACCATCGTGCTGTGCCCCCTTCTGGGTTCGGCGTCGATCATGCCAGCGGCCCCCGCGCCGGGTCTTGGCGAAAAGGGACACCTGTCCCGTGACCATCATCGTCCGCCGCCCCGCTCCCCCACTGGCTGGGCTGGTCACCGGGATCGTCTACCAGGCCGGTGACCAGCCGCGGACGTTGGTGCAGAAGATCCTGCCCGATGCGGAGCCCAGCCTGTGGGTCAATCTCAACCGGGACGAGTTCCGCTCGCTAGGCGGCCCCGGGCCCAGCCGGGTGCCGGGCGCGATGCTGGCCGGGCCGCGCGGCCGCGCTCTGGTGACCGAGTTCGAGGCGGGCCGGGCGCACATCTGGGTGTCCTTCGCGCTCGGCGCGGCCCCGGCCTTCTTCCCCGTCCCCCGGCCAGCACGGCTGATGAACTGGTGCCGCTGGCTGAGCTGTGGGGCCGGTGCGGCGGCAGCCTGCGGGACCGGCTGCTGTCCGCCGCGACCCCGCGGGACATGCTGCGGGTGATGGAGCAGGTCCTGATGGGCCAGCTGGCCGGCCCCCGGTGCCGACCTGGCCGTCTGCGCCGCCGCGCGGGCCCTGTCCAGCGGCCAGGCCGTCGGCCAGGTGGCCGACGGCCTGGGGCTGCTCCCCCGCACTCTGCGCCGCCGCTTCACGGCCCGGGCCGGGCTCACGCCCAAGCGCTTTGCCCGGGTACAGCGGCTGCGCCGGGTGACCCGCGCGCTGGACGGGGAGGCCCGGGCCGACTGGGCGGCGGTCGCCGCCGAGCATGGCTACTGCGACCAGGCTCATCTCATTGACGAATTTCAGGATCTAGCGGACATCACTCCTGGCGATTACCTGCGATCCCGGACCGATGGCCCCAACCATGTCCGGGTCTAGCCCGCCGGGGAGATCGGCTCCTGCAGTTCGGTGACCCACTGGGCCTGGTCCTCCGGGCATTCCAGGTAGAACTCCCGGGGGTAGCCGGTGGCGCGGTAGCCGTTGTCCTCGATCCAGCCCGCCAGCACCTGGATCGAGGACAGCACGTTGTCCATGGACCCACGGTGCACCACGGTGGCGGCCTGCCCGATGGCGGGCAGGTCCACGATGGCGAAGTCCTGCCCGCCGTCCGGGCCGGCGCTGACCGGGCCCGTGTTGACCGGGCCCGTGTTGACCGGGATGGTGGCGTGCACCACGACGGTGTCCCCGTCCGGGCCGTCCTCGTAGTAGGCGATGGCCGGGCCAGCCGGGGTCACCCCGGCCCGGCCGAGCCGGCGGCCCAGCTCCGCGTACAGCGGCTGGATGACCGGGGTGATGGCGGCGGGCTCGAGGCTGGCCGCGGTCGCGGTGAGCTCGGCCACCCGGACGGCGGGGATCTGCTTGACCTGGATGTCGTCGGTGGGCATGGCGCCCTCCCTCTCGATGATCTGGAGTCTCGCCTCGACCTGGGCCAGCCGGGCCGTGTCGGCGGTCAGCCGGGACTGCAGCTCGGCCTGGCGCAGCCGCAGCATGCCGCGCAGCTGCTCGGCGCTCACCTGGCCGTCCAGCATCACCCGCACCTGGTCCAGGCTGAAGCCGAGATCCTTGAGCGCGATGATGCGGTTGAGCCGGGCCAGCTGGCCGGCCGCGTAGTAGCGGTAGCCGCTGGCCTCATCGACCCGGGCCGGGCGGAGCAGCCCGGTCGCGTCGTAGTGCCGGAGCATGCGCACCGAGACCCGGCCGTGCCGGGCGAATTCCCCAATAGTGAACATGACGCTCCCACCCGACAGCCTGACACCGTGTGAGGGTCAACCCCGCGTGTTAGCATTAGAACAAAGTTGCGGCTAACCGCAATCGTCTGGACTGCGCATGACAACTACGTTTGAGCCTCGTCACGCTGGATCCGCACCCGCTACTATGCGGAGTATGGCCAGCGTGCATGCTGTCATGCCGCCGGTCCGGCCGCACTTCTGGCCGGGCCGCCGTGCCGTGCTGGTGGCCGACCGCCTGGACGGCCTGGATGGCCCCGAGCACGGCGTTGTCGAGCTGCCGATCTGGCTGTTCTGGTTCCCGGACCGCCGCTTCGACCTGGACGAGCCGGGCATGCTGCCCTGGCTGTACCAGATCGTGCTGCGTGAGGCCCGCCTGCCGGGGATCTCGGCTACCTGAACGGCGCCCGGCTGGCCAGCCTGTGGCCGGACCTGCACCTGCCCCGGGACGTGCGGCAGGCCTGGGAAGAGCAGCACCCGGTGCTGCGGGCGGCCCCGGTCCCGGCCGTCACCTGATGCCGATCGAAGAACTGCAGCGCGCGGTGGCCACCGTGGCGCTCCGCGCCGCTGCCCGGCACGGCTTCGCCTTAGCCGGTGGCAACGCGCTGATCGCGCACGGCATCGTGGACCGGCCCACCGACGACGTGGACCTGTTCAGCAACCAGGAAGCCGGGGTGAGCGCCGCCGCCGAGGTGGTGGAGAACGCGCTGCGCGCGGCCGGGTTCCAGGCCGACCGGCAGGACGGCGACCGTGGGCTGGCCGACGTGTTCTACGGCATGGGCGACGGGATCGCCGAGTGGATCATCACCGCGCCCGGCGGGCAGCAGACCATGCTGCAGCTGGCCTACTTCGACCGCAGCCACCGGCCGGTGACCATGGACGTCGGGCCGGTGCTGGCCCTGGAGGATCTGGCCGGCTCGAAGGTCTGCGCGCTGGCCAGCCGGGTCGAGCCGCGTGATTACATCGACACCGCCGCCGCGATGCGCCGCTACCCAGTGGTCCAGCTGATCGGCTTCGCGAAACGGCTCGATCCCGGCCTGGAAGACCGGGATTTCGCCGACGCGGGCCGTCAGCTGGACCGGATGCCCGACGGGGTGTTCGCCCGCTACGGGCTAGCGCCGCCGGATGTAGCCGAGCTACGCGAGAGGTTCGCTGACTGGCCGCGCACTTGATCTCAGATCTCGTCAAACTCCCACCACGCGTTGCTGCCGCAACCCGGTGGGCGGTCAATCAGGATGTATGCGCCCGACGACGAACCGCCGCAACCATTCGCCGTGAGGTAGGCGTATTCATTGCCGTAGATGTAACTCTGCTCGACGTTCCTGAGATAGTCCACGCCTGGAGCTGCCTCGTCCGGCCAGTAGTACTCGTAAAGATCGTTAGACACGCAACTGTCCAGCTCGACGATCGCTATGGTTTTGTAGGGGACGTTATTGAGGCACTCGCCGGTGTTTTCCAGTTCTACCTCATACGCCGTACCGGCGCCTTGGTTGTTGATGCGATTGATAGCCGCCGGATTGATAAGCTGCCACCACTGGCTTTCCGCGAGACTGTTGGTTGTCTCCACAGGGTAGTTGTGGGCATGCGCATAGATGAAGTAGTTCGAGTTGAAAAGGTAAATGTCGTAAGCGACACAGCAGGTTTGTGCCTGGGCGGGCGACGCACCAGTGCCCGCGAGGCCTGCGGTGCACAAGATCGCCGCAGCCGCAGCCGCTAATAGACGTCCACGTTTAAGCATTGTGGTCTCCCGAAAGGTCGAGTCTTCATCCCCGTGATGCACCCGGCGGACAACCGCCTGATGGTTTGAATGTCATTAAATCCGGCCCAGGCCGGCATCACCAGCGCACGAATGACGCACGAATGTCGCATCCGGTCGGGAATGCTCCACGCGCAGCCGACGGTCAAGACCCCGCTCACCCGCCAAGTCGACCGGCTCTCCAAGCAGCTTCTGCTCGTCGCGGGCATCGCGCTGATCTGGTCGTGTTCTCGCTGCTCAACCTGTTCTTCTCGATCGAGGCGAAAGACGCACGGGAGTCGGCGTTCTCCTTCAGCACGTTCGCTGACCGGACGTTCATTCTGACGACTGGGGGGTCGCTCTTCCTGATCGTCATGGCCACCATCGTGGGGCCCTGCCAGGCGATCCTGAAGACAACCGCGCTTGACGAAGATCAGTGGCTGCTGGGCGCGGCCGTGGCGCTGTCGATCATCGTCGTCAGCCTGATCCGGAAGGTGGTGCTGCGGCGGACCGCTGCGGAAAGCCACCCCAGTTGAGCTGGACGTGCACGGCGAGCAGGTCGGCGCCGAACACCCGCACGTTCATCGCGTTCAGCGCGCGCAGTGGGTGCCAGGCGATGATCTTCCGCTGGCGGGCCAGCGGGTCCTCGCCGGGACGCACGGTGGCGATGCCGGGCACCCAGCGGTAGCGCAGCCCGACGCGCAGCCGGACCCGGACGTGCGGGTCGTGCTGGATGTTGTGCACGTAGCTGGCCCGGGTGCGGTGCTGGCGATGATCCAGAACGAGTCGCCCTTGCGGCCGTTGCCGACCGGGACCCGGCGGATCTTGCCGGAGGCATGCCCCCTGGTCTCCAGGATGGCCAGGCCGAGCGGGTTGACGCCGATCGCGAGCAGCAGCCGCATCAGCGGGTTGAGGGTGTACCGCTGCAGCGTCTGGAAGATCAGCACCTTGGCCCGGCGGCTGAACGTGGTGAGCAGCAGCAGGCCCAGGTAGATGCCGGTGTACACCTGCGCGGACAGCAGGCTGCCCCCGGCGATCACATACAGCGCCCAGACCAGGCTGATGGCGGCGAGCGTCCCGGTGATCAGCCCGCGCGGGACGCTGAACCGGGGCCGGGTGCGGGCGGTGATGGACTCTAGCATTGTACCCCTCCGTTGGATATTTACGATTTCTAAGATAGTGTCACTATGTCACCGTGTGCCGATGTGCACAAGAGGGCTGGGATGAGCTACACAGTGGGGATGGCTGACAGTCCGGTGCCGGGACCCAGAACTGACACACCCGCCTCGTTGCGCGCTGAGCAGGTGGCCCAGACCAGGGCCGCGCTGGTCAGCGCGGGCCGGCTGCTGTTCGGGACCAAGGGGTTCGCGGCCACGTCGGTGGAGGACATCGCCCGGGCCGCCCGGGTGACGACGGGGGCCCTGTACCACCACTTCCCGACCAAGGCCGCGGTGTTCGAGGCGGTCTTCGAGCAGGTGCACGCGGAGATGCTGGTGGCCTCGGCCGGGGCCGCCGCGGCGGCCGACGGGCCGCTGGACCAGATGGCGGCGGGCTTCGGCGTGTTCCTCGACTGGGTGCTGGAGCCCGAGTACAGCGGATCCTGATCACCGACGGCCCGGCCGTGCTCGGTCAGGCCCGGTTCATCGAGCTGGACGAGCGCTACGCGCTCGAGCCCGCGGTCCAGGGGATCCAGGCGGCCAACGCGGCCGGGCTGCTCCAGGTGCCGGATCCGCCGACGCTGTCTGGCTGCTGTTGGGCGCGATGACCCGGGCGGGCCTGCTCATCGCCAGCTCACCTGACCCGAAGGCGACCCGGGACGCGGTCGGCGTCACGTTCCTGCAGAATGATGAGCGGCTTCCTGGCCACGCCACCCCCTGACCAGCCCGCCTGACCGGGACTCCTGACCAGTTCCCCGG
>CAVVGF010000083.1:0-12434 GCA_963747705.1 uncultured Actinomycetes bacterium | reverse complement strand
GTCCTGTTCGACTTCTACGACCGGCGCATCCCGGCCTCGGTGACGTCGGCCCGGCACTTCGACAGCTGGTGGAAGAAGACCCGGGCGGCCGACCCAGGGCTGCTCGACCTCACGCTGGCCGACCTGGTCGGGCCGGCCGCCGGGGAGATCGGGCCGGCCGACTACCCGGAAAGCTGGGACGGGCTGCCGCTGTCATACGAGTTCGAGCCGGGCGCGCCGGACGACGGGGTGGCCGTGGACGTGCCGCTGGCCCAGCTCAACCAGGTGGACGCGGCGGAGTTCGGCTGGCAGGTCCCGGGGCTGCGCGAGGAGACCGTGACCGAGCTGATCCGCACGCTGCCGAAACAGCTGCGCACCATGTTCGTGCCGGTCCCGGACACGGCCCGGGCCGTGCTGCCGGAGCTGGGCGCGCCGCACGGGGACCTGCTGGACCGGCTCAGCCTGCTGCTCAGCCAGCGCGCCGGCGTGCCCGTGCCGCGGTCGGCGTTCGACGAGTCGCGGCTGCCCGCGCACCTGCGGGTCACGTTCCGGGTGGTTGACGACGGCCCCGGTGCGGACGGCACTGGTGTGGGCGGCTCCGTGCTGGCGTCGGGCAAGGACCTGGCCGGGCTGCGCCGCCAGCTGCGGCCCCGGCTGCAGGCCACGCTGAGCGAGGCGGCCCGCGGGCTGACCCGGACTGGTCTGCGCAGCTGGGATCTGGACACGCTGCCCCGGGTGTTCGAGCACGGGCGGATCCGGGCGTATCCGGCGCTGGCCGACGCCGGCGATGCGGTCGACATCCGGCTGTTCGAGACCGAGGCCGAGGCGGACGCGGCCATGCTGCGGGGCACCCGGCGGCTGCTGTTGCTGGCCGTGCCGTCCGGGGCGCGCGCGGTGGCCCGGCTGCCGGTCAGCGCCAAGCTGGCCATGAGCCGGCACCCGTACCGCAGTACCGACGCGCTGCTCGACGACTGCGCGGCGGCCGCCGCGGACCAGATCATCCTGGACGCGGGCGGCCCGGCCTGGGACGCCGCCGGGTTCAGCCGGCTGGTGGACTTCGCCCGGGAGCGGCTGGCCGCGGAAACCGCCGACGTGGTGTCCCGGGTGGCCAAGGTGCTGGCCGAGGCGCACGCCGCCGAGGCCAGCCTGGGCCGCGGCCGGCCCGGCGCTGGCGGCCGCGTTCGAGGACATGCGCGGCCAGCTGTCAGCGCTGATCTACCCGGGCTTCGTCACCACGACCGGCGCCCGGCGGCTGGCTGACCTGCTGCGCTATTTGCAGGCGATCATCCGGCGGCTGGACAAGGCGCCGGAATCGCCGGGCCGGGACGCGGAGCGGATGGCGGCCGTGCACCGGGTGGCCGGTGACTATGCGAGCGTGCTGGCCGAGCTGCCGCCGTCCCGGCGGCAGGCGCCGGACGCCCAGGCCGCGCGCTGGATGATCGAGGAGTTCCGGGTCAGCCTGTTCGCCCAGATGCTGGGCACCCGCGGCCCGGTGTCCGAACAGCGCATCGAGCGCGCACTGGATCAACTTCGCCAGCGATGAGTTTGCCGCCGCCCGGTCGTCTGGTTTACAGCCATCGACTTGAGGGAGCTGACTGTGCATGGCAGACCTGCTGACCGCGGACGGACTGGCCCAGGTGCACAAGGTCGCCGCCGGCCACGTCGGCGATGACCGGGTGCCCGGCCTGGTCGCGCTGATAGCGCGCGGCGGCCAGGTGCATGCCGAGGTGCTCGGCTCACTGACCATCGGCGGGCCGCCGGTACGGCGTGACTCGCTGTTCCGGATCGCGTCGATGACCAAGCCGGTGACCGGGGTGGCCACGCTGGCGCTGGCCGCCGAAGGGCTGTTCCGGCTGGACGAGCCGGTGGACCGGCTGCTGCCCGAGCTGGCCAACCGGCAGGTGCTGCGCCGGATGGACGGCCCGCTGGACGACACCGTCCCGGCCCACCGCGCGATCACCGTCCGCGACGTGCTGACCTACACGTTCGGGTTCGGTGACGTGTGGGAGATGTTCGGCGCGGCCAAGCCGTGGCCGGTGGTCGCCGAGCAAGCGCTGCGGCTGGCCACCCTCGGCCCGCCCGATCTGGCCCACCAGCCCGATCCGGATACCTGGATGGCCGGGCTCGGCTCGCTGCCGCTGCTGGCCCAGCCGGGCGAACGCTGGTTCTACAACACCGGCGCGGCGGTGCTGGGCGTGCTGTGCGCCCGGGCTACCGGGCAGCCGTTCGGCGAGGTGCTGGCCAGCCGGGTCTTCGAACCGCTGGGCATGCGGGACACCGGCTTCTGGACCACCCAGACCAGCCGGCTGGCCACCGCGTACCAGCCACGGCAGGCGGCCTGGCGGTGTGGGACGAGCCGGCCGGCATCTTCAGCCAGCCGCCACCGTTCGGCGATGGGGCCGCGGGCCTGATATCGACCGCGGATGACCTGCTGGCGTTCAGTCAAATGCTGCTGCGCGGGGGCGGGCCGGTGCTGAGCTCGGACGCGGTGGCCGAGATGACCCGGGATCAGCTCACCGCGGAGCAGAAGGCCCGCGGCGGGCTCGGCCCGGGCTTCTTCGACCAGGTGAGCTGGGGATACTCGGTGTCGGTGGTGACCGCCGGTGAGCGCGCCGGCGCGTTCGGCTGGGCCGGCGGGTTCGGCAGCACATGGCTGGCCGACCCGGCGCGGGACCTGACCGTGCTGGTGCTGACCCAGCGGATGTTCGACGGCCCCGGTGGGCACCCGCTGCATGATGAGGTGCAGGCGGCCGCGTACGCCGCGCTCGGCTAGGGCCGCTGGCACGCGTACGACGCGGCCCGGCAGGTGGTCGCGTCGGGTGGCCGGGTCGGCGGCTCGTGACAAAATTGTCAGTGCTGGATGCCATGATTCGAATATGTGTTTACCTGAGCAATCAGCACGGGACGCGACGCTGGCCGAGCTGGCCGCTGTCGATCCCACCGCGTTAGACACGGCCGGGCTGATGGGCCAGATCGGCGATCTGGCCACGTTCATCAGCCAGGCCCAGGCGCAGCTCGCCCGGCTGTCCGCGGCGCTCGACGCGGCCGGCGGGGCGGCGGAGGGCGGGCACACGTCCACCGCGGCGTTCCTGCGAACCCGGTGCGGCCTCACCGCCGGTCATGCGGCGGAGATGATCGTCACCGGCCGCAGGCTGCGCGCCCTGACCGCCACCGAGAAGGCACTGCAGGCCGGGGAGATCTCCTTCGACCAGGCGCACATCCTCGCCCGCACGGTGGCCGGCCTGGATGCGGACCAGGCTGGCCCGGCGGAGCAGGTACTGCTGGACAACGCGCCCAGCCTGGACAGCAGCCAGTTCCGCCGGTTAGCCGCGGAAGTCAGCTACCGCGCCGACCCCGATGGCGCCGAGGAGCGGGAGCGCAAGCGGTGGGAACGACGGCACCTGTCCTTCGGGCTCACCCTCGATGACACCGGCCTGCTGCACGGTGCCTGCGGCGATACCGCGTCGTTCGAGATCCTGCGCACCGCGGCCGAGGCCTTCGCCCCGCCGGGCGGCACGGCCGATACCCGCACCGCCGCGCAGCGGCGGCTGGACGGCCTGGTCGCCGCGTGCAAGATCGCCCTCGACACCGGCCGCGCCCCGCAGCGGCATGGCAGCGCTCCGCACGTGACCGTCCTGGTCCACGACCAGACGCTGGCCCAGGCGCCCGGCGCGCCACCGGCGCAGACCGGACATGGCCTGGCGCTGACGGCCCGGCAGGTGCTGGCCATGTGCTGCGCCGCGCAGGTGAGCGCGATCCGCTGGGCCGACGGGCTGCCGCTAGACGTTGGCCGCGCGGCACGCACTGAGCCACCGGGACTGCGCCGCGCGCTAGAGGCCCGGGACCGGCGGTGCCGGTGGCCTGGCTGTGACGCGCTGGCCGCGTGGGCGACCGCACACCACATCAAAGGCTGGCGCCGCGGCGCCCGTACCGCGCTGGGCGAGCTGGTGCTGTTGTGCCACCTGCATCACACGTACTTCGTGCACCAGGCCGGCTGGAGCATCACCGGCGACCCCAACCGCACGCTGCACTTCACCCACCCTGGGGGCGCCGTCAGCCTGCCGAGCCCACTGCCAGCGGCCTAGGGCTGGGATACCGCTTGAGTCCTGAGAGCTAACTGCAAACTAGTTGCAAGTACTTATGCCTTGTACCTAGCATCCGAGGCATGCCCCCCTCGCTGGCTTCCGGCCAGGCCCGGCGACCGCGCCTGCGGATCGCCCGGTGGAACGCGCACGACCGGGAGATACTCCGGCTCGCCGTACCGGCGTTCGGCGCCCTGGTGGCCGAACCCCTGTTCCTGCTGGCGGACTCGGCCATCGTCGGGCGGCTGGGCACGGTTCCGCTCGGCGGGCTGGCGGTGGCCAGCCAGGCCCTCACCACTCTGGTGGGCATCTCGATCTTCCTGGCCTACGGGACCACCGCCGCGGTGGCCCGGCAGCTCGGCGCCGGGAACCGGCAGGCCGCGATCCGGCAGGGCATCGACGGGCTGTGGCTGGCCACCCTCATCGGCGTGGCCGTCCTCGCCATCTGCTGGCCACTGGCCGCGCCGATCGTGCACGCGTTCGGCGGCTCGGCCCAGGTGTCCGGGCAGGCCGTCACGTACCTGCGGATCAGCCTGCTCGGCGCGCCGTCGATGCTGCTGGTGCTGGCCGGGACCGGGGTGCTACGCGGGCTGCAGGACACCCGCACCCCGCTGACCGTGGCCGTCGCCGCCAACGTGGTCAACGTCGTACTGAACGCCGTCCTCGTGCTGGTCCTGCACTGGGGCATCGCCGGTTCGGCCTGGGGCACCGCCATCGCGCAGACCGCCGCGGCCGCCGCCTACCTGGCCATGGTGCTGCGCGGCGCACGCCGGGCCGGGGTGCCGTTCGGCCCGGATCGGGCCGGCCTGCGCACCGCCGCCGTGACCGGTTTCGCCCTGGTCGTGCGCACGCTGGCGCTGCAGGCGGTGTTCGTCGTGATCACGGCCATCGCGGCACACCAGGGCAATGCCGCCATCGCCGCGCACCAGATCGCCATCCGGCTGTGGACCCTGATCGCGTTCGCTTTGGACGCGATCGCCATCGCCGGCCAGGCGATCACCGGGCGGTACCTGGGTGCGGGTGACGTCGCGGGCGCGCGGGCCGCCACCAACCGGATGATCGGCTGGGGCGTGATCTACGGGGTGGTGTTCGGCGTGCTGCTGATCGTGGCCATCCCGGTGCTGCCCAGCCTGTTCGCGGCCGCACCCGACGTGCGCCGGCTCCTGGTGGTGATCCTGCTGGTGGCCGCGGCCCAGCAACCGGTGGCCGGGGTGGTGTTCGTGCTCGACGGCGTGCTCATCGGCGCGGGCGACCAGGACTACCTGGCCCTGGCCGGGCTGGCGGCCGGGGCCGTGTTCGCGATCGGCGCGGTGATCGTGGTCCTGCAGCACGGCGGCCTGGTCGCGCTGTGGGTCGCGTTCAGCGCCTGGCTGCTGGCCCGGTTCTGCACCCTGGTCCTACGGGCGCGCGGCTCACAGTGGCTGGTCACCGGGGCCGTCCGGCCCTGACCAGGCGCCTCGACAGATGCGCCCTCGATACATGATCGTGATACGCCGCCGGAAGGGATCGCCGACCATCCCATTAAAGTGCGAATGCACGTGCCGTATTGACCCGGTCAAGCGTTTTAGTTCTGGATCTTAAGTAATTATCTCTCCCCCACTTCCCGCCGCCAGGGCCGGCCGCTTTGCCTGGTCACACTCACCCAATTCTCCCTGGTCAGACACGCAACGTCACGAGGCCACGCCAGGCCAGCGCAAAGTTTCAATATAGTACGGGCACAGAATTTTTCATGATTTCGTGTTATTGGCGATTCCCGTCACGAACCAGACATCTCCTGAGCTATTGTCTCCCTTTGCCGGCCGCATGTGCCCGCACCCCGATGCGGGGTTCATCCGGAAGCCGACGACCTGGGGACAATGAGCAGCGATATCAACGCGGCCCGGGAAATTCCTGCACCAGCACCCGCTGAGGTCAGGCCGGCCGCACGGCGCGCGGCCTCATCCGGCTGGCCTGGGCCGGGATCGGCGCCGCGATCGTGATCATGGTGGCTGCGTCGCTGGTCCGCGGCGGCTGGATGCGCCCGCCGCTGGCCATGCCGGCCGGCGGGCCACCCTGGGAGCTGCCGGTCCGGCACGTCTCGGCCGATGTGGTGACCTACGTGCTCTGGTTCGCCGCGCTGGCCAGCGCGGCCGGCGTCGTGGCGGGCCTGCTGGCCATCCGCCGCGGCGCCCGGCCTAGCGCGCGGCTGCTGCTCATCATCGGGCTGATCGCGGTGGCGGTGCTGACCGTGCTGCCGCCGGCTGGCTCCACCGACCCGCTGGACTATGCCACCTACGGCCGGCTCCTGCTGCTGGGCCACAGCCCGTACGTCTACACCCCGCACTACCTGCGCCACCTGCACGACGCGTTCGCCCAGTCCATCCCGGTGATCTGGTCGCGCTACGTCAGCGTGTACGGGCCGCTGGCCACGATGGAGCAGCTCCTGGCGGCCAAGCTGGGCGGCTCGTCGCCTGCCCTGATCGTGTTCTGGCTGAAGCTGTGGAACTCGGCCGGATTCGCCGCGGTCGCGGTCGCGATCCACCGGCTGCTACGCGCCGACCCGGCGCGGCGGCTGCGCGGTCACCTGCTGTGGACGCTCAACCCGCTGCTGCTCTGGGATCTGGTCGAGGCCGGGCACGTGGACGTGCTGGCCGCCGCGGCCGGCCTGTTCGGCCTGCTGGTGCTGGGCTGGCAGGCGCACGGCGAGCGGCCCGGGCTGGCCCGGGTCCTGGCCGCCGGCGTACTGCTCGGGGTGGCCGCCGACCTCAAGATCAATTACGCCCTGTTCGGCCTGGGCGCGGCCTGGGCTCTGCGCCGTTACCCGGCCGCGCTGGCGGCCGCGGGCACCGCCGCGCTGGCCGTGCTGGCGCCCAGCTACGCGTGGTTCGGGAGGCCGGCCGTCCGGGCTCTGCTGGGCCGCCGGGACTCGGCCAGCGCGGACAACTTCTACCGGCTCATCCTGCCCACGCACCACTTCGTCGGCGTCGTCGCCGCCATCCTGGTCATCGCGATGGCGGTCCTCACCCTCCGGCGGCTGCCGCCCGGAGACCCGGTCCGGCCGGCCATCCGGCCGACCGTGGCGCTGGCCGCGGCCTGGCTGTTCCTGTGGCCCTACCAGCTGCCCTGGTACGACGCGATGATCATCGGCGTGATAATCCTCTACCCCGCGACCCGGCTGGACTGGCTGGTGCTGGCCCGGCTCACGGCCGGCACGCTCGCCAACGTGCCGGGCAACCCGCTCCTACCGCACGGCCACGTGCTGAACCTGCTCGACCGCTACGCCGTGCACGCCGTCGCACCGCTGGTCATCCTGGGCGCCGCCGTCGGCCTGGTCGTGCTGTGCTGGTCCGGCCGGTGGAATCCGGACGACCCGGCTGGGCCGCCCCCGGCCACCCCCAGCGTGGACGAGGTGCTGGTACCGGCGGCTGGCTAGCGGTGGGCCAAGGACCCGGTCCGGGCCAAATGGCCCGATCCGGGAGGCTCTACTGGACGCCTTAGGGGTCCCGGCCGCGCAGGCCCTTCGGACCCTGGCCCGGCCCACGGGTGAACGGCGAACCTGGGGCTAGGTAGCAGGCACCAGGTTGCGGAGACACCCACCATGATCTCGATCGGTAAGCCCAGGACGGGCCGGCACGCGGACGGCAACAGCCGACCGCCGGCACCAGCGACCAGTGAGATGGCCGGTGAAACCCAGCCTCCCGGTTCGGCCCGGCAGCGCTCCGCCCACCGCCGCGTCGCCGTCATCGTGGATGGCAGCCCCGAATCTGCTCCCGCGCTGCGCCAGGCAGCGTCACAGGCACGCCAGCGTAACGCCACGCTGGAGGTCATCTGCCTGCTGCCGGAGCAGCCGGATGAGCAGGCAGTGACCATGGCCCGGGTACGGCTCGGTGCGCTCAGCCGGCGCGCCTGCCCGTCCGGGGCGGGCGTCCCGCTGTGCTTCCGCGTCGAGCACGGCGACGTGGACACCGTGGTGGCGGTCATCCAGGCTGATGTCGAACTCCTTGTCTATGGCCTGACATCCTGGACCGGTGCGGAACGCTGAACTCCATATCCGGCCAGCCACGGCGGCCGACGCCGGAACGGTCGCCAGGCTGGCCGCGGAACTGGCGCAGTCTTTCCCGTTCTCCCCTGCCGCGTTCGACCGCTCGTACCCGGCGGTGCTGGCGGCCCGCGACGCTTGCCTGCTGCTCGCCGAAGACCTCGCCGGCCCGGAGCACGAAGCGAGCCGGGCCGAGCCGGTGGGCTACCTGCTCGGCTTCCAGCACCCCACGTTCTTCGCTAACGGCCCGGTGGCCTGGGTGGAGGAGGTCCTGGTCCGGCCGCAGTACCGGGGCCGCGGCGCCGGGCGGGCGCTGATGACCGCGTTCGAGCAGCACGCCGCCGCCCGGGGCGGCCGGCTGGTCGCGCTGGCCACCCGCCGCGCGGCCGCGTTCTACCGGGCCCTCGGCTACGAGGAGTCCGCCGCCTACTTCCGCAAGGTGCTGGCCGACGCCGGATCCGCCGCTGGGGGCACAGCAGGCTGACGCCGGTACTGGCGGAACGCAGGCAAGGTCAGGCCGATCCCAGCCACCGCCACGATGGTCAGCAGGCCACCGCTGAGCGCACTGATGACCGGCGTGGTCAGCGAGCCCAGCGCCCCGGAACACAGGTTGCCGAGCTGCCCGCCGCCCGCGCCGACCACGTAGTCGGCAGCCAGCAGCCGGCCGCGCAGCGCGTCGGTGGTGACCGCCTGCACCAGGCCCACCCGGAACACCACGGTGAACGTGTCCGCCGCCCCGGCCACCGCCAGCAGCCCCAGCGTCAGCCACAGCACGGCCGGCGCGACCGCGAAACCGGCGAACGCCGCGCCCCAGATGCCCACCGTGATGAGCATGGCCCGGCCGGGCCGGGATATCCGGCCCAGCGGGCCGGACAGCACCGCGCTGGCCAGGCCACCCACGCCGATGGCGGTGGTGAACAAGCCGAGCGTGCGCGGATCGCCGCCGAAGCGTTCCGCGTTGATGGCCGGGAAGAGGGCCAGCGGCAGGGCGAAGATGGTCGCGGACAGGTCGGCCAGGAACGCGCCGGCCAGCACCTGGCTGTGCCGGATGAACCGGAACCCCTCAGCCACCGCGCGCGGGCCCAGCCGCGGCCGGTCGCCCGGCGGCCGGTCGCCCGGCCGCCGCAGCCCGGGCAGCCGGCCACCCCGTACAGCGCCGCCGAGTAACTCACCGCGTTGACCAGGTAGCAGGCCCGCAGGCCCAGGTGCGGCGCGGCCGCGATCAGGCCGGCCAGCGCCGGCCCGGCGGTCAGCGTGATCTGGAAGCTGATCCGGTCCAGCGCCAGCGCCGCGGTGACCTGGTTGGCCGGCAGCAGGGCCGGGGTGAACGTGCTCCGCGCCGGGCGGTCCAGCGCGCTCAGCCCGAACTGCACCGCGACCAGCAGGTAGAGCAGCCAGACCTGGTTCAGCCCGGCGAAGGCCTGGGCGGCCAGTGCCGCGGACACGGCCGCCAGGCAGCCGCTGGTGACCAGCACCAGTTTGCGCCGGTCCAGCGCGTCGGTGAGCGGGCCGCCGAGCAGGCCCACGGCCAGCGTCGGCACCGCCTGCGCCACGCCGAGGAGGCCGACCGCGAACGGGGACCGGGTCAGGTCGTAGACCTGGAGCATGACCGCGAAGTAAGTCAGCGCGCTGCCCACCGAGGACAGGGTGGTCCCGGCCCACAGCCGGCGGAACGCCGCGGACTCCCGCAGCGGGCCGATGTCAGCCAGCAGCCGCTTCGCCGACAGCATGCCCGCTCCCTTCCGCCACGGCCCGCCTCATCTTGACCCGAGCATTGTAACAGCACTTATACAAGTGCTGTTACAATTAACTCGTGAGCATGATCAGCACACCAGAGCCAGACCCCAGCGAGCAGAGCCGCTGGCGGGCACTGCGGCTGCTGCAGGCAGCCATGGACGCGGACATCGCCCGGGTGTACGCCGAGGCGGGCGTTGACGGGCTCAGGCCGAGCTACGTGATGGAACTGCTCCGGCTGCACGCGCGCGGCCCCATGACCATCACCGAACTGGCCGAGTCGGTGCAGCGCACCCATTCGGCGGTGAGCCAGAAGGTCGCCGCGATGCGCGCGGCCGGGCTGGTCCGCACCACGGCCGGGGCCGACGCGCGGAGCAAGACCGTGCATCTCACCGCGCGGGCGGCCCGGATGGCCAGGCTGGCGGCGGAATGGCGGGCCACCGAGGCCGCCCTGGTTGACCTCGAGGCCGAGATTCCCTACCCGCTCAGCCAGGCGGTGACCGACATCGAGCACGCGCTGCGGCGCAAGAGCTTCCACGACCGGATCGCGGAGAAGCTGGCCCAGGACCCGGCGTGGCGCTGAGCCCCCACCCGCCGCCCCTTCCCCCTTCACTGCTCGGCCAAGCCGTCCGCCGCTCGGTGCGGCGGGCTGCCGAGACGCACTGCGGCACCCGCTGGGCCTGCACCGGGTTCACCGACCTGGCCGGCCGGGCCGCGCACCCGTGCGGGATCTTCCAGGGCCGCCCGTTCTCCGTATTCGCCAAGCTCAGCACGGCGGCGGACGCCGCCGCGCAGTTCACCGCGGAACTGGCCGGGCTGCGCCTGCTGCACGACCTGGCCGGCGTCGCGGTGCCGGTCCCGGTCGCCGACGGCGTGCTGGCCGTGCCGCCGGGCCGGCAGCTGCTGCTGTTCGAGGCGCTGCCCGAGCGCCCGCCCACCGCCCGCGGCCCGGCGGACTGGCGCTCCATTGGCCGCGCCCTGGCCACGCTGCACGCCGTGCCCGGCACCCGGTTCGGGCTGGCCACCAGCAACTACTTCGGCCCGGTCCCCCAGGACAACACGCCGGTCCACCCGGACAGCTGGGCGGCCTTTTATGCCGAACGCCGATTGGCGCCCCATCTGCGTCGGGCCACTGACTCGGGTTACCTGCCGGCCGCCTGGCCACCGGGATCAGCCGGATCCTCAGCCGGCTGCCTGCGCTGGCTGGTCCGGAGCCACGCCCAGCCCTGCTGCACGGCGACGCCCAGCAGCACAACTTCGTCAGCACCCCGGCCGGTGCGGTGCTGGTGGATGCCGCGCCCTATTTCGGCCACCCCGAGCTCGATCTGGCGCTGCTCGGCTACTTCGACCCGGTACCCCAGGACGTTTCGACGGCTACGCCGAGCTGAGGCCGATCGACCGCGGATTCCCGGAGCGCCGCGAGCTGTGGCGGCTGTTCGCCTATCTGGCCGTGCTGTCAGCGACGGGTGGAACGCCATTCGGACGGCAGTTCCTGGCCCGCATCGACCAGGCGGTAACCAGCTACCAGTAAGCACCGCGCACCAACCTGGACCGGACACCAGGTAAACGGCGTAAGGCAATCCATGACAGAAGCGCATGAGTGGCTTGCCTTTAAGTCATTGGACGCATGGATCGTGGTGACCGAGAATTGGTATAGACCAACGAAGACAAGGAAGAGAGAGCCATGGAGAGCATGACCCGCGAGGGAGGTCGGCCGGGGCTGGTTGGTTGGGCAAGTGCCGCGAGTGCCATCCGGGACGAGCTCCGTGAGGCGCGCGAGGCGCGCGCCGCCCGCAAGGCCCTGGAGCGCGACCTGGCCAGCTACACCACGCCAGCCGACCTCAACGACCTCGACGCGATCCTCGACCGGCACAGCGACGAGGAGACCGCGGACATCCGCCGCATCCTGGCCGGCCGCCGGTAACAACAGTGGCCCCGGCTGCTCAGCACCGTTTCGGGCCTGAGCAGCCGGGGCCTGGCGCCGGGCCTGGCGCAGAGACCCGGCCACCCTCTAACTCACGGCAGCGACCACTGCTGATTGGCGTTGCCGGTGCAATCCCAGATCTGCAACTGTGTCCCCGGCGTGGTGGACCAGTTCGTGTCGTCCAGGCATTTACCGGACTGCGGGTTGTACAGCGACCCGTTGGACTCCGGGATGAACACCTGCGCGGCGGTGTTGTTGCAGTCGTACAGGTCCACCGTGGTCCCGTCCGCGGTGCCGCCGCCGTTGATATCCATGCACTTGCCGAGGACCTGCAGCGTGCTGCCCGCCGTGACCACGGTCCACTGCTGGGCCGCGGTCTGGTTGCAGGTGTACACCTGGACCGGGTTGTAGTTGGCCGTGCTGGCCCCGCGGTCATCGACGCACAGACCGCCATAGCCGACGATCGGGCCGGTCACGCCGGTCCCCGTCGAGCTGCCGGTCGTCTCGTACGCGGCCACGTAGGCCACGCTCATCGTGCCGCCCGACGTGGTCGAGCTGGTCGGCGCCGTGCAGCCGCACACCCCGTCCGGGTAGCCGCCGCCCATGGCCAGGTCGAAGATGATCGACATGTTGTGGTCGAACGCGGCCTGCCACGTCGCGGTGCCGACCTGGCTCTCGGACACCGAGAAGTACTGGT
>CAVVGF010000082.1:0-56096 GCA_963747705.1 uncultured Actinomycetes bacterium | reverse complement strand
CACGCCGTCCCGTTCCAGTGCTCGATCAGTGTGCTGCTGGTGGTGGTGCCGGCGATACCTTGATCACCCACCGCCCACACGTCGGTCGGGCTGTCCGCCTTGATCGCGTTGAAGTGGAAGAACGCGTTCACGTTCGAGCTGCCCACCAGCGGCATCGACACCACGCTCCAGGCGGTGCCGTTCCAGTGCAGCGCGTAGGTCTCGGT
This sequence comes from uncultured Actinomycetes bacterium, assembly GCA_963747705.1. Classification (GTDB taxonomy): domain Bacteria; phylum Actinomycetota; class Actinomycetes; order Streptosporangiales; family Streptosporangiaceae; genus RYN-230. Next base: position 55,890 of record CAVVGF010000082.1, on the reverse strand, counting down.
CGGGAAGAACGTCGAGCTGATCTCATCGGTGTAGGTGCCGACGATCCACACGTCGTTCGGCCCGTCCGCGGAGATCGCGTCCAGGTTGGAGGCCAGGCCGTCGGTGCTCGGCGGCGGCACGGTCAGCCTGGTCCAGGTGGTGCCGTTCCACTGCGCGACCAGGCCGGTGCTGGCGCTGCCCAGGCCGCCGCCGATGGCGTACGCGTTGGTGGGGCTGATGTCGGTCACCCCGGCGCCGATCTGGCCGGCCAGCGCGGTGGCCGCGCTGGACGATACCGACCAGGCCGTACCGTTCCAGTGCAGGGCCAGCGGGGCGAAATCGGACCGGTTCACCTGCGTGCGCCCGATGGCCCACGCGTCAGTCGGGCTGCTCGCACTGACCCCGGCCAGGCTGGCCGTGTTGCCCGGAGTGGCTGGCGTGGCCACCTGGCTCCAGGCGGTGCCATTCCAGTGGTCGATGAGGACTTTGGCGCCGACGCCATTGAGCTCGGCATTTTCGCTGCCGACGGCCCACGCGTTGGAATCGGATGTCGAGGCGACGCCGGTTAAGCTGGCGTTCACCCCGGTCGGTGGGGCGGTGACGATGGTCCATCCGGCGGCGGCCAGCGCAGGGCCGGCGGCCAGGACGAGGGCGGTGCCAACTGCTGCGGTGGCACCTAATTTGGCCATGAACATAGGGCTCCCCTTCCAAGACACGGTCTCCCTCATTACGCGGCACGGCGGCGCGGCGGGCCGGGTTCACGACTTGACTGGCCCTTTACCGGCCCATGGCATCATTTGCCGGAGCTAACGGCGGACTGTTCTTGAGCTAACGGCCAGCACCGCGGCCAGGCTCCGGTCGATGTCGGCCTCGGTGGTGTTCCAGGCGCTGACGCTGATCCGCATGGCCGGCCGGCCCTGCCAGACCGTCGGCCCGCACCAGCAGGTCCCGTCCTGCTGCACCGCGGCCACCACGGCCGCGGTCCGGTCCGGGCCGCCGAAGCCCACCAGCACCTGGTTCAGCACCACGTCGTTGAGCACCGGGTAGCCCGCGTCACGCAGCCCGTCCGCGAACCGGCGGGCCAGCCGGCAGTTCCGGTCCACCAGCCCGGCCACCCCGTCCCGGCCGAGCGAGGCCAGCACCGCCCACACCTCGGCGCCGCGGGCCCGCTGCGAGGACTGCGGGGTCAGGTTCATCGCCTCCCGCTGCTCTCCGGCGGGCAGGTAGGCCGCGGTGGCCTGCATGGCCGCGCGCAGCGCGGCCGGGTCACGTACCAGCGCGATGCCGCAGTCGTAGGTGGTGTTCAGCCACTTGTGCGCGTCGGTGGCCCAGGAGTCGGCCAGGCCGGCCCCGGCCACCTGGCCCGCGCGGTCCGGGGCGGCCGCCGCCCACAGCCCGAACGCGCCATCCACGTGCACCCACGCGCCCTGGTCGTGGGCCCACGGGATCAGGTCCCCGAAGGGGTCGCTGGCCCCGGTGTTCACGTTGCCGGCCTGCAGGCAGACCAGCGCCGGGCTGGCGTTAAGGAAAGGAAGGGATTGGGGGACGATGCGGCCCTGGGTATCGGCGGGAAGCACGATCGCGCGCTCACGGCCGAGGCCGATCAGGCCGAGGGCCTTGCGCACGGTGGTGTGCACCTGCTCGCCGACGACCACGGTCACCGGGGGCGCGCCGACCAGGCCCTGGCCGGCCGCGTCCCAGCCGTGCCGGCTGAGCACCGCGTCCCGGGCCGCGGCCAGGCAGGTGGCGTTGGCCATGGTCGCACCGGTGACGAAACCGCCCGCCGTACCCGGGGGCAGCCCGAGCAGGCCGGTCACCCAGCGCAGCGCCACCGCGTCCAGCCGCGCGGCGGCCGGCGACATGATGGAGAGGGCGGCGTTCTGGTCCCAGGCGGCGGCCAGCCAGGCGGCGGCCTGCGCGGCGGGCAGCGCCCCGCCGGTCACGAAGCCGAAGTAGCGCGGCCCGCCGCTGGCCACGGTGGCCGGCGAGGCAGCCTCGTCGAGCAGGGCCAGCACGTCCCGGGCGGGCCGGCCGGTGTCCGGCAGCGCGAAGTCGAGCCGGTCCAGGCCGGCCACCTGGGCCGCGGTGGGGGCCACCGGCCGGCCGTCCAGGCCGGCCAGGTAGCGCTGGGCGCGCTCGGCCGCGTCGGCCAGCAGGTCCGGGCGCTGCGCCAGCATGTCGCTGACCTCGGTGTCCGCGGTGCTCATCGGCAGGCCTCCCCCGCTGCGACGACGCACGGAGTCTATGGCTCTCGGCCCGCACCGGGTGGAGAGCCGGGGACTGTGGGGTGGGGAATCGAGCCCACAGCCCCCGGCGCCAACCCCTCACCCCTGCCCCTGCCGTCCGGTCTCGGGCCAGCCGGACGCGGCGCCAGAGCGGGGCCCGAGTCAAGGGAGCGGCCCGGGCCCCGTTCAAAACGGCTCCCCACCGAGGGCAAGCGCCGGCCAGGCATGCCGTGTTACGCGGGTGCGCCGGAAAATTTATCCGCGGCGGCGGTCTATGGTCTGCGTATGGCGGGGGACGCGGTAGAACTGCAGGCCAGCGGGCGGACGGTGCGGATCAGCAACCCGGGCCGGGTGTACTTCCCGGCGCGCGGCGAGACCAAGCTCGACCTGGCCCGCTACTACCTGTCGGTGGGCGACGGGATCGTCCGCGCGCTGCGCGAGCGGCCGTGCATGCTGCACCGGTTCCCGGCCGGGGTGAGCGGCGAGAAGGTGCACCAGAAGCGGATCCCGGCGGGCGCGCCGGACTGGCTGGAGACGGTCCGGGTCAGCTTCCCGCGGTATGGCCGGCACGCCGACGAGCTGTGCGTGACCGAACTGGCCAGCGTGCTGTGGGCGGTGCAGATGTCCACCGTGGAGTTCCACCCGTGGAACTCGCGGCGGGCCGACACCGAGAAGCCGGACGAGTGGCGGATCGACCTGGACCCGATGCCCCACTGCGGGTTCGGGGTGGTGCGCCGGGTCGCGCACGTCGTGCATGAGGTGCTGGACGAGCTGGGCATCACCGGGTGGCCCAAGATGTTCCGGCGGGAACGGGCTGCACGTGTACGTGCGGATCGAGCCGCGCTGGGGGTTCGGCGAGGTGCGCCGGGCGGCGTTCGCGTTCGCCCGGGAGGTGGAACGGCGGGCGCCCGGGGAGGTGACCACGGTGTGGTGGCGTAAGGACCGGGACCCGGCCAAGCTGTTCGTGGACTACAACCAGAACGCCCGCGACCACACCATCGCCAGCGCGTACTCGGTGCGCGGGACGGCGGACGGCACCGTGTCCACCCCGATCCGGTGGGACGAGGTGGACACGGTGGAGCCGCGGGAGTGCACCATCGCCACCGTGCCGGCCCGGTTCGCCGAGCTGGGCGACCTGCACGCGGGCATCGACGACGTGGCCTACTCGCTGGACGAGCTGCTGGCCTGGGCGGACCGGGACGGGCTGGACTGAGCTGTGCTTGACTGAGCTGGGACCCAGACCGGCTCGCCGCCGTCGATCTCGGCTGGGCTCTGGTCCGGGGCGTGCAGCTCGTCCAGGCGGACCAGGGCCACCCCGGCCAGGATGAACGCCCCGCCCAGGATCTGCATGCCGGTCGGCAGCTGCCCCAGCAGCAGCCAGGCGAACAGGATGGCGAACAGCACCTCGGCCAGGCCGGCGAACGAGGCCAGCTTGGCGCCCAGGCGGCGGGCCGCGCCGATGCCCGCGGTATACGGGATCACCGAGGAGATCAGGGCCAGCCCGATCACCGGCAGCACCCAGCTGACCTGGTGGTTCAGCACGGTCACCGGGCCGGCGCGGACGGTCAGCGGGACCAGGCCGGTCCAGCCGAGCAGCAGCAGGGCGGCGCCGCCGGTGCACATCGCGGCCCAGGCCATCGCGATCGGCGGCAGCGGCTCGGGCGGGGCCTGGCTGACGCCCGTGCCGCCGGGCGCCTGGCCGGTCCGGGCCGAGAGCAGGAAGTAGATGGCCAGGCCGACCGCGGCCAGCAGGCCCCACATCACGCCGATCGGGTCGATACGGACGTGCCCGGTCACGCCCAGCACCAGGGCCAGCCCGGCCAGCGCGGCCGCGGTGCCCGCCACGGTGCGCCGCCGCGGCCGCTGCCCGTGCCGCAGCCACAGCCAGCCGACCACCAGCAGCACGCCCAGGTACTCGAGCAGCAGCGCCACCCCGACCGGCAGCCGCTGGATCGCGCTGAAGTAGAACAGCTGGCAGCCCGCCACCGCGATCAGGCCGAACATGGCCACCGGGACCGCGTCCCGGCGTAGCCGCCCCCACCGGCCGCGCAGTTGCAGCACCGCGGGGACGGTCAGCAGCGCCGCGGACAGGACGACCCGGGCGGTCACCGCGGCGGCCGGGCTCCAGCCCCCCTCGATCAGGGCCGAGCCGAACGTGCCCGAGGTGCCGAACGTGGCCGCCGACAGCAGGGCGAGGGCCAGGCCAGCGCCTGGCGTGTAGGCGGCGGCGCGACGGCCGATGATGGTCACTGGGTACTCCCTACGGGAATCCGTAAGTGGTAAAAGCTACTTACACTAGTGACGGTATCCGTGGCCCACGTAAGGAGTCAAGGTGATTTTTGCCCATGACACCGAGGTGGCGCTGACCGCTGCCGCGGCGCTGGTCAACACCGATAGCGACACCGAGGAGCTGGCCGGCCTGGCCGACCTGGACCGGTTCGTCACGGACTGGCGGTGGACCGGCTCTCGCACCCACGACCAGGCCGAACTCGATGCGGTCCGGCGGCTGCGGCCCCGGCTGGCCCAGCTCTGGGAGCTGCCGGAAGACGGCGCGGTTGAGCTGGTCAACGCGCTCCTGCAGGAGGCGAACGCGCTCCCCCGCCTGGTCAAGCACGACGGCTGGGACTACCACCTGCACGCCACCGCGCCGGACGCCCCGCTGGCCGACCGGATGGCGGTCGAGGCGGCGATGGCGTTCACCGACGTGATCCGGACCAAGCAGCTGGACCGGTTGCGCCGGTGCGCCGCGGCTGACTGCAGCAGCGTGCATGTGGACCTGTCCAAGAACCGGTCCCGCCGGTTCTGCAGCACGGCCTGCGCCAACCGGACCAACGTGGCCGCCTACCGCACCCGCCACGCCACCCCCCGCTGACCGCGGGGTCCCGGCAGGAGTTCGTGATCATGACGTTCGTGTCGATATCCGCACCGATCCATGATCACCGCCCGAACCGCGGGGGGGGGGGGGGGGGGGGAGGCCGGGGGTGGATTCAGGTTGGGGGGGATTCGGCTTGCCGTCGCGGGGGGTTGCTGCCAGGCTGCCGGTGGTTGTCACCGAGCGACGGGAGTGTCATGCGCCTGCCTGCCCGCCTGAGCGCCCTGGCCGCGACCCTGGGACTGGCGCTGGCCTCGCTGACCGCGGCGGCCCCGGCCGACGCGGCCGCGCACTACCCGGGAGGGGTGCTGGCCAAGGGCGCCGCGCTGGAGGACGCCAGCACCGGCACCATGCTGTGGAGCCGCCAGCTGAACACCGAGCGGCCGATGGCCAGCATCACCAAGGTGATGACCGCGCTGCTGGTACTGCAGGCCGGCGCCCTGACCCGGCGGATCAAGGTGCCCGCCGGGGTGGTCAGCTACGTCAAGGAGCACGACGCCAGCAACGCCGGGCTGCACCCGGGCGACTGGCTGACCGCGCGGGAACTGCTGGAGGGCCTGCTGCTGCCGTCCGGCGCCGACGCCGCGTACACACTGGCCAAGGCGTACGGGCCCGGGCTGGCCAAGTTCATCGCGAAGATGAACACCGAGGCCACGACGCTCGGCATGGCGCACACCCATTTCGCCAACTTCGACGGGCTGCCCTACCCCACCGAGTACACGACGTATTCCACCCCCGCCGACCTGATCACCCTCGGGGTGGCGGCGATGAAGTACAAGTCGTTCCGCACGATCGTGGCCCAGCGCAGCTACCAGCTCGCCGGGAACGCCAGGCACCATGCCTATAACTGGAAGAACACCAACACGTTGCTGAAGAGCTACCCGGGCGCGATCGGGATCAAGACCGGCAATACGCTGGCCGCCGGGTACTGCCTGCTATTCGCCGCGCAACGGAATGGTGTGCTGCTGATCGGCGTCGTGCTGCACAGTTCGCGCACCGTGGACACGGCGGGCTTCGCCGACGCCACCAGGATCCTGAACTGGGGTTTCCGGCATACCTGAACCCAGCGTGCCGCCACCATCTCACCCGCGGGTGGCCGGTAGGCCACAATACTGGGGGAACTGACGACTTTTTACGGCTTTTCGGGGCAGGGGCAGAGCCATGCGGTTGCGGTCTGGGGTAGCGATCGACCTGGGCACGGTCAACACGCTGGTCAGCGTGGCTGGCCGCGGGCTCATCATCGATGAGCCCTCGGCCATTGCGATAGACCGGGCCAACGGGCACGTCGCGGCGGTCGGGACGGCCGCGGACGCGCTGGCGGGCAAGGAACCGCAGAACGTCGAAGTGGTCCATCCGCTGCGCAACGGGGTGGTGGCCGACCTGCAGGCGGCCTCGGCCATGCTGCAGGGCTTCCTGCGCCGGGCCAAGGTGCGCCGCGGCCTGCTGCGCACCTCGGCGGTGATCTGCGTGCCCGGCGGCGCCACCTGGGTGGAACGGCGGTCGCTGGTGGCCGCGCTGGGCGCGGTCCGGCCGCGGTGCACGGTCCAGCTCATCGACGAGCCGGTGGCCGCGGCCGCGGGCGCCGGGTTCGACCTGGCCGCCGGGCCGGCGTGTTCATCGTGGACGTGGGCGGCGGCACGACCGAGGCGGCGGTGGTGGCCGGCGGCCAGATCGTCCGGGCCGAGTCGCTGCGGATGGGCGGCAACGCGATGGACGACGCGATCGTGGCCGCGGTCAAGGCCGAACTGGGGCTGATGCTGGGCCGCAACGCGGCGCGCAGCCTGAAGACCACGCTCGGCGTGGCCGAGGACGGCACCGGGTGGATGGAAACGGTCGGGGTGGACGCCGCGCGCCGCACGCCGCGGGTCGAGCACGTGCCGGGCCGCCTGATCGCCCGGGCGCTGGATCACATCATCACCGTCGATCGTGGACTGCGTGCAGGAGATGCTGTCCGACATCCCGCCGAACCTGGCCGAGGACGTGGTACGCGGAAAGATCAGGCTGGCCGGCGGCGGCGCCCTGCTGCCCGGGCTGGCCAGCCGGATCGAGGCGGCCACCGACATCCCGGTGGTCGTGGTGGACGACCCGCTGCGCTGCGTGGTCCGCGGCGCGGCGGAGATCCTGGAACACGGCGACGGCCTGGACTGACCGCGCGGCGGATCTGCTGGCCCGGGCGGGCGGCGGTGCTGCTGCGGGCCGCCCGCCCGGGCGCCCCTAGTGGCGCGGGGGCCGGTGCCGATGGTGCCGGTGGTGCGCGGGCCGGGCCCGCAGGACCACCAGCGGCGCGGTTTCGGTATCCGGGCCGAGCGCGACCTGGATGTCATAGCTGCCCGCCACGGTGCCGGCCGGGATCCAGCCCGCGCCGCACAGGCCGGCCGCGTCCGCCCGGGCCGCGCCGATGACGGTGCAGGTCCCGGCGCTATCGCAGAGCGACACGGTTCCCGGGGTGGACGGCGTCCAGTTCATTCCAGACACATGCACTGAACGCCCAGGCCGGGTGGCGGCCGTAGCCAGCGTCAGTGTCGGCCGGGGCGTGACCGTCCGGGTGACGGACGGGGGCGCCGAGGTGAACGTGCACGTCACCGGGATGGTCAGGCCCAGGGCGACGGTGTCGAACGTCCAGTTGGCCGCGGTGATGGCCTGCGTGCCGGTAGCCGTGGGCGACCAGGTTCCGGTCAGCGTCACGGTGGTGGCGCCGCCGTTGGCTACGGCGCCCTGCGATCCAGCGCTCAGCGCCACCGGCACCGCGTCCGGCATGGCGAACGAGTTGATGTCGGTGATGCTGAAGCCGGAGTTGTTGGCGATGGAGAACGAGAGCTGGATCGGCACGGTGTCGCCGGGGTGGATGGTGGACGGGACCGTGAACGTGAACGACGACGGGCCCGGCTGCGCCCCGGTGAACTGGTTGGCGCAGGACGTGGTGGCCGCGACGGTCTCCGCGGACGCCGCGGTCGCGGTGAGCGCGGTCGCGGCCGCCGTGGCGCCGGGCAGCGCGATGGCGGCTGCGGCCGCCGCGATCAGCCGGCGCATCAGGACGAGGTGACGACGCTGCTGACCGCGGCGGGCGTCGAGTCGAACGTGCAGCTCACCGGGATGGTGATGCCGAGGACGACGGTGTCGAAGGAGAAGTCGCCCAGGGTGAACGTGGCCGTGCCGACCTCGTCGGGGGTCCAGGTCCCTGATTCGGTGACGGTGACGCTGTCGCCGTTGGCCACCGCGCCCTGCGAGCCGGCCGTCACGGTGACCGGGTTCTCGGCCGTGCCGGTGGTCGCGATGGCCTGGGTGAAGCTGTTCAGGTCGCTGATGTCGTAGCCGGAGCTGTTGGTGAAGGAGAACGACACGGTCACGTTAACGGTGTCGCCGACCACCGCGGTGGCCGGGATCTCGACGTTGAACGAGGACGGCCCGGCCTGGGCGCTGGTGTACGGGTTGGTGCAGGTGGTGCTGGAGGCGATGGCGTCGGCGCTGGCCGGCGTCACGGACAGTAAGCCGCCCGCGCCGACCGCGGCCGTGGCCGCCGCGCCTGCCAGCAGCCGCTTCATGCCAGTACTGATCATGTTCTTGCTCCTTCCGGGGTACCTGAATTAGAACAGGTTCTACATGTCGACTGACGATAGCTGCTGCACACCTAAATGGCGCGCTAGCCATTCCTAACTCGATCGGTAAGCTGGTGATACCTGCGGGAGCAAGATTCCCTGCCGACACTAACCGCCATTATGAAGATTGGCCTCATGATTGTGCTGTGACGATAAGACTAGAACGTGTTCTCGATGCTATGTGGGGGCCTCGGCGGCCGGCCCCCTACGCTGTTGACCGTGGATCTTGCTCACTGGCTCGGCCAGGCGGTACGCGCCATCGATGACTGGTCGGACGGCTTCGGCCCGTTCCAGCCGCACCCGTCGCTGCGGGTCAGCGACGAGCAGTTCGCCGCGGCGTTCGGCGAGCTGACCGCGCGGCTGACGGAGCGACCGACTGGCAACTACCCGTTCTTCCACCCGCGGTACGCGGGCCAGATGCTCAAGCCACCGCACCCGGCCGCGGTGGCGGGCTACCTGACCGCGATGCTGATCAACCCGAACAACCACGCGCTGGACGGCGGCCCGGCCACGGCGCTGATGGAACGGGAGGTCACCGCGCAGCTGGCGGCCATGTTCGGGCTTGAGACCCACTTGGGCCACCTGACCACGAGCGGCACCATGGCCAACCTGGAGGCGCTGTTCGTGGCCCGTGAGCTGCACCCGGGCCGGGGCGTCGCGTTCAGCGCCGACGCGCACTACACGCACGGCCGGATGTGCCACCTGCTGGGCATCGAGGGGTACCCGGTGCGCACCGACGCGCGCGGCCGGATCGACCTGGACGCGCTGGATGGCCTGCTGCGCACCGGCCAGGCCGGCACCGTGGTGCTCACCGCGGGCAGCACCGGGCTTGGGGCGGTGGACCCGATCGACGAGGTCCTCCCGCTGCGCGACCAGTACCAGGCGCGGATCCACGTGGACGCGGCCTACGGCGGGTTCTTCACCCTGCTGGCCGGGGCCGGCGGCCGGGCCGGGCTGCCCGCGGCGCCGTGGCGGGCGATCGCCCAGTGCGACTCGGTGGTGGTTAACCCGCACAAGCACGGGCTGCAGCCCTACGGCTGCGGCGCGGTGCTGTTCCGCGATCCCAGCGTGGGGCGGTTCTACCGGCACGACTCGCCGTACACCTACTTCACCTCCGACGAGCTGCACCTGGGCGAGATCAGCCTGGAGTGCTCACGGGCCGGGGCGGCGGCGGCGGCGCTGTGGCTCACCTTCCGGCTGCTGCCGCCCACCCCCGGCGGGCTCGGCCAGGTCCTGGCGGCCGGCCGCCGGGCCGCGCTGGACTGGGCGGCGCTGCTGGCCGAGTCGGCGGTGCTGGACCTCTACCAGCCGCCCGAGCTGGACATCGTGAGCTACTTCCCGGTGACCGAGCCGGCCACGCTGGGGCGCATCGATGAGGCCTCGGCGCGCATCCTGCAGGCCGGCATGGCGGGCCCGGATCCGGTCTTCGTCAGCACGCTGCGGGCCGACGCGGCCGCGTTCGGCGCCCGGCACCCGGCCATCGGCCGGGACGCGTCCGGGGCCCGCATCCTGCGCAGCGTGCTGATGAAACCAGAGTCCGAGGACTACGTGACCAAGCTGCACGGCCGTCTCGAGGAACTGGCCCAGGGCTGAGCCCGGCCCGCTCCTGGGCCGCCGGCCAGGGTTGTGCCGGGGGGCACGGAGGTTTACCATCCTGGGCATCGAAGCGCTTCGAATCCTCGGACGTGGCCTTGGTCAAGATCTCTGACGTCGCGCGGCACGCGGATGTCTCGCCAAGCACCGTGTCCTATGTGCTCAGCGGCAAGCGATCGATCTCGGAGCAGACCCGGCGCCGGGTGCTGGCCAGCATCGCCACCCTCGGCTACCGCCCGCACGCGGGCGCCCGGGCGCTGGCCAGCAGCCGGTCCAACGTGATCGCGCTGGTCGTTCCGCTCCGCTCCGGCATCTACGTGCCGGTGCTGATGCAGTTCGTGGTCTCGGTGGTGACCACGGCGCGCGGCCACGATCACGACGTGCTGCTGCTCACCCAGGACGAGGGCGTGGAGGGCCTGCAGCGGGTGTCCGGCACCGCACTGGTGGACGCGATCATCGTGATGGACGTGGAGACCCGGGACACCAGGCTGCCGGTGCTCCGCTCGCTGCGGCTGCCCGCGGTGCTGATCGGGTTCCCGGCCGACTCGGCCGACCTGACCTGTATCGACCTCGATTTCGAGGCGGCCGGCAAGGCCTCGGCCCAGCACCTGGCCGAAGTGGGCTGCCGGGAGGTGGCGCTGATCGGCGCGCCGCCCGAGGTGTACCAGCGGGGCACCAGCTTCGCCCAGCGCACCCAGGCCGGCTTCGAGCGGGCCGCCCGCAGCCGGGGCCTGCACCCGGTCACCTGGCCATGCGACCCGGCGCCCGGCGCGGTCCGTACTACCGTGCGCAAGCTGCTGCGGCAGCGGCCCGGTCTTGACGGCGTGGTGGTGCACAACGAGTCGGCGCTGGCCCCGCTGCTCGACAGCCTGCGGCCGCCGGCCGGCGGATCGGCGACGACCTGTCCGTGCTCGCCATCTGCCCTGATGACCTGGCCGAGCAGGCCACACCCGCGCTGAGCTCGATCGCCATCCCGGCCGGCGAGATCGGCGGCCAGGCGGTCGCGCTGCTGATGGCCAAGCTGGCCGGGGAGCAGGTGCCGCAGGCCACCCTGCTGCCGCCCCGGCTGACCGTACGCGCCAGCACCCGCGGCGCCGGCCGCCACGACGTTGGCCACCACGGGCCGGGCCGCTAAGCCGCCGTGCCGGGCCGGAGGCGGCATTGAACAGCGCCAGTGTTGAAGCGCTTCGACAACCGCCCGGCCCGGCACCCGGGGACCGCCGGGCCACCTACAGAAAGGCAGACCGGCTCGATGAAGTTCACTGACGGTTTCTGGCTGATGCAGGCCGGCGTGCACGCCAGCTACCCGGCCGAGGTCCTCGACGCCACGGCCGGCCCGGGCTCGCTGGCGGTCTACGCGCCGACGAAACGCATCCGCCACCGTGGTGACCTGCTCACCGGGCCCGCCGTCACGCTGTCCTTCACCGCGCCCCTACCGGACGTCATCGGCGTGGAGATCACCCACTTCGCGGGCGGGACCCCGCGGGACCCGCAGTTCCAGCTGCTGCCCGGGGAGGCGGGTGAGACGGCCGAGCCGAGCACGCACTGCGACGCGCAGGCGGCCACGTTCACCTCGGGCGCGCTGTCCGCGCGTGGTCAGCCGGGACGGCCCGTGGTCGGTGGGCTTCGTGGCCGGTGGCCAGCGGCTGACCGGCAGCCCGGCCAAGGGCACCGCGCTGATCAGCACCGACCAGGGCCGCCACTTCATCCGCGAGCAGCTGAACCTGGGCGCGGGCGACTTCGTCTACGGGCTCGGCGAGCGGTTCGGGCCGCTGGTGAAGAACGGCCAGTCGGTCGACATCTGGAACGCCGACGGCGGCACGTCCAGCGAGCAGGCGTACAAGAACGTGCCGTTCTTCCTGACCAACGCGGGCTACGGGGTGTTCGTGAACCACCCGGGCCGGGTGTCGTTCGAGGTCGGCCTCGGAAGCCATCTCCCGGGTGCAGTTCAGCGTCGAGGGCCAGGCCCTGCAGTACTTCGTCATCTATGGCCCGTCGCCCAAGGAGATCCTGCGCAAGTACACCGCGCTGACCGGCCGCCCGGCCCGGCTGCCCGCCTGGTCGTTCGGGCTGTGGCTGTCCACCTCGTTCACCACCTCCTACGACGAGGCCACGGTGAGCAGCTTCATCGACGGCATGGCCGAGCGGGACCTGCCGCTGCACGTGTTCCACTTCGACACGTTCTGGATGCGCGAGTTCAACTGGTGCGACTTCGAGTGGGACACCGCGGACGTTCCCCGACCCGCGCGGGCATGCTGGCCCGGCTGAAGGCGCGCGGGCTGCGCATCTGCGTCTGGATCAACCCGTACATCGCGCAGCGGTCGCCGCTGTTCGCGCAGGGCAGGGCCCAGGGCTACCTGCTGCGGCGGCCCGACGGCGACGTGTGGCAGTGGGACCGCTGGCAGCCGGGCATGGCGGTGGTCGACTTCACCAACCCGGAGGCCCGCGACTGGTACGCGGCCAAGCTCGAGCGCGCTGCTCGACGTGGGAGTGGACTGCTTCAAGTCCGACTTCGGCGAGCGCATCCCGGTCGGACGTCGCTTACTTCGACGGCTCCGACCCGGAGCGGATGCACAACTACTACACCTACCTGTACAACCGGACCGTCTTCGAGTTGCTGCGCAAGCACCGCGGCGAGGGCGAGGCGATCGTGTTCGCCCGCTCCGCCACGGCCGGGTCGCAGCAGTTCCCGGTGCACTGGGGCGGCGACTCCGAGTCCACGTTCGAGGCCATGGGCGAGAGCCTGCGCGGCGGGCTGTCCCTGGGCATGTCCGGCTTCGGCTACTGGAGCCACGACATCGGCGGCTTCGAGGGCACCCCGGAGCCCGCCGTGTTCAAGCGGTGGATCGCGTTCGGCCTGCTGTCCTCGCACAGCCGGCTGCACGGCAACGCGCTCCTACCGGGTGCCCTGGCTGCTCGACGAGGAAGCGGTGCACGTGCTGCGCATGTTCACCAAGCTCAAGGCGCGGCTGATGCCGTACCTGTACCGCGCCGCACTGCAGGCGCACACCGAGGGCGTGCCGATGATGCGGGCCATGGTGCTGGAGTTCCCCGATGACCCGGCGTGCACCCATCTGGAACGCCAGTACATGCTCGGTGACGATCTGCTGGTGGCGCCGGTGTTCCGGGCGGACGGCGACGTCTCCTATTACGTGCCGGACGGCACCTGGACGCACGTGCTGACCGGCGCGGAGGTCACCGGGCCGCGCTGGCACCGGGAGCAGCACTCGTTCATGAGCGTGCCGCTGCTGGCCCGGCCCGGTGCGGTCATCCCGGTCGGCGCGGTCGAGGACCGGCCGGACTACGACTACGCCGACGGCGTCACGCTGCAGGTCTATCAGCTGGCCGACGGGGCCAGCCGGACGGTCCGGATCCCGGCCGCCGACCCGCGGCAGGACCCGCTGGCGTTCACCGTGACCCGGACCGGGCCGGTCATCCGGGTGGCCGCGGCCGGTGCGCCGGCCCCGCGCCGCTGGCAGGTGCTGCTGGCCGGCATCGGCACGGTCGGGCCGGTGACCGGGGGGACGGCCGAAGCCCACCCGCAGGGCAGCCTGGTCACGGCGAGCCAGGCTGAGCTGGAGATCAGGCTGGCGGGCGGGCCAGCAGCTCCCGCACCCGGGCCAGCAGCTCATCCGGATTGAACGGCTTGGTCAGGTAGCTGTTGGCGCCGGCGTTCAGGCCGCGCGCGATGTCCGCCTCCTGCACGCTGGCGCTCATCAGCAGCACCGGCAGCCGCGCGGTGAGCGGGGACTGGCGTAGCCGGAAGGTGAGGTCGAAGCCGTTCAGCCGGGGCATCATCACGTCGAGCACGGCCAGGTCCAGGTCCTGGCCGGCCGAGGCCAGCTGGTAGGCCTCCTCGCCGTCGCGGGCCTGGATGACCGTGTAGCCGGCCCGGCTGAGCCGGTAGGCGACCAGCTCGCGGATGTCCTGCTCGTCGTCGGCGACCAGGATGGTGGCCGCCCGCGGCGGCCCGGTCACCGCCGGGCCTCCGCGGGCACCGTGACCGGGACGGCCAGCAGGAACGTGGTGCCCGGTCCGGCCGTGTCCAGGATGCGCAGCGTCCCGGCGTGTGCCTCGGCGATGGCCTTGCTGATAGCCAGGCCCAGCCCTGAGCCGGCCGTGCCGCTGGCCGTCGAGGCCCGGTAGAAGCGCTCGAACAGCCGGGCCCGCTCGGCGGGCGGGATGCCGACGCCGCTGTCGGCCACGGTGACCTGGCACATCCCGTCGCGCTCGGTCAGGCTCACCCGCACCTGCCCGCCCTCGGGGGTGAACTTGACCGCGTTGGACACCAGGTTGCTGAGCAGCTGGCCGAGGCGCAGCCGGTCGCCGCGCAGCGGCGCGGCCGGCGGCACGTCCGCGGTCAGCTCGATGTGCTTCTCCGCCGCCGGGCCGCCGAACAGCGCTACCGTCTCGGTGACCAGCTCGGCGAGATCGACGTCGCCGACCTCGAGGCTGAACCGGCCCGCGTCCATCTGCCCGATCAGCAGCAGGTCACCGACCAGGCGCATCAGCCGGTCGCTGTTCCGCTTGACCGTGCCCAGGAACGTGCGCTGTTCCTCGTTCAGCGGGCCGGGATCCTCGTCCAGCAGGATGTGCAGCCAGCCGTCCATGGCCGCCAGCGGCGTGCGCAGCTCGTGCGACACGGTCGCGACGAACTGGTCCTTGATCTGCGCCGCCGCGGCCTCGGACTGCTTGCGCTCGGCGAACTGAGTGAACTGGGCCGCGACGGTCTCGATCGTCTCCGGCAGGCCCTCGATCCGTGGGTTCTGGTTGCCGATCAGCTGCACCACCGCCACCACCGCGGCGTCCTGGAGGATCGGCACGGCCAGCTCGGCCTGCGGCTGGCCGGGCGGCCCGGCGGCCGGCTGCCGGGACTGCCAGGCCTGGCCCACCGTGCCCTGACCCCGGACTATCGTCTCGTGGCTGGCCAGCGCCAGCTCGTCGTCGTGCCCCGGGCGAGCCTGGGCCACGACGCAGCGCAGCACCTGGCCGTCATCGTCGGGCTGCCAGATCAGGCTGAGCTGCCAGCCGAGCGGGTCGCAGAGCAGCCCGAGCAGCCGGGGCAGCGCGTCCCGCACGCGGCCGGCGGCGGCGAGCACCTGGGCCGCCTGGTACTGCACCGCCCGCTGCTGCTCGGCCAGCTTGGCTTCGCTGACATCGCGGAAGGTGACCACCAGGCTGGTCGCCTCCGCGCCGTCCAGCAGCGCGGCGGTCGAGCAGTTGACCGGGAACGGGGTGCCGTCCTGACGCCAGAACACCTCACCCTGCAGGCGGGCGCCCCGCTGGGACGGGGCGGCCAGGCTCAGCGGGCACTCCCCGGCCGGGTACGGGCTGCCGTCCAGGTGGCTGTGGTGGAACAGCTGATGGGCGTCCTGGCCGAGCACGTCCGCAGCCGAGTACCCGGTCTGCTCCAGCGCGGCCCGGTTGATGAACGTGATCCGGCCGCTGCGGTCCTGGCGGTAGATGCCCTCGTCGGTCGAGTCCATCACCGACTGCAGCTCGGCCGCGACCACTTCCAGACGGCGCAGCCCGAGCGCCTCGGCGCAGGCCAGGGCGGCGCTCAGGGTCAGCTCGGCCAGCCCGTCAACCTGTCCGGTGCTGAACGCCAGGTCGCTGGACCGGCCCAGGCTGAGCACGCCGAGCACCTCGTCCCGGTGCCGCAGGGGCAGGTGGACCTCGTGCCGGATGGCCCGGTCGCCGGTCAGCCCGGGCAGCCGCAGCGAGGTCTCGGGGTAGCTGCCGCCGACCGGCCGCTGCTCGGCCACCGCCCGCCCGGCCAGCCCCTGGCCCGGGGCCAGGGTGGGCGCGAAATCGGTGGCCCGCACCCCGCGGCCGGCCCGGAAGGTGAGCGCCCCGGTCTGCTCGTTCAGCACGTACACCGCGCCCACCTGCGCGTCCGCCTGGTCCGCGATCTCACGCAGGAAGACCGCGGCGACCTCCTCGATGCCCCGCTCGGCGGCCAGCCGCTCGCTGAACCGCTGCCGATTCTGGGCCTGCCCCTTCTGCTCCGCCACCAGGTCCAGCGCGTTCTCCAGCTCGATCTGCTGGCCCTGCATCTCGTCGCTGTGCTGTTCCATCTCGTCCCGCTGGGCTTCCAGGCTGGCGGCCATGTCGTTGAAGCCGCGGGTCAGCTCGCGGACCTCGGCGATCCCGCCGACGGGGACCCGGGTGACCAGCTCGCCGCGGTGCAGCCGGGCGAACCCGCCGGCCACCCGGTGCACCGGGCGGGCGATGTATCGGCGCACGCTGAACGCGAACAGCGCGATGAGCACCAGCGAGACCGCGGCGCAGCCCAGCCCCAGGATCAGGCTGACCGTGCCGGTGTGGTCGGCGCGGGCCTGCTGGGCGGCGGCCAGCGCCTGCTGCTGCCGGTTCAGCGCGGCGAACTGGCTGCGCAGCCGGTTCACCCGCCGCTGGCCACCGCCGCCGGCCACCATCCGCTGGGCGGCGGCCAGGCTGGTGCTCGCCTGGCGGATGACCAGCCCGGCCCAGTCCCGCACGTAGCTGCTGATCCCCCGGCCGATGGCCAGCGCGCGGCGGTGCGCGGCCGGGTCACCGGCGGTCAGCCGGCTGAGCTGGCTGACCTGGCCCCGGTAGACGGCCAGCGCCTGATGGTAGGGCACGAGAAACGCGGGCTGGCCGGTGATCACGTAGCCGCGGGCGCCGCCCTGCATATCGAGCAGGGAGAGCTGCAGCGCGCCCGAGGCGGTCAGCACGGTGGCGGTGCCCGCCTCGGACCGCTGCTGGCTGCGCACCGCCTGGATCTCCGCAGCCAGCACCACGAAGCCGCCGACCACCAGCACCGCCAGCACGGCATAGGCCACCGTGGCCCGCATGGTCAGGCCAGCCCGCATGGCGCGTCCTCCCGGTAGGCGTCCGGCTTCCGGTAGGCGTGCGGGCCGGCCGGGACCAGGCCGAGCCGCCCCGGGTCTGGCAGCCACTCGCTGCGGCCCAGCAGCAGCACCCCGCCGCGGCGCAGCGCGCCGGCCAGCTTGCGGTGCACCGCGGACCGCACGCTGGTGTCCAGGTAGATCAGCACGTTGCGGCACAGCACGAGATCGAACCGGCCGGGTGGCGGCGGCTCACGGACCAGGTCGCGGCGCTGCCAGCGCAGGACCGCGGCGGCCGCGCGGCGGGCCGCCCGGGTTTCCGGCCCGCCCCGGCGGGCCCGGTCCACCCGCTCGGCCAGGATGTCCGTGCCGAGCAGCTGGCACCGGGGCAGCACGCCCAGCCGGCCCAGGATCAGCGCGACGCTGCACAGCTCGGTGCCATCCGAGCAGCCCGCCGACCAGACCCGGACGCCGCTCGGGCCGCCGGTCAGGCTGGGCAGGATGTCCCGTTCCAGCAGGGCGAACTGTTCCGGGTCGCGGAACAGGCCGGTGGTCGGCACCAGCAGGCAGCGCAGCAGCGCGGCCCGTGCCAGCGCGTCCCGCTGGCACAGCCGGATCAGCTCGGGCACGCTGGGCACGCCGCACCGGGTCAGCATGCGGCCGACGCAGGCCTGCACGTGGGCGGGCCGGTACGCGGCCAGCGGGATCCCGCACGCCTGGCCCAGGGCGGCGAGAGCCGCCTGGTCAAGCGGGTGCGCCACGGCTGCCGCCATCCGGCCCTGCCTCGGGTCGAAGGGTGATTACTCTAAGCATCCTACATTTACTCTCCGTAGCCACCAGGGGGCCGGCCACCTGGCCCGCGCCAGTAACCCCACCCCGCTGTACGACGGCCAGCCCGGGCTGAAAGGCTGGAAGTCCCGTGCGAGGAGGTTTTTTATGGCGAGCCAACCGACGGCCGATGCGGCCGGGACCATCGACATCGGCGGCGACCTGACCGTCAACCGGATGGGCTACGGCGCGATGCGGATCACCGGCCCCGGCATCTGGGGTGAGCCCACCGACCGCGACCAGGCCCAGGCCGCGTTGCGCAAGGCCGTTGAGCTGGGTGTCAACTTCATCGACACGGCCGACTCCTACGGCCCGGACGTCAGTGAGATCCTCATCGCCGAGACGCTGTACCCGTACCCGGACGGCCTGGTCATCGCGACCAAGGGCGGCCTGATCCGGCCCGCCCCAGGGCGATGGGACGCGGACGGCCGCCCCGAGCACCTGCGCGAGGTCTGCGAGGGCAGCCTGCGCCGGCTCAGGCTGGAGCAGATCCCGCTGTACCAGTTCCACCGGCCCGACCCGAAGGTGCCGCTGGCCGACTCGATCGGCACGCTGGCCGAGCTCAAGGCCGAGGGGAAGATCCGGCATATCGGGATTTCCAACGTGCGGGAAGACCAGCTCCGCGAGGCGGAGCGGATCACCCCGATCGTGTCCGTGCAGAACCGGTACAACGTCAACGACCGCTCCTCCGAGCCCATGGTCAACCTGTGCAGCCAGGACAGCCTGGCGTTCCTGCCCTGGGCGCCGATCCAGGAGACCGAGCAGAAGGTGCCGGTGCTCACGGCGGCCGAGCGGCACGGGGTCAGCCCGCGGCAGATCGCGCTGGCCTGGCTGCTGGCCCGGTCACCGGTGATGCTGCCGATCCCCGGCTCCGGGTCAGCCGAGCATGTGGCGGACAACATCGCGGCGGCGGGGCTCGAACTCAGCAACGAGGAGTACAACTCGATCACCGACGTGGTGCAGGCCACCCAGAGCTGATGAACGAGTTCACCAGCCTGGTCGCCAGCCAGTTACGCGCGGATCTGCGCGGCCTGCCCGGGCAGGCCCGGCGGCACTTCTCGGCCGCGGGCCAGGCCGCCCGGGCGGGCACGATCGGCGAGCTGCGCGACGCCGCCCGCCGCCGGGTGCCCCGGGTCGTCTTCGACTACGTGGACGGCGCGGCCGGTGACGAGGTGACGGCGGCGGCCAACCTGGCCGCGCTGCGCGCCATCGAGTTACACCCCCGGGTGCTGGCCGGCCGGCCGGAGGTGGACACGGCCACCAGCGTGCTGGGCCAGCCGGTGTCGCTGCCGCTGCTGGGCGCGCCGATGGGGCTGACCGGGCTGCTGCACCCGGCGGGCGAGGTCGCGCTGGGCCGGGCGCTGAGCGCGGCCGGCACGATCTCCGTGCTGGCCGCGATGGCGTCCTGCCCGATCGAGGAAGTGGCCGCCGCGGTCAGCGGTCCTGTGTGGTTCCAGATGTACATCTGGCGCGACCGCGGCCTGGTACAGGAGATGCTGCAGCGGGCCTGGGCGGCGGGCATGCCGGTGCTGGTGGTGACCGTGGACGTGCCGTGCGCGGGCAACCGGGACCGGGACCGGCGCAACGGCTTCAGCGTCCCGCCGCGGGTGACCATGCGCGCGCTGGCCGGCGGGCTGGCCCACCCGGGCTGGTCCTACCGGTTCGCCCGGCGCCCCCGGATCAGCTGGGGCAACCTGCCCGGCGACGGCGGCGCTGCTCACCGGGCCGGGGGTGCGGCCACGCTGAGCGCCCAGACCAACCGGCAGTTCGACCCGACGGCGACCTGGGATGATCTCCGCTGGTTCCGGGATCGCTGGGACGGCCAGCTGGTGGTGAAAGGCGTTATGCGGGCGGATGATGCCCGTCGTGCGGTGCAGCTCGGCGCCGACGGGATCGCGGTCTCGAACCATGGCGGGCGGCAGCTCGACGGCGCGCCAGCGGCCATCCGGGCGCTGCCCGCGGTGGCCGACGCGGTCGGCGGGGACGCCGAGGTGTATGTCGACGGCGGGATCCGGCGCGGGGCGGATATTGTCAAGGCGCTCGCGCTGGGCGCGCGGGCCTGCCTGGCCGGGCGGCCGCTGGCGTACGGTCTGGGCGCCGCCGGGGAAGCAGGCGCCCGGCGCGCGGTCGAGATCCTGCGGGCCGAGCTGCGCAGCGTGCTGACGCTGGCCGGGTGCCCCTCGGTGCGCGCGATCGATGCATCCTGGGTGGCCGGGGAAGAACCGGCCTGAGCCGGTTCTTCCCCGGATCGTGGATCAGCTCTCCGGATCGATACCGTGCCAGGCCGGCACGGTCACCGTCCGGTGGCCCGGCGTCCCGCCCAGGATGACCTTGCGGAGCGAGCTGTCATTGCTGGTGTTGCTCTCGCGCAGCACCCGGAACGGGTTGGCCACGATCTCGATGTAATAGGTGCCGTCAGGCAGGCTGGTGATGTTGAACGACTGCCCAGCGACGGTCTGGAAGTAGGTATCTCCCCAGCCGACCGGCATCTCTTCCTGCACCGACAGCGAGGTGGGGACGCCGCAATGACCGCTGATCCCTAGATTCGTCGGCGACAGCACCGCGTGCGGCTCGAGCAGGTCGATCGGCTCGGTGGGTGCGATGCAGAAGCCCACCTTGCCGCTCTTCAGCACCAGATGCTTGGCCGCGTTGAGCAGCCGGTACTGGGCGAACTGCTCGAAGTGCCAGTGATTGTGCCCCTTAGCGGTGTCGAAACCCATGGTGCCGGCCCGGGTCCGGCCGATGACCTTACCGTTACGCCAGAAGTACTGGTAGGCCTTCATGATCGGTGCGCCGTGCGAACGGTAGCCCACCACGTCGAGCGGGGCGTGGCCATCCCACACCGTCGCGCCGAAGTCGAGCAGGTCGTGGCCGGCGCTCGTGGTGCTGGTCGAGATGCCCCAGGATGGCAGCGGCACGAGATCCGGCAGCGCGCTCCGCGGCGGGTGTGACACCGTCTTGACCGTCTGGTTCACGACGTTGGCCAGCGGCGGCGGCGCGGACTTGGGCAGCCCGCCCCGCAGCGGGCTGGCCGAGGCGCCCGGTGCTGACTGCGCGCACACCGCGGTGCCCGCCACCACGTTGACCTTGACCGTGGCCGTGGCGCCGGCCGCGGAGATGTGCAGCCGCCGGGCGTAGCCCGGCGTGATGGTCTCCGTCGCGGTGTAATCCCCCGCACCGAGCGGTAGGGAGAGGCAGGAACTGGCCAGCGGGTCCACGGCCCAGCCCTGGCCCACCCCCCAGACCAGCGACTTGGGGAACGGGTCGGCGGAACACAGCGTCGGGTACGGCGAGGTGGACGAACTGTTCGGGCTGGCCCGCTCCGGGCTGAGGCCATCCGGGCAGAACGGCTGCAGGGTGGACGACACCACGGCGCCGGACGGATCGCGTACCGTCAGCCGGAAGAAGTTCAGCAGCCCGGTCGGCTCGATCCCGATGTCGGTGCTGGGGAACGGGACCACGCGAGTGGCGTCACCCGGAGCGTGGATGACCTGAGTCAGGGCCAGCGGCGTCCGGTAACTGCGCCGCTGCACGTCGAATTGCAGCCGCGACTTCAGCGCGGCCACCCAGATGCCCGGGTCCATATACACCGAGCCGTTCTCGGTGGCCAGGGTGACGGTCTTCTGGGCCACCACCAGCTTCACTTCCGGTCCGGCCGCGGTGGCCGCCCCCGCGGCCATCCCGGACCCGGTGGCCGCGACCACGGCTAACGCGGATGCCGCCACCGCGCCCAGCAGCCGCCAGCGCTTTCGCCTCATGTGTACCTCCACAGACAGGCCGTCCGTGCTGCCACAGACGGCCAATATCGAGATCTACCGAGACGAACCTAAACCATTATTTGCGACTAATGGAATGGCTTGACGGCTATTTTCTTAACCATTAGTGTTGATATCCTGGAAGAATGGCCTCCGCGGCTGGTTTCAGCTGCACCTCGAGGCGAGCCAGCCCGTGCAGGAAGTTCGACTGCTGGCGCACCGGCTCGGCGGTTACCTGCATGGACGCGACGAGCCCGCGCAGCGCGGCCAGGAAGCACTTCAGCTCCAGCCGGGCCAGCAGCCCGCCGATGCAGTAGTGCGGGCCGGCCCCGAAGCAGATGTGCGGGTTGGGCAGGCGGTTGAACGCGGAACTCGTCCGCCGCCGGGAACGCGGCCTCGTCCCGGTTGCACGAGGGCAGCCAGACCACCACCTGATCACCGCGCTGGATCTGGGCCGGGCCGATGGCCGCGCCTTCCGTGGCCGTGCGCATGGCCTGCATGGGGGGCGACGTCCAGCGCAGGATCTCGTCCACCGCGGTGTCGGTGAGGCCCTCGTCATCCCGCAGTCGCTGCCACGCGTCCGGGTGCTCGGCGAACGCGAGAATGGCCCCGGAGATGGCGTGCGGGGTGGTCTCCAGCCCTCCGTTGAGCAGCCCGTCACAGTTCAGGATGATCTCCTCGTCGGTCAGCTTGCGCCCATCCACCTCGGCTTGCACCAGCAACGTCACCATGTCCGGGCCGGGCCGGGCGCGGCGCTGGTACATCAGGTCCACGAAGTAGGCGAAGATCGCAGTGTGCGCGGTTGACTGCGCGGCCTCGCTGCTGCTGTCAGAGGCGTCGAAGCCGACCGCGGTCAGCCGCATCAGCTCATCCCGGTCCGCCTCCGGCACGCCCATCATCTCGAACAGCACCCACATCGGGACCCGGACCGCGAGGTCCTCGACCACGTCGAATTGGGTGCCCCGGGCCAGGATGCCGCGCAGCAGATCGTCCACGGTGCGCTCCAGTTCGGGATGCAGCGTGGACACCGACCGGCCGGTGAACCAGGTGGACAGGGCGGCGCGCAGCATCCGGTGGGTAGCGCCATCCGATACCACGAGCATCCGGCCGGCCGCCGACCGGACCGCGGCCGGGCTGCTGCCCAGCCGCATGCCCTCGGTTGAACCAGAACGTCCCCGGCTGGCGGAGCACCTCATTGCCGAGCGCGTGGCCGGTCACCGACCAGAAACCGCCGGCCAGGCCCGATTCAACCCAGGCGATGGGATGATCACGGCGGGCCTGCTCCCATACCTCGAAATGGCGGGTCCCGGTGTAAAAACGCGGATCGGCAATATCCTCGCCAGGACCGGTAGCGGTCCATCGTGGGCTGCGCTGGGTCATGCTTATTATGATCCCACGGCTATCCCGTGATGGCCAGGTTCAGGCCGTTGACTGCCATTCTGGCCGGCACGCGCGGCCAGCTAAAGAGGATGGTCTTTTAGCCATGACCAATGCAGTGCCCGAAAGGCGTCACTATTCGCTTGTCTGCCCGGGGTGCGGCAGGCGCCAGGATGACGACGGACTGGTCCTCGGCTGCGCCGCGGACCACCCGCCCGCCCTGCTGCAGACGGAGTATCTGGAGCAGGAATTCAGCCCGCGGCGCGGCCAGCAGGGCCTGGCCCGCTACCAGGGCTGGCTCCCGGTGACCCGGATCGAGCCCGGTGCGGGCCGGACCGCGGTGTACCGCAGCGCCCGGCTGTCCCGTGCGCTCGGCCTGCCGAATCTATGGATCGCGTTCAACGGTTACTGGCCCGAGCGGGGCGCGTTCCTGGAGACGGCGACGTTCAAGGAACTCGAGGCCTACACCGTGCTCGGCCGGTTGCCGGCCCGGCCGGTCACGCTGACCGCGGCCTCCTCCGGCAACACCGGGGCGGCTTTCGCCTGGGCCTGTTCGCGCAGGCAGGTGCCGTGCGTGCTGGTCGTACCGGGCCGCGCGCTGGGACGGCTGAGTTTTCCGGCGCCGCTGCATCCGTGTGTCCGCCTGGTATCCATCGACGATGGCGATTACCCCGATGCGATCGCGTTCGCGGCCAGACTGGGCAGCGCCGACGGCGTCCAGCCAGAAGGGGGCGTTAAGAATGTGGGGCGCCGGGACGGGCTGGCGACGGTGCTGCTCGCCGCGTACGAAGAGATGCGCTGCCTGCCAGATTTTTATTTCCAGGCGGTCGGCAGCG
Organism: uncultured Actinomycetes bacterium; assembly: GCA_963747705.1. Classification (GTDB taxonomy): domain Bacteria; phylum Actinomycetota; class Actinomycetes; order Streptosporangiales; family Streptosporangiaceae; genus RYN-230. The sequence goes on along the minus strand of CAVVGF010000082.1, from coordinate 31,998 downwards.
GGACGGGTGCTATCGCGGTGCACGAGGCGGCCAAGAGGCTACGGGCGGTAGCTGGCGGCCTGGCGTTACCCCGGCTCATGCTGTGCCAGAACGCGCCGTTCACGCCGATCTACGATCTGTGGCAGGCCACGCCGCGCCCGGCCGGGCATTTCCGCCAGGCCATCCGGCAGGTCTTCGCGGACGAGCTGACGAACTGGTCCCCGCCCTATGCGGTGCGCGGCGGCGTGCACGACGCGCTCACCGAGAGCGGGGGGGAGGTGCTGCTCAGCCGCAACGCGGCCGCCCAGGCCGCGGCGCAGTTGTTCCAGGACGTGGAGGGCATCGACATCGAGCCGGCCGCGGCCGTGGCGCTGGCCTGCCTGCGGGACGCCGCCGCCGGGGCCGGCTGGACCGGCAGGCGCGCGTGCTGCTGAACGTGACCGGCGGCGGGCGGCGCCGGGCCAGCCAGGACCTCCAGCTGGTGCCCGCCGAGCCACAGCTGCGGCTGACCAGGGAGTCGCTGCCCAGCGCGGAGACGGCGGACCGGCTGGCCGCGCTGGGCGTGCTGGGCGCCGCGTCCGCCCCGGTGGTCTGAACGCGCCGAACCCGCCGCCCGGTCCTCAGGGGCGGCGGGTTCGGCTGGGCGGAACGGGCCGCTACGCTCCGCCGTGCGCGTGGCCGGGCGCACCGCCCGTGGGGCGCATCCAGGGCGGCGGCCCGGCGCTGCTGCCGTGCGCGTGACCAGGCACGCCAAGGGGGGACGAGGCGTGCCCGCGCTGCCCGTCCGATCCGGCGGCGCCGGCCGGCACGGGCTCACCCGGCTCACTTGGCTCACTTGGCTGGCCACGGCGCCGGAACTGGGTGTGGTAGAGGTCCGCGTACAGCCCGCCCGCGGCCAGCAGCTCGTCGTGCTTGCCGCGCTCGGCCACCTCGCCGCAGTTGACGACCAGGATCTGGTCCGCCTCCCGGATAGTGGACAGCCGGTGCGCGATGACCAGCGAGGTGCGGCCGGCCAGGGCGTGCTTCAGCGCGCGCTGCACCGCGGCCTCGGAATCGGAGTCCAGGTGCGCGGTGGCCTCGTCGAGGATGACCACCGAGGGTGCCTTGATCAGCAGGCGGGCGATGGCCACCCGCTGCTTCTCCCCGCCGGACAGCCGGTACCCGCGGTCGCCGACCATCGTGTCCAGGCCGTGTGGCAGCCCGGAGATCAGCTCCCAGATCTGGGCCGCCTCGCAGGCCTCGATCATCTCCTGCTCGGTCACATCCGGCCGCGCGTAGCGCAGGTTGGCCCGGATCGTGTCGTGGTACATGTGCGCGTCCTGGGTGACCACCCCGATCGCGCTGTGCAGCGAGTCGAGGGTGAGGTCGCGCATGTCGTGGCCGTCGATCCGGACCGCGCCGGTGCCCGGGTCATACAGCCGGGCCACCAGGTGGATGATCGTCGTCTTGCCCGCGCCGGACGGGCCGACCAGCGCGGTGAGCTGCCCGGCCGGGGCCACGAAGCTGACGTCGTGCAGCACATCCTCGGGACGGGTGGCCCGCTCGGCGGCGGGCAGGCCGGGTGCCTCCAGCGAGGCCAGCGACACCTCAGTGGCCGCCGGGTAGCGGAACGAGACCTGGTCGAACTCGATCACCGGCGCCGCGCCGTCCGGTGAGCGGGGCAGTGCGATCGCGCCGGGCCGCTCGCTGACCAGCGGCTTGAGATCGAGCACCTCGAAGACGCGGTCGAAGCTGACCAGCGCGGTCATCACGTTCACCTGGGTGTTGGACAGCTGGTTGATCGGGCCGTACAGCCGGCCGAGCAGGCTGGCCAGGGCGACCAGCGAGCCGAGGTCGATGGCGCCCTTGATGACCAGGCTGCCGCCCAGGCCGTAGACCAGCGCGGTGGCCAGCGCCGCGATCAGCCCGGTGACGATCATCAGCATCCGGCCGGACACCGAGGTCAGCACGCCAACGTCGCGTACGCGCGCGGCCCGGCCGGCGAACAGGCCGTCTTCCTCCTGCTGCCGCCCGTACAGCTTGGCCAGCATCGCCCCGGCGACGTTGAACCGCTCTTGCATGATCGAGCCCATTTGCGCGTTCAGCTGCATGGACTCCCGGGCCAGCCGCTGCAGCCGGCGCCCGATGATCTTGCCGGGGAAGACGAACAGCGGGAGCAGGACCAGGGCGACGACGGTGATCTCCCAGGACAGGTACAACATGGCGACGATCACCAGGGCGAGTGATAAGGCGGCGCCGATCACCGAGGACAGCAGCGTGGTCACCGACTGCTGGGCGGCGATGACGTCCGTGTTCAGCCGGCTGACCAGCGAGCCGGTCTGGGCCCGGGTGAAGAACGCGATGGGCTGCCGCTGCACGTGGCTGAACACCTTGGTGCGCAGGTCGTAGACCAGCCCTTCCCCGATCCGCCCCGACCACCAGCCCTGCCCGTACAGCGCCACGGCGTCAACGATGGCCAGCACGCCGATCGCCACAGCGGAGTAGATGACGACCGAGAACCGGTCCTTCATAATTCCGTCATCGATGATCACCTTGAACAGGAGCGGCGAGGCCACCGTGACGAGCGCGTCCACGATCGTCACGCTCAGCAGGAAGCTCATCCATACCTTGTAGGGCCGGACATAGGGCAGGATCCGGCGGGTCGTGCCCGGCGTGATCTTCTGCTGGGTGATGCCGTCCCGGCTGAGGCCGCGGCCGGGTCCGGCGCCGCCGCTGCTGATGCTGCCACTTACCATGATTCTCCAATCCGGGAGATCGGCTGCTCAGCTGATGATCGGCTGGTCAGCTGATGAAGGTCGGCTCGGGCACCCCGCCGGGCACGCGATCGGGCGGCCGGGTAACCGTCCGGCCGAGCAGCGGCGGGAAGTCCGCTAGCACATTGGCGAGTTCCTGAAGGTCGGCGTCGATTAGGGCCTGGTCGCCGTCGCACAGCGCCTGCTTCGGCTCGGGGTGCATGTCGATGATCAGGCCATCGGCGCCGGCCGCTATGGCCGCCCGTGATAGCGGCACGACCAGGTCGCGGCGGCCGGCCGAATGCGACGGATCCACGATGACCGGCAGGTGGGAGAGCCGCTGAGCGACCGGGACCGCGCTGATGTCCAGGGTGTTGCGGGTGGCCTTCTCGAACGTGCGGATGCCGCGCTCGCACAGCACGATGTCCAGGTTGCCGCGCTGGGCGATGTATTCGGCCGCCATCAGCCACTCCTGGATGGTGGCGCTCATGCCCCGCTTGAGCAGCACCGGCATGGCCACCGACCCGACCGCCTGCAGGAGCGCGAAGTTCTGCATGTTCCGGGTGCCGACCTGCAGCATGTCGGCGTACGAAGCGACCAGTTCCACGCTGGCCGGGTCGATAACCTCGGTGACCACCGGCAACCCGGTCTCGGCCCGCACGTCGGCCAGGATCTTCAGGCCGGCTTCACCCAGACCCTGGTACGCGTACGGGGAGGTGCGCGGCTTGAACGCCCCGCCGCGTAGCAGCGACGCGCCCGCCGCCTTGGCCATCCGGGCCGCGGCCAGTGTCCGCTCGGGAGTTTCCACCGCGCACGGTCCGCCGATAACGGTCAGCGTGCCCGGCCCGATCGGCACCCCGCCCACCTCGACGACCGACCGGCTCGGGTGGTGCTCCCGGCTGATCAGCTTGTACGGAACCGAGATCCGCACCACATCGACCACACCGGGGCGGCTGCGCAGGTTGAGCGCGCCGAATTGATCGGCGTCGCCGACCAGTCCGACGATCGTGCGGCTGACCCCGCTGCTGACGAACGCCTCGCCACCGGCCGCGCGGACCAGGTCAACGATCGCCGCCACCTCGGCCTGGGTGGCCTCGGGAGCCATCACCACCACCATGGGGATTCCTTCCGCTCAGACATATTCGGCACACTGGCTTCTTCGGCACACTGACTTCGCCATGCAGAAGGCTTTACTAAATGGCCATAGCAGGTTCCCGGATAACTCAGGCACAAGCCGCAGCCTAACGCATTGCAGGCATACCTCACAGGCTGGCAGCAAAGGACTGTCCAGGGCCAGATTAATTACCAGTCCGTCTCGTTAAGAACGTACGCCAAGTGCGTTAACCGGGCAGCAATTACACTGTCCAGCCGGGGAATCTGCGCAGTTGGACACCGGCGGCGGTGCGGGCCGGACTTAGCCCTGCGCGAAGAACTCGACGATAGCCTCGTTGACCGTGGTGGGCCGTTCCAGGTAGCCGTAGTGCCCGCAGTCCGGGATCTCCAGATACCGGCTACCCGGAATCCGGTCGGCCACCTCCTGGCCCAGCTGCGGCGGCATGATCAGGTCATCGGTGAAGCCAATGACCAGGCACGGCGTGGTTATTCTGGGGTACTCCCCGAGCCGGTTCGGGATCATGTCCACCTCAAGCTGCTCCCGGCTCAGGCTGGCGTCCGGCGGGGCCAGCTCGAACACATCCAGCCAGTCCCGTACTCGCTGATCATCGGTGAGCGTACGGGCCGAGAAGCCCTGGATGAGCCGCACGTAGGCGGCGTACCGCCAGGGCAGCTTGACCCCCGCGTCGAGCAGTTCCATCTCGGCCAGGGACAGCGTGGTGCTGAGCTCATCGGTCCGGCCCCGGGTGGCCATGAGCACCGCCTGGCTGACCAGATCCGGCCGGGCTAGCAGCAATTCCTGCACGATGATGGCACCGAGGGAGAACCCGACGATCCGGCAGCGGCCGACGCCGAGGTGCTCGATGAGCGCCGCAGTGTCGGCCACCATGTCGTCGAGGGTGAACCCGCCCAGGCAGGCGTCGCTCGGCGGAACGCCCCGGCTGTCGAACGTAATGACGTGATATCCGGCGGCCATCAGCGCGGGGACCTGAAAGGACTTCCAGACCCGGCCAGGCGAGCCGGTCCCGGCGACCATGATGACCGGCTCCCCCTTGCCGTACTGATCGAAGTTGAGGTTGATTCCGTTGATACCTGAGATGGTCATCGGCTGCCTCGGTTCGACTTGGTCAGGACTGCGGGATGCGCCAGAACATGCCGTCCAGGGACGGCACCAGGCCATTCTCGAAAATCGGTGGCTCGGAACCGAATTCCGCGCCCAGGATGGCCCGGCTCTGCACTTGGGCGCTTTCCTGCATCGCCTTGCGCACCACGGACGACTTGAACAGTGGCACCATGCTCTTGTCCTTGTCGCTGGCCATCGTGTCGATGGCCCGGGCGAACTCGTCGGAACCCGCCTTGAACCGCTTGGCCACGTCCGCCGTGGCCAGGGCGGATTCGCCCGAGGACAGGCCGCCGACCAGGTTGACGAACGCCTCCAGTTCGGACTGGCTGTCCTTGGTGACCTTGCGGGCAGCCCAGAAGTAGGACTGCTCCCCGGCGTGCATGTCATAGAACGACGTCAGGAACTCGTAGAAGACCCCATATTCCCGGCGGTACCGGGCCTCGAACTCAGTGAAGGCGGCCTGCTCGCTGACCGTCCCGGCGAGGATGCTGTTGATGGACCGCGCGGCCAGCAGGGCGCTATACGTCGCCAGGTGCACACCGGAGGAGAACACCGGATCGACGAAACACGCCGCGTCCCCGATGAGCACCATGCCCGGCCGCCAGAACTTCGTCTGGTGGTAGGAGTAATCCTTGCGCACCCGGAGCTTGCCGTACTCACCTTCGGTGACCCGGGTAGCCCCGGACAGGTACTCCCGGATGATCGGGGACTCGTCGATCAGGCTCTTGAGCACCTCCTCGGGATCGCCCTGGACCCGGGAGGCGAGTTCCCGCCGGACGACCGCGCCGACGCTGGTCCGCGTGTCGGTCAGCGGGATGTACCAGAACCAGCCGCTCTCGAACGCCTCGCACAGGATGTTCCCGGAATTGGGGGCGGGTAGCCGCTTCCCGTGGTCGAAGTAGCCGAACAGCGCGAGGTTGCGGAAGAACTCCGAGTACTGGCGGGTGCCGCCCACCACCGGGTAGATGCGGCTCTTGTTGCCGGAGGCGTCCACCACGTACCGGGCCAAGACTTCGTGCTCGCGGCCGTCCGGGCCGGCGTAGCGGACCCCGCGGACCCGCTCGTCGTCGTCGATGACGCTGGAGACCGGGCACTGCTCGCGCACTTCCGCGCCCAGCCGGCGCGCATTGTCCAGCAGGATCTGGTCGAACCGCATCCGCTCGACCTGGTACGCGAACGAGGTTAACCCGGCCAGCTTCTGGGATACCGCGAACGCGAACGTCCACGGCTCCGCGTTCGCCCCCCACTTGAATGTCCCGCCATGCTTCCGCATGAAGCCGGCCTTGGCCACCTCGTCGGCCACGCCAATCAGCCGGCAGATGCCGTGGATCGTGGAAGGTAACAGTGATTCGCCGATTTGATAGCGCGGGAATTTTTCTTTCTCCAGGATTAAGACCCGGTGTCCCTGCATCGCGAGCAGCGCGGCCAGGGTGGAACCCGCCGGGCCACCGCCGGTGATGACTACATCGAACTCTTCAGCACTTCCCTGAACCATCTGTACCCTCTCCAGTCTGGGCAGGGCAGAACCCTTGGTCCTGCCCTGCCGCGCTTGTCCGCGCGGAATTACCCGGCGTCCGCCTGCATGGCCTCGACCAGGCTCTTCGGCCGCATGTCGGTCCAGTTCTCCTCGATGAAGGCGAGGCACGCCGCGCGCGTGCCGGCCTCGTGCGCGATGGTCCAGCCGTCGGGCACGTTGACGAATGTGGGCCAGAGCGAGTACTGGCCCTCGTCATTGACCAGCGCGTGGTAAGTGCCGTCCTCGTTCTCAAATGGGTTCGTCATCTGATCATTCCTTTCCTGATCCTGTCGGCAGGTCCTGCAGCTTGGCCGAAAGGACACGCCCGATCTCGGCCAGTGGCCGTGCTTGCATCATCGTCTTGTGATTCGAGTCGATCATGTGAACGTCAATCGCTCCTCCCACGTAAGGTTCCCATATTTCGCGGCCTTTCGCCGCACCCTGCAGCGTGGGCGGGCCGTCCATTGACATGAACAGAAGCATGTCGCCGGAATAGAAGCCGGGCCGGTATCCGCGGCCGAGCCGCCCCGCATTGATAATGATCCGCTGGATAGCCGACAAGATGTCGACCGTGATGACCGATCGAGCGTCACCGCTGCGGGCCAGCTCGGCCACCTCGGCCAGCTCGGTCTTCATCTGGTCCTCGATGCCCTTGCTGTCGTGACCGGACTTCCGGGCGTGCCGGGTGCCGTCGCCCTCCACCCCACCGCCCTTCTTCTGCTCGCTCTCCGGGGTCTGCGGATGCTCGCCGTGCTGCCCGGGGCGCTCGCCGGCGCCGGAGTCGTGGCCTTCGCTGCCGGGCAGGTGCGGGTGGCCGCCGTCGCCTGGCGGGCCGCCGTCGGCTGGCTGGGCGCCGTCGGCTGGCGGCCGCTGGCCGGGCCGCCGTCGGCTGGCGGGCCGCCATCGGCACCGTCCTGGGGCGCCTGCCGGGCGGCCCGGCGCTTCTGCGCCGGGAAGCCGTCCAGGCTGGCCAGCAGCGCGACCCGCTCGCCCTGATCCTCCAGCCGGGCGGCGATCGCGTGGGCCACGATCCCGCCGAACGACCAGCCGAGCAGGTGATAGGGCCCGGCCGGCTGGATTCTGCGGATCTGGCCGATGTAGTCGTCGCACATTTCCTCGATCGAATGCGGCAACGCTTCCGCCTGAGCCAGCCCGCGCGCCTGCACTCCGTACAGCGGATAATCCGCCGGGACGTACCGCAGGAGCCCGAGGTAGCGCCAGCTGAGGCCCTCCCCGGGGTGCAGGCAGAACACCGGCGGACGGTCACCGGCCGGTCTGATCGGCAGGAGCACATCGAAGTCGCCAGAGCCGTTCCCCGCCGCCGTGCCGCCGGGCGGGGCATCCGGCAGCAGCGCCTTCAGCTCGTCGCTGATCTCCATCTCCCCCGGCTCACCCGGCCCTGCTCCCCTGGTCTCGACCAGCTCGGCGATTCCGGCCGGGGTGGCGGTGAACATGCCACGGATGGGCACGTCGGCGTCCAGAGCCTCGCGAACCCGGGCGATCAGCCGCATGGCCAGCAGTGAGTCCCCGCCGAGCTCGAAGAAACTATCTTCGGCGCCGACCCGGTCCAGGCCGAGCACCTCGGCAAACAGGGCACAGACGATCTCTTCCGTCTCGGTGCGTGGCCCCCGGCTGGTAACCGGGCCACCCGGCGCGGGCAGCGCGGCCCGGTCGAGCTTCCCATTCACCGTGACCGGCAGCGCATCCAGCAGCATCACCGCCGCGGGCACCAGGTACTCGGGCAACCGGGCGGCCACGTGCTCCCGCAGCCCTTCCGCGGTCACAGCATCCGCCTCCCCAGCCGGGCTGGCCGGGACGGGGACGACGTATCCGACCAGGCGTTTCTGGCCGGGCTGGTCTTCGCGGGCGACGACGGCGGCCTGGCTGACCGCCGGGTGGCTGGCCAGTACGGCCTCGATCTCGCCCGGCTCGATGCGGACCCCATGCAGCTTGACCTGGTCATCCGCCCGCCCGGCGAACACCAGCTCGCCGTCTGCCGTCCAGCGGGCCAGGTCCCCGGTCCGGTACATCCGGCTACCCGGTGCCCCGAACGGGCAGGCCATGAACCGCTCGGCCGTCAGGGCGGCCCGGCCCAGGTACCCGCGGGCCAGGCCCGCGCCCGCCACATACAGCTCGCCGGCGACCCCGGGCGGCACCGGGAACAGCAGCGAGTCGAGCACGTAGACCTGAGCGTTGGCCACCGGCCGGCCCGCCGGCACCAGCCGGGCGCGGGGATGCAGCGGCTGGCTCATCGCGGCGCAGACCGTCACCTCGGTCGGCCCGTAGGCGTTGATCACCCGGTGGTCCCGCGACCAGCGGCCGGCCAGCGGCAGCGGGCAGGCCTCCCCGGCCACCACCACGGTGGAGACCGACTCCGGCAGACCGCCGTCCACGGTGGCCAGCACGGACGGCGGCACGGTCAGGTGGGTCACCTGGCCGGACTGAACCACCTCAGCCAGCGATCCGGCCAGGGGCAGCTGACCCGGCGCGGGCACGACCAGGGTCGCGCCGGAAGCCAGCGTGACGGCGAGTTCGGAGACGGCCGCGTCGAAGCTGAGCGACGCGAACTGCAGCACCCGCGACTCCGGCCCCACCTGGAAGCGGTCCGCCTGGCTGGCGACCAGACTGGCCAGGCCGCGATGGGACACGACGACGCCCTTGGGTACTCCCGTGGACCCCGACGTGTAGATCACGTAGGCCGCGTGGTCCACGCTGACCCGCGGCTGCGCGGCAGCCGGATCGCAGCCGGCGATGACCGCCGCGGTGGCCGGATCATCCAGCACCACCGGCCGCACGCCATCCGCACCCTCGCCGGTCACCTGGCCCAGCAGCGCCGCGGTGGCGGTGCTGCACAAGACCAGGGCAGGCCTGGCGTCGGCGAGCATGAAGCTGATCCGCTCGGCCGGGTAGTCCGGGTCGACCGGCAGGTAGGCGGCGCCGGTCTTGGTGACACCGAGGATGGCCGCGATCAGTTCCGCGGACCGCGGCATGGCTATCGCCACGACCTGCCCGGGCCCCGCGCCCAGCCCGGCCAGGTACGCCGCGACCAGGTCTGAGGCCGCGTCCAGGTCCGCGTACGACCAGGTCATCTCCGCGCAGCTGACCGCGGGAGCGCCCGGGGTGCGCGCAGCCTGCGCCGCGAACAGCTCACCCAGCGTCAGATCCGGCAGCTCCGTGGCGGTGTCGTTCCACTCACTCACGATCTCCCGGCGTTCGCCCGGGCTGAGCACGTCCACCTGGCTGACCCGCACGCCCGGATCGGCTGCCACCTGGCCCAGCACCGCGGCCAGCCGCTGGGCCAGCGCTTCCGCGGTCACCTGGTCGAACAGGTCGGCCGCGTACTGGATGTCACCCTCGATCCCACCCGGGGCGCCATCGGCGTCCCGTCGCTCGCGCAGGGTGACGGCCAGGTCGAACCGGGCCGTATCGGTCCCGGCACCGGACCGGGCGGGCTGGGCCGACAGGCCGGGCAGTTCCCAGCTGGCCTGCTCGCCTTCGGGGATGTTCTGGAACGTGAGCATGACCTGGTAGAGCGGGTTGCGGCCGAGGGAGCGGGCCGGGCTGAGCGCCTCGACCAGGTGCTCGAACGGCAGGTCCTGGTGGGCGTAGGCGGCCAGGTCGGTCTCCCGGACCTGGGTCACCAGTTCGCTGAACGTGGGGTCGCCGGACAGGTTGGTGCGCAGCACCAGCGTGTTCAGGAAGAACCCGACCAGCTCGTCCAGCACCGCATCGCCCCGCCCAGCGATCGAGGTGCCCACCGGAATGTCCTCGCCGCCGCCGTGCCGGGATAGCAGCACGGCCAGCGCGGCCTGCACCACCATGAACATGGTCGCGCGCCCGGACCGGGCCACCTCCACCAGCCCGGCATGCACGTCCGCGCCGGCCCGCACCTTGACCAGGCCGCCGCGATGGGAGGCGGCGGCCGGCCGGGGCCGGTCGGCGGGCAGCGGAATCTCCTCCGGGATCCCGGCCAGCGCCTCCCGCCAGTACGCCAACTGCCGGGCGGCCGGGCTGTCCGGGTCGTCCGCTGACCCGAGGACGTCGCGCTGCCAGATCGCGTAGTCGGCGTACTGCACCGGCAGCGCCGCCCACCCCGGCGCCTGCCCGGCACACCGCGCCGCGTACGCGGCGCCCAGGTCGCGGGCCAGTACGCCCATCGACCAGCCATCACCGGCGATGTGATGCATCACGATCATCAGCACGTGCTCCGATGGCGACAGCTCCCACAGCGCCGCCCGCCACGGCAGCTCGGACCGCAGGTCAAAGCCCTGACTGGCTTCTTCCGCGAGGAGGCCGGGCAAGTCGTCGTCGGCCGCATGGCGCACGGTCAGGGCGGGCCGCCCAGCCGGGCCGGTGCGGATTTCCTGCCGCGGCGTCCCGCTGGTCTCCGGGAACACGGTGCGCAGGCTCTCGTGCCGGTCCGCGACATCGGCCAGCGCGGTCTCCAGCGCGAGGATGTTGAGGTCGCCGGTCAGCCGGAGGGCCAGCGGCATGTTGTAGACGGGACCGGCGCCTTCCAGCCGGTTCAGGAACCACATCCGCTGCTGCCCGAACGACAGCGGCACGGTCTCCGGCCGCGCCACCGGCGCCAGCGCGGACCGGCTGGTGCCACCCGACTCGGCCAGCCGGGCGATCCCGGCCGGAGACGGGTCGGTGAACAGGCCCCGGATGGGGATTTCGGTGTCCAGCACCGCCCGCACCCGGGCGATCAGCCGCATGGCCAGCAGCGAGTCCCCGCCCAGCTCGAAGAAGCTGTCCTCGGCGCCGACCCGGTCCAGGCCGAGCACTTCGGCGAACAGGCCGCTGACGATCTCCTCCGCCGCGGTCCGCGGCTCCCGGCTCAGCGCTACCGCGCCGAACTCGGGTGCGGGCAGGGCGCCCCGGTCGAGCTTGCCGTTGACCGTTACCGGCAGCGCAGCCAGGACGACGAGGGCGGCGGGGACCATGTAGTCGGGCAGCCGGGCCGCCACGTGCTCCCGCAGCGCCGCCGCGTCCACCGTGCTGGTGCCGGCCGGGACGACGTAGCCGACCAGCCGGCGCTGGCCCGGCTGGTCCTCCCGGGCGAGCACCGCGGCCTGCGCCACGGTGGGGTGGGCGGCCAGCACGGCTTCGATCTCGCCAGGCTCGATGCGGAATCCGCGGATCTTCACCTGCTCATCCGCTCGCCCGGCGAACAGCAACTGGCCGTCTGCTGTCCAGCGGGCCAGGTCCCCGGTCCGGTACATCCGGGTACCGGGTGGCCCGAACGGGCAGGCCACGAACCGCTCGGCCGTCAGGGCCGCCCGGTCCTGGTAGCCACGGGCCAGACCGAGGCCGGCGACGTACAGTTCCCCACTCACGCCAGGCGGCACCGGGCTGAGCCACTCGTCCAGCACGAACACCTGCGTGTTATCCCGGGGCCGGCCCACGGGCAGTACTTCGGGGGCCGGCTGCCCGGCCGGAAGCTGGTAGACCGCCGCGCAGACGGTGACTTCGGTGGGCCCGTAGATGTGCCGGATCAGCACGCCCGGGCAGGCGGCCCGGACCCGGGCCACCGCCGCCGCGGGCACCACGTCCCCGCCGGTCCACACCTCGGCCAGCCCAGCGAAACACTCCGGCGACTCCTCGGCCAGCACCCGGAACACGCCCGCGGTGACATGCACGACGTCCACCAGACCCTGGGCGGCCAGCCCGCGGATCACCCCGGCGTCCACGTCACCGGCGGGGGCGACCACTACCTGGCCGCCGCGGAGCAGCGGGATCCACAGCTCCATCGTCGAGGCGTCGAACGCGAACGGCGCGTGCGCCAGCATGGCCATCCCGGCGCCGTCGCCCCAGCAGCGGTCCGCGGCCAGCACGGCCACGCCCGCGTGGGTGACCGCCACGCCCTTCGGCACCCCGGTCGACCCCGACGTGTACATCAGGTACGCCAGATCACCCGGGCTGGTCCGCACGGCGGCCGGGTGACCTGCCGCGATCGCCGCCGCGGTAGCCGGGTCATCCAGCACCACCAGGGGCACACCGTCCCCGGCCGTGGCGTCCAGCAGGGCAGCCGTCGCCGTCGTACACAGCACGGCGGCCGGGCGAGTATCGGTGAGCATGAAGCTGATCCGCTCGGCCGGGTAGCCGGGGTCGATGGGCAGGTACGCCGCGCCCGCCTGCAGCACGCCCAGCATCGCGGAGACCAGCTCGGCCGACCGTGGCACAGCCACCGCCACCACCTGTCCCCGGCCTACCCCCAGCCCAGCCAGGTAGCCGGCGATCCGGCCCGACAGCGCCATCAGCTGCGCATACGACCAGGACACGTCCCCGTCCGCGGACAGCACGGCCGTCGCATCCGGGGTCCGGGCCGCCTGCCCAGCCAGCAGCGCGGCCAGCCCGTCAACCGGTACCGGCGCCGCGGTGTCGTTCCAGCCACGCACAACCTGTTGCCGCTCGGCCGGGCTGAACAGGTCGAGCTCGCTCAGCCGCAGCTCCGGATCCGCCGCGAGCTGGCTCAGCACCCGGGTCAGCCGGCTGGCCAGCGCCTGAACCGTCGCCCGGTCGAACAGATCAGCGGAGAACTGGATCCCGCCCTGCAGGCCAGCCGGGCCACCATCGCTGTCCCGGCGTTCGCCAAGGGTTACCGACAGGTCGAATCGGGCGGCATTCGCCCCGGAACCGCTCTGGACTGGGGTCGCCCGCAGGCCAACCAGGTCCCAGGCGGCCCGCTGCTCCCTGGGGATGTTCTGGAACGCCAGGATGACCTGGAAGAGCGGGTGATGGGTTAGCGACCTCGTCGGGCTCAGCGCGTCCACGAGGCGCTCGAACGGGAGGTCCTGGTGGGCGTAGGCGGCCAGGTCGGCGTCGCGGACCCGGGTGATCAGCTCGCTGAACGTGGGGTCGCCGGACAGGTCGGTACGCAGCACCAGCGTGTTGACGAAGAACCCGACCAGCTCATCCAGGGCCGCGTCACCCCGCCCGGCCACCACCGTGCCGACCGGGATGTCGTCGCCACCGCCGTGCCGCGACAGCAGCACCGCCAGCGCGGCCTGCACCACCATGAACAACGTCGCCCGGCCAGCCCGGGCCGCCTCTATCAGTCCAGCGTGGACCTCGGGGCCGACCTGTATGTCGACGAGACCGCCGCGATGAGATGGGGTCGCCGGGCGCGGCCGGTCGGCCGGCAGCGGCGTCTCGTCGGGGATCCCGGCCAGCGCCTGCTGCCAGTAGGCCAGCTGGACGGCGGCCGGGCTGTCCGGGTCGTCGGCCGAGCCGAGCATGTCGCGCTGCCAGATCGCGTAGTCGGCGTACTGCACCGGCACCGGCGCCCAGCCGGGCGCCTGCCCCGCGCACCGGGCGGCATAGGCGGTGCCCAGGTCGCGGGCCAGCACGCCCATCGACCAGCCATCACCGGCGATGTGATGCATCACGATTGACAGCACCTGCTCGGACGGGGAGACCGTCCACAGCGCCGCCCGCCAGGGCAGTTCAGCGCGCAGGTCGAAGCCCTGGCCCGCCTGCGCGGCCAGCAGCCCGGGCAGCTCAGCGTCCGCCGCCTCGGCCCGAGCCAGCGTGGGCCGGCCGGGCCGTCCAGGATCTGCTGGCGGGGGCGCCGGCCGTGTCGGGGAAGATGGTGCGCAGGCTCTCGTGCCGGTCCGCGACATCACCCAGTGCCGCTTCCAGTGCGGCGGTGTCGAGGTTGCCGGTCAGCCGCAGGGCCATCGGGATGTTGTAGGCGGCCGAGGTGACGTCGAGCTGGTTGAGGAACCACATCCGCTGCTGCCCGAACGAGAGCGGCACCACCTCGGGCCGGGCCACTGGGGCCAGTGGCATCCGCGGCGAACCAGCCGACCCGGCCAGCTGGGCGATGCCGGCTGGGGTGGCGGTGAACAGCCCCCGGATCGGGATCTCCGCGTCCAGCACAGCACGCACCCGGGCGATCAGCCGCATGGCCAGCAGCGAATCGCCACCCAAATCGAAGAAGCTGTCCTCCGCACCGACCCGCTCCAGGCCCAGGACTTCGGCGAACAGGCCGCAGACGATCTCCTCCGCCGCGGTCCGCGGCTCCCGGCTGACCACCACGCCACCGAACTCCGGCGCCGGCAGTCCGGCCCGGTCCAGCTTCCCGTTGGCCGTCACCGGCAGCCCATCCAGCACCACCACCGCGGACGGCACCATGTACTCCGGCAACCGCGCCGCCACATGCTCGCGCAGTTCCTCCGCGTCCACCGCACCGGCCCCGGCCGGGACGACATAGGCCACCAGCCGCTGCGCCCCAGGCTGGTCCTCCCGCGCAATCACCGCCGCCTGGCCGACCGCCGGATGCGCCACCAGCACGGTCTCGATCTCGCCGGGCTCGATCCGGAACCCGCGCACCTTCACCTGCTCATCCGCGCGCCCCGCGAACACCAGCTCCCCACCCGCACTCCAGCGGGCCAGATCCCCGGTCCGGTACATCCGGCTACCGGCCGGCCCGAACGGGCAGGCCACGAACCGCTCCGCCGTCAGCCCAGTACGCCCCAGGTAGCCACGGGCCAGCCCGGCCCCGGCGACATACAGCTCCCCGGTCACCCCCGGCGGCACCGGGGCCAAGGTGGCGTCCAGCACGAACACCTGCGTGTTGGCCACCGGCCGCCCGGCCGGCACCACGCCGGCGCCGGGGTCGAGGGGCTGCGCTCATCGTGGCGCAGACCGTCACCTCAGTCGGCCCATACGCGTTGATCACCCGATGGTCCTGCGCCCACCGGCCGGCCAGCCCCGGCGGGCACGCCTCCCCCGCCACCACTACCGTGGCCACCGACTCCGGCAGGCCCTCTTCCACCGTGGCCAGCACTGACGGCGGCACGGTCAGATGAGTCACCTGCCCCGCCGCCACGGCACTCGGCCAGCGACCCCGCCGGGTCCAGGACCAGCGCTGCCCCCGAGGCCAACGTGACGGCCAGTTCGGACACGGCGGCGTCGAAACTCAGCGACGCGAACTGCAGCACCCGCGACCCCACACCCACCTGGAACCGGTCCGCCTGGCTGGCCACCAAACCCGCCAGCCCGCGGTGCGACACCACGACGCCCTTGGGCACTCCGGTTGACCCGGATGTGTAGATCACATAGGCCGCGCCATCCACACCTACCCGCACACCCGGGCCGCCGGTTGCGCCCGCCGCGATGGCCGCGGCCGTAGCCGGGTCATCCAGCACCACCGCCGCCGCGCCGCCAGCAACGCCCGCCGTTTCCGCCGTGCACACGATCAGGGCCGGGCGCGCGTCGGCCAGCATGAAACTGATCCGCTCCGCCGGGTACCCCGGGTTGACCGGCAGATACGCCGCACCGGTCTTGGCCACACCCAGCACCGCGGCGACCATCTCCGCCGACCGCGGCACCGCTATCGCCACCACCTGCTCGGGGCCCGCACCCAGCCCACCCAGGTAGGCGGCGATCCGCCCCGACGCCGCATCCAGCTCCGCATACGACCAGACCATGTCCCCGCACACCACGGCGGGGGCGTCCGGCGTCCGGGCCACCTGCGCGGTGATCAGCTCTGCCAGCGTCAGGGCCGGCAACTCAGCAGTCGTGTCGTTCCACACGCCGACGATCTGGCGGCGTTCGCCCGGGCTGAGCACCTGCACCTGGCTGACCCGCAGCCCCGGATCCGCCGCCACCTGACCCAGCACCCCAGCCAGCCGCCCCGCCAGCACCTCCGCCGTACCCCGGTCGAACAAGTCCGCCGCGAACTGAATGCCACCCTCGATACCGGCGGGCGCGCCGGTGCTGTCGCGCCGCTCGCGCAGCGTCACGGCCAGGTCGAACCGGGCCGCGTCGGTCCCTGAGCCGAGCTGGACTCCGGTCGCGCGCAGGCCGGGCAGGTCCCAGGTGGCTTGCTGGTCCTCGGGGATGTTCTGGAACGTGAGCATGACCTGGATACAGCGGGTTGCGGGCCAGCGACCGGGCCGGGCTCAGCGCCTCCACCAGCTGCTCGAACGGCAGATCCTGATGCGCATACGCACCCAGGTCAGCCTCCCGCACCCGCCCCACCAGCTCAGCGAACGTCGGGTCACCCGACAGATCGGTGCGCAGCACCAGCGTGTTCAGGAACATCCCGATCAGCTCATCCAGCGCCGCGTCGCCGCGCCCGGCGACCGACGTGCCGACCGGCACGTCGTCCCCGCCGCCGTGCCGCGACAGCAGCACCGCCAGCGCGGCCTGCACCACCATGAACAACGTCGCCCGCCCAGCCCGGGCCACTTCCACCAGCCCGGCGTGCACGTCGGGTTCCACCCCGACCGGCACCGCCCCACCCCGATGCGACGCCGTGGCCGGGCGGGGCCGGTCGGCGGGCAGCGCGATCTCCTCCGGGATCCCCTCTAGCGCCTGCCGCCAGTACCCCAGCTGAGCCGCCGCCACGCTGTCCAGATCGTCTTCCGACCCGAGCACCTCGCGCTGCCAGATCGCGTAGTCGGCGTACTGCACCGGCAGCGCCGCCCACCCCGGCGCCTGCCCCGCGCACCGGGCGGCATAGGCGGTGCCCAGGTCGCGGGCCAGCACCCCCATCGACCAGCCATCACCCGCGATGTGATGCATCACGATCATCAGCACGTGCTCGCCCGGCGAGACCGCCCACAGCGCCGCCCGCCACGGCAGCTCGGAGCGCAGGTCAAAACCACGACCAGCCTCTTCCGCCAGGGCGGCGGGCAGCTCGCCGTCCGCCGCCGCACGCAGCACCAGGCTGGGGTGCCCGGCCGGGCCGTCCAGGATCTGCTGGCGCGGCGTGCCCCCAGTCTCGGGGAAGATGGTGCGCAGGCTCTCGTGCCGGTCCGCGACATCACCGAGTGCCGCTTGAGCGCGGCGCGTATCGAGGTCGCCGGTCAGCCGCAGCGCCAGCGGCATGTTGTACACCGCCCCGGCGCCCTCCAGCCGGTTCAGGAACCACATCCGCTGCTGCCCAAACGACAACGGCACCAGCCCCGGCCGGGCCGCCGCCACCAGCGGCATCCGCGGCCCCGCCGCACCGGCCCCGGCCAGCTCCACGACCTGAGCCGGCGACGGCGCGGTGAACAGATCCCCGATACCAATCTCAGTGTCCAGCACCGCCCGGACCCGCGCGATCAGCCGCATCGCCAGCAGCGAATCCCCACCCAGCTCAAAGAAACTGTCCTCCGCACCCACCCGCTGCACGCCCAGCACCTCAGCGAACAGGCCACACACGATCTCCTCCGCCGCCGTCCGCGGCTCCCGGCTGACCACCACCCCACCGAACTCCGGCGCCGGCAGCGCGGCCCGGTCCAGCTTCCCGTTCACCGTCACCGGCAGCCCATCCAGCACCACCACCGCGGACGGCACCATGTACTCCGGCAGCCGCGCCGCCACGAACGCCCGCAATTCCGGCACGTCCACCAGGCCACCAGCGGCTACCACGTAGCCAACCAGCCGCTGCTGGCCGGGCTGGTCCTCGCGCGCGATCACCGCAGCCTGACCGACAGTGGGGTGCGCGGCGAGCACAGCTTCGATCTCGCCGGGCTCGACCCGGAACCCGCGGATCTTGACCTGCTCATCCGCCCGCCCCGCGAACACCAGCTCCCCGGCCGCGCTCCACCGGGCCAGGTCCCCGGTCCGGTACATCCGCGCCCCAGCCACCCCGAATGGGCACGCCACGAACCGCTCCCCGGTCAGCCCGGCTCGGCCCAGGTACCCGCGGGCCAGCCCCGCCCCGGCCACATACAGTTCCCCGGTCACCCCCGGCGGCACCGGGGCCAGCAGCGAGTCGAGCACGTAGACCTGGGCGTTGGCCACCGGCCGCCCGGCCGGCACCACGCTGGCGCCCGGGTCGAGGGGCTGGCTCATGGTGGCGCAGACCGTCACCTCGGTCGGCCCGTACCCGTTGATCACCCGGTGCGTCCGCGCCCACCGGGCGGCCAGCGGCACCGGGCAGGCCTCTCCGGCCACCACCAGCGTGCGCACCGACTCCGGCAGGTCATCTTCGACGGTGGCCAGCACCGACGGCGGCACCGTCAGATGCGTCACCTGCCCCGCCGCCACCGCCTCAGCCAGCGACCCGGCCGGGTCCAGGACCAGCGCCGCCCCGGAGCCCAGCGTCACCGCCAGCTCCGACACCGCCGCGTCGAAGCTCAGCGACGCGAACTGCAGCACCCGCGACCCCGGCCCGACCTCGAACCGGTCCGCCTGGCTGGCCACCAGCCCCGCCAGCCCGCGATGCGACACCACGACACCCTTGGGCACACCCGTTGACCCCGACGTATAGATCACATACGCCGCGCCATCCACACTCACCCGCACCCCGAGCCCGTCCGGCGAACATTGCGCGATGGCCAGGGCAGTTGCGGGGTCATCCAGCACCACCGCCGCCGCACCGCCGACGACATCCGCCGTTTCCGTCGTGCACACGATCAGAGCGGGCTGGGCATCGCCCAGCATGAAACTAATCCGCTCAGCCGGGTACCCCGGGTTGACCGGCAGATACGCCGCGCCGGTCTTGGCCACGCCGAGCAGCGCGGCGACCATCTCCGCCGATCGCGGCACCGCTATCGCCACGACCTGCTCCGGGCCGCGCCCAGCCCGGCCAGGTGGGCGGCGATCCGCCCCGAGGCCGCGTCCAGCTCCCGGTAGGACCAGGTCACGTCCCCGCAGATAACGGCGGGGGCGTCCGGGGTCCGGGCCGCCTGCGCGCTGACCAGCTCACCCAATGTCAGGCCGGGCAGCTTGGTGGCGGTGTCATTCCAGCCACTCACGATCTGCCGCCGCTCGGCCGGGCCCAGCAACTGTACCTGGCTGACCCGCAAATCCGGGTCCGCCGCCACCTGGCCCAGTACCCCAGCCAGCCGCCCCGCCAGCGCCGCCGCCGTACTCCGGTCGAACAAGTCCGCCGAGTACAGGATGCCGCCCTCGATGCCGCTGGGTACGCCGCTAGCGTCCCGGCGCTCGGCCAGCGTGATGGATAGGTCCACTCTGGCCGTACCGGTTTCGGAGCCGGGTGGCTCAGGACTCACCCGCAGGCCGGGCAGCCGCCATTCCGCCTGGTCCTGCTGGGCCAGCTGGAAGGTCAGCATGACCTGGTAGAGCGGATGCCTGGCCAGTGTCCGAGCTGGGCTGAGCGCTTCTACCAGATGCTCGAACGGTAGGTCCTGGTGGGCGTAGGCGGCCAGGTCGGCGTCGCGGACCCGGCTCACCAGCTCGGCGAAGGTGGGGTCGCCGGACAGGTCGGTACGCAGCACCAGCGTGTTGAGGAAGAACCCGACCAGCTCATCCAGGGCCGCGTCACCGCGCCCGGCCACCGACGTGCCGACGGGGATATCCTCCCCGCCGCCGTGCCGGGACAGCAGCACCGCCAGCGCGGCCTGCACCACCATGAACAACGTCGCCCGGCCGACCCGGGCTACCTCCACCAGACCGGCGTGCACGTCGCCGTTGACCTGAACCTCGACCGCGCCACCACGGTGCGAGAACTCCGCCGGGCGGGGCCGGTCGGCCGGCAGCGGGATCTCCTCCGGGATCCCGGCCAGCGTCTCGCGCCAGTACGCCAGTTGGGCCGCCGCCGGGCTGTCCGGGTCATCGGCCGAGCCGAGCACGTCGCGCTGCCAGATCGCGTAGTCGGCGTAGTGCACCGGCAGCGGTGCCCAGTCCGGCCGCTGGCCCGCCCGCCGGGCGGCGTAGGCGGTGCCCAGGTCCCGGGCCAGCACGCCCATGGACCAGCCGTCCGCCGCGATGTGGTGCATCACGATCATCAGCACGTGCTCGGCCGGCGAGATCGCTAGCAGCAGTGCGCGCCAGGGCAGCTCGCTGCGCAGGTCGAATCCTCGCCCGACTTCTTCGGCCAGCGCCGCGGCCACGCCGTGCTCCGGAACCTGACGCACCACCAGCACCGGCCGCCCGCCCGCCCGGTACGGATGTCCTGCCGGGGGGTACCCGCGGTCTCCGGGAAGGTGCTGCGCAGGCTCTCGTGCCGGTCCGCGACATCACCCAGCGCGGCCTCCAGCGCGGGCACGTTCAGGTCGCCGGTCAGCCGCAGGGCCAGCGGCATGTTGTAGACCGCCCCGGCGCCCTCCAGCCGGTTCAGGAACCACATCCGCTGCTGCCCGAACGAGAGCGGCACCACCTCGGGCCGGGTCGCAGGGGCCAGTGGCATCCGCGGCGAACCAGCCGACCCGGCCAGCTGGGCGATGCCGGCTGGGGTGGCGGTGAACAGCCCCCGGATCGGGATCTCCGCGTCCAGCACAGCCCGCACCCGGGCGATCAGCCGCATGGCCAGCAGCGAATCCCCACCCAAATCGAAGAAACTGTCCTCCGCACCGACCCGCTCCACGCCCAGCACCTCAGCGAACAGGCCGCAGACGATCTCCTCCGCCGCGGTCCGCGGCTCCCGGCTGACCACCACCCCACCGAACTCCGGCGCCGGCAATCCGGCCCGGTCCAGCTTCCCGTTCACCGTCACCGGCAGCCCATCCAGCACCACCACCGCGGACGGCACCATGTACTCCGGCAACCGCGCCGCCACATGCTCGCGCAGCTCCTCCGCGTCCACCGCACCGGCCCCGGCCGGGACGACATAGCCCACCAGCCGCTGCGCCCCGGGCTGGTCCTCCCGCGCAATCACCGCCGCCTGGCCGACCGCCGGATGCGCCACCAGCACGGTCTCGATCTCGCCGGGCTCGATCCGGAACCCGCGCACCTTCACCTGCTCATCCGCCCGCCCCGCGAACACCAGCTCCCCACCCGAGCTCCAGCGGGCCAGGTCCCCGGTCCGGTACATCCGGCCCCCGCCCGCCCGAACGGGCAGGCCACGAACCGCTCCGCCGGTCAGCCCAGCCCGCCCCAGATAGCCACGCGCCAGCCCGGCCCCGGCGACATACAGCTCCCCCGTCACCCCCGGCGGCACCGGGGCCAAGGTGGCGTCCAGCACGAACACCTGCGTGTTGGCCACCGGCCGCCCAGCCGGCACCACGCCGGCGCCGGGTCGAGGGGCTGGCTCATCGTGGCGCAGACCGTCACCTCAGTCGGCCCATACGCGTTGATCACCCGATGGTCCTGCGCCCACCGGCCCGCCAGCCCCGGCGGGCACGCCTCCCCGGCCACCACCACCGTGCGCACCGACCCCGGCAGGCCCTCTTCCACCGTGGCCGACACCGACGGCGCTTCCACGGTAGCCAGCACCGACGGCGGCACGGTCAGATGCGTCACCTGCCCCGCCGCCACCACCTCGGCCAGCGACCCCGCCGCGGGCAGCACCAGCGCCGCCCCCGACCCCAGCGTCACCGCCAGCTCCGACACCGCCGCATCGAAACTCAGCGACGCGAACTGCAGCACCCGCGACCCCGGCCCGACCTCGAACCGGTCCGCCTGGCTGGCCACCAGCCCAGCCAGCCCGCGATGCGACACCACGACACCCTTCGGCACACCCGTTGACCCCGACGTATAGATCACATACGCCGCGCCATCCACACTCGCCCGCACACCAAGCGCATCCGGCGGGCATCCCGCGATCGCCGCCACGGTGGCCGGGTCATCCAGCACCACCCGCACCGCCGCGCCGCCAGCCACGTCCGCCGTCTCCGCCGTGCACACGACCAGGGCCGGCCGCGCGTCGGCCAGCATGAAACTGATCCGCTCGGCCGGATACCCCGGGTTGACCGGCAGATACGCCGCACCGGTCTTGGCCACACCCAGCACCGCGGCGACCATCTCCGCCGACCGGGGCACCGCTATCGCCACGACCTGCTCCGGGCCCGCACCCAGCCCGGCCAGATATCCAGCGATCCGCCCCGACGCCGCATCCAGCTCCGCATACGACCAGACCATGTCCCCGCACACCACGGCGGGGGCGTCCGGCGTCCGGGCCACCTGCGCGGTGATCAGCTCTGCCAGCGTCAGGGCCGGCAACTCGGCAGTCGTGTCGTTCCACACGCCGACGATCTGGCGGCGTTCGCCCGGGCTGAGCACCTGCACCTGGCTGACCCGCAGCCCCGGATCCGCCGCCACCTGGCCCAGCACCCCAGCCAGCCGCTCCGCCAGCGCCGCCACCGTACCCCGGTCGAACAAGTCCGCCGAATACAGCAGCGCCCCCTCGATCCCGGCCGAGCCGCCAGCGGAGTTACGCCGCTCGCGCAGGGTGACAGCCAGGTCGAACCGGGCTGCCTCCGGGTCAGCGCCCGCGGATCGGGCCGAGAGGCCGGGCAGGTCCCAGCTGGCTTGCTGGTCCTCGGGGATGTTCTGGAACGTGAGCATGACCTGATACAGCGGGTTGCGGGCCAGCGACCGGGCCGGGCTCAGCGCCTCCACCAGCTGCTCGAACGGCAGATCCTGATGCGCATACGCACCCAGGTCAGCCTCCCGCACCCGCCCCACCAGCTCAGCGAACGTCGGATCACCCGACAGATCGGCCCGCAGCACCAGCGTGTTCAGGAAGAACCCGATCAGCTCATCCAGGGCCGCGTCGCCGCGCCCCGCCACCGACGTGCCCAGCGGGATATCCTCCCCGCCGCCGTGCCGCGACAGCAGCACCGCCAGCGCCGCCTGCACCACCATGAAGATGGTCGCCCGCCCAGCCCGGGCCACTTCCACCAGCCCGGCGTGCACCTCCGCACCCACCTCGACCGGCACCGCCCCACCCCGATGCGACGCCGTGGCCGGGCGGGGCCGGTCGGCGGGCAGCGCGATCTCCTCCGGGATCCCGGCCAGCGCCTGCCGCCAGTACCCCAGCTGAGCCGCCGCCACGCTGTCCAGGTCGTCTTCCGACCCGAGCACCTCGCGCTGCCAGATCGCGTAGTCGGCGTACTGCACCGGCAGCGCCGCCCACCCCGGCGCCTGCCCCGCGCACCGGGCGGCATAGGCGGTGCCCAGGTCGCGGGCCAGCACCCCCATCGACCAGCCATCACCCGCGATGTGATGCATCACGATCATCAGCACGTGCTCGGTGGGGGAAACCGCCAGCACGACCGGTCGCCACGGCGGCTCAGATCGCAAGTCGAAGCCGCGCCCTGCTTCCGCGGCCAGCGCCGTGGACACGTCCTCCTCGGCTGCCTGGCGGATCACCAGCGCGGGCCGCCCGGCCGGGCCGCCCAGGATCTCCTGCCGCGGTGTGCCACCGGTCTCCGGGAAGATGGTGCGCAGGCTCTCGTGCCGGTCCGCGACATCCCCCAGCGCCGCCTCCAGCGCGGCCACGTTCAGGTGCCCGGTCAGCCGCATGGCTAGCGGGAGGTTGTAGACGCCACCGGCGCCTTCCAGCCGGTTGAGGAACCACATCCGCTGCTGCCCGAACGACAACGGCAGCACCGCGGGCCGGGTGCCAGCGCCAGCCACGTCCGTGGCACGGCGCTGTTCCCGGCCAGTTCGGCTAGCTCGGCCGGGGATGCGGCGGTAAACAGGTCCCCGATGCCCAGCTCCGTGTCGAGCACGGCGCGGACCCGGGAGATGACCCGCATGGCCAGCAGCGAATCCCCGCCCAGCTCGAAGAAGCTGTCGTCGGCGCCGACCCGCTCCAGGCCGAGCACTTCGGCGAACAGGCCGCAGACGATCTCCTCCGCCGCCGTCCGCGGCTCCCGGCTCATAACCACGCCACCGAACTCCGGCGCTGGGAGCGCGGCCCGGTCCAGCTTCCCATTCACCGTCACCGGCAGCCCATCCAGCACCACCACCGCGGACGGCACCATGTACTCCGGCAGCCGCGCCGCCACATACTGGCGCAACGCCGGCACGTCCAGCGGAGCGGAGTGGCCGTTCCCGCCGGCGCCCGCCCCGTTCCCGCGGCGCCCGCCCCGTTCCCGCCGGCACTCGGGGCGCCGTTCCCGCCGGGACTCGGGGCGCCGTTCCCGCCGACGGGCACGACGTAACCGACCAGCCGTTTCTGGCCGGGCTGGTCCTCGCGGGCGATGACCGCGGCCGCCCCGACGGCGGGGTGGGCGGCCAGGGCCGCCTCGATCTCGGCCGGGCTCGACCCGGAATCCGCGGATCTTGACCTGCTCATCGGCCCGTCCGGCGAACACCAGCTCGCCGCCCAACGTCCAGCGGGCCAGGTCGCCGGTGCGGTACATCGGCCCCCCGGCGGGGCCGAACGGGCAGGCCACGAAGCGCTCCCCGGTCAGCCCGGGGCGGCCCAGGTAACCGCGGGCCAGGCCGGCGCCGGCCACGTACAGTTCCCCGGTCACGCCAGGCGGCACCGGGCCGAGCCACTCGTCCAGCACGAACACCTGGGTGTTGTCCCGGGGCCGGCCGACCGGCAGCGCGGCCGGCGCGACCTGCCCGGCCGGCAGCTGGTAGACCGCCGCGCAGACGGTGACTTCGGTCGGGCCGTAGATGTGCCGGATCAGCACGCCCGGGCAGGCGGCCCGGACCCGGGCCACCGCCGCCGCGGGCACCACGTCGCCACCGGTCCACACCTCGGCCAGCCCAGCGAAACACTCCGGCGACTCCTCGGCCAGCACCCGGAACAGCCCCGCGGTCACATGCACCACGTTCACCGCGCCGCGCGCGGCCAGCCCGCCGATCAGCGCGGCGTCCACCTCACCCGCCGGGGCGACCACCACCCGGCCACCGCGCAGCAGCGGAATCCACAGCTCCATCGTCGAGGCGTCGAACGCGAACGGCGCGTGCGCCAGCATGGCTATCCCCGGGCCAGCGGCCACCCCATCGGACGGAGTCCAGCAGCGGTCCCGGGCCAGCACCGCCACGCCTGCGTGGGTGACCGCGACTCCCTTGGGCACCCCGGTCGATCCTGAGGTGTACATCACGTAGGCCACATCGCTGGCCCGCACGGCTACCTGGGGGTCACACACATCCCGGGCCGCCAGGAGCTGCTCCACGGTCAGCACGTCCAGCCCGGCGGTCGCCCCGGCCAGCCCGGCATCTCCGTCCAGCAGGCCCCGCTCGGCCACCAGCACCCGGGTACCGGTCTGGGCCAGGACCAGCCGCACCCGCTCACCCGGCCACGCCGCATCCACCGGAACGTACGCCGCGCCCGCCTTCAGCACGCCGGCCAGCACCGCCACCAGCTCCGCCGACCGGCTCATGGCCACGCCCACGCAATCCCCGCAGGCCACGCCCGCCCCGAGCAGCGCCCAGGCTACCCGGTTCGCCGCCGCGTCCAGTTCCGCATACGACCAGGCCACATCTCCGGACACCACCGCTATCGCGTCCGGTGTCCGCGCGGCCTGCGCCGCCAGCAGCTCGCCCGTTCCCACCTCCGGCACCGCTATCGCGGTGTCGTTCCATCCGGCCAGCACCTGGCGCCGCTCTCCCGAGCTGAGCACGTCAACCTGGCTGACCCGAACCCCCGGATCCGCGGCCACCTGATCCAGCAACCTGACCAGCCGCCCGGCCAGCGCCTCGACCGTCGGCCGATCGAACAGATCACCCGAAAACTGGATCCCACCCTCGAGACCGGCTGGGCTCCCATCATCAGCGCGGCGCTCCCACATGGTCATGGACAGGTCTAGCTTCGGAACGCCAGTGCCCGGCTGGACGGGACTGGCTGACAGCCCGGTGAGCTCCCAGACCGCCCGCTGCGCTTCGGGGATGTTCTGGAACGTGAGCATCACTTGGTAAAGCGGGTTGCGGCCCAGTGAGCGGATTGGGCTGAGGTCCTCGACCAGGTGCTCGAACGGGAGGTCCTGGTGGGCGTAGGCGGCCAGGTCGGTCTCCCGGACCCGGGTGATCAGCTCGCTGAACGTGGGGTCGCCGGACAGGTCGGTGCGCAGCACCAGCGTGTTGACGAAGAACCCGACCAGCTCATCCAGGGCCGCATCACCCCGCCCGGCCACCACCGTGCCGACCGGGATGTCGTCGCCACCGCCATGCCGCGACAGCAGCACCGCCAGCGCCGCCTGCACCACCATGAACAACGTCGCCCGCCCAGCCCGGGCCACCTCCACCAGCCCGGCATGCACATCCGCGCCCACCCGCACGTTGACCAGCCCACCGCGGTGCGAGAACTCCGCCGGCCGCGGCCGGTCGGCCGGCAGCGCCAACTCCTCCGGGATCCCGGCCAGCGCCTCCCGCCAGTACGCCAGCTGCACCGCGGCCGGGCTGTCCAGATCATCGGCCGAACCGAGCACACCGCGCTGCCAGATCGCGTAGTCCGCGTACTGCACCGCCAGCGCCGCCCACCCCGGCCGCTGACCCGCACACCGCGCCGCATACGCCGTACCCAGATCCCGGGCCAGCACCCCCATCGACCAGCCATCACCCGCGATGTGATGCATCACAATCATCAGCACATGCTCGGACGGCGATAGCACCAGGAGCAGCGCCCGCCAGGGCAGGTCGGCGCGCAGGTCAAAGCCCCGGCTGGCCTCGGCGGTCATGAGCTCGGGCAGGTCAGTTTCGGCCGCCTGGCCCAGCATCAGTGCGACCCGGCCCGAGGGGCCGGCCAGGATCTCCTGGCGGGGTGTGCCACCGGCCTCAGGGAAGACTGTCCGCAGGCTCTCATGCCGGCCCGCGACATCGCCCAGCGCGGCCTGCAGCGCGGCCACATCCAGGTCCCCGGTCAGCCGCAGGGCGAGCGGGGTACGGGTCCCCGACGAGCAGTTGCCGTCGCTGTTCCATCGGCTGCTGACCGCGCCCAATGTGCCCGAGCACTACAAGAACCCGGCCAACTGGCCAGCCGAGCTTGTCGCCGAACTCGGAAACGACGAAGGACTTTCTTCCGCCCAGCGCTATAGCGCACGAATGGCAGAAGGTTTCCGCGCTGTGCGCAAGTCGCTCGACGCGTTCAACCCGGATGTCGTGCTGGTGTGGGGCGACGACCAGTACGAGAATTTCCGCGAGGACATCATCCCCGCCTTTTGCCTGCTCGGCTATGACGACGATTTCGCGGTCCAGCCATGGAAGAACGGCAATGGCGGCCGTACTAACCGTTGGGGCGAGCCCGGCGACTGGGCGTTAAAGCTTCATGGTCACCGCGAGGCCGCCAAACACCTCGCCACCGGGCTGATCGAGCGCGGCGTCGACATGGCCTATGCCTACAAGCCGCTGCACCATCCGCTGGCGCACGCCTTTACCAATACCTTCCTCTATCTCGATTGGGACCGCAAAGGCTTCCCCTACCCGGTCGTGCCGTTCGCGATCAATTGCTACGGCAGCAACCTGTTGCACGCCAAGGGCGGCACCGCGGCGTTGTTCATGCCGCCGCGCGATCCGTCGATCGCCGGCGACCCGCCCTCGCCGCATCCCTGGCGCTGCATGGAGGTCGGCAAGGCGGTGGCCGAGACCTTTGCGGCTTCGCCATGGCGGGTAGCGGTGATTGCCTCGTCGAGCTGGTCCCATTGCTTCCTGTCGCCGACCAACGGCTATATGTGGCCCGACCTGAAGGCCGACCGGCTGCTGTTCGACGCGCTGTCGCAGCGCGATTACGACACTTGGCGCAAGCGCCCGTTAAAGGCGATGGAGCAGGCCGGGCAGCACGAAATGCTGAACTGGTGCGCGCTGATGGGGGCGATGGAAAAGCTCGACCGGAAACCGGTCGTGCACGATTACATCGAGACGCACATCTTTGCGTCGGATAAGTGCTTCGTCTCCTACCCGACGTGAGCTCGCGGCGGGGCGGCGCGGCGGGCAAGCCCCTGCCGGCCGCCGCCCTTGCCAAGGCCGGTCCCCGTCTTTAACGCTTCCCGCGGGGACTGATGTTTGGAAAGCCGCCGATCCTCGAGGAGGGCGCGCGCAGTGCTGCGCTCGTATGGCGCTTGGTGCGCGATTTCATGCGCCCCCATGCGCCGCGGGTGGCATTTGCCTTTTTGCTGATGGGGCTGGCGGCCGGCAGCACGGCACTGCGCGCCTGGCTGATGCAGCCTGTTCTCGACCGCATCTTTGTCGGGCGCGACGGCTCGCTTTTGCTGCTGATCGCCGGCGGCGCACTGGCTATCGCCATCGTCAAGGGTCTCGCCGATTACGGCGAGGCGGTGCTGATGAACCGCGTCGGCCAGCGGGTCATCGCCGATGTGCAGATTGCGCTGTTCACGCGACTGATGCGTGCCGATCTCGCCTATTTTCACGCGCATCCGAGCGGGACTTTGATATCACGATTCACCAGCGACGCCGTGCTGCTGCGCAACGCCGCGGCGAACGTCCTCGGTGCGATCGGCAAGGATGCGCTGACCGTGGTGTTCCTGGTCGGGGTCATGTTCTATCAGGACTGGCTCTTGGCATTGGTCTCGTTCTTCGTCTTCCCGGTGGCGATCCGTCCGATCGTCGGCATCGGCCGCCGCATGCGCCGGGTTTCGGCCAACACCCAGGCCGAGATCGGCCAGCTGACGACGTTGCTGAATCAGACCTTTCAGGGCGCCCGCCTGGTCAAGGCGTACGGCATGGAGGATTACGAGGAGCGGCGCGCCGCCGACCTGTTCGAACGGCTGTTCGCGCTGATCGACCGGGCAACACGCACGCGCTCACGCGCCTCGCCGATGATGGAGACGTTGGGTGGAGCGGCAATCGCCATCGTCATCCTTTATGGCGGTCACCAGGTTATCGTCGGAACCCGGACGCCGGGCGCGTTCTTCTCGTTCATCACCGCGCTGCTGCTCGCCTATCAGCCGCTTAAGAGCCTCGCCAATCTGAACGCCTCGTTGCAGGAAGGCCTCGCCGCGGCCCAACGGATCTTTCAGGTGTTCGACGTCGAGCCAACGATTTGCGATACGCCCGCGGCTCGGCCGCTATGCGTTGCCGGCGGCGAAATCCGCTTCGACCGGGTGCGCTTTGGTTATGCCCCCGGAGCCGTTGCGCTCGACGATGTCTCGCTGACCGTCCCGGCCGGGCGTAGGGTCGCGCTGGTCGGCGCATCGGGGGCCGGCAAATCGACCATCCTCAACCTGATCCCCCGTTTTTTCGATGTCGAGGAAGGCAGCATCGCGATCGACGGGCAGGATATCCGCAGCGTGACCTTGGCCTCGCTACGCGGTGCGGTGGCGCTCGTCACCCAGGAGGTAACTCTGTTCGACGACAGCCTGCGGGCCAACATCGCTTATGGTCGGTTCGGCGCCACAGCGGAAGCTATCGAAGCGGCGGCGCGCGCCGCCGGCGCTGACGAGTTCATCAGCGAGCTGCCGAACGGCTACGACACGCAAGTCGGAGAGCACGGCGTGCGCCTCTCCGGCGGGCAGCGCCAGCGCTTGGCGATTGCCCGGGCGATGCTCAAGGACGCACCGATCTTGCTGCTCGACGAGGCGACCTCGGCCCTCGACAGCGAGTCCGAACGCCAAGTGCAGGCTGCGTTGCGCACGTTGATCCGCGGGCGCACGACCCTGGTCATAGCCCACCGGCTGTCGACGGTCCAGGGTGCAGATCTGATCTGCGTCGTCGATCGCGGGCGTATCGCCGAGAGCGGCCGGCACACCGAGCTGCTCGCCCGCGGCGGTCTCTATGCGCGGCTCTACGCGATGCAGTTCGCCGATGAGCAAGACGTCGCCGCTGCCGCTCCCGCGCAATAGCGGCGTGGCGCTGATCTTTACCAAGCGTGTGACGTGGCGGCGCCTTCTTCGCAACGCTCGGCTGCGGCGGGCGGCATGTTGGGCGATGCACCGCTACATTCGCTTCGTCTATCGCACCAACCGCTGGACCGTGGAGGGCGGCGAGGCGCCACGCCGGCTGGTCGCCGAGGGGCAAGCTTTCATCGGCGCTTTCTGGCACGGGCGCATGATGATGATCCCGCTGGCGTGGCAGCGCATGGCGCCGATGCACATGCTGATTTCGGCGCATCGCGATGGACGGATCATCGCCGACGCCGTGTCGTATTTCGGCATCCAGGCGATTGCTGGCTCAACCCGCCGCGGCGGGTCGGCGGCATTGCGCAACATGCTGAAAAAGTTAAAGGAAGGGGACTGTGTGGCGATCACTCCGGATGGGCCGCGTGGCCCGGCGATGAGCGTCAGCATTGGCATCGTCAATGCTGCGAGGCTGGCCCAGGTGCCGATCGTGCCGATCACCTATGCCACGAGCCGGCGGTGGATACTTCCGAGCTGGGACCATTTCCATGTCGCGCTGCCGTTCGGGCGCGGCCTCTTTTTGTGGGGCAAGCCGATCGAAATCGCACTCGAGCTCGACGAGGATGGGCTCGAACGCACCCGATCCCAGATCGAGGCGCGCATGATCGAGATGGTTCACGAAGCCGACCGCCGTATCGGGCACGGGGTAAGAGCTCTTCAGCCACCCGATGCGAGGCTGTCTTCCTCTCCCCGCACACGGGGAAGTAGCCAGGGCGAGGCGCCGTCGCCGCGCCATGCCGTTCAACCGGAAAAGCCGCGCTGATGATCCCCCTCGTCTATCGCATGCTGACCCGGCCGCTGGCGCCGCTGGTGCTGCTGTATCTGAAGCGTCGGCGTCGGCGCGGCAAGGAGGACGGGCGGCGCCTGAGAGAACGCCAAGGTTTTGCATGCAGCGCCCGACCGCCGGGGCCGCTGGTGTGGGTTCACGCCGCGAGCGTTGGCGAGGCGACGGCGACGCTGCGGCTGATCGAGCGGCTGACCGAGATGCGGCCCGCGCTCGAAATCCTTGTCACTACCGGCACGGTCGCCTCGGCCAGGCTGCTCGAAGGGCGGCTGCCGCCGCGGACGCGCCATCAATTCGTACCGGTCGACCTGCCGGGCTGGATCGGGCGTTTTCTCGATCACTGGCGACCGGACCTGGCGCTTTGGGTCGAATCCGAGTTGTGGCCGAACTTGGTGCTGACGACGCATGCGCGCGAGATTCCGATGATGTTGGTCAGTGGCCGGCTATCGGCGCGCTCATACCGGCGTTGGCGGCGGTGGCCGGGACTAATCGGCCCGATGCTCGGCGCTTTCTCGCAATGCCTCGCTCAAGATGCGGACCAAGCCGATCGGCTGTACCGACTCGGCGCCCGCGATGTCGCCGCGGTCGGCGACCTCAAGGCTGCCGGCGCCACCCTGCCGGTCGACCAGGCGCAGCTGTGGCGGCTGCGCCAACAGATCGGCTCACGCCCGCTATGGCTGGCCGCCAGCACTCACGCGGGCGAAGAGGAGATCGCCGCCGCCGTCCATCGATGTCTGGCTGCTGATCTGCCCGGCCTGTTGACGATCATCGCCCCCCGCCATCCGGTGCGCGGCGGCGCCATCGCCGCGATGCTCGCCGGGCACGGGCTGCGAGTCGCCCGGCGCAGCCATAGTGAGCCGATCAGCGACGAGACCGCGGTCTACCTCGCGGATACGATTGGCGAACTCGGCCTGTTTTACCGTCTCGCCGGGATTGCCTTTATCGGGGGATCGCTGACGCGAAACGGCGGGCACAACCCGTTCGAGGCGGCGCGCCTCGACTGCGCCATATTGCACGGGCCGGACATGAGCAATTGCGTCGGGATGGCCTCGGCGCTGGCTGCGGCCGGGGCGGCAGAGGTTGTGACCGGCGCCGACGAGCTGACCCGGGCCGTGGCGGCGCTGCTCGCTGATCGGGGGCTGCGTGCGGCACGTTGCGCGGCCGCCGCGCGGGCGGCCGCCGCAGGCCAGGGAATTCTCGATGCCGTCCTCGCCCGTCTCGCCCCATGGCTCGACGGTCTCGCACCGGTGCAAAACGGGCCGGCGGAAGACGCACTGATCGAAAGCCGCCCCACGGGACAAGCCCGTGGGCTAAAG
>CAVVGF010000081.1:0-85828 GCA_963747705.1 uncultured Actinomycetes bacterium | reverse complement strand
CTGAATCCCTTTCGGCGGCGGAATCACGCCCGCAAATCAGGCCGATAGTGCCGGGCAGGAACGGCAGCGGGCGCTTGCGTTGCGGGGCGAACAGCCCTTCCGCGGCCAGCGCGCGGCGCAGCCGTTCAAGCCGGGCCAGCAATTCGCCGATGCCGACGGCGCGGATTTCCAGCGCGGCCAGGGAGAACGCGCCCCGGTTGGTATTGAAGTCGGGTTTGGCCCAGACGACGACGCGGGCGCCTTCGCTGGGTGGCGGGTCGGTGGCATCCAGCACGGTCCGCGGGCAGATCACCCGCACCGAGACCGCCGCCACCGGGTCGCGGAGGGTCAGGAACACCGTGCCGCCGCGCCTGGTCAGCTCGGCGATCTGGCCCTCCACCCAGACCCGGCCGAGACGGCTGATCCACTCACCGGTCAGCCGGAGGATGGTCCGGACCGGGACCGGTGCGTCCGCGGATGTGTCCAGCGCCATCATGACCGGCCAGGGCTGCCCGTGCGGTTCGCGCGGTGAGCGGTCAGCCGCCCTGCTCCAGCTTGGCGATGCGCCGCTCGAACATGGTGACCACGTCGGCCCGGCTCTGGTGGGCCTTCTCGTAGTCCAGCAGCGTCTGCACCTGGGCCACGTCCAGCACCCGCAGCCGGGCCCGCAGCGAGGCCACGGACAGCTGGTCATAGCCGGCCACCGGGAGTGCCGCTCCGGCGGCAGCGCTGGTCTCGGCGGGGCTGGTCTTGGCCGGGCTGGTCTTGGCGGGGCTGGTCTCGGCCGGGCTGGTCTCGGCCGGGCTGGCCGCCTCGGCTGGCGCGGGTGCGGCGGCTGGCCGGCTCAGGCTCGGTCTCAGCGGCGGCAGGCTCGGCGAAGGCTGGCCCGGCGGGCGCAGGCTCAGCGGCGGCAGGCTCGGTGAAGGCTGGCCCGGCGGGCTGGGCTCGGCAGGCACAGGCTCAGCGGCCTCGGCCTCAGCGGCCACGGGCGTCGGCGGCCTCAGGCGTGGCGGCCTCAGGCGTGGCAGCCACAGTCTCGGCGGCCACGGGCTCTTCGGCCTCAGGCGCGGCGGCCACAGTCTCGGCGGGCGTGGCCGACGGCGCGCTGGCGGCCGGGGCCAGGTCCGGGTCGCCGTCGTGCAGCACCCGGACGTTGCCCGTCTTGTCCAGGCTCCGCCAGCGCGAGTCGGCCGGGTCAGTCACCTCAGGCGGCACCACCGACGAACCGGCCGGGTCGGCCGCGGCCGCCGCGCCGGGAGCGGGCGCCGGGCGCGCCGCGGGTTCGGGCGCGGGGGGGGGGCGGCGGACGGCCGCGTCTGCTGGTCCGCTGGCGCGGCCAGCTGCTCACGGACCTTCTCCGCGGCGAGCAGCAGTTGGCCGACGCCGGCGAACACGGCCCGCAGCGCCTGGCCCGGGAGTTCCTTGATCCGGTCACTGACCTGAGGCAAAGGCATGGTGATCGTTCTCCTACGCTGAGTTCCCGGCGTACCGGGCCCGGTTGTGCCCGGTGCGCCCGGCTCCGTCGGCCTGCGGGCAGCTGTGCAGGCGTGCTGGGTGGTTCGGCCCGGCCGCGTCGGTACAGGCTCGTGACAGGCACAGTCGTACCAGATCCAGCCTGACCCTGCTACGCGAGCGTGGTCGCTGACCCTACTGCGTACCGGCGCGGAGGCCGTCCCGGCCCCGGATGGGCCCTCCGGCCCTGCCGGGGGCACCCCGGGCTCATCTACCATAGGGGACATGCCCGTGACTACCCGACGCGTACTGCTCGCCAAGCCCCGCGGTTACTGCGCGGGCGTTGACCGGGCCGTGCAGGCGGTCGAGATGGCCCTGGAGCGCTACGGCGCCCCGGTCTACGTGCGCAGGCAGATCGTGCATAACACGCACGTGGTCCGGGAGCTGGAAGCGCGCGGCGCGATCTTCGTGGCGGAGACGGACAGCGTGCCTGAGGGCGCGGTCGTCGTCTTCTCCGCGCATGGCGTTTCCCCCGCCGTGCGAGAGGAAGCTCAGCGCCGTGGCCTGCGGACCATCGATGCGACCTGCCCGCTGGTGACCAAGGTGCACAACGAGGCCAGACGGTTCGCCGCCCAGGACTACGACATCCTGCTCATCGGGCACGACGGCCACGAGGAAGTGGAGGGCACCACGGGCGAGGCCCCGGCCCGCATTCACCTGGTGGACGGCCCTGAGGGCAGCGCGGACGTGCATGTCCGCGACCCGGCCCGGGTGGCCTGGCTCTCCCAGACCACGCTGTCGGTGGACGAGACCATCCAGACCGTGGCCGCGCTGCGCGAGCGCTTCCCGCAGCTGATCGACCCGCCCAGCGACGACATCTGCTATGCCACGCAGAACCGCCAGGCCGCCGTCAAGCAGATCGCCAAGGAAGCGGACCTGGTCATCGTGGTCGGCTCGGACAACTCGTCCAATTCGGTCCGGCTGGTCGAGGTGGCGGTGGAGGCCGGCGCCAAGGCCGCCTACCTGGTCGATGACGCCTCAAATATCGACGAACGGTGGCTGGACGGCGCCAGCACGGTCGGCGTGACCAGCGGGGCCTCGGTGCCCGAGGTCCTCGTCTCCGGTGTGCTGGCCCGGCTGGCCGAGCTCGGCTACGGCACCGTGGAAGAGGTCGAGGCGGTCGAGGAGCGGCTGGTGTTCGCGCTGCCGCCGGAACTGCGCCGAACCGCCCGCTGACCTTCGCTCAGCGATAACGCTTGACGGCGGGCTGATACCCGCCCACGGCGGCTGTGCCGTCCGCGTCACCGGGCCCGGTGGGGCGTCGCCGGGCCAGATCCGGGCGCAGGTCACGGCGCAGGTCGGCGACGCAGCGGGGCAGCCCGCGGAACCACGCGATGAGCAAGGACAGCACCACCCCGGTGAACAGCCAGGGGGCGACGTTGGCCAGGGTCAGCGCGGTCCCTTCCACCGTGGACAGCACCGTGTTCCCGGTCGCGGTGAGCGCCTTGACGCAGATCACCACGATGAAGAACAGCAGCGGCGGGCTGACCGCCACGGTGAGCAGGTCGCGCTGCTTGGTGTACCAGGCGGCGGCCGCGCTGCCGAGCAGGAAACTCGCATCCGCCAGCGGGCTCCAGTGCAGCCAGTCGGAGGCCAGCACGCCGACGAAGAACACCAGCAGCATGCCGGCGATGGCGCCGCGCCCGGTCAGCCGCGGCCCGCGCCGGTGACCAGCGGGCCGGTCACCGGCCCGGTCCGGTGCGCCGCTGCCCGGCGGATCGCCGGCTGTCTGGTCCGGAGCTGGAACACTCACGCCGGTCCAGTCGGGGTCACCGTCCGGCTCGGCCGGGTCGGGCTCCATCCAGGATGATCCAGGCCGGGCCGGAGTCCAGGATCCTTCGTGCCGTGGCTGAGACACCCCGCCCTCCTCCCCGGCCGGCGCCGGACCGGCATACGGCGCCCCCGCCACGCTACCCGGGGGTCCGGGGGATAGGGCAGAAGACACGCCAGACACGCCTGCCTCCGGCCGTCCCGGCGTCAGCTGGCCTGCTCCGTCCCCCGGGACGACCGCGACAGCAGATGGTTCGCCACCAGGATCAGCAGCCAGCAATAGGTCGCGGCGTCGGGGGAGTAGAACGCCACCGGGATGGACAGCAGGAACACGACCGGGGCGATCAGCAACCGCAGCGTGACATTCCGGCGCAGCTCGGGTGATGCCGCGGGGACCAGCAGATTCTTACTGCGGGCGTACAGCCAGATCGCCAGCTCGGCCAGGCCGGCCGCGGCGATGCACCCCGCGTAGAAGACGGTGGCGTCCCGCAACGTCGGCTGGTTGCCGCCCGTCCGGAGCAGCCCGGTCGGGAAGGGCAGGAACGCGATGACGCCAAGGAAGAGCAGGTTGATGGCGATCAGGCCGCGATCGAACGCGGCGATGTACCGGCTGAGCGAGTGGTGGCCTATCCAGAACAGCCCGATCACCACGAAACTGATCCCGAAGCTGTACATGTTCGGCAGCGCGGCGTGGATCTCCTTGGCCGCGTTGTTCTCCACTGCGCCTGGCACCCGGATATCCAGCACCAGCAGGGTAATCGCGATGGCGAAGATGGCGTCGCTGAAGAACAGCA
Source organism: uncultured Actinomycetes bacterium (assembly GCA_963747705.1). Classification (GTDB taxonomy): domain Bacteria; phylum Actinomycetota; class Actinomycetes; order Streptosporangiales; family Streptosporangiaceae; genus RYN-230. The sequence goes on along the minus strand of CAVVGF010000081.1, from coordinate 81,773 downwards.
CCCGGTCGTACTCGAGATGCCCGGACCGGGACAGCAGGCTCCACCGGGACGGTGGCGGCTCGTTCTGCTCATGGTGAGATGACACCCGGTTATTATCCGGTGATCTCGCTCCGCTCCGGCATGGTTGGGGTGCTTGTCGTTTCACCGGTCAGTTCCGGGGCGGACAGCGACCGGGCGGTCACCTCGACCAGCGCGGGCGGGTCCAGGTCCGCGTCCACCACGCCGAGCTGATTCAGCCGCCGCGCGCTGACCAGCACCTTGGACTCCAGCCCGCCGACCGCCTGGTTGTACGCGGCGACCGCGCTGGTCAGCGCCTTGCCCACCTTGTCCACCTGGCCGCCCAGCCGGCCGATCCGCTCGTACAGCTCGCGCCCGAGGTCGAACACCGCCCGCGCGTTCTCCGAGAGGGCCTCCTGCTGCCACGCGTACTGGGCCGTGCGCAGCAGGCTGACCAGGGTGGTCGGCGTGGCGATGTGCACCCTGCGGGACACCGCGTGCTCCAGCAGGCCCGCGTCGTAGTCCAGCGCCGGGGCCAGGAACGCCTCCCCGGGGATGAACAGCACCACGAACTCGGGCGCCGGGCTGAGCACCGACCAGTACGCCTTGGCCGCCAGGCCGTCCACGTGATCGCGCAGGTGCCGGGCGTGCGCCCGCAACCGGGCCTCCCTGATATCCGGGTCCGGGGTCTCCGCCGCCTCCAGATACGCGGCCAGCGCGACTTTCGAGTCCACCACGATGTTCTTGCCACCGGCCAGCCTGATCACCATGTCTGGCCGTTGGGCACCATCGTCGGAAGAGACAGTGACCTGTTCCTCGAAATCGCACCGTGCGCTCATCCCAGAGAGTTCGACCACCCGGCGCAGCTGCATCTCGCCCCACCGGCCGCGGGCCTCGGGCCGGCGCAGCGCGGTCACCAGCGCCTGGGTCTGCGCGCGCAGTTCCTCCGAGCTGCGCCGGGCGATGGTCACCTGCTCGGCCAGCGCGGCGTGCGACCGGTGCCGGTCCGCGTCCGACTCGCGGAGCTGGGCCTCCAGCCGGCCCAGCGTCTCACGGAGCGGGCCGACCAGGTGGTCCACGGCGGCCCGGCGGGCCTCCAGCTCGCCCGCCGCGGCCACGTTGGCCGCGTTCAGCCGGCCCTCGGCCATCTCGATGAACCGCCGGGCGCTGGCGTCCAGCGCCTGTGCGGACAGCGCCTCGAACTGCTGGCCGAGCTGGCCGTCGGTCAGCGCGGCGCGGTCCAGCGCGGCCCGTGCGCGCTCCTCAGCCGCCCGGACCTGGCCGGTCAGCTCGGCCGTGGCGGCCGCCTGCCGGCTGCGCGCGTACAGGTAGCCCAGCGCCGCACCGATGACCAGTCCCAGCAGGAGCCCGGCGAGCACCGACATCGCGTCCATACCTGGCATGCTCGCAGTGGATGCCGACAGTTCCGCGCCTGACCTGCCCGCTGTGAACCCTTCGCGCGGCCGGTGCTGATTACCAGTGTCAGCTTCGCCCGGATGGAAGGCGCCAGATGGATCGAGATAGCGAATGAGGCAGGCGGATCCGGCCCGGGCACGCGGCCCGGATGCCGGACTGGATGACGCCGCGATCATCGAGCGCTCCCGGCGGGAGCCAGAGCAGTTCGCCGCGCTGTTCGACCGGCACGCGCCGCGGATCCACCGGTACGCGGCCCGCCGGGTCGGCCGTGATCTGGCCGACGACCTGGTGGCCGAGACGTTCCTGGCCGCGTTCGCCAAGCGGGACCAGTACCGCACGGCGTACCGCGACGCCGGGCCGTGGCTCTACGGGATCGCCACTAACCTGATCGGCCAGCACCACCGCGACGAGGTCCGCCAGCTGCGGATCCGGCACGCGGCAGCGGCCGACCTGAACGTGCCTGGGCACGCAGACCAGGTCTCCGGCGATGTGACGGCCCGCTCTGTGCACGGTCTGCTGGCGGGCGCGCTGGCCGGACTGCCGCCCGGCGACCGCAACGTCGTGCTGCTGATCGCCTGGGAGCAGCTGACGTACCAGGAAACCGCCCAGGCGCTGGGCATCCCGGTCGGGACCGTGCGGTCGCGGCTGAACCGCGCCCGGGCCAGGCTCCGCCCGGCGCTGGCTGGGACGGGCCAGACCGAGACATTTGAGGAGATCTTGAGCAATGACTGACCTCGATCTGATCAGGGAGTTGCGGCCGGACGAGCCGCTGGCTGACCCGGCGGAGCTGGCCCCGGCGCGCCAGCGGCTGACCGCTGCCACCGCGGCCGCCCCAGCCCGGTCCGGACCGACCTGGTGGTCGCGACGGCGCGGCCTGGCCGGCGGGGCCGTGACCGCGGTGGCGGCTGGCGTGGCTGTGGCCCTGGTCCTGGCACCGGGCGGGCCGCCCAGGGCTCGCTCCGGCGGTGCGGCTGGCCCCGGAAACTTGGCCAGCTCGGCCCGGCCTGGGGCCAAGCCGGTCACCGGCGTACTGACGGCCAAGCGTTTCCTGCACGCCGCGGCCCGCGCCGCGCTGACCGCCCCCGCGAGCGCGCCGCGGCCCGGCCAGTTCGTCTACAGCGAGCTGGCCACCAAGTCGGGCCCGGTCTACCAGAACTGGCTGTCGGCCAACGGCAGCCAGACCGGGCTGTTCGTGCGCCCTAACCCGGCCGGCGGCACGACGCCCACCAGCTTCCCGGTGCCCGCCTGTCCGGCTAGCGTGGTCGCAGCGTCGGCCTGCAGCACCGCGGGCTACTTCCCGGACATGCCCGCTAGCGTGCATCACCTGCTGGCCTTCCTGGTCAAGATCAGCGTGGCCAGCCCGCCCGGCGTAGCGTACAAGAACATCCCGAACTGGTACGCCAACGATCTCGGCAAGGCAGCCGACGTGCTCCTACAGGAGACGTACCTGCTGCCCGCACAACGCGCCGCCATCTTCGACCTGATGGCACAGACCCCGGGCTTCACGGTGGCACGGCACGCACCGGATGTGCTGGGCCGGGCCGGGGTGGCGATCCGGTGGACCTACGAAGGCGGGGCCGCGGAGATCATCTTCGACCCGCGAACCTACGCCTACCTGGGTGACGGGACCAGCGCCCCGGGCGGCAGCCTAGCCTCGCCCGACGGCGTCGCCCTCGTCAAATTCGCCATCGTGAACAGCGTGCCGCCGGCCACCGCCGCCCCCACCCCGGTGCCGGCCAAGGTGCAGGCCAGCGCGGGCAGCACCCAGGCCCCGCGGGGCTGAGCGGGCCGGGTCGCGGGCTCGCCCCGGGGGCGGCGGGTCCGTGGCCTGCCGCGCGCGCCCTAGACTCGCGCAGGTGAGTCTCTCGATTGGCATCGTCGGCCTGCCCAACGTCGGCAAATCCACCCTGTTCAACGCGCTGACCAGGGCGAGCGCGCTGGCCTCGAACTACCCGTTCGCGACCATCGAGCCGAACGTGGGCGTGGTCGGCATCCCCGACCCGCGGCTCGCGGTGCTGGCCAAGATGTTCGACTCGGCCAAGATCGTGCCCGCCACCGCCCGCTTCGTGGACATCGCCGGCCTGGTCCGCGGCGCGTCGCAGGGCCAGGGCCTGGGCAACCAGTTCCTCGCGCACATCCGCGAGACGGACGCCATCGTCCAGGTGGTGCGGGTGTTCACCGATCCCGACGTGAGCCACGTGGACGGCGACGTGTCGCCCAGCCGGGACATCGACACGATCGCGACCGAACTGATCCTGGCCGACTTGCAAACGCTGGAGAAGGCCGTGCCCCGGCTGGCCAAAGAATCCCGCTTCGCGAAGGATGCCGAACGCCAGCGGATGGCCGATGCCGCCGCCCGCGCGCAGCAGTTGCTGGACGGCGGGACCACGTTGTCGGCCGGGGCGGCCGCGGCTGGCATCGAGGTGGCTGACCTGCAGGAGCTGCACCTGCTGACGGCCAAGCCGTTCGTGTACGTGTTCAACATGGACGAGGGCGAGCTGGCCGACGAGAGCCTGCGGGCCAAGCTGGCGGCCCAGGTGGCGCCGGCCGAAACCGTCTTCCTGGACGTCAAGACCGAGGCCGAGCTGGCCGAACTCCCCGAGGACGAGGCCGCCGAGATGGCCGCCGAACTAGGCATGGGGGAGCCCGGGCTGAACCGGCTGGCCCAGGCCGGCTTCGCCGCGCTCGGCCTGCAGACGTTCCTCACCGCCGGGCCCAAGGAGACCCGCGCCTGGGAGATCCCGGTGGGCGCGACCGCGCCGGAGGCGGCCGGGGTGATCCACACCGACTTCCAGCGCGGCTTCATCAAGGCCGAGATCGTGGCCTACGACGACCTGGTCGCGGCCGGCTCGCTGGCCGCCGCCCGGGCCGCGGGCAAGGTCCGGATGGAAGGCAAGGACTACGTCATGCGCGACGGCGACGTAGTCGAGTTCCGCTTCAACGTCTGACCATGACGACCCGCGAGAACCTCGACATCATCCAGCTCACTAATCCGGGTGAGGCCGATCCGGTGGTGAGACAGGAGCTGACCGCATGCTGGATAGCGGTCACGAACGCCGGCGGCGCGGCGGGATTCCCGTTTCCCCCGGTCGACGCTAGTCAGGTCCGTCCGGCCGTCGATGCCCTTGCGTCCTGCCTCGACCCCAGCCAAAACCGGATACTGCTTGCCCGCGTCGGCGGCGCCCTCGCAGGGTGGGTGGCCCTCAGCCGCGATCCCAGCCCGCTCATCGCGCACTGGGGTCTTGTCAGCCACTTGCAGACGCAGCTCACGCACAGGAACGAGGGCATCGGGTCGGCCCTGATGCATCGACTCCGGGACGTTGCCCGCGACGAGATGGGCTTGGAGCAGCTCCACCTGGCAGTCCGCGGCGGAATGGGACTCGAAGACTTTTACTCTCGGCTCGGCTGGCGGGTAACAGGCCGCTGGCCTGGCAAGCTCCGGCTTGCTCCGGACGACACCAGAGACGAGATCTTGATGATCCTCACGCCACTGTGACCATCGGGAACGCCGGGTGAGCTCGCCACGCCTGAGTGAGTCTGGGCCTAGTCAGTCAACCGCCGCCGGAACACCCCAGCCGCCGGAACACCCCCGCCGCCGGAACACCCCCCGCCGCCGGAAGAACCCCGGCCGCAGCGCGCTGTACGAGGCCATATTCGACGGCAGTTCCAGGTCGGCCAAACGCGGGTCAGAACCCGCGCCGTGCTCGAGCGCCCGCCATAGCAGCCTGCCGTTCCGCGCCCGGCGCCGGTGCCCGGGCTCCAGAACAACCCCTGAGATGTGTTCAGACGGAGCAATGTTCTCACCGGCCGCCCTGCGCTGCTTCAGCGCTGCAGAGGCCTCGCTCAGCAGCCTGTTCCACTCGCGCTTGTTGTCCACAGCCGCGATGACTTGGTGCCGGCGCTCATGACGATCTGGGTCGTAGCCATACCGCTGCACGACGAAGCGCCGGATCTCGTCGTCATCAGGATCAACACTCGCCACGGCGACATTATGAATGAGCCTGGTAGGGGCCGGATCCCGTCGTCGGCGCGAATCGCGGCCATGTCGGCTGCTCCTACCCCTCGCCGTCGGGAGCTGTGATGATCACGTTGCAAGTCCCATGGTGGAGTTCGTGGTACCGCAGCTACGTACCTACATGGTACAGTTAGGTGGTACGACTTGAAAGGAAGTGCATCGCAGTGGCTGTCAGTGCCAGCGAGGCTCGATCCCGCCTGTTTCCGCTAATCCAGCAGGTTAACGATGACCACACGCCGGTGCGAATCAGTTCCAGGGGCGGAGATGCCGTGCTCATGTCCGCTGAGGATTTTGACTCTTGGCAGGAGACTATCTACTTGCTGCGGTCTCCGGCTAATGCCAGGCGGCTCATGGAAGCCGTTGCCAGGGACAAGTCTGGCCAGGCCACTGTGGCCAAGACCATGGAGGAACTCCATGCCCTGGCTGGCGAGTAGGGCGAGTGCTTGCGTAGCATCCACTTCGACCCCGACGCCTGGGAAGACTTCATGTTCTGGCTGGGTGCGGATCGGAAGAAGGCAGTCAGAATCACTCGCCTGATAGCCGAGATCCAGCGTGACCCGTTCGCCGGGATAGGCAAGCCTGAGCCCTTGAAGGGCGACCTTTCCGGCTACTGGTCCCGCCGCATCGATGACGAGCACCGCCTCGTGTACCGGGCCGATGACAAAGAAGTGAAGATCCTCAAGGCGCGCTTTCACTACAGCGATTGATCAGGCCGGAACCAGTATCCGCCATGAGCCGCGGGAGCGTATGTCCTGATTGGGGTCGCCGCTGCTCGTGAGTCACCGTGACTGGCTGCGGGTCGAGTTCCGCCACAGCTAATCATCACGCGAACCTTGGTATTCGCGTCCCGGTGTCGGCTCTACTAGCGGGTGCACAACAGTCCCGTTCGAGGCGGTGTCAGCCCGAGGTCAACTGCCGTGCCAGATCCGCGAGATTGCCGATCACTGCGGCTGCGCCAGTGCCGTCCGGTAGAGGCCGCCCGCGGCGGTTCACCCAGATGGCCGCAATCCCTGCTGCCTGGGCACCGGCTACGTCCGCAGTCAGCGAATCTCCCACATGGATGACCTCCTCGGCATGCAGTCCGAGCATTGCTAGTCCCCGCCGGAACATCTGCGGCGACGGCTTGTATGCGCCGACATCCTCGCTGGTGACCATGGCAGCGAACGACAGTCCGTGATAACCGAGCACCGCCTCCAGATCCGCACGGTCGATGTTGGACACCACGCAGATGGGCAGGTCAACGCGGTTCAGGAAGGCGCGTGTACCGGGTCGCAGCGGTGCCGTTCGCCAGTACCGGACCTGCTCTTCGCACAACACAGCCGCATTCGCAGCACACCCGGTTGTGCTCAGCGCCGCGGCCAGGCTGGCTACGGCAATCTCGCGTTGCGACCGGAACGCAGAGGCCTCCATGGCGGCCTGGAACTCCTTCCACCATGCTGCGCCGATCTGCTCGGCGGTGACCGCCCTGGCCCCACTGCCAGCCGCACGGGCACAGATCGATGCGACAATCTCGTCGTCCTCCTCGACCACCGTGCCGTAGAAATCCAGCAGCAATCCCCTGATCACAACTGCAGTGTCGTCCTGCCTGGCCTCCGCGTCGAGCAGGCTCAGGCGCCTGTCACGCGGGCGATGCTGTTGCTGCATTTAACTGCTGCACTCCACTCCCCACTCACGCAGGATCGCGTCGCGGTCGAGCTCCGCTTCAATGTTTAGTCGTATTCGGTTCTGACATCAGGCCGCCGTCGACCGGCGGCTGTCCGGACCACTCAAGAATTGACGGGCATCACGGAGAGGTCCGCGCTCTTGCGCGACGGGCTGGAAACCTTGATCCGTGTAGAGAGCGCCAAGCGCCTGGCGGCCCTGGGCGGCTCGGACAGCCACGCAACTGCGGCGCCGCGTCGACGGGACGGCGGCAAGTGATCCTGGTCAACACCTCGATCTGGATCGACCACTTCCATGCCTCCGAGCCTTCGCTCATTGCGCTCCTCCATGACAATCAGGTCGGATGCCATCGTGCTGTGATCGAGGAACTGGCGCTCGGGTCGGTCAAACAACGCGACCGTGTGCGGGCCCTCCTTGAGGGCCTCCAGGGGTTCCCGGTGCTGACGCATGAGGAAGTGATGGCGCTGATGGATGGGCGTCAGCTCTGGGGGCGTGGACTGAGTGCGGTGGACGTCCACCTGCTCGGCTCCGTCATGCTGGTCGGCGGCGCACGGCTGTGGACGCGTGACAAGCGGTTGCTCACGGCATGTCGGGACGGTGGAGCCGCCTATGTCGAAGAGCCTTGAGGTAGGTCTGACCGGGCCGGGGCCCACGCCATGCCTGCCTGAGCCGACCGGGCCGTGCCCGGTCGGTGTCGTGTCCTTGCACCTGACAGATACCTCCCGTCGCGACCCCTGGGCCACGGGGGTGACCGCGCGAGAGCTGATGGTCTCACTGTGGTATCCAGCGGTGCCGTCGGACGAGCGGCGAGCCCAGTACATGACGCCAGCGGAGTCCGAACTCCAGCTCACAAGCCGGGGCATCACCGGCCCGCGGCCGGATGTGCTCAGCACGACCCGGACCAATGCGGCCGTCGACGCCACGCCGGGAGGGACCCAGCGCAGCCACCCCCTCGTCGTGCTCTCGCCCGGCTTCACCAACTCCCGCAGCGTGCTCACCGCTCTCGCCGAGGACCTAGCCAGCCACGGCTACGTCGTGGCCGGAATTGATCACACCTATGAGAGTCACGGCACGGCGTTCCCGGACGGTCGCGTCACGACCTGCCTGGCCCGCGAGGAGCGCGAACGAGACAGCGAGTTCAAGGAGAAGGTAGTGGGAGGCCGGGCGGCGGATGTCTCCTTCGTGCTCAGCGAGCTGACCGGCGCGCACCCGGCCTGGCCGGGCACCACGCTGATCGACCCGTCCCTGATGGCGATGGCCGGCCACTCCGTCGGCGGCGCAGCCACCATCGCCGCCATGCTGGCTGACTCCCGCATCCGAGCCGGCGTCAACATGGACGGCTCCACGGTCGCCGTGATCCCGGATGAAGGTCTGTCACGGCCGTTTCTCTTCCTGGGGAAGCAATCCAACTACACCCCGGGAAGCGGAGGCGCCGTGCCCCCCGGGACGCTGGCCTGGAAGCGCCTGAGAGGCGCCGTGACCACCTGGGAGCGGGACTGGGCACTCCTGACCGGCTGGAAGCGGTGGCTCGTGGTGACCGGCGCGGTGCACGCCTCCTTTACCGACCTGGCGCTGCTGGCCGATCAGATCGGTATCGACACCGGCGCCGGCCTCTCCGGAGCCCGGTCCCTGGACATCACTCGCGCCTACGTCCGGGCCTTCTTCGACCAGCACCTGCGCGGCAGGCCACCAGCCCTGCTGGACCAGCCGTCACCCCGCTACCCCGAGGTCACGTTCTGTTTCCCAGACCCTGACGCCTAGTTCCGCTTCAACGTCTGAGCCGCCCAGGCCCAGCAACCAACCCCGCGAACCAGTCGTGATCATGACTTAGGTGTCGCTCTAGTAGCACCAATCTCATGATCACGAATCGGATGTCCCCAGCACGTGGCGTGTTGGTGTTCGGGCGCGGTTAGTGTCAGCAGCGGATCCCATCGGGTTATCGATGGCGATCATGCGGCAGGCCGGGCTCAAGGGAGGCGGCGAGTGATGGCCGAAGAGGTGTACACGGAAGACGAGCCAGGTTCGGTCACCGAGCACCGGATGCTGGCCCGAACCGCCTGACCACTTGCTCCCCGACATGTGGTTTGCGCGGGCTGGGGCGAGGCGCTGGCGGTGCGCGCCGGTGCCGGGTGGGGCGCGGGAGTTTCACCGGTCGCTGCCGGGGTTTGCGGCCACGCCGCTGACTGAGATCCCGGCGCTGGCGGCCGAGGTGGGGGTGGGGCGGCTGTTCGTCAAAGATGAGTCGGCCAGGCTTGGGCTGCCCGCGTTCAAGGTGCTGGGCGCGTCCTGGGCGGTGCACCAGGCGCTGGCCAGCTGGACGGCACCCGAGAACAGCCCGGTCACGTTGGTGACCGCGACCGACGGGAACCACGGCCGGGCGGTGGCGCGGGTGGCCCGGCTGTTCGGCCAGCGGGCCAGCGTCTTCGTCCCGGACGGGGTCCATCCCGCGGCCGTCGCCGCCATCGCGGCCGAAGGGGCCGAGGTCACCCACGTCACCGGGGACTATGACGAGGCGGTGCGCCAGGCGGCCGCGGCGGCCGCCGGGCCGGGATCCATCCTGATCCAGGACACCGCCTGGCCGGGCTACCAGCAGATCCCGGGCTGGATCGTCGAGGGCTACGGCACGCTGTGCGCCGAGATCGACGAGCAACTGGCGGCGGCCGGCGCCGGGCCGCCTGATCTGGTCGGCATTCCGGTGGGCGTGGGCTCGCTGGCCCAGGCCGTGGTCACGTACTACCGCAGCCAGCCGGATGGGACGGCCCCAGCGCTGCTGGCGGTGGAACCTGAGGCTGCCTCCTGGACCGTGGCCAGCCTCACCCGGGGCGAGCCGGTCAGCGTGCGCACCAGCGAGACCATCATGGCCGGGCTGAACTGCGGCACGCCGTCCAGCCTGGCCTGGCCCTGTCTGCACAGTGGGCTGGACGCGGCGGTCACCGTCACCGATGCGCAGAGTGCCCGCGCGGCCGGGGACCTGGCCGTGGCCGGCGTCGCGGCTGGCCCGTGCGGCGCCGCTCCGCTGGCGGGCCTGCGCGCCGCACTCACCGGTGACGGCGCCGGCCAGCGCCGCGCCGAGCTGGGTCTGGGCCCGGCCGCGACCGTGGTGCTGCTGAGCACCGAGGGCAGCGCCGCCAACCCGCACATGCTCCCGGGCCGCTGAGCACATCAGCCCGCCGGGGCTGCCTCCAGCCCGGACACGTCGGCCGCGGACAGTCGGAGGGCGCCGGCCGCGATGTTCTCGATCAGGTGGTCCACCCGGCCGGTGCCCGGGATGGCCAGGACGTGCTGGCCCTGGTGCAGCGTCCAGGCCAGCCGGACCTGGGCCGGGGTCGCCCCATGAGCCTGCGCGACGGCGTGGACCGCGTCGTCGGTGGCGCGCTGCTGCGCGGCCTGGTGTCGGCCGCCCGCGATCGCGAAGAACGGCACGAACGCGATGCCCCGCTCCGCGCAGGCCCGGAGCATGGCGTCGCTGTCGGTGTGCCGCGATTCCAGGCTGTACCGGTTCTGCACGCAGACCACCGGCGCGATGGCCTGGGCCTCGTCGAGCTGAGCCACGGTGACGCCGGAGACGCCGAGCTGCCGGATCAGCCCGGCCTCACGCAGGTCGGCCAGGGTGGCGAACCGCTCGGCTAGCGAATCCTCGCTCTGCACCCGCAGGTTGACCACGTCGAGATGGTCGCGGCCGAGCTGGCGCAGGTTCTCCTCGACCTGGCCGCGCAGCTGGTCCGGCCGGGCCGCGTCGATCCACCGGCCGGACGGATCCCGGCCCGGGCCGACCTTGGTCACGATGACCAGCCCGTCCGGGTAGGGCGCCAGCGCCGAGTTGATGAGCTCGTTGGCACTGCGCAGCGCGGAGAAGTAGAAGGCGGCCGTGTCGATGTGGTTGACCCCAAGGTCCACCGCACGGCGCAGCACGCTGGTCGCCTCGGCCCGGTCACTCGGCGGGCCGCCGTCGAACGGGGCTCGGCCGGTCAGCCGCATCGCCCCGAAGCCCAGCCGGTTGACGGTGAGGTCGCCCAGCGTCCAGCGGCCCGCCGCGGCCGCGGTGATCGCCGTATCGGTCATGCCAGCGAGTCTGCCGTATCCGCCAGGTGCCTGAGCCGGGTCACTGACCGGTCAGCAGCGCGGCGATCTGGTCGGGCAGCGGGCGGACCGCGGTCAGCCGGTTGTCGATCTCGCTGTGCGGCGCGGCGGGCTCGGCGCCGAGCCGCATCCGGTCGGTGAACTCATCGAAGCCGGCCAGCTTGCCGGAATCGCGCGCCGACTCCCGCGCCCTCAGCCGGTGCCGCAGGGTGGCCGCGTCGGACCGGACCCAGACCAGCCGGACGGTCCCGCCGCCGAGTTCGGCGGACCAGGCGGTCCACCGCTGCGCATCGTGGATCTGCTGGGTGAACGGGGCGGACAGCAGCACCGGGCAGCCGTGCGAGCGGATCTCCCGCGCGGTGGCGGTCATCCCGGCGTACTCGTGCACCTTGATGTGCTCGTCGTACCACGGGCCCTCGCGTTCGCCGGCTGGCCGCCTGGCCGCGGCCAGTGTGGCGGCGACAAACGGCCCGTACATGGTGTCCTTGTCGAGCAGGGCCGGGGTCGGCGTCAGCGCGGCCAGCAGCAACCGGGCCACCGTGCTCTTCCCAGATCCGGGCGGTCCGGCCACCACCCAGGCGGCTGCGCGGGCATCCATGCGGCTGAGGATAGAGAAGTGTCCCCGCGCCGCGAGCCCGGTGGTAGGGCCTGGCCGTCCAGCCGAGCCGCTGCGGGCTGGCCGTCAGCCGGGCCGCCGGGACACCCGGCCCAGCGACGCGGGCACCCGATCGCGGCGGGCCGCCGGTGGCTGGCCGGTGGCGGGTGGCCGGCGGCATCGCCATTGTCAGCCGGGCCGTCCCCGCCGCGGCCGTAACGGCGACCGCGGCCCGCGATATGACCAGCGGCAACGCGACCATCCGGCAGCCGTATCGGCGGGTCCCACCAGGCACTATGGTCAATTGCAACGCCCCGGCCCCAGCAACCTGAGGGGTCAGCCAGGGCACGCTAGACGCGACGAGACACGTCCAGCGTGGTCCTGGATACCGGGCACCAGGCCCGCTACCCTGTCCTAACGCGTTGGAATGCCGCTAATCGCCGGGCGCCGCTGGCCTCCCGGCAGCGCTCTCCGGAGCGGTTCTGGCAAAGCTGAATATCGCCATAAGCCCAGGTCAGAGACCAGAAGACGATCAATCGCCGGTTCGCATGCTGCTCAATGACTGGACCCTTTGCCGGCGCGGCGCACAAGGCGCATCGGCAAAGAGGCTCGCTCGTGAGCGGTTTATGGCGCAGAATAGTCCGGTAGACGGCATAGGAAGGCACCGCAACTCATTGCTGCGCGTGCGCAGGAGCGAGCGGAGGTGCGATGGTTCGCCGGTCAACCGCTGAACGCAGTCCGCATTCGGTCGAGCACGACCTGGGCTACGAAGCGGGGACCGAGTACACACAACCAGACGCAATCGGTCGCAGCCGTCCCACCCGGCCCTGGCGAGGCGCTGGCGGACGCTGGCTGATCTGGCTGTTCCGGGGCATCGCCTGGGCAGTCTTGCTGCTGATCGGCTTTCGCGGGGTGCAGGCGATCGTGACCGGTGAAACGCAATCGGGCACCCCAGCAACGCCTACTACTTCGGGTAGTCCGGCTTCGTCGTTCCCGGTTACTCTCGCGGACGCGTACGCCTTGCAGTTTGGTCAGGTGTACTTGAATTACAGCCCGGGTGATGCCACGCAGAGAGCTAGTGAACTAAGTACCTTTCTGCCCTCTGGTTCAGATCCACAACTGGGCTGGAATGGAACTGGTACATCACAATTGCAGTCCGCCGCCGTGGCGAGCACGGACGTACGGGATGCGCACCACGCGGTGGTGACACTGCTGGCCCGGGTCAACGGGCAGCTGATGCAGCTGGGTGTGCCGATCTACGCGTCCTCCGGCCAGCTAGTCGTCTCGGGCTCGCCCGCCTGGCTGCCCGCCCCGGCGCGGGCCAGTCTGCCCTCGGCCACGCCCCCCAGCACCGACTCGGCGCTGCAGGCCACCCTGATGAACCAGCTGCCGGAGTTCTTCCAGGCCTACGCCAGCGGTAACCAGGTGACGCTGGGCAGGTTCCTGGCCAGCGGCAGCTCGGTCACCGGGCTCAACGGAGCGGTAACCTTCCACTCCATCACCAGCCTCACCGTGCCCAACGGAGGCAACACCCGCCATATCATTGCCACGGTCGTCTGGAGTGTTCCGGACCGAGGCACAAACGGTCAGGTCACCAAGGCTCCTCCGGCTCAGCTGCAGATGAGCTACGCGATGACGGTGGTACAGAACAACGGCACCTGGTACGTGAGTGACATCAGCACGTCCACCGCGCTGCCGGAGTCGCCATGACCCGACTTCGATGGCCACACGCCACCGCCCGGCCAGGCGTGAACCCCCATAACCCGGAGTAGACCGATGTCGTTCCAATCGCTTATCGTCGCGGCCCCGTCGTCGCTGAGCACCTCGGGTCTGGTCAGCTACCTACAGGGGCTATTCGGGCCGCTGTTCCTCGGCATCGTCGGCATCGTGGCCTTGTTCTTCTTGTTCACCAGGGAAATCATCCGCTTCGTGCAGTTCCTCGTGCTCGCCGTGGCGATCGCGGTGATCTTCTACACGCCAAGCATCGTGCAGACCCTCGCCAAGGGCATCGCGAACGCGCTCGGCGTCCACTGATCTCCGCCCCGGCCGGAAGGAGAGCACCTGGTGGATCTGCCCACCTATACCAGCATCTGGCGGATCGAGAAACGGCTGTACAAGCTGTACGACTTCAGGCTGCCTATGCCGGTACCGATCGGCCAGATCGCCGTTTTCGCCGCGATCACCGTGCCCTACGTGATCATCCTCACGGTGCTCGGCCTGCCGTTCAGCCACACGCTGTTCTGGCTGTATGTGCTGCCCCCTGGCGTGCTCACCTGGCTGGCTACCCGGCCTGTGCTGGAGAGCAAACGGCTGCCTGAACTGGTCATTTCCCAGGTGCGGTACCTGGGCGAGCCGGCCACCTGGTGCCGGATGAGCCCGCTGGCGGAGAAGGACGAGATCGTCGTCGTCGGCCGGGTCTGGCGCCGGGCGGCAACGGAGAAGCCGGCCGAGGCGCCCGCCCCGGCACCGGCCAAGCGGCCCGCGCCTGCCCGGGCCCGGCCCGCGCCTGCCGCCACCCCGGCCCGCGCCCCGGCCCCCCGGCGCGCGGCCGCCACCCAAGCCCCGGCCCGGGCTGCTGCCCCGGCGCGGCCGGTGGCCCGGCCTGGCCGGGCCGGGCGGCCGATGCCAGCACGACCCGCCGTGCCGTCGCGGGTGCCGGGCCCGCGAGGACCGGTTCCGGGCCGGCCGGTGCCGGCCCAGGCGCCTGGCCTGCCGCCGGCCCCACTGGCCCGGCCCGTCGCATTCGGGCAGCCCGCAACGGATAGCCCGGCTGCCCCGCCCGAGCCAGCCGTCCGGCCTGACTGGGGGACCCCGGCAGGCGCCCCGGCTGGCGCAGGTGACCCAGGGAGCGCAAGCGTCCCGACAGCCCCGCCGGCCCCCGGTGAACCCATCGGTCCCGGTGGTACAGCCGGTCTCGCTGGCCCCGCCCGTCCCGGAGACCGGGCAGCTGCCACCAGCCGCGCCGCCTGCTCAAGCCAGGCCGGACAGCCCGGCCGAGGCTTCCCAGCACGCGGCCCCGGCGCACCGGCCGCGTTGGCCTGGCAACGCCGATCAGCCTGGCCTGCCGGTACCGCTGCCAGCGGTCGTCCCGGCAGCCAGGCCCGCGCCGCCAGAGCCGGCCGAACTGGCCGGACCGGGCGCTCCCGCCAGCCCGGCTGAACCGGCCCGGCCGTCCGGACCGGTGGCCGAGCCTGACCCGGCCCGGCCGTCCGGGCTGGTGGCTGAGCCTGACCCGGCCGCGCCGGGGTTCCTGGTCGGCCAGCCCGCCCCGGCCGAATCCGCTGGGCCTGCCCAGGCCGAGGCCACGGCGAGGCCGCTGACCGGGCCGCCCGAGATCGCGCACGATGAGCGGCGCGCCCCGCCGCACCGGCATGCCGCGCCGGAGCCGGCCCCCAGCCAAGCCGCGGCGGCCACGCAGGCGCCAGCCGAGGCCATCCCGCCGGCCCCAGCCGAGACAGCCGGCCTAGCGCCCACCCCGGCCGGGCCGGTTTCCGAGCGGGTTGCTGCCCAGTCGGCAGTCGGGACCGCCACGCAGGCTCCGGCCGAGGCCATCCCGCCTGCCCAGCCGAGACAGCCGGCGCAGCGCCAGGGGCGGCGCACGCCCCAGCCGGGTCGGTTGCTCAGCCGACGGCTGAGGCACGCGCGGAGGCTCCGTGGGCGGCCGCGCAGGCCGCGGCGGAGGCAGCCGCGCTGGCCGCGGCGCGAGCGCGGGCATCGGCATCGGCATCGGCATCGGCCACGGCACCAGCCCAAGCCCCAGCACAGACCACCGCCCCACCGCAGGCCACCGCACCACCGCAGGCTGCGGCGCAAGCGCAGGCCACGGCACAGGCCGAAGCACCGGCCGGGGCCTTGGCACAGGCCGACGGCGCGGCACCGGCCGACGGCGCGGGACGGCCGGACGGCGCGGCACTGGCCACGGCCGGGACCAGCTGATGGCGCGGGTCCAGCCGGGCCCACGGCGTTCAGCACACCCGAGGCAGCCACGGCCCTCCCGGACGCACCGGCCACCGAGTCCGCCACGCCGGCCGCGGCACCAGCCCCATCGGCCGAGCCAGCCTCGTCGGCCGCCGAACCGGCCGAACCGGCCGAGCTGGCCGAGCCCGCCGTGCTGGCCGAGCCCGCCGTGCTGGCCGAGCCGGCCGAACCGGCCGAGCTGGCCGAGCTGGCCGAGCCGGCCGAGCCGGCCGAGCCGGCCGAACCGGCTGAACCGGCCGAACCGGCTGAGCTCGCCGAGCTGGCTGAGCCCGCCGAGCTGGCTGAACCGGCCGGGCCAGCTGAGCCAGAACCAGCGGCGCCCAGCCCGCCTGCCCCGCCGGTCGTGGTGGTCCGGAGCGGCAGCGGCGCCCGGCCGGCCGCCGTCGAGCGCGCCCTCGGCGCTCCCGGGCAGTTGCGTGGCGGGATCAGCTGGCGGGAGCACGTCCGGGTGGTGCCGGGCGGGCAGGGGCCGGGCCGGCCGGACATGGAGCGCCGGGACCGGGCCCGGGTGCTGCTGCCGATCCACGGGCCCCGGCTGATCGTGGTGCTCGGCTGCACGGTCGGCGCCGGGCAGACCGTGACCACGCTGATGCTGGCCGAGGTGCTGGCCAGCCTGCGCACCGAACCAGTAGCCGCGCTGGACCTCAACCCCGGCCAGACCGCACTGACCGAGCTGGCGGACAGCCGCCCGGCCGCCACCGCGCGCGGCCTGCTGACCAGCGAGCAGTCCGCTGGCCCAGGGAACCCGGGCCAGCTGGACCTGATCGCGCACGACTCCATCGGCGACGGGCGGGCGGACCTGACCGACGCGGAGTACGCCAGGCTGATCCGGATCCTGGCCAGCCGGTACCCGCTCACCCTGGCCGACCCGGGGGCCACCGCGGTGGCCCGGGTGCTGGTCGCCGCCGACCAGCTCGTGCTGGTCGCCCCGGCCAGCGCGGACGCGGCCCGGGCGGTGACGATGACGATGGAATGGCTGGACGGGCATGGCTACAGCGATCTGGTCACGGACGCGATCGCGGTCATCAACGGGGTGAGCAAGCGCAGCATGGACCATGTCGAGCAGGCCGAACTCGTGGTCCGCGGCCGGTGCCGGGCGACCGTCCGGGTGCCCTGGGACGACCACCTCGGCGCCCCACGGCACGAGCAGGACACCGGCGGCGCATCCCGGTTCGGGCAGCTCAGACCGCCGGTGCAGCACGCGTACACCGCGCTGTCCGGGGTGCTCGTCTCGGCGCTCGCGGTAGAACCGGCCCGGCCGCACGGAGCGGCCACATGAGCTCACGCACCCGGGGCCGGTCGCGGCTCAGTCTGCGCTATTTCGACGACCGGATCCTGCTCACTGAGACGCACGCCTGGGCGTACTACCGGCTGCCCACCCAGCCGTATGAGTTCATCACCCCGGCCGACCGTGAGGCCCTGGCCACCAACATCACCGTAGCCCTGGCCGCGATCCGGATGCCGGACGCCGAGGTGCACCTGCGCACCGTGCACCGCTCCTACCCGGCCGCGGAGTGGGCCGCCCAGCTGGACGAGACCTCGGACGGCGGCCCGGGCTGGCGCGGCTACCTGGACGAGATGTACCGGCACGTGTGGGCCAAGGACTTCTGGACCAAGGAGGTCTACCTGGGCGTCCGGCTCGGCCAGCGGAGCATGGGCGCCCAGCTGTCTGGCGGCGTGTTCGCCCAGTTCCTGAACGCCTACCGGGCCGGCGAGCAGACCATGGGCCTGAACGACGAGGCGCTGTCCAACACCGAGATCAACCGGTGGACCGACCACGCCGAGCGGCTCGGCCGGGCGCTGTCGGCCAGCGCGCTGGCCGCCGAGCACGCCAGCAGTGACGAGATCGCCTGGCTGGTCCGGCACACGCTGATGGGCGCCTCGGGTGACCCGCGGCCGTCGGCCGTGCGCCGCCGCCGCTGGGGACCGGGCGAGATCGAGGCGCTGTACGAGGGCCAGGTGCATAACGGCCGTTCCATCCTCGGCCTGGAGCACTCGGCGGGGGAGTCTTTCGCGGCGTTCCTGTCCTTCTCCCGGTTCCCGGACGTGATGAGCTTCCCGGACGGCGAGCCGTGGCTGCACTTCGCCGACTCGCTGCCGTTCCCGGTGGAGATCAGCTCGCGGATGCGGCTGATCCCGCCGGCCAAGGCGAGCAAGGACGTGGGGCGCAGGCTGGCGCACGCCCGGGACATGGACGCGCATATCCGGGAAGCCGGCGTGGACGCGCCGCTGGCCCTGGCCGAGCAGATCGTGGCGGCCCGGATGCTGGAGCACGGCATCACCAAGGAACGGCTGCCGTTCGTCTACGGCTGGCACCGGCTGATGGTCACCGCGGCGACCCGCGAGCTGTGCGAGCGCCGGGTCGAGGCGGTGGTGGAGCACTACCGGGACATGGGCATCGACGTGGTGAACTCCACCGGCGACCAGTTCTCGCTGCTGCGCGAGTCGCTGCCCGGGGACCGGGTCCGGCTGAGTTCCTACGTGCAGCGCCAGCCGCTGTACACGATCGCGGGCGGGGTGCCGACCGCGACCGTGGGCCTGGGCGACCGGCCCCGCAACGAGCAGGGCTGGGTCGGCCCGTACATCGGCGAGACGCTGGGCCGGGCCCGGTCGGTGGTGCACTTCGACCCGCTGCTGGCCGCGGCGCTGAACCGGCCCACGGCCATCGCCATCACCGGCGAGCCGGGCGGCGGGAAGACCACGCTGGCCCTGCTGCTCATCCTGCAGTGCGCGCTGCGCGGCGTGACGGTCGCGGTGATCGACCCCAAGGGGGACGCGGAGCCGCTGGTTAACCTGCTGGCCAAGCGGGGCCGGAAGGCGCGGGTGCTGCCGCTCGGCGCGGCCGCGCCCGGGCTGCTTGACCCGTTCTCGTTCGGCGACGACCTGGCCGAGAAGCGGACCATGGCCACCGAGACGCTGCGCCTGCTGCTGCCGCGGATGAGCGAGGAGCGGGAGAGCGCGATGATCCAGGCGGTGGCCAGCGTGGCCGGGCGGGAGCGGCCCAGCCTGGGCAAGGTCATCCGGCACCTGGAGGAGTCGTCCGACCCGGCGTCGAAGAACCTCGGCGCGGTGCTGCGGGGCATGTCCGAGATGCGGCTGGCCCGGCTGTGCTTCGCCCCCTCCGGCGGCCAGCAGATCGACACGGCCGGCTGGACCACGGTGTTCACGCTGGCCGGCCTCACCTTGCCGGATTCCGCGGCGGGCCGCGAAGACTACTCCTATGAGCAGCGCCTATCCGTAGCCCTGCTCTACCTGGTCTCCCAGTTCGCCCGCAGACTGCTGAACGCCCTCGACCGGCGGCTGCCGAAAGCTATCTTCCTGGATGAAGCGTGGGCCATCACGGCGACGCCGCAGGGCGCGAAGCTGGTCCCTGAGGTGTCCCGGATGGGCCGGTCGCGCAACACCTCGCTGATCCTGGTCTCGCAGAACGCGGGAGACCTGCTCAACGAGCAGGTGACGAACTGCCTGTCCAGCGTGTTCGCGTTCCGGTCCTCAGAACGCGTCGAGGTGGTCAACGTGATGGCCCTGCTGGGCGTGGAAGCGTCGGAAGACCACAAGGCCGTGCTGCGGGGGCTCGGCAATGGCGAGTGCATTTTCCGTGATTTGGAGGGTAGGGTGGGCCGTATCGGCATCGACCTGATCTCCGAGGAAGTACGGCAATGGCTGGACACCAACCCCACGCGTGCCCGGCCCGCCGAGAAGCAGACCGTGCCACCGGACAGCGACCCTGACAGCGGCCTGTTAGGCGCGGCCGAGCCCGTCGAGCCGGCCCAGTAGCCGGCGGAATAACACCATGCCTGTCCCAGCCTTTGCCCCCCAGGCTTCAGGAGCCCATGATGGCCAGACTCTTCCGCCGGGCCGCCACGCGTGCCCGCAGAGTGCTGACGGTCCCCGGCGTCATCATCGCCGTAGTCGTCGCGGGCGTGCTGGGGTCGCCGGCCATCGCCCAGGCCGCCGTCGGGGCCATCGCCTCTCCTGCTAGCCACGCGCAGCACGCCAGCCTGACCGACCGGGCCGCCACCGCGGCCCCGGCGCACACCGCGCAGCCGACGGCGGCCACCCAGCCGGCCGGGCCCGGCGGGATCTGCGGCGTGCCCGGCATCGGCGACATCGGCGGCCTGCTCGGCTTCTGCAACGCAGGCTCAAGCGGCATCATCGGCGACCTGAACAACATCTGCCAGCCGGCGGTACCGGCCCCGGAACCGGCCAACGGCGGCATCGACTCGCTGATCAAGCCGCCCGCCACCGGCGGCAAGCCGGCGCCCACGCTGTACGAGAGCTACGGCATGGCCGGCCAGTCCTGGAACGCCTACGACATGCAGTGCTCGGACATGACCTCGCTGATCGGGAACAGTGTGGCCGGGATGGTGTTCGACGCGGCCAAGGCGCTGGACCGGGTCACCATCACCGTGTACCAGTCGGCGGCGGGCGAGGGCATCCTGTCCTGGCTGACCAACTCGGTGGACCGGCTGATCACCAGCCTGGGCAACGCGATCTACTTCCCGTACCTGGCCCCGGTGGTCATCCTGGGCGCGCTCTGGCTGGCCTGGCAGGGCCTGATCCGGAAGCGGGCTACCCGGACCATCGAGGGCACCATCTGGATGGTCATCGCGTGCACCGCCGCGATCTGGCTGATCGCCCGCCCGGGCGACTTCACCGGGATGGGCAAGACCGTGTCCGACGGCATCACCCAGACGCTGAACGTCGCGTTCGCCGGGCTGCCTGCCCCGGCGCAAACCAACTGTGTGCCGGTCAACGGCAACGACCCGCAGGTTAAGACGGCCAGCTTCAGCTACACCGGCGGCTCGTCGATCGTGGACCAGAACGCCAACGAGCTGTGGACCGTGCTGGTCTGCAAGCCGTGGCTGGACGGGGAGTTCGGCACCACCGTGTACACCACCGGCAAGGGCGCCAAGCCCACCGTGGTCAACCAGTACGGCCGCCAGCTGCTCTGGGCCCAGGCCATCGCGAGCAACGAGAACCCCACTCCGTCGCTGATCACGGCCAAGGAGAACACCTACGCGGGCATCGCCGCCGCCATCAAGCAGAACGACCCGGCTGTCTACTCGCTGTTCCAGGGCAACCAGTATCCGACCCGGCTGGAGATCGCGTTCGCGGCGCTGTTCGCCGCGCTGGTCGCGGGCGTGCTGGTGCTGCTGATCGCGATCACCTTGATCATTCTGAAGCTGGGCTTCCTGCTGTTGCTGGTGGCCGGGCCGTTCTTCCTGATCGTGGGCACCCATCCCGGCTTCGGCCGGGTGGTCGCGCTGCGCTGGTTCGAGATGCTGATCGGCGTGCTGCTGAAGCAGGCGGCGATCGCGCTGGTGCTGAGCGTGCTGCTGTACGCCTACTCGCTGATCATGGGCACCAGTGACGCCACGCTGCCCTGGGCGCTGAAGATCCTGATGATCGCCCTGGTCACGGTGGCCGTATTCATCTACCGCAAGCCGTTCGTGCACCTGTTCTCGGCCGTCGGCTACGGCATGGTCGGATCGCGGGAGCGGAGCGACACCGAGCTACGCCGCGCGGGCAACACGGCCCGGCAGAACTCGGTGGATGCGGCCACGGTGGGCGTGCCCGGGTTCGCGGCCTACCGGGCCGCGCGCTGGGCCCGGCGCAACCCGGGCCAGGCGGCTGGCGTGGCCGCCCAGGTCGCGGTGGCGGGTGGCGCTGGTGCCGCGGCCGGGGCGGCGGCCGGCGCGGCCGCCGGGTCCGGTGAGGGCGGGCCGGCCACCGATCAGCCGGGCGCGGGCGAGGCTCAGCCCGATGAGGCCTACCAGAGCGCCTCGGCCCGGGCCAGCCTCTCCTCCCGGGGCCGTGCCCGGGCTACCCCAGGCACCGACCCGACCCCAGCCGCGGCACCGCCGCTCGACCTGCCCGGCCGGGACGGCACCGGCGCGCGCCCGGCCTCGGGCTGGTCCCGGTCCGGCGCCAGTGACACCGGTACGGGCCGCACCCGGGCCAGCGGGCCAGCCGGGTCGCCGGCCAGCCCGCCGGCCGCTGCCAGTAGCACAGGCAGCAGCGGGTCGGCCCGGCCGGCCGCGGCATCGCCGCAGGCCTCGACCCGGCAGCGCTGGCCCGGAGTGGCACCGCGCCCGCCGGCCGATGCCCCGCCGCCGTCCAGCAGTCCAGCCCGGTCGTCTGGCAGCCCAGCCCGCTCGTCAGGCAGCCCGGCCCGATCGTCCGGCGGTGCGGCCCCGCCGCCCGCCCAGCCGTCCGGCGCGGCACCGCCCTGGTTCGGCGCTCCGTCCCGCAGTGGCTCACCGCAGCGTAGCCAGGGTCCGGCCAGCGGCGCGGGGGCAGGCTCGGCGGGCAGCCCGGCGCGCAGCCCCAGCCCGGCCCGCGGGCCGGGCCGGAGCGGGCCGCCGCCGCGCACCAAGCCCACCGGCTCCAGCGGCAGTCAGCCCGGGGCCGAGCTGCCGGAGGAGCGCGGCAACGGCGCCGCCGAAGGCAGCCCGCCCGGCCCGTTCTGGCTGCGCCCGGTGCGCCGGAAGAAGTAGCTGGCCGCGATGGATTTGTCCCCGCGCCAGCGGGTGCTGGCCTTCCTGGTCATCGTCGTGCTGCTCGGCGGGACCGGTGCCTACCTGTTCATCCCCGGCGTCCGGTCCGCCCTGGGAGAGGGTTCGCACGGCAACCCGGCGCCGCCCACCCCGTCCGCGCGCCGGTCCGGCAGCGCGGCACCGGTCCCGTCCAGCCCTCCGTCCAGTTCCACCGCACCGGCCAGCTCGCCCGCCCCGTCCGCGCCCAACATCTATGCCTGGCTCCCGTTCAGCCAGGCCGACCTGGCCAAGGCGGCCGGCGTGACCCAGGCGTTCGGCGCGGCCTACGACACGTTCTCCTACCGGGAGAGCGCCACCGCGTACGTGGCCCCGATGCGCAACCTGGCCACCAGCGAGCTGACCAGCAGCCTGGCCCGCGGCTACAGCACGCCCGGCGTGGCCAGCCAGCGGGCCAAGCAGCGGCAGGTGTCCACCGCGCAGGCGGTGATCAACTCGCTACGCAGCTTCGGCGCGTCCAGCCTCATCTTCGTGGTCACCATCAACCAGCGGCTGCACACCAGCCAGGGCACCAGCCAGACCAGCGCGCAGTGGGCCGTCACCGTGGTCAACAACGCGGGCACCTGGCTGGTCAATGACATCGAGCCAGCCCAGGCGGGCAATACGTGAACTGGCATGTGACCGTCAGCCGGGGACGGGTGGCCGCGCTGGTGGCCATCGTGCTCGGCCGCGCTACTGGTCACCGCGGTGGCGGTGGTGCCGATGGCGATGATCGGCGGCGGGGCCATGCTGTTCGCCTCCGGGGTCGGCTGCCCCAGCCCGGCCAGCACCAAGACCGGCCAGCCGGTGGCCACCACCGCCGCGCACAATTCGATCCCCGCCAACTACCTGGCGCTGTTCCAGAAGGTCGGGCAGCAGTACGGGGTGCCCTGGGTCATCCTGGCCGGGATTGGCAAGGTGGAAAGCGACGACGGCCAGTCCAACCTGCCCGGCGTGCATTCCGGGCAGAACGGTTTCGGCGCCGCGGGCCCGATGCAGATCGGCATCGGCGGCGCGTCCGGCAACACCTGGGGCGGCACTCCGATCCACCCGGCCAGTGAGAAGGTGGGCGTCGGGACCGACGAGGACGGCGACGGCGTCAACAACGTGTACGACCCCGCGGACGCCATCGCCGGGGCGGCCAAGTACCTGGTCGCCCACGGCGTGCAGAGCGACGCCGGTGTGGCCATCTTCGCCTACAACCATCTCCAGTCTTACGTCCAGGCCGTGCTGAACTGGGCCGCCATTTACAGCCGCGGCGGCTACACGGTGAGCAATGCGACCACGGTGAGTGCGCCGGAGTGCCTGACCAGCGTGCAGACCGGTCAGGTGCCGAACCAGACAGTGTCCGCCGTGATCAGCTACGCCCGGATGCAGTTGGGCAAGCCCTACCTATGGGGCGGCACCGGGCCGGATGCGTTCGACTGCTCCGGGCTGGTGATGATGGCCTACCGGGCCGCGGGCATCAACATTCCGCGCACCTCGGAGGAGCAGTGGTCCTGGGGGCCGCGGATCTCGGCCAGCCAGGTGGAGCCGGGGGACCTGGTGTTCTTCGCGGGCTCGGACGGGACGCCTACCTCGCCCGGCCATGTCGGGCTGGTCATCGGCAAGAACACGATGATCGAGGCGTACGCGACCGGCTTCCCGATCCGGATCTCGCAGTTCGGCACACCAGCTGCTGCGGCCGGAGATGGCACCGTGGTTGGCTTCACCCGGCCGTGGGCACACTCCGGTGTTTCGCTCCCGGCCCAGGCGGCCGGCTAGCCAGTCCCGGCGCACAAAGTCCCCTTTGCGCGGGATTTACCAAAATCAGGTATTGCGATTGCGTAATAGTTTAGCAATTAGGTTGTGCTGCCCAGTGTGCGGTATCTTGCCGACACCGGAAACTGGGTGCTGTTGCCATTTGCTCCACCCGTAGCCAGCGTCGGATGCGGGGGTGCGTCCTCCGGGATGTTATCGGACCTGAGCGAGGAAACATGGTTGCAGGGCAAGCGGGGTCTCCTGTGTTCGACGCCGATGTGGTGATCATCGGTGGCTGTGGCCGGGTTGGGCTGCCGTTCGGCGTGGCCCTCGCCTCCCGTGGGCTGTCGGTCCGGCTCTACGACCTGAACGCCGCCGCCGTGGCCACGGTGAACGAGGGCCGGATGCCGTTCACCGAGGACGGGGCGGACGAGCCACTGGCGGTAGCCGTGGCCGAGGGGAGCCTGCGGGCCACCGCCGATCCGGCCGTAGTAGGCACGGCTGAGGTGCTGATAGTCGTGGTGGGCACGCCGGTGGACGAGCATCTGAACCCGGACCTGGGCGCGGTCCCTGGCGCACTGGGCCGCTGTGCGGAGTACCTGGTGGACGGCCAGCTGGTGATCCTGCGCAGCACGGTGCACCCGACGGTGACGGCGCTGACGGAGCGGATGCTGGCCAAGCGTGGCCTGCAGGTGGATGTGGCGTTCTGCCCCGAGCGGATCGCCGAGGGCCATGCCATGACCGAACTGTTCGACCTGCCCCAGATTGTCGGGGCGAGGACGGCGCGGGCGGGAGAGCGGGCGGAGAAGTTTTTCCGGACCTTGACTGAGGAGATCATCCGGCTGGAGCCCGAAGAGGCGGAGCTGGCGAAACTTTTTACCAACACTTGGCGTTATATCAAATTCGCGACGGCGAATCAGTTCTGGATGATGTCGAACGACTATGGGCTCGATTTCGAGCGGATCCGTTCGGCCATCCGGCAGGACTATCCGCGGGCGGCGGATATGCCCGGGGCGGGGTTCGCCGCCGGGCCGTGCCTGCTGAAGGACACGATGCAGCTGGCCGCGTTCAACCAGAACAAGTTCGTGCTGGGCCATTCCGCCATGCTGATAAACGAAGGCCTGCCGCTGTACCTGGTGTCCCGGCTCGAAGAGCAGTTCGACCTGCCGTCGCTGACCGTCGGCGTACTGGGCATGGCGTTCAAGGCCGGCAGCGACGACCCGCGGGAGAGCCTGTCCTACAAGCTCCGCAAGATCCTGCTGCTGAAAGCGCACGAGACGCTGTGCACCGATCCGTACATCAAGGATGACCGGTTCACGCCGCTGGACGAAGTGCTGGCCCGCGCCGATCTGCTGGTCATCGGGACGCCGCATCCCGAGTACCGCGACCTGGCCACCGATAAGCCGGTGGCTGATCTCTGGGGGATCACCGGGCGGGGAACCCGGATATGAGCGGAGGCCGGTCATGAAGCCTGGCGTGAGCGTGGTCATCCCGGTCTACAACGAGGGCGAGGCGATCATGCCCTGCCTGGACCGGATCCTGCAGGCCGTGACGCTGCCGTGTGAGGTGCTGGTCGTCTATGACATGCCCGAAGACACCACGGTGCCCTACATAGAAAAGGCCAGCCTGGCCGACTCCCGGGTTCGCGGCGTGCTGAATACCTACGGGCGCGGCCCGGCGAACGCGATCCGGTTACGGGTTCGCTGAGGCGAAGTCGCCGGTGACGGTGGTGACGATGGCCGATGGCAGTCTGATGACCCGATGCAGATCGATGAGCTGGCCCGGCTGGTCGAACGGGGCGTCGTGGTGGCCGCCGCGTCCCGGTACATGCCCGGCGGGCAGCAGGTCGGCGGGCCGAGGCTCAAGCGGGCCCTGTCCCGCACCGCGGGCAAGTCCCTGCACGTGCTGGCGCGCGTGGGCACCCGGGATGCGACCAACAGCTTCAAGGCCTATTCCACCGATTTCGTCCGCCAGGTCGGCATCGACTCCCGGTCCGGGTTTGAGATCGGGCTGGAACTGACGGTCAAGGCCACCCGGCTGCGGCTGCCGGTGGCCGAGATCCCCACCATCTGGCTCGACCGCACGCTCGGCGAGTCCCGCTTCGACCTCGTGCACTGGCTCCCCGGATACCTGCACTGGTACCGGTTCGCGTTCGGCCCCAAGGTCAGCCTGCCCGGACTAGCAGCGCGTAGCGGACCGGCTACGGAAGACTGAACTCCCCAGAAAACCCCGGCACAGGAGGAGAGCGGTTCGTGGTTAAGGTCTTGGTCACTGGCTCGGCTGGCTTCATCGGCGGCTACGTCGTGCAGCAGCTGCTCGATGGCGGCCACAGTGTGGTCGGCCTGGACAACTTCTCGAAGTATGGGCCGGTCAAGCACTGCTTACGACGACCACCCAGCTACCGCTTCGTGAAGGGTGACGCCCGCGACGTGGCCTGGTGACGGAGCTGCTGGACGGGTGTGATCATTTCATTGCGGGTGCGGCGATGATCGGTGGGATCTCTTACTTCCACGCCTACGCCTATGACTTGCTGGCGACGAATGAGCGGATCATGGCGGCCAGCTGTGATGCTGCTTTGGCGGCGCGCCAGGCGGGGTCGCTGAAGAAGATGACCTATGTCAGCTCGTCGATGGTGTATGAGAGCACCGGGCACTGGCCCTCAGCCGAAGGCGATGAGCGGAAGATCGCGCCGCCGCTGTCGTCGTATGGGTTCCAGAAGCTGGCGGTGGAGTATTACGCCCGGGCGGCGTGGGATCAGTATCAGCTGCCGTACACGATCGTGCGGCCGTTCAACTGTGTCGGGGTGGGTGAGGGCCGGGCGCTGGGGCAGGTTGAGGTGCTGTCGGGCAATGTGCGGCTGGCCATGTCGCATGTGGTCCCGGATCTGGTGCAGAAGGTCCTCAAGGGCCAGGATCCGCTGCACATCCTGGGTGCGGGTAACCAGGTGCGGCATTACACCTATGGCGGGGATCTGGCGCGGGGGATCGTGGCCACCCTCGAGCACCCGGCGGCGGTGAATGAGGACTTCAATTTGTTGACGGCGGAGTTGACGAGTGTGGCGGAGCTGGCCGGGGTGATCTGGTCCAAGATCAAGGGCCCGGATGTGCCGCTGCGGCTGACCTGTGATGACCCGTATGAGTACGACGTGCAAAAGCGGGTCCCCGATGTGTCCAAGGCCCAGGCGGTGCTGGGCTACGAGGCCACCACCACCCTGGACCAGATGCTCGACGAAGTCATCCCCTGGATCGAACAGGCGGTCCGCGAGGGGCGGTTGTCAGGCCTGCCGGTTGTAGACAGAAGAGACAGTGCAGCTGTCGGCGGTAGCGAGTCGCCCCCAGGCGCCCACGGCGGCTGGGCCAGCCCGCTCGTCCCGGCGCCCGGTCATCGTGCACCTGGCCGTGCTGGCCGGCTACCTGGCCGCCGGGGTCGCGGCCAGCTGGCCGCGGGCGGCCTACCTAGTGGACGGGAAGCTGCCCGCCACCCGGGACGCCGGCTCCTACGTCTGGGACTTCTGGTGGGTGGCCCACCAGCTCACCCAGCTCGGCAACCCGTGGTTCACCCGGGCCATCGCCGCCCCGGTCGGCGCGCAGCTGGGCCTGCACGCGCTGCTGCCACTGCCAACCCTGCTGCTGGCTCCGGTCACGCTGGTGTTCGGGCCGAGCGCGTCCTACAACCTGCTGTCGGTCGCGCTGCCCGGGCTGCTGTGTTACGCGGCTTACCGGGTGGCCCGGCTGTGGCTGCCCTCGCAGACCGGCGCGATCGCGGCGGGCGCGTTTTTCGGCCTGTCTTCGATGCTGGTGTGGCGGTCCTGGTATCACCTGAACCTGGCGGCCGGTGAGCTGTTCATCCCGATCGCGCTGGAGGCCGCGGTCCGGCTGGCCCGCCGCCCCGGCTGGCGGCAAGCCGTCATCCTCGGCGTGGTGCTCGCCGCGGCCGTGCTCACCGACCAGGAAATCGCCGTCCTGGTCCTCATCGTGACCGCACTGGCCCTGCTGCCCTGGCTGGCCCGGCGGCAGAGCCGTACGGACCTGCTGGCCAAGCTGTGCCTAGCCGCGCTGGCCGGAGCGGTGGCCCTGGTGCTGGCCAGCCCGCAGCTGATCGCCATCATGCAGCAGGCCGGGTCCGGCGGCATGACCTCACCCCCGGGCAGCCTGCAGGCCTCCTACCGCGGGTACTCGGCGTCGCTGCCGGACATGCTGGCGCCCTCACCGCGAACTTCCGACTTCGGGCTCGGCCACCTCGGGTTCGTCTTCCACGGGCCACTGGGCGACGGCATCCCGACGTTCGGCCTGCTGCTCAGCCTTCTCGCCGTGGCCGGGGCGGCCGCGCAGTGGCGCCGCCCGAGTGGCCGGCTGCTGGCGTTCTGCTGGATAGCCTGTGCCGCGCTGGCGCTCGGCCCGGTGCTGCGGGTCGGGCCGCACCTGCTGATTCCAGTGCCGCAACGGGTGGGGAACTGGCGGGTGTCCGGGGTGATGCCGTTCACCTGGTTCGCCCGGGTGCCCGGCCTGTCCGGGTTCCGCGAGCCGGACCGGATGATGATGCTCGGCATCCTGCCCGCCGCGCTGCTGGCCGGCGGGGCGGTGGACTGGCTGCGGCAGCACGCCGCCCCGGCCATCACCGTCGTGGCCGCGCTCGCCGTGCTGGAGGCCGGCTGGTCCGGCAACGTGCTCATCGGCGCGATGCCGACCGCATTGCCCGCCGTGGACGGCCGGATCGCCGCCGACCACTCCGGCTCGATCGTGCTCGACGTGCCGTTCGGCATCCGCGGCGGCACGTACGCCTACGGCGGCGGCTTCGACCCGGACGCGCAGGTGCTGGCCACCGCCGACGGCCACCCGCGGTCCGTGGGCTACATATCCCGGGTGCCGCTGCCGGCCATCGACGGGATCGAGCGGCACCCGTTCTACGCCAGGCTGGTGGCCGCCCAGCGGCGCCAGCCCAGCACCCCGGCCGAACTGGCCGCGGCCAGGGCCGACGCACGCCGGATGGGCATCGGCTGGGTGCTCGTCTGGCGCTGGCCGGACGGCCGCAGCCCGGCCCCCGCGGTGCTCAGCTACCTGCGCACGACCGGCTTCCGGCCCGCCTACGCCGCGGACGGCGTGCTGGTCTACCGCTTCGCGGGGGCTTACGGAGGGTCGTCCCCCCGGCCAGCACCGTGAGGTAGCGCACCAGCACCTCCATTTGCTTTGTTACCGAACCGGCCAATAGCGCCACCATGGACCTTATGCCGTGGCCACAGCCGGTCATCCGGTAAGGTGACCACTTGCTCCACCCGTATCCGGGTTAGCTCTAATATCCGGTCTGCTGGGAGCTGCCGCGTCGTTTCAGGTTTGTGCACCACGCTGGCTGATCACCGTATCCCGTAACGAACGAGCGAGGACGAGCGACATGGGTACCGAGCCTGAGGCGGCAGATCGCTTCCCGGTGGATGTAGTGATCATCGGTGGCTGTGGCCGGGTTGGGCTGCCGTTTGGCGTGGCGCTGGCCTCGCGGGGTCTGTCGGTGCGGCTGTATGACCTGAATGCGGCGGCGGT
This sequence comes from uncultured Actinomycetes bacterium, assembly GCA_963747705.1. GTDB lineage: Bacteria > Actinomycetota > Actinomycetes > Streptosporangiales > Streptosporangiaceae > RYN-230. The sequence continues at coordinate 52,220 of CAVVGF010000081.1, read as the reverse complement.
GGCGACGGTGAATGAGGGCCGGATGCCGTTCGCCGAGGACGGGGCGGATGAGCCGCTGCGGGCCGCGGTGACCGCGGGCCGCCTGCAGGCGACCACAGAGCCGGCCGCGGTGGGCACGGCCGAGGTGCTGATAGTCGTCGTGGGGACCCCGGTAGATGAGCATCTGAACCCGGACCTGGGCGCGGTGCCGGGTGCGCTGGGGCGGTGCGCGGAGTACCTGGTGGACGGGCAGCTGGTGATCCTGCGCAGCACGGTGCACCCGACGGTGACGGCGCTGACGGAGCGGATGCTGGCCAAGCGTGGCCTGCAGGTGGACGTGGCGTTCTGCCCCGAGCGGATCGCCGAGGGCCATGCCATGACCGAGCTGTTCGACCTGCCCCAGATTGTCGGGGCGCGGACGGCGCGGGCGGGGGAGCGGGCGGAGAAGTTTTTCCGGACCTTGACTGAGGAGATCATCCGGCTCGAGCCCGAAGAGGCCGAACTTGCCAAACTTTTTACCAACACTTGGCGATATATCAAATTCGCGACCGCGAACCAGTTCTGGATGATGTCGAACGACTATGGGCTCGATTTCGAGCGGATCCGTTCGGCCATCCGGCAGGACTACCCGCGGGCGGCGGATATGCCCGGGGCGGGGTTCGCGGCCGGGCCGTGCCTGCTGAAGGACACGATGCAGCTGGCCGCGTTCAACCAGAACAAGTTCGTGCTGGGGCACTCGGCCATGCTGATCAACGAGGGCCTGCCGCTGTATGTGGTGTCCCGGCTGGAGGAGCGGTTCGACCTGGGCTCGCTGACCGTCGGCGTGCTGGGCATGGCGTTCAAGGCCGGCAGCGACGACCCGCGGGAGAGCCTGTCCTACAAGCTGCGCAAGATCTTGCTGATCAAGGCCAACGAGACGCTGTGCACCGACCCCTACATCAAGGATGACCGGTTCAGCCCGCTGGATGAGGTGCTGGAGCGGGCGGATGTGCTGGTGATCGCGGCGCCGCACCCGGAGTACCGGGATCTGGTGACCGATAAGCCGGTGGCTGACCTGTGGGGGATCACCGGGCGGGGGACCCGGATATGAGCGGAGGCCGGTCATGAAGCCTGGCGTGAGCGTGGTCATCCCGGTCTACAACGAGGGCGAGGCGATCATGCCCTGCCTGGACCGGATCCTGCGCGCGGTGACGCTGCCGTGTGAGGTGCTGGTCGTCTACGACATGCCCGAAGACACCACGGTGCCCTATATCGAGAAGGCCGCGCTGGCGGACTCGCGGGTGCGGGGGGTGCTGAACACCTATGGACCAGGGCCGGCGAATGCGGTCAGGTTCGGGTTTGCTGAGGCGAAGTCGCCGGTGACGGTGGTGACGATGGCTGACGGTTCTGATGACCCGATGCAGATCGATGAGCTGGCCCGGCTGGTCGAACGCGGCGTGGTGGTAGCCGCCGCGTCGCGATATATGCCGGGTGGGCAGCAGGTCGGGGGGCCCCGGCTCAAGCGGATGCTGTCGCGGACGGCGGGCAAGTCGCTGCACGTGCTGGCCCGCGTGGGCACCCGGGATGCGACCAACAGCTTCAAGGCCTATTCCACCGATTTCGTCCGCCAGGTCGGCATCGACTCGCGCACCGGGTTTGAGATCGGGCTGGAACTGACGGTCAAGGCGACCCGGCTGCGGCTGCCGGTGGCCGAGATCCCCACCATCTGGCTCGACCGCACCCTCGGCGACTCCCGCTTCCAGGTCGTGCACTGGCTCCCTAGCTACCTGCACTGGTACCGGTTCGCGTTCGGCCCCAAGGTCACGATGGCAAAGCTCAGCACGCTCACCAAGACGAATCCCGAGGAGTAGTTCGTGGTTAAGGTTCTAGTCACTGGCTCGGCTGGCTTCATCGGCGGCTACGTGGTTCAGGAGCTGCTGGATGGCGGCCACAGTGTGGTCGGGCTGGACAACTTCTCGAAGTATGGGCCGGTCAAGCACTCTTATGATGAGCACCCGAATTACCGGTTCGTGGAGGGTGACGCCCGCGATGTGGCTCTGGTGACGGAGCTGCTGGAGGGGTGTGATCATTTCATTGCGGGTGCGGCGATGATCGGTGGGATCTCTTACTTCCACGCCTACGCCTATGACTTGCTGGCGACGAATGAGCGGATCATGGCGGCCAGCTGTGACGCTGCTTTGGCGGCGCGCCAGGCGGGGTCGCTGAAGAAGATGACCTATGTCAGCTCGTCGATGGTGTATGAGAGCACCGGGCACTGGCCCTCAGCCGAAGGCGATGAGCGGAAGATCGCGCCGCCGCTGTCGTCGTACGGGTTCCAGAAGCTGGCGGTGGAGTATTACGCCCGGGCGGCGTGGGATCAGTATCAGCTGCCGTACACGATCGTGCGGCCGTTCAACTGTGTCGGGGTGGGTGAGGGCCGGGCGCTGGGGCAGGTTGAGGTGCTGTCGGGCAATGTGCGGCTGGCCATGTCGCATGTGGTCCCGGATCTGGTGCAGAAGGTCCTCAAGGGCCAGGATCCGCTGCACATCCTGGGTGCGGGGAACCAGGTGCGGCATTACACCTATGGCGGGGATCTGGCGCGGGGGATCGTGGCCACCCTCGAGCACCCGGCGGCGGTGAATGAGGACTTCAATTTGTTGACGGCGGAGTTGACGAGTGTGGCGGAGCTGGCCGGGGTGATCTGGTCCAAGATCAAGGGCCCGGATGTGCCGCTGCGGCTGACCTGTGATGACCCGTATGAGTACGACGTGCAAAAGCGGGTCCCCGATGTGTCCAAGGCCCAGGCGGTGCTGGGCTACGAGGCCACCACCACCCTGGACCAGATGCTCGACGAAGTCATCCCCTGGATCCAGCAAGCCGTCCAGGAAGGCCGGCTTAACTCGGCCGCGGGACCCGGCTGAGGGGGCGGCGATGGATCGAGGGAGCCAGCAGGGCCAGCCCGGCGTCGGCTCAGGTCCAGCGCCTGACCTTGACGGCGAGACCGTAGCCGACGGCGCCGGGTATGACCAGCTCGCCCCGGCCGGTGCGGGTGACCCGGCGGGTGACCGCCCGGCCGCCGGGTCGGCTGCGCCAGGCCCGGCTGAGCGCCGCCCGGCCGGGCCCGGTGGTGGGCGGCCCGGTGGGCGGCAGCCCGGTGGTGGGCGGCCCGGTGGCCTGCTGCGCCATCCGGTCCTGGTCCACCTGGCCGTGCTGGCCGGCTACCTGGCCGCCGGGGTCGCGGCCAGCTGGCCGCGGGCGGCCTACCTGGTGGACGGGAAGCTGCCCGCCACCCGGGATGTCGGCTCCTACGTGTGGGGGTTCTGGTGGGTTGAGCACCAGCTGGCCCACCTGAGCAATCCCTGGTTCACCCGGGCCATCGCCGCGCCCGTCGGCAGCCAGCTCGGGCTGCATGCGCTGCTGCCGCTGCCCGGGGTGCTGCTGGCTCCGGTCACGCTGGTGTTCGGGCCGAGCGCGTCCTACAACCTGCTGTCGGTCGCGCTGCCCGGGCTGCTGTGTTACGCGGCTTACCGGGTGGCCCGGCTGTGGCTGCCCTCGCAGACCGGCGCGATCGCGGCGGGCGCGTTTTTCGGCCTGTCTTCGATGCTGGTGTGGCGGTCCTGGTATCACCTGAACCTGGCGGCCGGTGAGCTGTTCATCCCGATCGCGCTGGAGGCCGCGGTCCGGCTGGCCCGCCGCCCCGGCTGGCGGCAAGCCGTCATCCTCGGCGTGGTGCTCGCCGCGGCCGTGCTCACCGACCAGGAAATCGCCGTCCTGGTCCTCATCGTGACCGCACTGGCCCTGCTCGCCTGGCTGCTCTGGCCGCCGTTCACCCTGGCCAAGCTGCGGGCCATCGGGCTGGCTGGGCTGGTCACCGTGGTGCTGGCCAGCCCTCAGCTGGCCGCCATCTTGCAGCAGGTGCGGTCGGACGGGGCCACCTCCCCGCCGGCCACCCTGGCCAAGGCTTACATCAAGTACTCGGCCCGGCTGCCTGACATAGTGGCGCCGTCCCCGCAGATCAGCCACTTCGGGCTGGGTGGCCTCGGGTTCATGTACACCGGGCCGACCAAGGACGGCATCCCCTCGTTCGGCCTGGTGCTCACGATCCTGGCCCTGCTCGGCGTGCTGGCCGCCTGGCGGCGGCGCGGCACCTGGCTGCTGGCGCTGCTCTGGCTCGGCTGTGCCGCGCTGGCCCTTGGCCCGGCGCTGCGGGTCGGCGGGCACATCTACGCGCCGGTGCCCGAGGTGCTGGGCGGCCGGGACCTGTCCCGGCTCATGCCGTTCACCTGGTTCGCCAAGGTGCCCGGCCTGTCCGGGTTCCGCGAGCCGGACCGGGTGATGATGCTCGGCATCCTGCCCGCCGCGCTGCTCGCCGGGGCCCTGGTTGACTGGCTGCGATATCACTTCGCCCCGGCCATCGTCGTCGTGGCCGCGCTCGCCGTGCTGGAGGCCGGCTGGTCCGGCAACGCGAACATCGGCACCATGCGCACCGCGCTGCCCGCGGTCGACCATGCCATCGCCGCCGACCACTCCGGGTCCATCGTGGTGGACGTGCCGTTCGGCATCCGCGGCGGCACCTACGGCTACGGCCTCGGGTTCGACCCGGAAGCGCAGGTCCTGGCCACCGCCGACGGCCACCCCCGGTCCGTGGGCTACATATCCCGGGTCCCGCTGCCGACGATCAACGGGATCAAGCGGCACCCGTTCTACGCCCAGCTCGCCGCCCGGCAGCAGGGTGGGCACAGTACCGCCGCCGAGCTGGCCGCGGCCCGGGCCGACGCCCGCCGGATGCACGTCGGCTGGGCGCTGGTCTGGAACTGGCGCGGCGCCAGCCCGGCCGTCTTGCCGTACCTGCGTGCGGTCGGGTTCCGCTTCGCCTACCAGGCTGACGGCGTCTCGGTCTACCGGCTCGGCAGTTAACCGGCCGGTGCGCGGCGCCACTGGTGCTGGTTGGCCGTGCGGCTGGTGGGCGGTGCGCTGCGTGCTGCGGTCAGGCTTCGCCGCGGCTGCGCCGGGGCATCCGGCGCGGCATCGGTGGCTTGGCCAGCTCATCGGGCAGCCTGAGCAGCGGGTTGGTCGCGCTGGCGATCACCTGGCTGGCGGTTTCCATGATCCGCTGACCGCGCGCACGGGACGCCGACCGCAGTAGCTCGAACGCCTGGCGGGGCCGGATCCGGTGCCGTTCGGCCAGCACGCCGATGGCCTGCTCGACCCGGACCCGGACGGTCAGCGCGCGCTCCAGTTGCGCGACGGTCTCCTTGAGCTGTTCCGCCTCGGCCAGGTCCGCGCTGCCGCGGCCGCGCGGCCCCGCCCGGTGTGCGCCGCGGCGCGCGGCCCGGCGGCCACGTAGCTCGCCGGGGTGGTCGAGCGCCGGTGCGCTGGGCGGCTGTGCGCCCGCGATCAGGCCTGAGTTCCGCCCGGCCGCGTCCTGCGGCTGGGCCGGTGGCACGGGTGGTGTGCCGGTGGCCGTCGCCGCGTCCAGCTCGGCCTGCTCGTCCGCGGTCAGCTCGGCGTTCAGGATGTCGGCCAGCACCATGGCGCTGGTCAGGTCGGGCAGTTCCTCGTCACCGACCCGCCAGCCGCTGGGCGTGCGCTCCACCGCCTGGAACGACCCGGTATCCGCGTCGCTGGCCCCCGTGCTGCTGAGGCCCGTGCCGCCGTGGTCCGGTCGGCTGGCGGGCATGCCAGCCGCGCTGGTGCGTTCCTGCGCACCAGCGTCATTCCGGTCCTGCCTGTTGCTCATGCGTTCGCGGCGAGCCCGCGCAGCCTCTCCTTGACCTGGGCCGCCGATGGGTTGGTCATCGCCGTCCCGTCCGGAAACACCACGGTCGGCACCGTCATATTCCCCCCGTTTACGCTGATCACGAACTCGGCAGCCGCCTCATCGTGCTCGATGTCGATCTCGGCTACTTCTATCCCGTCTCGTGCCAGCTGGCCCTTCAGCCGTCGGCAGAACGCGCACCATTGCGTGCAGTACATCGTTACCCGCTCTGACACGCGTCTGCTCCTATCGTCGCAAGAATTGTTCCGCTCACTCAACACGGCGCGGGCCCGCCAGCTTCCCGCTGGCGGCGGGCAACTGCTCCCAGCCCGGCGCGAGGCAGGCCAGAACGGTGCCCGGGGAGGGCCGGCCACCTCACTCCCTTTCCGCAGGCGGCGGGCAATCATCCCGTTGGCGCCCATCCCCCGCTGAGCACCGGCGCCGTGGTCCAGAGCGGGGGCGGTCCGGCCCCGGTGTCGGCGGGATACGGCAGGATGGCGGCACCGGAGGTACGCAGTGGATGCTGGTGAACTGTCACCTGATGGACATATGCCGGGCCCGGCTGACCCGGAGTCGGTGCTGGCCGCGCTGGATCCGGAGCAGCGGCAGGTCGCGCTGGCCAGCCGGGGGCCGGTGTGTGTGCTGGCCGGGGCGGGCACGGGCAAGACCCGGGCCATCGCCCACCGGATCGCCTACGCGGCGCTGACCGGTGTGGTGGATCCGCGCCATGTGCTGGCGCTGACCTTCACCACCCGCGCCGCCGGTGAGCTGCGCGCCCGGGTGCACCAGCTGGCCGGCCGCGGGCCGGCCTGGACCGGGTGCAGGCCCGCACGTTCCACTCGGCCGCGCTGCGCCAGCTCACCCACTTCTGGCCGCGCACCGTAGGCGGACGGGCGCCGTCGGTGCTGGATTCCAAGGCCCGCCTGCTGGCCGAGGTGGCGCGCCGCCAGCGAGCCGGGGCTTGCCGCGGCCGAACTGCGTGACCTGGCCGCGGAGATCGAGTGGGCCAAGGTGACTGGGCGTGCCGCCGCCGGACTATCCGGGCGAAGCGGCCCGGGCCGGGCGCACCGGCCCGCTGGCCCCCGACCTGGTGGCCCGGCTCTACGCCGGCTACGAGGAGCTGCGCCGTGATCGCCACCTGGTCGACTTCGAGTCCGTGCTGGAACTGACCGCCGCCATCCTGGCCGAGCATCCGCAGGCGGCCGCGGCTGTCCGGGACCGGTACCGGTACTTCGTGGTCGATGAGTACCAGGACGTCAACCCGCTGCAGAAGCTGCTGCTGGACAGCTGGGCCGGGGACCGGGATGACGTATGCGTGGTCGGCGACCCGAGGCAGACCATCTACTCGTTCGCGGGCGCGACGGCCGGCTACCTGACCGGGTTCAGCTGCCGACTTCCCGGCGGCGACGGTCCTGCGGCTGGTCCGCAACTACCGGTCCACGCCGCAGGTGGTCGCGCTGGCCAACCAGATCACCGGGATGGCCGGGCGGCAGCCGCTGGCCGCCCAGCTGCGTCGGCCGGCAGCGGCGGGAACGCCGTCGCGGGCGGCACGGCGGCGCTCGTCGCCCAGCGGCCCGCCGGGCCCGCCGTAGCGTTCGCCGACTATGCCGACGAGCAGGAGGAGGCCTCGGCCGTCGCGTCCCGGGTGGCCGCGCTGCGCGCCGCCGGGGTGCCGCTTGGCCAGGTCGCGGTGCTCGTACGGACCAACGCGCAGACGCTGCGCCGTGGAGCAGGCCTTCGCTGCGCGGGGGCTGCCCTGCCAGCTGCGCGGGACGGAACGGTTCTTCGACCGGCCCGAGGTGCGCCAGGCCCTCGGCCTGCTGCGGGCCGCGGCCAGTCCGCGGCGTGACGGCGAGGTCCCGGCCGCGGAGGTCCGGCACATCCTGGCCGGGCTCGGCCTGACCCAGCAGCCGCCGGCCGGGCGCGGCGCGGCCCGCGAGCGGTGGGAGTCGCTGGACGCGCTGGCCCACCTGGCCGAGGACTATTTCGCCCCCGCCGCGCCGCGCGACCGTCCGCTGCACCGACCGGCGGGCGCGCGGCTTCGCGGCCGAGCTGGCGCACCGCTCGGAGATCGAGCACGCCCCGGCCATGCACGGGGTCACGCTGGCCTCGCTGCACGCGGCCAAGGGCCTGGAGTGGGACGTGGTGTTCCTGGCCGGGCTGACCGAGGGCACCCTGCCGATCGTGCACGCGCAGACCGACGAGGCGGTCGAGGAGGAGCGGCGGCTGCTCTACGTGGGCGTGACCAGGGCCCGGGAGCAGCTGTTCCTGTCCTGGCCGCTGGCCTGGTCCGGCGGTGGCCGCCGGTCCCGGCAGCCGTCCCGGTTCCTGGCCGGGCTGCAGGCGCAGGCCCGCCGGGCGGCCGCGCTGGCCTGACCGGTACGGTGCGACGGTGAGCAAGGCCCTGGACAGGCTGGTCGAGCTGCTCGACCTGGAGCAGATCGAGGCGAACATCTTCCGCGGGCGCAGCCCCGAGGGCGACTGGCGGCAGCGCGTGTTCGGCGGGCAGGTCGCCGGCCAGGCGCTGGTCGCGGCGGGCCGCACGGTGCCCGCCGACCGGCCCGTGCACTCGCTGCACGCGTACTTCATCCGCCCGGGCGATCCCGCGGTCCCGCTGATCTACCTGGTGGACCGGGTCCGTGACGGCCGCTCGTTCACCACCCGCCGGGTGTCCGCCATCCAGCACGGCAAGACGATCTTCACGCTTTCCGCGTCGTTCCACCACGACGAGCCTGGGCGTCGCATGCGGTCCCGATGCCCGACGTGCCGCCGCCGGACGAGCTGCCGCCCGCCGCCGAGCTTATGCGAGTAATCCGTTCGGCCCGCGTTGCGGTGGTACCGCGGCAATCCGATCGACATCCGGCACTCGGCCCGCCGACCTCGAGGCCGTGCGCCGACCAGTCGCTGCGCACCGAGCACAACCTGGTATGGCTGCGTGCGGACGGTGAACTGCCCGACGATCCGCTGCTGCACGTCTGCCTGATGACTTACGCCTCCGACATGACCCTGCTCGATCGGTGCTGCGCGCGCACGGCATCTCCTGGGCCGACGGGCAGACCAGCGGGGCCAGCCTCGATCATGCGATGTGGTTTCACCGGCCGTTCCGGGCCGACCGCTGGCTGCTCTACGCCCAGGACTCTCCGGCCGCGGCGGGCGCCCGTGGCCTTGCCCGCGGGCAAGTTTTACTACCAGGCGGCGAGCTCGTGGTCGTGGTCAGGAAGGCCAGGTAAGGACCTCCTGACCGTCCGAGCTGGCGCCGATCGCCGGCAGAAAAAGAGTTGCCCCACCCCGGCCGGGCTCTTTAGGCTTGCTCCATGTCCTGGGTCGAGCTGACGACGCCTTGAGGAAGGAGGTGCCCTGGTGAATAACAATATGCTCCGGTTCCGGTCGCGGATATGCCGCGGGCCGGGGCTTTTGCTGCCGCACCGGTGCCTTCCTGCCGTCGGCGCCGTCCGGACCGCCCAGCCGCGGACGGGCTCCGCCCGTTCCGGCGCGACCGCGCGTCTCGCCGGTCGGCTCGCGCAGCGGCGCGGCCGCGTCTGGCCAGGCCGCCGCGCATCGGCCAGCAGCGCAACCCGTCAAGCACGTACACCCACGTGACCCGATCGCCGCCGCTAGCGGCGGCGCTAAGGGTCCGCATCCAGCGAGGGATCCGGTCTAGAAAAGGCCGGCCAGAGCCCTCAAGGCCGCGGACCCGACACCGGGTCCGCGGCCTTCGTCATGCGAGTCCACCGTTTTGTCAGACGCATGAGAGACCGTAAGAGCAGGATGAGAGGGGTTGGACCGATGTATGGGCCCGGTACCACCGCCGTAGCAGCGGGCACGGCGGGGTTCGAGGTGGTCTCCGCAGCAGAGTCCGTGAGGCCAGGTCAGCCGCGCAGCGTCCCGGCCGGGGTCACTTCCACTGTCGTGCCGACGGCGCGCAGTGCTGAGTTGCCCTGCACCGAGGACCCGGAGCTGTTCTTCGCCGAGTCTCCGGAGGATGTGGAGACGGCAAAGGCGCTCTGTGCCGGTTGCGCCGCCCGGATGGCGTGCCTGTCCGGGGCCATGGAGCGCCGGGAGCCCTGGGGCGTGTGGGGCGGTGAGCTCTTCCTGCGCGGCGAGATCGTGCCTCGGAAGAGGCCGCGCGGGCGTCCGCGGAAGCACGACGTGGCGGCCTGACCCAGGCGTCAGCCCTAGTGAATCAGTTCAGCGAAGACGGGCGGTGGAGTGAGATGTACTCAGCCAACTATCCAGTGGAGCGACAACGCGAGCTGCTGGCGAAGCCCGCCGGATGGCCAGGTAGCGCACCGGCGAGCGGTGCGCCGGGCGGCCCGCCGGGTAGACCGGGCCGCCCGCCGGCTGGAGCGGGCGCAGCACGCCGCGCGCCAAGTGCGCGGTTTGCAGCGAGTGTCCTGAACCAGCCAGCGCGGGAGCGGGGCGGCCGGGTACCGGCCGCCCCCGCGTCGCGTTCAGCGAGGGGCCAGGTCCCGGGACGGGCGTCGCGGTCCTTCGGGCCGGGTCGAGCACTCCGGCTCGGCCGCGCCGTCCAGCCCGGTGTCGTCCGGCCGGGTGCTGTCCGGGCGTCCGGTGTCGTCGAGCCCGGTGTCGTCGAGCCCGGCGTCATCGAGCCCGCTTCCGTCCAGCCCGGCAGTGGCGTCCGGAGTGCTGGCGTCCGGCACGGACCGGCCTGGCGCCGCCCGATCCGTGGCGTAGCCCGGCATCCACCTGATCAGCTCGGCGCGGAACGGCCCCTCGACCCGAGCTGGCAGAGCACGCCGATCCCTCGGTGGACACCCGGTGGATCAGCACGTATGAGGGCGGCAGATTGAGCCGGCGGCCCAGGCGGACGACGCAGGTCGGTGACCCGGGCCGCCTCCGCGCGCAGCCACTCCCGGCTGAACTTGAACGTGTCCACCCGGGACGGCTCGGCCAGCGGGGCCAGGAAGGCGTACAGCGCGTCGAGGTCCACGCTGACGCCCGGCCGGAGGAAACCCTGCACCCGGAGCTCGTGCTCCACCTCTCGATGTCACCGTCCTCGTGCATGAGGCGCAGCAGTTTGCCGAAGAACGGCGGCAGGCCGTCGGGCAGCCGGTCCACCGCGCCGAAGTCGAGCACGCCCAGCCGGCCGTCGGCGAGCAGCCGGAAGTTGCCGGGATGCGGGTCGGCGTGCAGCAGCCCGGCCCGAGCCGGGCCGGAGAACAGGAACCGGACGAGCAGGATGCCGGCCCGGTTCCGCTCCTCCGGCGTGCCCTCGGCGATGATCTTCGACAGCGGCGTGCCGTCCATCCACTCGGTGACCAGGACATGGTCGGTCGCCTGCACGACGTGCGGCACGTAGAACTCGGGGTCATCGGCGTAGGCGTTCGCGAACGCCTGCTGCGAGGTCGGCCTCCAGCCGGTAGTCGAGTTCCTCGGCGACCCGGTCGCGCAGCTCGTCCAGCAGCGGCTTGACGTCGAGCCCGGGCATCAGCACGCCGAACAGCCGGCCGAGCCGGCTGAGCTGGGTGAAGTCGCTGATCAGCGCCTTCCCGGCCCCCGGGTACTGGATCTTCACCGCGACCTGCCGGCCGTCCCGCCAGATCGCGCGGTGCACCTGGCCGATGGAGGCGGCCGCGGCTCGGGCTGTCGTCGAACTCGGCGAAGCTGTCCCGCCAGTCCGGGCCGAGGTCGGCCACGAGCACCTTGTGCACGGTCCCGGCGGGCAGCGGCGGCGCGGCCTCCTGGAGCTTGGTCAGCGTGGCCCGGTACGGCCCGGCGATCTCCGGCGGCAGCGCGGCCTCGAAGATCGACAGGGCCTGGCCCAGCTTCATCGCGCCGCCCTTGAGCTCGCCGAGGACCCGGAAGATCTGCTCCGCGGTGCGCTGCTGGATCTCCTGCGGCGACGATCTCGGCGGGCCTGCCGCCGATGCGCTTGCCGAGCCCGAGCGCGGTCCGGCCGGCCAGGCCGACGGGCAGGGTGGCGAGTTTCGCCGTCCGGGTCACGGCACGTCGAGGTAGATCGCTCACGCATTCATTCTCGGTCAGGTCGCCAAGGGGTGCTACAGCGGCACTGCCCGTGCCGCGGCCAGCTCCGCCGGCGCCACTGCCAGCCGGGCGGTACGAGTTCCAGCGTGCCGTTGGTCACTGCCGCGGCCGGCCGGGCCAGGTCGAGGCAGCTCAGCACCTGGCTGACCGCCTGGGCCGCGACCGCGGCGGCCAGCGCGGCCGTCGCAGGCCACCGGCTGGGCCGCCTGCCCGGCCAGCTGGGCCAGGATGAGCGGCCAGGCCGGGTCGCGGTCGCTCCGGGCCAGCTCCACGCAGCCCAGGCAGGTGGTCTGGCCCGGGCACGACCAGCGGGCCGACCACGCCGATCGCCTCCCGGGCCGACACCGCCAGGTGCAGCACCCGGCCGGCCACCAGCTGCCCCGGTAACTCAGCCGGGTAGCCGTCGGTCAGCACGGCCAGATCCGGCCGTGGCCCGGGATCAGCCCGGCCCGGCCGTGGCCGGACGGCCGGCGACGGGCTGCCGCGACGCCGGGCGCGTCGCCAGCCGGGCACCGTGGGCCGCGCCGGCGCGGCCCCACCGGCCCGGTGCACACCACTCGCCTTACCCCGGACGCGGTCAGCAAGCTGGCGATCTCCGGGCCGACCGGGCCTGTGCCGTACACCCGGACCGAGGCCGACTGCCGGGCCAGCACCTTGGCCCCGCCGTCGGCATGGCCGTGCGCCAGCGACACCGTGGCCAGCTCGCGTGCCAGCCGGGCGCGCGGCCCGTCGGGTAGCGCGCGCAGCTCGGCCGCGGGGAAGTCCTGCACCGCGCCGGCCGCCGCGAGCAGGCCGATCACCTGGTGGGCCGCATCCTGCGGGATGCCGAGCCGCTCGGCCGCGGCCAGCACCTGGCCGAGTTCCCGGCTGCCGTCCAGCAGCCCGATCAGCGCCGCCGCCCGGCCCATCCCGGACAGTGCGACCGCCCGTCTTGGGTCGATTCCGATCTGCAGCGTGTCCCGGTCCCGCCAGACCACGAGAAGCCCCGGCTTAATCGCTGGTCGCATACCGTGACCATGCCACGACATACCGACATTCCTGGCCCCCGCACATCGCCGCAGCGCGGTTTTCTGGATCATCGGGACGATCTGGAACTGGCTTTTGCCTGTGCGGCCGGGACGATTGGCACCTGGCGGCAGCGCCGGCCGCGCATCCAGGCCGCCCAGCCCGGCCTGGAGGGAATGGCCTACCTCGGGCTCGCGACCTGGGCCGCTGATCGCCGGCGCCCAGTCAGACCACTAGTGCCCCGGGCCGATCCGCATGGATCGCAGTGCCATTCCCGCTCGCCGGGCCGGAAACCACACATCACATTCATGATCATGGCTTTGGCGGCGCTCAGGCACGACGCTGGTGACCGGCTGGCCGCCCCTGCCGCCGCCCCTGGCCACTCTCACTGGCCACACCAGCCACCCCAGACTCCACCGGCCCGCGCCCGCAGCCCGCCATGCTTCACTCGCACGGTGAGCGCGACCTGCGCGCTCTAGTAGCACCAAACTGATGATCACGAAATGGCCGCTGATGGCGGCGGGATTGGTGAGGTTGGTGTCTGCTTTGGGGGTAACGAGGCCCCCGGGTGCGTGCGGTCAGCCAGCTACTGCCTCGGCTCCCGGCGGGTCGTACGCCCCCTTCCCCGGAGTGACGCAGGCCCGCCACCCGGGGGACCCGTGGGTCGTGAGGCTAAGCGGGCCCGCCTGGACAGTCAAAGCGGGTTGTGGATAACACTGTGGAATTCCTGGGGAGATTGCGGAGAGCCACTGTGGATATAGCGGGGGATGGTGGTGGATTTCCCCGGATGGCCGCGACCTGGCCGCTCGCGACCAGGTAATACTTCATGCACGGGCTGTGGATAACGGAGAATTTCCGGCGCCACTGGCGAAGGGCGATTACCACGCTCCGCACACGATTCGCCGGATACCGGCCGCTCAGGGTTTTTCGCGGGGCGTCCCAGGCGGTCTGGGCTCGGGGCCGGCGGTCAGGTCGCGGGGTGGTCTGGGCCGGGGCCGCGTGCGCGGTCGTCTGGGCCGGAGCCGCGCCTCCAGTACCGGGGCCGCCAGTGTCGGGGCCGCCGGTGTCGGACGTGCCCGCATCGGGGGTGCCCGCATCGGGCGTGCCCGCATCTGGCGTGGCCGCGTCGGCATCGGCCTCGACCGCTTCGATCTCCTGTTCCAGGCTGGACATGTCCAGTTCCGGCCGGCCGGTCACGAAGCCGTCTGGGTCGTCCAGGTCCTCGGCCGTGGGCAGCAGGTCGGGATGCGACCACACCGCGTCCCGGCCCGCGACGCCGCGCCCGTCGGTGAGCTGCTGCCACAGCGCGGCGGCCTCGCGCAGCCGCCGCGGGCGGAGTTCCAGCCCGACCAGGGTGGCGAACGTCTGCTCGGCCGGGCCGCCAGTGGCGCGCCGCCGCCGGATGGCCTCGGCCAGCGCGCCGGCCTGCGGGAGGCGGTCCGTGGCGGCCGCGTTGACCACCGTGGCCACCCAGCCTTCGACCAGCGCCAGCAGAGTTTCCAGCCGGGTCAGCGCGGCCTTCTGCTGCGGCGTGTCCTCGGGCTGGAACAGCGCGGCATCGGCCAGTGCCTCGCGCAGTGCCTCCGGGTTGGACGGGTCGATCTGCGGCATGGCGTCGCGCAGCGCCGAGGTGTCCACGGTGATGCCCCGGGCGTAGTCCTCGACCGCGGCCAGCAGCCGGGAGCGCAGCCACGGCACGTGGGCGAACAACCGGTGGTGGGCGGCCTCGCGGAGGGCCAGGAAGATGCGGACCTCGTCCGCGCCCACGGACAGCCCTTCGCCGAACTGGGCCACCCCGGACGGGAGCAGTGCGGCCACGCCCTCCGGGCCGAGCGGCAGGCCCACATCGGTGGAGCTGACCACCTCGCGGGCCAGCGCGCCGACCGCGGCGCCGGTCTGGCCGCCGACCATCATGCCGCCGATCCGGCGCATCATCGCGCCCAGGCCGCCTAGGCCACCCATGCTGCCCAGCCGGCCAGGCCACCCATGCCGCCGGTGACCGCCTGCAGCGCCTGGTTCAGCTCGCCGGGCAGCTCACCGCCCTCGCCAGGGTCCATGGACAGCATGCCGCCCATCGCGTCGACCGCCTTGTCGGCGATCGGGTCGCACAGCTTGGACCAGACCGGCAGGGTGGCCTCGACCCACTCGGACCGGCTCCAGGCCTGCGCGGTGCGCACCCCGCTGGGGAACGCGGTCACCTCGTCCAGCCACAGATCGGCCAGCCGGATCGCTTCGACGATCTTCTGCCGGTCGCTGTCCAGCACGCTCGGGTCGCCCTCGGCCGCGACCGTGTGCCGGGCGACGTTCTTGGCCAGGTCCCAGTTGACCGGGCCGCCCTGCCAGGACATCAGGTCGGCGAACTGGCGCAGGGCGTCGGCGAACTGCTGCGGGTCACCGAACGGGTTGTCCGGGCCGGGCGTCGGCCCGGAACCGCCCGGGCCGCCAGAACCGCCCGAGCCACCGGAGCCGCCCTGGCCCCCCGAGCTTCCGGAACGATCAGGTGTGCCAAAGCCGAAGGGAGGATCAGCCATGTCCGCGACCTCTCAGGCAGGATGGAAGGGTCACATCCGCCACGTTATCTCGGGAGCGGTACACGTTGAGCACTGCACAGGGCCAGGTTCGCCGCAAGCGCACCGAGCCGGGGCCGCGTACCGGACGTGGCAAGCGGGCTGGTAGCGGTACCGCGCCCGGGGTCGGCCGCGGTGCGGTGCCGCCGTCCAGCCCGCTCGCCGAGGCCGGGGCCGGGACCGGCCCAGCGTCGGCCACCGGGGCGGGCCGACGCCGGCCAGCGCCGGCCACGCCGGCGCCGGGCCGACGCCGGCCACCCGGGCCGGGCCAACGCCGGCCACCCGGGCCGGGCCATCGCGGGTCCAGCCCGCCGGGCCGGGCCCGGTGGTGGCCATCACCGGCGCCGCCCGGGGGCTCGGCCATGCCCTGGCCCTGCGGCTGGCCACGTCTTCGGCGGCCCGCCGGGTGATCGCGATCGATGACCACCGGGGCGACGTCGTCGGGGTGACCTGGCGGCTGGCCGACGTCCGTGACCCGGCGCTGGCTGGCCGGCTGACCGGGGTGGACGTGCTGGTGCACACCGACGTGGACATGTCGGCGGAAACGGACCACCGGGCCCGCCGCGCGTTCAACGTGCGGGCCGCGCAGACCGTGCTGACCGCGGCGGCGGCCGGCCGGGTGGGCCGGGTGATCCTGGTGACCAGCGCGATGGTGTACGGGGCCGACCCGGGCAACCCGGTGCCGCTGGCCGAGGACGCGCCGCTGGGCCTGGACCACAACGGCAGCGTGGCGGGCGACCTGCTGGAGATCGAGCACCTGGCCCGGCGCTCGCCGCGGTCGCACCCGGGCATGGCCATCACCGTGGTGCGGCCGGCCGCTCTCGTCGGCGAAGGGGTCGACACCCTGATCACCCGGCATTTCGAGGCACCGCGGCTGCTGACCGTCAAGGGCCGCGCGCCGCGCTGGCAGTTCTGCCACATCGAGGACCTGGTGTCCGCGCTCGAACTGGCGGTGGCCGGCGCCGTCTCCGGCGCGTTCGCGGTCGGCTGCGACGGCTGGCTGGAACAGGACGAGGTGGAGGAGCTCAGCGGGCTGCGCCGGGTCGAGCTGCCCGCCGGGCTGACGTTCGGCACGGTGCAGCGGCTGCACCGGATCGGCATCACCCCGGCGCCCGTCTCCGACCTGCGGTACATGGTGTACCCGTGGGTGGTGGACTGCCAGGTGCTGCGCGGGGCCGGCTGGCAGCCGTCCTACGACAACGCGACCGCGCTCGGCGTGCTGCTCAAGCAGCGGGCCGGGCATCATGCCGTGGCCGGCCGCCGGCTGCCCCGGAAGGAAGCGACGATCACCGCGGCGGGCGCGGCGGCCGGGGGACGGTGGCGGTCATCGGCACCGCGGCCATCGTGCGGGCGGCACGGCGCCGCAAGCGCGGCAGCTAGCCCAGCGGCCAGGCCCGGCGTGGACCGGGCTTCCAGGTTCAGGCGCTACCTTGGCTCCGTGACTGTGATCCGGCTGGCCGAGGTGCGCGATACCCCGCTGTCCGTGGACGAGGTGCATAACGCCGTATCCGACCCCGAGGCGGGCGGGATTGTCCTGTTCACCGGCACGGTGCGGAACCACGACGGGGGCCGCGACGTGCGCCAGCTGTCCTACTCCGCGCACCCGTCGGCGGCCGCCCAGCTGCGCCAGGTGTGCGAGAAGGTGGCCGCGGACTACCCGGTGACCGCGATGGCCGCGGTGCACCGGACCGGCGAGCTGGCTATCGGTGACCTCGCCGTCGTGGTGGCGGTGTCCTGCCCGCACCGCGCCGAGGCGTTCGCCGCCTGCCGCGCCCTGATCGACGAGCTCAAACAGAGCGTCCCGGTCTGGAAGCACCAGGTATTCGGCGACGGCGAGAGCGAATGGGTCAACAGTGCGTAGTCTTCCCCCCATGTCCCGCCGCACCATCACCCTGCTGGTGGCCGGCATTGGGGTGGTGGCGGCGGCGCTCGCCGCGGCCCTGCTGCCGGTGCCGTACGTGATCCTCAGCCCCGGCCCGACGCTGAACACGCTGGGCCGGACCTCCAGCGGCCCGCTGATCAGCATCAGCGGGCACCAGACGTACCCGACCGACGGGCACCTCAACCTGGTCACCGTGTCGTTCCTGGGCGGCCCGGGCGATGACTTCAACGTGTTCACCGCGCTGCGCGCCTGGCTTACCCCGCACGAGGCGGTCGTCCCGGAGCAGGAGCTGTTCCCCACCGGGCAGTCCGAGCAGCAGGTGGAGCAGCAGGACACGCTGCAGATGGTCGGCTCGCAGCAGACCGCGGAGGCGGCCGCGCTATGCGCCCTGAACATCCACTTCACCACGCTGGACACGGTCACCCAGACCGAGAAAGGGCTGCCCGCGGCCAGCGTGCTCAAGCCCGGGGACCAGATCACCGCGGTGGACGGCACACCGATCGGCTGCAGCCACGACACTGGCACGCTGATCCGCCAGCACCCCCCGGGCAGCCAGGTCACGCTCACCGTGCTGCGCCAGGGCCAGACTCGGCACATCACGCTGAAGACGGCCAACGTCCAGGGGCACTCCGTGATCGGGGTGTTCCTGACGGAGAATTTCCGCTTCCCGTTCACCATCAAGATCAAGGTGGGCGACATCGGCGGGCCCAGCGCGGGCATGATGTTCGCACTGGGCATCGTGGACAAGCTGACGCCGGGCAGCCTGACCGGCGGGAAGTTCGTCGCGGGCACCGGCGAGATCTCGGCCAACGGTGCGGTCTCGGCGATCGGTGGCATCCAGCAGAAGATGGCCGGGGCCCGGGCCGCTGGCGCGACGTGGTTCCTCACCCCGGCGGCCAACTGCTCGGACACCCGCGGGGCGGTGCCCGCCGGGATGCACCTGGCCAAGGTGGCCACGCTCCACCAGGCACTGAACGACCTGGCCGCGATCAAAGCGGGGCGCAGCGTTCCCGGCTGCTGACGCGGCCGCAGCGGCGGCCGCGCCGGGTGCGGCGCGGCCGTAACCGGGGTAGATTGGCGCCGCGCGGCAGCGACGTAAGGGGGAGCGTGTGAGCTTGCGGTCACCCGGACCGGCCAGCCCGCCTGGCCGCCAGGCACTCGCCATGATCCGCTGGCCGCGGCTGGTGCTGCCGGTCATCGCCGGGGTGGTCGGCTTCATCGTGCTGATCGCCATCGTGGCCGGCATCTGGACCGACTGGCTGTGGTTCAGCGCGGTGCACTACACCTCGGTGTTCGGCACCACCTACGGCACCCGGTGGGCCATGTTCTTCATCGCCGGGCTGTTCATGGTCCTGGTCACCGGGGCCAACGCGGTGCTCGCCTACCGGCTGCGGCCGATCTACCGCCCGGTGCCCGGGCCGCCGCGCGGCGCCGGCGGGGACAGCTACCGGCTGGCCATCGACCCGCACCGGCGGCTCCTGCTCGGCCTGCTGCTGGCCGTGATCGGGGTGATTTCCGGGGTCACCGCGGCCGGGTCCTGGCGGACCTGGCTGCTGTTCATCAACCAGGTCCCGTTCGGGGTCAAGGACCGCCAGTTCCACGTGGACCTGTCGTTCTTCGTCTTCACCTACCCGTTCATCCGGCTGGTGCTCAGCTACCTGTTCTGGGCCGTGCTGCTGTCGCTGGTGCTGGCCGCGCTGGTGCACTACCTGTACGGCGGGCTGCGCATGCAGGGCCGACCCACCGGGTGACGGTGGCCACCCAGGCCCACCTGTTCGTGCTGTTCGGGTCGTTCGTCCTGCTCAAGGCCATCGCGTACTGGGTGGACCGGTACGGGATCGACTTCTCCCAGCGCGGCGCGGTGACCACCGGCGCGTCCTACACCGACGTGAACGCGGTGCTGCCAGCCAAGACGGTGCTCGCGGTGATCGCCATCATCTGCGCGCTGCTGTTCTTCGCCGGCGCGGCCCGGCGCAGCGCGATGCTGCCGGCCGTCGGGTTCGGCCTGCTGGTGCTGTCCGCGATCCTGATCGGCGGGCTTTACCCGGCGATCATCCAGCAGTTCGTGGTCAAGCCGAACGAGCTGGCCAAGGAGACCCCGTACATCCAGCGGGAGATCGACAGCACCCGGCAGGCGTATGGGATCACCGCGGCCAAGGTCAAGGTGCAGTCCTACCGGGCCGCCGCTACCACCGCCTCGCCGTCCGGCCTGGCCAGCCAGGCCAGCGGGCTGCAGGGGCTGCGGCTGCTCGACCCGGACGTCGTGTCGCCCACGTTCCAGCAGCTGCAGCAGGTCAAGAGCTACTACCAGTTCCCCGGCCAGCTGGCCATGGACCGGTACGTGCTGCCCGGCGACGGCTCGCAGCCGCAGGACACCGTGGTCGCGGTGCGCGGCATGGGCGGCCCGCCGCCCGGCCAGGGCAACTGGATCAACAGCCACCTGGTGTACACGCACGGCTTCGGGGTGGTCGCGGCCACCGCCAACACCGTGACGAGCGACGGCAACCCGTCGTTCGTGGAGAGCCAGATCCCGCCCACCGGGCAGCTCCAGTTGCGCCAGCCCCGGGTGTACTTCGGCCAGCAGCAGAACAGCTACGCGATCGTGGGCGGCCCGGCCGGCGGGCACCAGGAGGAGCTCGACTACCCATCGAACGGCGGCCAGCAGAACAACACCTACCGCGGCAGCGGCGGCGTGGCCGTCGGGTCGGCGGTGAACCGGCTGCTCTACGCGATCAAGTTCCGCGAGCTGAACATCCTGCTGTCCGGGGCGATCAACAGCGATTCGAAGATCCTCTACGACCGGCAGCCGCTGGCCCGGGTGGCCAAGGTGGCGCCGTTCCTCACCCTGGACGGCGAGACCTACCCGGTGGTGGCCGACGGGCAGATCTGGTGGGTGGTGGACGGGTACACCACCACCGACCTGTACCCCTACTCGCAGCGGACCGGCCTGGCCCAGGCCACCTCGACGGCCGACGCGCCGGGCGGCTCAGTGGCCGGGCAGCAGGTCGGCCAGGTCAACTACATCCGCAACTCGGTCAAGGCCGTGGTGAACGCGTACACCGGGGCGGTCACGCTGTACGCCTGGGACCCCAGCGACCCCATCCTGCGCACCTGGATGAGGGCGTTCCCCGGCGTCATCAAGCCGAAGCAGGACATCCCCGGCTACCTGGTGCCGCACCTGCGCTACCCGCCCGACCTGTTCGAGGTGCAGCGGCAGGTGCTGGCCCAGTACCACGTGCTGTCCGCACAGTCGTTCTACGGTGGGCAGAACTTCTGGTCGGTCCCCAACCAGTCGGGCACGTCGCCGCCGCTCAGCCAGCCGCCGTACTACCAGACGATGACCATGCCGGGCGCGCAGACCCAGTTCTCGCTGACCTCCTCGCTAGTCCAGCGCGGCCGCCAGAACCTGGCCGCCTACCTGTCCGTGGACAGCAACCCGCAGTCCACGGACTACGGCACGATCCGGGTGCTGCAGCTACCACAGGACACCGCCATCGCGGGCCCGCAGCAGATCCAGAGCACGTTCGAGTCCGACCCGAACATCTCCTCGCAGCTCTCGCTGTACCGGCAGAACGGGTCCAAGGTCATCGAGGGCGACCTGATCACGCTGCCGGTGGCGGGCGGGCTCATCTACGAGGAGCCGTTCTACATCCAGGCGGCCGGGACGGCGGGCAGCAGCTTCACCGGCTCGTACCCGGTGCTGAAACGGATCGCGGTGTCGTTCGACGGCAACGTCGGCTTCGGCCCGACCCTGCGCAGCGCGCTCAGCCAGGTGATCCCGGGCCTGGGCACCGGCACGTCGTCCGGCGGGCGCGGGCAGCGGGACGACCACCGGCTCGGCCAGCGCGGCGGTACGCAATTACCTGGCGCAGGCCGAATCGGACTACGCTGAGGCACAAGCCGCGCTGAAACACGGTGACCTGGGCAGCTACCAGAAATTCATAGCGAAGATGAAGACCGCGCTGGACCAGGCGCAGCGGGCCGCCCAGCCCCATTCGGGCGGCTCAGCCAAGGCCACCCCAGCGCCGTCCGCGTCGCCCTAGCTGGTCTAGACCATAGCGGCCAGCAGCGGTTGCGCAGGTCGCGCGGTATGGCGTGACAGGGCGGCGGGGGAACATCGGTGACGATGCTCACCGGCACCTCGGCGGAGGGCGTACGCTCGGTCTAACGGGACTTTCATCAATGCGGATTTGCCAGTTATCTGGCACCTCGGGCCCGCAGGCGGGGGGAAGGAGACAGACTGCTCGTGGCACCTCGCGTGCTGGTCGACGCCACCACTGTGCCAGCGGACCGGGGCGCGCTCGGCCGTTACGTAGACGGTCTCATCACGGCGCTCGGGGCTATCGGGGCCGACCTCGCGGTCGCCTGCCAGCGGGCTGACGAGGAACGCTACGGCAGGCTCGTCCCCGGGGCCACCGTGGTGGCCGGGCCGACCGCGATCGCGCACCGCCCGGCCCGGCTGGCCTGGGAGCAGACCGGCCTGCCGCTCGTCGCCCAGCAGGTCAACGCGGACGTGCTGCACGCGCCGCACTACACGATGCCGCTGCGGCCCGGGGTTCCCGTGGTCGCCACCATCCACGACCTGACGTACTTCACCGAGCCGGACGCGCACAACGCGGTCACGGCCACGTTCTTCAAGTCGGCCATCCGCACCGCGGCCCGGCGGGCCACCCGGCTGATCGTCCCGTCCAAGGCGACCAGGGATGAACTGGTCCGGGTGGTCGGCGCCGACCCGACCCGGATCGACGTCGCCTACCACGGCGTGGACCACAGCGTGTTCCACCGGCCGGCGCCGGAGCGGGTGCACCAGGTGTCCGACCGGCTCGGCCTGCACGGCCGCCCCTACGTGGCCTACCTGGGCGGCCTGGAGCCGCGCAAGAACGTGCCCGCGCTGATCACCGGCTGGGCGGCCGCGGTGACCGACATGACCGACCCGCCCGCGCTGGTGCTCGGCGGGGGCAGCGGGTGGAGCGAGGAAGTGGACGAGGCGGTGGCCGCGGTGCCCGCGCACCTGCGCCTGGTCCGCCCCGGCTACCTGCGCTTCACCGACCTGCCCGGCTTCCTGGGCGGCGCGCTGGTGGTGGCCTTCCCGAGCCGCGGCGAGGGCTTCGGGCTGCCGGTGCTGGAGGCGATGGCCTGCGGCGCGCCGGTGCTCACCACGCACCGCACGTCCCTGCCTGAGGTGGGCGGGGACGCGGTCGCCTACACCGAGCCGGACGCGGCCGACATCGGGGCCGCGCTGCGCGGGCTGCTGGCCGACCCGGCCCGCCGGGAGGCGCTCGGCGCGGCGGGACACGCCCGGTCGCAGGAGTTCACCTGGATGGCCTCGGCCGAGGCACACCTGGCGTCCTACCAGCGTGCAGCGGCGCAGCGCGGAGAGTAATCTCGCTGCCCATGTCAGCCCAGCCATCAGGCCGCGAACCACTCGAAGCCATCCTGCTCGTCGGCGGGCAGGGCACCCGGCTACGGCCGCTCACCATCGGCACCCCCAAGCCGCTGCTGCCCACCGCCGGGGTGCCGTTCCTGGCCCACCAGTTCGCCAAGGCCGCCGCCTGCGGGGTCACCCACGTGGTGCTGGCCACCGCCTACCGGGCCGAGATGTTCGCCGAGTGCTTCGGCGACGGTGCGGCGTTCGGCCTGCAAATCTCGTACGTGCACGAGGCGGAGCCGCTGGGCACCGGCGGGGCTATCCGGAACGCCGCAGCCGGGCTGCGCAGCGGCCCAGACGCCCCCATCGTGGTGCTGAACGGTGACATCCTGTCCGGGCACGACATCCCGGCCCAGATCGACCTGCACCGTAAATCCGACGCCGCGGTCACGCTGCACCTGGTCGAGGTGCCCGACCCGGCCCGGTTCGGCTGCGTGCCGACCGATCCCAGCGGGCGGGTGACCGCGTTCCTGGAGAAGACGCCGAACCCGGTGACGAACCGGATCAACGCGGGCTGCTACGTGTTCCGCCGGGCGGTCATCGACGAGATACCGCCGGGCCGGGTGATCTCGGTGGAACGGGAGACGTTCCCCGGGCTGATCAGCGCGGGGGCGGTGGTGATGGGCTACCCGGAGTCCGCCTACTGGCTCGACGTGGGCACCCCGGAAGCGTTCGTGCAGGGCTCGCGTGACCTGGTCCTGGGGCGGCTGGCGTCCACCGCGGTGCCGGCCGGCCGGGGCGCGCCAGGCGAGCGGCTGGTGCTGGACGGCGCCGTGGTGGACCCGGCCGCCCGGGTACACGGCGGCACCGCGGTCGGGGCCGGCGCGCGGGTGGCCGCGGACGCGCATGTCGGCGGCAGCGTGCTGTTCGATGAGGCCAGCGTCGGCGCGGGCGCCCGGGTGACCAGCAGCGTGGTCGGCCGGGGCGCGCGGATCGGCGAGGGCGTGGTCCTGGACGGCGTGGTGATCGGCGACGCGGCCCGGATCGACCCCGGAAACGAGCTGCGCGCTGGGATGCGGGTCTGGCCCGGTGAGGAACTGGGCCCGACGTGCGTGCGCTTCTCTACGGACGTGTGAGCGCCGGGCAGGCCCCGCTGCACCAGCGGGCGCCCGAACCACACCCCGCATCCTTTTCTGAACGCCAGTACCCGCCCAGTGCCGCCGCCCCGGACGCGGCCGGCGAGTGGCGGGTGCCGTTCGTGCTGGATCTGCCCCGGACGCTCGGCGTGCACGCCCGCGGCCGGTCCGACCCCGCCTACCGGGTGGCCGCTGATAACAGCATCTGGCGTACCTCCCTCACCCCGGATGGTCCCGCAACCCTGCGCGTGCTCCCGGTTGAGCCGGCTGTGCTAGCCCGGCGGGGCGACCCCCCGCTCTGCTTCCTCGGGGGACTACACCCGGATCCCCGGCCCC
Source organism: uncultured Actinomycetes bacterium (assembly GCA_963747705.1). Lineage (GTDB taxonomy): Bacteria > Actinomycetota > Actinomycetes > Streptosporangiales > Streptosporangiaceae > RYN-230. Next base: position 28,204 of record CAVVGF010000081.1, on the reverse strand, counting down.
CGACCGCCACTCCGCGCCCGGAGGCGGCGCCGGCCGTCCGGACCGGGGTCCGATCGGCGCTCCGCGCCGAGCGGCGGCAAGCCGCCGCGGCAGGCCGAAACCAGCGCAATCGTGCGGGCGGAAGCTTGGGGGCCGGGGGCGTCGTGGCTGCTGGGGGCGCTGCCTGTGGCGCTGGGTGCGGATGACGACCGGGAAGGGTTCGACCCGGCCCACCCGCTGCTGCGCGAGCTGTCCACCCGGTTCCCGGGCGTCCGGGTCGGCCGCACCGGCCGGGTGCTTGAAGCCCTGGTGCCCGCGGTGCTGGAGCAGAAGGTGGTCGGCGTCGAGGCCCGGCGGGCCTGGCGTTACCTGCTCCTACGGTTCGGCTCGCCCGCGCCAGGCCCGGCCCCGGCGGGCATGCGGGTGCCGCCGCCCGCGGCGGCCTGGCGGCGGATCCCGTCCTGGGAATGGCACCGGGCCGGGGTGGAGGGAGTACGGGCGCGCACCATCATCGGCGCCGCCGAGGTGGCCGGGCGGCTGGAGGAGATCGTCACGATGAGCCCGGCCGACGCCGACCGGCGCCTGCGCGCGCTGCCCGGCATCGGCGTCTGGACCTCGGCCGAGGTGCGCCAGCGGGCCTGCGGCGACGCCGACGCGGTGTCGGTCGGCGACTACCACCTGCCCGCCCGGGTCGGCTGGGCGCTGGCCGGCCGGGTGGTGGACGACGCGGGCATGCTGGAACTGCTGGCCCCGTACCCGGGGCACCGGCACCGCGCGGCCCGGCTGGTCGAGCTGAGCGGGCTGGCCCCGCCGCGCCGTGGGCCGCGGATGTCGGTGCGCGACTACCGGTCGTTCTAGGCTCAACCACGCCGCCTAAGGTGAGGGGATGAGCGCCGACCCCCCCGCCTCGCGACGCCCGCAGCCCACTCCAGCCGAACCCGCACGGCCGGCGCAGCCGGCCTCGCCGCGCAGCGCCGACCCAGCCCCAGCCCGGACGGCCGGACGGCCGGCCTCGGCGCGGAGCGGCGATCCAGCTCAGCCCGTACGGCCGGCTGCGCCGCCTCGGCGCGGAGCGGCGATCGGGGGGCTCCGGGGGGTCGCCCCCCCGGGCTAGACACAGCGCTGCGCAGGGTGCTGGCCCGGGCCCGGGACGGGAAGGCGCTCGACCCGGGCGAGGCGGCCATCCTGCTGCATGCGCGCGGCGACCAGCTGACCGAGCTGATGAGCTACGCGGCCCGGGTCCGGGATGCCGGGCTGGCCGCGGCCGGGCGGCCCGGGATCATCAGCTACTCGCGCAAGGTGTTCATCCCGCTGACCCGGCTGTGCCGGGACCGGTGCGCGTACTGCACGTTCGTCACCGTGCCGGGCCGGCTGGACAGCCCCTATCTGACCCCGGACGAGGTCATCAAGATCGCCGCCGACGGGGCCGCGCTGGGCTGCAAGGAGGCGCTGTTCACGCTGGGCGACCGGCCCGAGGCGCGCTGGCCGCAGGCCCGGGACTGGCTGGACGCGCACGGCTACGACGACACGCTGTCCTACGTCCGGGCCATGGCCATCCGGGTGCTGGAGGAGACCGGGCTGCTGCCGCACCTCAACCCCGGCGTGCTCGGCTGGCAGGACTTCCAGCGGCTCAAGCCGGTCGCGCCGTCCATGGGCATGATGCTGGAGACCACCGCGGCCCGGCTGTTCACCGAGCGGGGCGGGCCGCACTTCGGCAGCCCGGACAAGGACCCGGCCGTCCGCCTACGGGTGCTGGAGGACGCGGGCCGGTCCAGCGTGCCGTTCACCACCGGCATCCTGATCGGCATCGGCGAGACCCGGGCCGAGCGGGCCGAATCGATCTTCGCCATCCGGCGGACCGCCCGGGAGTACGGCGGCATCCAGGAAGTGATCGTGCAGAACTTCCGGGCCAAGCCGGACACCAAGATGCGCGCCGCGCCCGACGCCGAACTGGACGACCTGGCCGCCACGATCGCGGTGGCCCGGCTGGTGCTCGGCCCGGCCATGCGCATCCAGGCCCCGCCCAACCTGATCGGCGACGAGTACGGGCTGATCCTGGCGGCCGGGATCGACGACTGGGGTGGCGTATCACCGCTCACCCCGGACCACGTCAACCCGGAGCGGCCCTGGCCGCAGATCGACGAGCTGGCCCAGCGCACCGCGGCGGCCGGGCTGACGCTGCGCGAGCGGCTCACCATCTACCCGGGTTACCAGCGCGAGCCGTGGCTGGACCCGCGGCTGGCCGCACATGTGGCCGCGCTGGCCGACCCGGGCACCGGGCTGGCCCGGGAGGACGCGCGGCCCACTGGGCTGCCCTGGCAGGAGCCGGATGGCGGCTGGGGTGAATCGTCCGGCCGGACCGACCTGCACACCACGATCGACAGCACCGGCCGGACCGCCGACCGCCGGGCCGACTTCGCCGAGGTATACGGCGACTGGGCCGAGGTCGCCACCCGCATCGCCCCAGAAGCACGGGCCACTGCGACTGGTTCGGAGTCAGTCCGGGAGCGGCTCCGGCCCGAAGTGATGGCGGCGTTGCGTAGTGCGGAGCGGGATCCTGGCGGCATTACGGATGCCGAGGCGCTGGCGCTGCTGGACGCGGACGGGGCCGAGCTGGAGGCGCTGGCCGCGCTGGCCGACGGGCTGCGCCGGGACGCGGTCGGCGACAACGTCACGTACATCGTGACCAGGAACATCAACTTCACCAACGTGTGCTACACGGGCTGCCGGTTCTGCGCGTTCGCCCAGCGGCGCACCGACGCGGACGCCTACACGCTGTCCCTGGGCCAGGTCGGCGACCGGGCCGAGGAAGCCTGGGCGGCCGGCGCGACCGAGGTGTGCATGCAGGGGGGCATCCACCCGGACCTGCCCGGCACGGCCTACTTCGACATCGCGGCCGAGGTCAAGCGGCGCTGCCCGGACCTGCACGTGCACGCGTTCTCGCCGATGGAGGTAGTCAACGGGGCGGCCCGCACCGGGCTGAGCATCCGCGACTGGCTGGCCGCCGCCCGGGAGGCCGGGGTCGGCTCGCACCCCGGCACCGCGGCCGAGATCCTGGACGACGACGTGCGCTGGGTGCTGACCAAGGGCAAGCTGCCCGCCGCGGCCTGGATCGAGGTCATCACGACCGCGCACGAGCTGGGCATCCCGACCAGCGCGACGATGATGTACGGGCACGTGGACACCCCGGCGCACTGGGTCGGGCACCTGCGGGTGATCCGCGGCATCCAGGAGCGCACCGGCGGCTTCACCGAGTTCGTGCTACTGCCGTTCGTGCACGCGAGCGCGCCCATCTACCTGGCCGGGCTGGCCCGGCCCGGGCCGACCCGGCGGGAGAACCGGGCCGTGCACGCGCTATCACGGATCATGCTGCACGGCGCGATCAGCTCGATCCAGTGTTCCTGGGTCAAGCTGGGCGACGACCTGTGCCGGACCGTGCTCCAGGGCGGCGTGAACGACCTGGGCGGCACGCTGATGGAGGAGACGATCAGCCGGATGGCCGGGTCGCAGAACGGCTCGTACAAGACGATCAGCCAGTTCGCCGCGCTGGTTGCGCCGCTGGAGCGGCCGCTGCGGCCGCGCACCACCACCTACGGGCAGCCGTCCGCCGAGCGGCTGGCCACCGCGGCCGCCAGCGACGGGGTGACCCCGGCCGTCCGGGCCGCGCTGCCGCTGGTGACCCCGTAGCGGCGCGCGTTTCCAGCGTCTGGCGCACCGGGGCCGCGCAGCGGGCATGATGCTGCGGTGGCGGGGGCCACCGTAGAGAGGGGATGACCAGGATGGCCGATCGGGTGGCCGAGGCGGCCGCGCCGCCGGTGCGCAGCGCGCGGCTGACCGGGTGGGGCCGGGTCGCGCCCTCGACCGCGCAGCTGGCCGAGCCGGCCGACCCTGGCCAGGTCGCCGGGCTGCTCAAGGAAGCCCCGCCGGGCCGCGGCGTGATCGCCCGAGGCCTGGGCCGCAGCTACAACAACGCGGCCCAGAACGGCGGCGGCCTGGTCATCGGGACCAGCAAGCTGAACCAGATCATCAGCCTGGACCCGGCCACCGGGCTGGCCGTCTGCGAGGCCGGGGTCAGCCTGGACCAGCTGATGGTGGCCGGGCTGCCGGGCGGCTGGTTCGTGCCGGTGTCCCCGGGCACCCGCCAGGTCACCGTCGGCGGCGCCATCGCGGCCGACGTGCACGGCAAGAACCACCACCGGGCCGGGAGCTTCGCCAGCCACGTGCCCTGGCTCGACCTGCTGCTGCCGGACGGCTCCGAGCAGCGGATCACCCCGGCCGGGCAGCCCGGACTGTTCTGGGCCACCACCGGCGGCATGGGGCTGACCGGCGTCATTGTCCGTGCTGGCGTTCAGCTGAAAAGGGTTGAAACGTCGCGGCTCAAAGTGGATACGGTCCGCACCGGGGACATCGACGAGACCATGGCCTACCTGTCCGCCACTGACGACCGGTACGGGTACACCGTGGCCTGGACCGACTGCCTGGCCCGGGGCGGGCAGCTGGGCCGCTCGGTGATCACCAGCGGGGACTTCGCCGCGGTCAGCGACCTGGCCCCGTGGGATCAGCGGGACCCGCTGGTGTTCCGCCGCGGCGGGCGGCTCGGCGCGCCGCCGGTCTTCCCGGGCGGGCTGCTCAACAAGCGCACCGTCGGGCTGGCCAACGAGATCTGGTACCGCAAGGCGCCGCCGCGGCTGGACGCGCAGATCCAGACCATCGGGCAGTTCTTCCACCCGCTGGACGGCATACGGAACTGGAACCGGGTGTACGGCCCGGGCGGCTTCCGGCAGTACCAGTTCGTCGTGCCGTTCGGCCAGGAGCGGGTGGTGCGCCAGGCGCTGGAGCGGATCAGCGCGGCCCGCGCGCCGTCGTTCGTGACCGTGCTCAAGCGGTTCGGCCCGGGCGATCCCGGGCTGCTGTCCTTCCCGCTGGCCGGCTGGACGCTGGCGCTGGACTTCCCGGCCCGCACCCCCGGCCTTGACGCGCTGCTGGACGGGCTGGACACCGAGGTGCTGGCCGCGGGCGGCCGGGTCTACCTGGCCAAGGACTCCCGGGTCCGGCCCGAGGTGCTGGCCCAGATGTACCCACGGCTGGCCGAGTTCCGCGCGCTGCGCGCCGAACTGGACCCGGCCGGCCTGTTCGCCTCCGACCTGTCCCGCCGGCTGAGCCTCTACCCCGCGGCGCGCCCTCGATTCGCCCAGCGCGCGGGCGAAGCGCCTGCCCGGAACGGCGCCAGCACGTCCGGCCGCCGGACCCGGCTCTGAGCCCCAGTGGGTGAATCATTCGATGCGCCCCGACTACATGGCTGAATCCACCCATGCGGCCCGGCACCAGCCGGGGGCGGTGCGGCCTCAGGGGTCACAGGAGCAGCAGGAAGTCGTCTGGGTCACGCGGCGGGCGGTCCTTGGCCGGGGCCGCGGCGTGGCCCACACCGACCGCGCCCATGGGCTCCCAGCCCGCGGGCAGGTCCAGCGCGGCGGCCGCCACCGGGCGGCAGAACATGGTGCTCGACACCCAGCACGACCCGAGGCCCTCCACGGCCAGCGCGACCAGCAGGTTCTCCACCGCGGCGCCGGCCGCGACGACGAACATCTCCCGTTCCGCCGCGTTCCGCCGCGGGTCTGGGTAGGTGTGCGCGGCGTCGGTCACCAGGCACGGCACGATGATCAGCGGCGCCCGGCGCAGCGGCTCGCCGCGGCGCACCCGGCGGGCGATCTGCTCTTCGGTGAACCCGTCCCCGCGCAGGTCGGCGATCCACGCGGCCAGCATGTCGTCCAGCAGCCTGGTCCGGGACTGCGCTGAGGCCAGCACCACGAACCGGACCGGCGTGGAGTGGTGCGGTGCGGGCGCGGTCAGCGCGGCCGCGATCGACCGGCGCACCATGGCCAGGTCCACCGGGTCGCCGGTGAACTCGCGGACCGTCCGCCGCGCGGTGAGCACGTCGGCGGCGCCGTACCGGAACATGTCCTCCTCGGCTGGCCTGATCAGGGCCTGCGCGCCCGGCCCGTCGTCCTCGGTGACCAGCCTGGCCAGGCCCCGGACGACGGCCACCGGCATGCCGCTGACCTTGCCCTTGACCAGGTCCGCGGCGGACGCCAGCTCGTCGGCCACGGCGGCCAGGGTCACCTCCATCGGCGTGCCGAACGTGTCCGGCTGGCCCCGGTAGTCATGCACCGGCGCCATCCCGGCCGCGCCGATGGCCTGGTCCGTCTGCCCGATCCGCCACGGCCGCCCCATGGTGTCGGTGATCAGCACGCCGACCCGGACACCCAGCCGCTCGCGCAGCCCGGCGCGGATCCGCCGGGCCGACCCGTCCGGGTCCTCGGGCAGCAGCGCCACCGTCCCCGGCGCGATGTTGGAGGCGTCCACCCCGGCCGCGGCCAGGACCAGGCCGTGCCGGGTCTGCACGATGCGCGCCGGGCCGCGCCGCGCCACCACCCGCACCGTCTCCGCCTCGATGGCCTTGTCCCGGTCGGCCTGGATGCAGCCGGCCCTCGGCCTTGCTGACCACCTTCGAGGTGATCACCAGGATGTCCCCGTCGGCCAGCGTGGGTGCGGTCTCCGCGATCAGCCCGGCCAGGTCCGTGCCCGGCCCGACCTCGGGGAAGCCGCTCAGGCCAGTAACTTCGAAACGATTCCTGCCCAACGCCACTGCCGCGCCGGTCCCGGCCAGCTCGTGCCCGGTCATCCGGCCAGCTCCACGGCCAGGTCCAGGGCGGCGCGGGCGATGGCCGCGGTGGCGGGCAGGTCGGTCATGTACAGCGGCCGCGCGCGGACCGTGATCCCGGCCAGCTCGGGTGCGTCCACCGCGTCCTTGTCCTGCTCGTCCACCAGCCAGCCGGACAGCAGGCCCGGTCCGTAGTGCGCGGCCACCGCCTGCGCGGTGGCCGGCACCCCGATCGCGGCCAGGCAGGCGTCGGCCATGCCCCGCACCGGGGCGCCGCCGATGATCGGGGATACCCCGGTCACGGTCTTGTCCCGCAGCGCCGTGGCGATGCCCGGCACGGCCAGGATCGAGCCGATGCTCACCACCGGGTTGGACGGCGGGAACAGCACCACGTCGGCCGCGGCGATCGCGTCCAGCACGCCGGGCGCGGGTGCCGCCTGGGCCGCGCCCTCGAACCGGATGGCGGTGGCCGGCACCCCGGCGTGCAGCCGTACCCACCACTCCTGGAAGTGCACCACCCGGCCGTCGGGCAGCACGACGTGCGTCTGCACCGGGTCGTCGGACATCGGGATCAGGGTGACCCCGGGCTGCCAGCGCTGGCACAGCGTGGCCGTGGCCGCGGACAGCGGCTGGCCCGCGGCCAGCAGGCTGGTCCGCGCGATGTGCGTGGCGAAGTCCTTGTCGCCGAGCTGGAACCAGTCCGGCCCGGCGCGGTACGCGGCCAGCTCGGCCAGCAGCCCGAACGTGTCCCCGGCCCGGCCCCAGCCCTGGTCCTCGCTGATCCCGCCGCCCAGGGTGTACATGACGGTGTCCAGGTCGGGCGAGACGTGCAGGCCGAACAGGGTGATGTCATCGCCGGTGTTGCCGATGACGGTGATGTGGGCGTCCGGGGCCGCCGCCCGCAGCCCGCGCAGGAAGCGCGCGGCCCCGACTCCGCCTGCCAGCACGGTGATGCGCATGCCGGCCAGTCTTGCAACCCCGGCCCCGGGCATCCCGGTGCGCCCCCCGGAAACCGCCGCCAGGCAGCAGAATCGGGCTCGCGTTGGCTTGGGACCCCAGGATTCTCGGCGGACTTTCCCGTCATCAGGGTCAAGAACACTGCCTCTATCACGTATCCAGCTTGACGCGATGCAAGACACGCGGGTGTAATTTCAAGCGTGTAGTTCTCGCGCTCCGGGGGAGAGGGCGCGGGAGATCGAAGGGGTAGGAGGTGCGCTGTGGCCGACGTGATCGTGGCGCTGGCGCCCGGCGGCGGGTTCGGGATCGACGTGGAAGACGCCGCGGAGCTAGGTTGGCAGGAACGCGCACTCTGCGCGCAGACGGATCCGGAAGCCTTCTTCCCCGAGAAGGGCGGCTCCACCCGGGAGGCCAAGAAGGTCTGCCGTGGTTGTGAGGTCCGGGCCGAATGCCTGGAGTACGCGCTCGAACACGATGAGCGGTTCGGGATCTGGGGCGGCCTGTCCGAGCGTGAGCGGCGCCGGATGAAGCGCGAAGCCATTTAGCGCTTCGCCCTGACAGCCGGGCCGCAGGTCAGCCCGGGCGCGGTCGCTCGCGGCTGCCGCTGCCCGGGAAACCGGGGTCTGCACGGAAGCGCCCAGAGTGCCTGCCTGGCCGGCATCGGTTCGCGTATTGTTCACCGCGTACCCGCGCCTGCCGGAGCCGAGCGGGCAGTCGATGCGGTGCCGGGCGGGCGGCCATCCTGAGCAGCAAGCGGACTCGTGTCGTCAACTAACCCGCACGGCCAGCATGTCGTCACCGCGGTGATCGTCGCCCATGATGGCGCCGCGTGGCTGCCGCGCATCGCCGAGGCGTTGCTCGGCCAGACCAGGCCGGTACAGCGGGTAGTCGCGGTGGACACCGGGAGCCGGGACCGCAGCGGTGCCGTGCTGGCCGAGCTGCTCGGCCGCTCGGTCGTGTTCGGCATGGACCGGCGGGCCGGTTACGGCGCGGCGGTGGCGCAGGCGCTGCGGCACCGCGCGGCCAACACCAACGTGCCCGGCCGGCGGGCCTGCCGTCCGGCGAGCGCACCGAGTGGATCTGGCTGCTGCACGATGACAGCGAGCCGGAGACCGACGCGCTGGAGCAGCTGCTGCGCGGCGCGGCCGAGGTGCGCGGCGCGGCCGTGCTCGGCCCCAAGGTGATGGACTGGTCGGACCGCCGGGTGCTGCTCGAGACGGGCGTGACCATCGACACCGCGGGCCGCCGGATCACCAACATCGAGCCGCGCGAGGTCGACCAGGGCCAGCACGACGGGGATCGCGACGCGCTGGCCGTGGGCAGCGCCGGCATGCTGGTCCGCCGGGACGTTTGGGACCAGCTCGGCGGGTTCGACCCGGCTCTGCCGCTGCTGCGGGACGACGTGGACTTCTGCTGGCGGGTACACGCGGCCGGGCACCGGGTCCGGGTGGTCACCGACGCGATCGTCTATCACCTGGAGGCCACCGCGCGGAACCGGCGGGCCGCCTCGGCCGCGCCCCGGCCGCGCCGGATGGACCGGCACAACGCGCTGCTCACCCTGCTCGGCAACCTGCCGCTGCTGCGCGCCATGTCCGCGCTGGCCGGCAACCTGGTGCTGTCCACGCTGCGCACGCTGTTCTTCCTGCTGGCCAAGCGGCCCCGGGCCGCGCTGGACGAGTTCGCCGGCGTCGGCTCGGTGCTCGGCCCATCCGTTCGCGCTGCTCGGCGCGCGGCGGCGGCGGGCCCGCGGGCGGCGCGCCGCGTACGGCAAGCTGCGCGCGGAGCTGCCCCCGGGCCGCTCGCTGCGGCGGCTGGCCGAGTTCGCCGCCAGCGTGTTCTACACCTCGACCCAGATCGACACCAGGGGCAGCCACCACGCCACGGACGACCCCGACGAAGACGAGTACCTGCTCACCGACACCGGGCTCGCGCAGCGGATCCTGACCAATCCCGGGGTGCTGCTGTTCGCCGCGCTGCTGGCGATCACCGTGGCCGCGGAGCGCTCGCTGATCACCGCGGGCACGCTGACCGGCGGCGCGCTCACCCCGGCGTTCGGCGGCGTGTCCGGGCTGTGGCACGAGTACCTGCAGAGCTTCCACCCGGTCGGGATCGGCTCGGCCAGCAGCACCCCGCCGTATGTGGCCGTGGTCGCCGCGCTGGCCACCGTGCTGGGCGGCAAGCCGTGGCTGGCCATCGACGTCATCCTGATCGGCGCCGTGCCGGTGGCCGGGCTGACCGCCTACTTCGCGGCCCGCCGGATCACCACGTCGGTGTGGGCCCGGGTCTGGGCCGCGGCCGCCTACGCGCTGCTGCCGGTGGGCATGGGCGCGGTGGCGGCCGGCCGGTTCGGGGCCGCCGTGGTGTTCGCGCTGATCCCGCTGCTCGGCATGCTGGCCGCGCGGATCTTCACCGCGGCCGGCCGGCGCGCACGGCGCGCGGCCTGGGCCACCGGCCTGTTCCTGGCCATCGCGGCCGCGTTCGTCCCGCTGGTCTGGCTGATCGCGCTGGCCGCTGCGGTGCTGGCCGCGGTCACCCTGGGCCGCCGTGGCCGCCGCGGCACCCTGATCAACCTCGGCATCGCCGTGCTCACCCCGGTCTTGCTGCTGCTGCCCTGGACGCTGCAGGTCGCCACCCAGCCCGCCCTGCTCTTCCTGGAGGCCGGGCAGAAGATCCCTGGCTTGACCGCGGCCGGCCTGCCCGCCCGGTCGCTCCTGCTGCTGTCCCCGGGCGGCCCGGGGCTGCCGCCGTACTGGGTCACCGGCGGCCTGGCCCTGGCCGCGCTGGCCGCGCTGCTGCTCACCGCGCGGCGCTCGCTGGTGCTGGCGGGCTGGGCCATGGCACTGCTCGGCCTGCTGGTCGCGGCCGCGGCCAGCCGGGTGCTGGTCATCCCGGCCGGCGCGCTCCGGCCGGTCGCCGCGTGGCCCGGGATCGCGCTGGCCGTAGCGGCCGCGGGCCTGGTGCTGGCCGTGGTGGTGGCCGCCGATGTGCTGCCCGCCCAGCTGGGCGCGGGCGGCTGGCGCCGCCCGGTCGGCCTCGGCGTGCTGGTGCTGGCGCTGGCCGCGGCCAGCGCGCCGCTGCTGGCCGCGGGTGAGTGGCTGAGCACCGGGGTGCGCGGGCCGGTCGCCGCGTCCAGCGGCCCGGTGCTGCCTGCCTTCGTCAGCGTGTCCGCCGACACCGGCCTGCGGCTGCGCACCCTGGTGCTGCAGCCAGGGCGCCGACGGGGTCACGTTCGAGGTCCTGCGCGACAGCGACCCGCTGATCGGGTACGCCGACCTGACCCAGCCGCGCCGGCCAGCGGGCGCTGGACAGCGCCGTGTCCACCCTGGTCGCCCCGAACGGCGAGGACGCACGGGACCAGGGCCGGGCGCTGGCCGCCCTGGGCATCGGCTACGTGCTGCTGCCCGCGCCGGTGAACGCACGCTGGCCGGCACGCTGAACGACGTCCGCGGGCTGCGGCCGGTGAGCAAGACCGGGACCTTCCAGTTGTGGCGGGTCGCCGACACCACCGCCCAGGCCCGGGTCATCGAGCCGGACGGCGCGGTGGTCCCGGTGCCCGCCGGGCAGGTGGGCGTGTCCGGCGCGGCCGCGCCGCGCAGCGGCGGGACGCTGGTGCTGGCTGAGCCGTCCGGCGGCTGGTCGGCCACGCTGAACGGCACCGCCCTGCAGTCGCTGGCGCCGGTGGACGGCTGGGCCCAGGCGTTCCGGCTGCCGTCCGGCGGCGGCACCCTGACCGTCTCGCACAGCCAGCTCGGCCGGGACCTGATCCTGGCGCTGGAGGCGCTGGCCTTCCTGGTCGTGGCGGCGCTCGCGCTGCCCGGCACCCGGGCGCCCGCGGAAAGCGGCGCCGCGGCGGCCGCGGCCGAGCCCGCGGGCCGCCGCGAGCGCGGCCGGGAGGGCAGCCGCGAGCGCCGGGAGGGCAGCCGTGAGCGCCGGGACGGTGGCCGGGCGCCGGGGTGGCCGGGGCGGGCGGACGATCCGGTGCCCGCCATGGCCGCGAGCCCGGCCGGGCCCGCGGGCAGGCGGGCGAGCGGCGCGGACGCGGGCCAGGCCACCACGGTGCTGGCCAGCGCCGCGGCGGCCGAAGCCGCGGCCGGGGCCGGTGAGGCCGGGGCGGCGGGTGGCCGTCCCGGCAGCAGGGCCGTGGCCAGCACCGGCCTGCTCGGCCGGGGCACGGCCGCCGGGCCATGTCCGCCGGGCGTGGCTCCCGGGCCGCGGCCCGGGCTGCGGCGCGGCGCGGTGCCGCCGCCGCGGGCGCGCCGGCCGGAGCCGGGCGGACCGGAGCCGGACCCGGGGACGGCCGGGGCAAGCGCCGGCTCTTCCGCCGCGGCGGCAAGACGGCCGGCGCCGACGCGCCGGACCAGGTGGACAGCGGGGCACGGGCCCGGCCCGGCCGGGCCGCGGGCCAGCCGGTACCCAGGCAGCCCGGGGCAGCCGACCGGTACCCCGGCACCGGCTATCCCGGCCAGGCAGGCCGCGGTACCCGGACGAGCAGAGCGGCGGGTACCCGGCGCAGCCGGGCCGGCGGTATGCGGATGAGCCCAGTGGTGGGTTCCCGGTGGCTGGGTACCCGGATGAGCAGAGCGGTGGGTATCCGGCGCAGCCGGGCCGGCGGTATGCGGATGAGCCCAGTGGTGGGTTCCCGGTGGCTGGGTACCCGGATGAGCGCAGCGGTGGGTATCCGGCGCAGCCGGGCCGCGGTATGCGGATGAGCCCAGTGGTGGGTTCCCGGTGGCTCGGGTACCCGGATGAGCGCAGCGGTGGGTATCCGGCGCAGCCGGGCCGGCGGTATGCCGATGAGCCCAGCGGCGGGTACCCGGCGCGGCCGGGCCGCGGCTACCCGGGCGAGTCCAGCGGCGGGTTATCCGGCGAGGCCGGGCCGCGGCTTCCCGGATCAGTCCAGCGGCGGCTACCCGGCTGAGCCGGGCCGTGGCTACCCGGCCAGCCCCGGTGGCCGGCCCTCCGGCGCGGACCGCGGCGGCTATCCCGCGGACCGCGGCGGCCGCCCGCGCGGCGGCACCGGGGACACCGGGTACCGCGGCGGGAACTACCCGGAGGGCGGCCGGCGGGTGAGCCGCGGGCGGCTGCCCGGCGACGACGACACGCTCCCGCCACGGCGGCGGGGCGCCCCGCGCACAGCCCCGCCGGGCGGGAACATGCCCGGGGGGAACATGCCGGACGGGCGTGGCCGTGACGGCTCGGGCGGCTACCCGGACTCCGGCTACCCGGACTCCGGCCATTCCGGCCGCGGCGGCTACCCGGGCGCCGGGGACGGCCTGGCCCCGCTGCCGCCGGACGCCCCGGCCGGGCCCAGCCGCGGCACCGGCCGCCGGGGCCGCCAGGATCCCGCTGGCTACCCGGACCAGGGCGGCTACCCCGGCGCGGACCGGTACGGCGACAGCGGCTACTCCAGCCTGGGCGGCAACCCGGGCCGGCCGGACTACCCGGGCCAGGACGACCCCGATGCCGGAGGGGTGCCCGCGGCCTGGGGCGGCGAGACCCGGGACGAGCCCGGGGAGGGTGAGTGGTGAGGAACCTCCGCGGCAGCCGGATCCTGGCCGCGGCCGTGGTCTTGCTGCTGCTGGGCGCGGTATACGGGCTAACCGGGCTGCGGCACACGATGTCGCTCAGCGCCGGGTCGGCACCGCAGTCTCCGCGGCTGGCGGCGGTCACTTCCGTGCAGCGCGTCTGCCCGGCCCCGGGCAGCACCACCAGCCCCGCCGGCGGCATCGCGGTGATGACCGCCCCGGCGGGCGGATCCAGCCAGGCCGGCGCGGCGCTGAACGTGACCAGGCTGACCGGCACCGGCAGCGCGCGGCCGGCCCACGGGTGCTGAGCGTCACCCAGTCTGGGGTGCCGCGGCTGGCCCAGGTGGCCGTGGACCGGGCCACGGCCCGCAAGACCACCCGGGCCCAGCAAGGTGGCGGCACCACGGGCCAGCAGGGCACCGGCACCGGGACCAAGCAGACCTCCGGGACCAAGAAAAAGACCGGGACACAGCAGAAGACGCCCGGCTCAGCAGGGCAGCGCACTGGCCGCCACCGCGGTCAGCGGCGGCGTGGTCATCCAGGCCAGCGGGTCGCTGGCCGAGGGCCTGGAGGCCGAGCAGACCAGCGCGGGCAGCCTGCCCACGGCCGCCTGCAGCAGCCCGGGTACCAACTTCTGGTTCAGCGGGCCGGGCCAGCGCACGGCCAGCCGGATCGAGCTGTACCTGATGAACGCGGGCACCCAGGTGGCCGACGTGTCGGTGGACATCTCCACCGATGCCGGGCCGCTGCAGGAGACCACCGACACCGGGATCAGCGTCCCGCCGCACGGCATGATCGTTCAGTCGCTGGCCGGCACGCTGCACAACTCCCGCGCCATCGCGCTGCACGTGCGGACCAGTGTGGGCCAGGTCGCGGCGGCCGTCGAGGAGAGCACCGCGGGCGGCGCGGGCACCTGGCTGCCGGCCGCGCAGACCCCCGCCAGGCACCTGGTCGTCCCCGGGCTGCCCGGGGTGGCCGGCACCCGGGAGCTGTACATCGCGGTGCCCGGCGTGAAGGACGCCACCGTCCAGGTGACCGCGGTGACCTCACGGGGCAGCTACCAGCCGACCGGGGCATCCGGCATCGACCTGCCCGGCGGCTCCGCGGCCGAGATCACCGTGCCGTCGCTGGGCGGCATCCCGGCCGCGCTCCGGCTGACCGCCAACACCTCGATCACCGCCGCGGTGCTGATCCCCGGTGGCGGGGGAGCGCTGGGCGCGTTCACCGCGGCCGCGCCCGCCATCGAGGAACAAGGGGTGGTCGCGGACAACCTGACCGGTCCGGGCCGGTCGTCCACGCTGGTGCTGTCCGCCCCGCGCGGCGCGGCCCGGGTCACCGTGGCCGAGATCGCCGCAGCCGGGTCAGCCGCCCGGCAGACCCAGGACCGTCCCGGTCCCGGCGGGCAAGAGCGTCGTGGTCTCGCTCCGCGCGATACGCGGGGCGCCCCGCGGTACCCCGTTCGCGGTGGTGATCACGCCGCAAGCCGGTTCCGGGCCGGTGTACGCGGGCCGGGTGATCATGGGTAACGGGGCCGGCGCCGCGCTCCAGGCCATGCTGCCGGTGGCCAGCGCGCTCACCACGGTGCCGCTGCCCCCGGTCCACCAGGCCGCCATCACCGCCTCCCCGTGACCGCCAGACCAACACAGCGCGGTGAGTTTATGCGTCACCGGTGACCATAAACTCACCGCGCTAACGGGAAACCCGGGTCAGTCGTCCCCGGTGTAGCCGGGATCGATCTCCTCCGGGTCCAAGCCGAGCAGCCGGGCGAACTCTTCCACGATCACCTCGAAGATCAGCTCGCCCAGCTCATCCTCGCTGTCCGCGCGGGCGGCCAGCGGCCGCCGGTACACCACGATCCGCGGCGGCCGGGCCGCCGGGCCAGCCACCCCGGGCGCGCCCGGGTCCAGCCGGGCCAGCGGGACGCCCTCGCCCACCGCCCCGGGCAGGCCGGGCCGCGGGATCTCCTCGACCGCGAACTCCACCCCCGACAGCTGCGCCTCCCAGCGCGGCTCCAGCCGGGCCACCGCCTCCAGGATCAGCTCATCGAACCGTTCCGACCGGCTCCGGTGCAGTGGCACCCCGGGCGGGGCCAGCACCCCGCGCAGCCCGCGCCCGTGCCGGTCCCGCCGCCTGATCCGGGGACGGCCCTGGCCATCCTCACTGCCGGTACGCACAGTTGCCGAGCGTATCGCCCGGTGTTCCCCGGCGGGCTGGAGCGGCCCCGTAGGGCCGGAAAACGGGCTCGCGGCGAGACACGATCGCGCAGTGTGCCCCGGGTGGTGGCGTTACCGCCCTCGGATGAGTACGGTCAGCCGTTGTGAGCGATGCACGCGGCCTCTCCCCAGACCGGTCGCATCGCCGCGCCGCCACCCCGTCCGGCCCCAACCGCAAGGCGCTCCGGTGACCCCCCGCCGCTGCTCCCGGCCCGCGTGCAAGCGCCCCGCGGTGTACACCCTCACGTACGTCTACCGAGACTCCACCGCGGTGCTCGGCCCGCTGGCCGCGTACGTCGAACCGCACTGCTACGACCTCTGCTCGGCCCACGCCGACCGGCTGACCGCGCCGCGCGGCTGGGAGGTGGTCCGGCTGCCGGTGGACCCGGCCCCGGCCGAAGTGGACGACCTGGAGGCGCTGGCCAACGCGGTCCGTGAGGCCGGGCTGCCGCCGGCCGCTGAGCCCGTTGGCCAGGGCGTCGAAGTCGGCCGGCGAGGTCACCTGCGGGTGCTGCGCTCCGCGCCGGACGGCGGGCGACCGGACGTCCGCTAGCCGGCCGGTAGGCTCGCCCGTATTCCAACATCGGACAAAGAGCTGGGCGGACGGCGCTGGCCACGGCATCGTTCGTTCGGTCATCAGCTCCGTTAGTAACCGGCGCCTGCCCTGCGACGGGGCAGCTACAGGCACGGGAGGCAGACGCTCAGTGGGCGACTACCAGAAGATCTTCAAGGCCTACGACATCCGCGGGATCGTCCCGGACGAACTCGACGAGCGGGTCGCGGAGTCGGTAGGCGCCGCTTTCGCCCGGGTGACCGGGGCGCGCAGCGTGGTCACCATGCACGACATGCGCACCTCGTCCGCGCCGCTGGCCGAGGCGTTCGGCCGGGGCGCCGCCGCCCAGGGCGCCGACGTCGTCGAAGGCGGCCTGGGCTCGACCGACATGCTGTACTACGCCAGCGGCGCGCTGGGCATCCCCGGCGCGATGGTCACCGCCAGCCACAACCCGGCCAAGTACAACGGCATCAAGCTGTGCCGGGCCGGCGCCCGGCCGGTGGGCGAGGACACCGGGCTCACCGAGCTGCGCGACATGGCCGCCCGCGGCGTGCCCGCGGCCGGCGGGCCAGCGGGCACGATCACCCAGCGCGACCTGCTGTCCGGGTACGCGGACCACCTCAAGACGCTGGTCGACCTGTCCGCCATCCGGCCGCTGAAGGTCGCGGTGGACGCGGGCAACGGCATGGCCGGGCACACCGTGCCCAGGGTGTTCGAGGGCCTGCCGATCACCCTGGTGCCGCTCTACTTCGAGCTCGACGGCACCTTCCCCAACCACGAGGCCAACCCGATCGACCCGAAGAACCTGCGCGACCTGCAGCGCGCGGTGCTCGAATCGGGCGCCGACATCGGCCTGGCCTTCGACGGTGACGCGGACCGCTGCTTCGTGGTCGACGAGCGCGGGCAGATCGTCTCCCCGTCGGTGCTCACCGCGCTGATCGCGGTCCGTGAGCTGGCCAGGGAGCCCGGCGCGACGATGATCCACAACCTGATCACCTCCCAGGCGGTGCCGGAGATCGTCGCCGAGCACGGCGGCATCGCGGTCCGCACCCGGGTCGGCCACTCGTTCATCAAGGCCGGGATGGCCGAGACCGGCGCGGTGTTCGGCGGCGAGCACTCCGCGCACTACTACTTCCGCGACTTCTGGTCCGCCGACTCCGGCATGCTGGCCGCGCTGCACGTGCTGGCCGCGCTCGGCGAGCAGGACGCCGCCGCTGTCCGAGCTGCTGGCCGACTACGCCCGGTACGCCGCCTCCGGCGAGATCAACAGCGAGGTCGCCGACCAGGCCGCGGCGACCGCCCGGTCCGCGCGGAGTTCGCCGGCCGCCCGGGGTCAGCGCCGACGAGCTCGACGGGCTGACCGTCACCGGCGACGGCTGGTGGTTCAACCTGCGGCCGTCCAACACCGAGCCGCTGCTGCGGCTGAACGTCGAGGCGGCCGACGAGGCCACTATGCTCAGGCTCCGCGACGAGGTGCTGGGCATGGTGCGGCAGGGCCAGCCCGGCTAGCCGGCCAGGCACGGCCGCAGAAGACCGCCGGGAGGCGCTGTGAAGATCGACGACTGGCTGCTCGAGATACTGGCCTGCCCGCAGTGCCACGCGCCGCTGCGTGCCGACGAGGCCGCCAGCGAGCTGGTCTGCACCGACCCGGACTGCGGCCTGGCCTACCCGGTCCGCGACGACATCCCGGTGCTGCTGGTGGACGAGGCGCGGCGGGTCACTGCCGCGGCGGGCATGGACGGTGATGCGCCGGCGTCCGGCGCCGTGGGCATCGACCAGCGCGTCGACCTCGCAGGCGATGCCGGCATGCTCGAGCGTATCGACCACGATGCCGCGTTTCCACGCGCGATAGGCTTCGCGGCTGCCAGTGCTGGATGGCGCAGCCGCCGCAGGCGCCGAAATATCGGCAGAACGGCGTCGATCCGCTCCGGGCTGGCGCTGTTCGATTCGTGATCAGCTGCCGGCGGTCGGGATGACCGGCGACCGGCTCGGCCTCGACGGTTTCGCCGCCGAGCGTGTACGGCACGAACAGGCTCTCGCCGCCGGCAAAGCCGACGCCGTCGCCGCGATGGCCGACATGATCGATGGCGAGGCGTTCAACCACGGCGCGCGCCGATGAAGAATTCGATATTGCCGTCGCCGCCCGCGATCGAGGACGGAAACACCTCGATATCGGTGCAGCCGAGCGAGGCGGCGAAGGCGGCGATGTCGTCGCAGACTTCCTGGTGCACCGCCGCGTCGCGGATGATGCCGCGCTTGGAATGTTTTCGCGCCGCCTCGAATTGCGGCTTGATCAGTGCCAGCAGATGCATCGGCGCCGCCGCCAGCGACAGCGCCACCGGCAGCACGGCTTTCAGCGAAATGAAGCTGACGTCGATCACGACGACGTCCGGCCGCTGCGGCAGCCGCTTGCCCTCGAAACCGCGGATATCGGTCTCTCCATCGAAACGATCTTGGGATGGCCGTGCAGCGAGGGATGCAACTGGCTCGCGCCCGACGTCGATCGAAAACACCAGGCTGGCGCCGTTGGCGAGCAGCACCTCGGTAAAGCCGCCGGTCGATGCGCCGACGTCGAGGCAGACATGATCCTCGATCTCGATCGGATATTGCTCCAGCGCGCCCGCCAGCTTGACGCCGCCGCGCGAGACAAAGGGATGCGCGGGCTGCGCCTGCAACACGGCATCGGCGGCAATGCTCTCGGACGCCTTCAGCGACCGGCTTGTCGTTGGCGGTGACGAGGCCGGCCTCGATCGCGGCCTGGGCGCGCGCCCGGCTCTCGAACAGGCCGCGCTCGACCAGCAGCAGATCCGCGCGCTTGCGGGGAGGGGGCACGCTCGTGTCGCGCTTGGCCAAGTTCAACTCGATGCTCGGCGCGGGGAGCGCAGGCGCTCGGCGGCCAGGCGCACGCAGGCCTCGAACGCGGTCAGATCGTGCCAGATATCCGCCGGGCCTTTGCTGCGGCGTCACCAGCGCGCAGCCGTGCAGATCGAGCGCATGGATCATCATCAGATTGTCGTTCAACCCGAAATCCTCGACCGTCAATCCGGCGCATCGACCAGGCGTCCATCGCGCGACTGTCACCGCGGTGAATTCGCGCACGCGATCGGCATAGACGGCGGGATCGTTGGAGTAGCCGAGGCAGAGCTTGCCGCGTCCCGCCATATAGCCGAGTTCGTAGACGGTGCCGGCATCGGCGCCCGGTCCGCGAAACGGCGTCAGATTGGCGATGATGGCGTCGGCCGCGATCCATCATGGCTTCGTTGCCGCGAAATATCTGCAGCGAGGCGTCGCCGGCGCGGCAGGTCGACGGTGTTGTCCAGCGGATAGAGTCCGGTCAGCCCGTGACGCGCGCACATCTCGACCTTGCGCCGCCCGATCTCGACGGCGTCCGGCAGGAACACGTCGGGACCTGCCAGATAGATTTTCATGCAGCACCGGCGTGATCTGGACCGATGCGTACGCGAAGCGTCCATATCGCCGCGCGATGGCGTGCAGAGCTCGCGCGATGTCGCTGCCAGCCGCACCCGTTCGAGCCTCAGGCCAGCTTCACCGTCTCGGTCTTGAAGTCCTTGCCGAGCGCTTCGAACACCTTGGCGACGATGCCCTTGGCGTCGAGGCCGGCGCGGGCATACATCGCGTTCGGCGAGTCGTGGTCGAGGAACTCGTCGGGCAGCACCATCGAGCGCATCCGCAAGCCGCCGTCGAGCATGCCGTGCTCGGCCAGCGTCTGCATCACATGGGAGCCGAAGCCGCCGACCGCGCCTTCCTCGATGGTGATCAGCACTTCGTGCTCGCGCGCCAGCTTCAGCATCAGGTCGATGTCGAGCGGCTTCATGAAGCGCGCATCGGCGATGGTGGGGGACAGTCCGTGCGCGGCCAGTTCGTCGGCGGCCTTCTCGCATTCGCCGAGCCGCGTGCCGAAAGACAGGATGGCGATCTTGGTGCCTTCGCGGATGATGCGGCCCTTGCCGATTTCCAGCGGAACGCCGACTTCCGGCATCTCGACGCCGCGGCCTTCGCCGCGCGGATAGCGCATGGCGCTGGGGCGGTCGTTGATCGCGACCTGGGTCGCGACCATGTGCACCAGTTCGGCCTCGTCGGACGCCGCCATGATCACGAAATTGGGCAGGCAGCCGAGATAGGCGATGTCGAACGAGCCGGCATGGGTGGCGCCGTCGGCGCCGACCAGGCCGGCGCGGTCGATCGCGAAGCGCACCGGCAGGCTCTGGATCGCCACGTCATGGACGACCTGGTCATAGGCGCGCTGCAGGAAGGTCGAATAGATCGCGCAGAACGGCTTCTAGCCTTCGGTCGCCAGGCCGGCGGCGAAGGTCACCGCATGCTGCTCGGCGATGCCGACATCGAAGGTGCGGTCGGGGAACGCCTTGTCGAAGAGATCGATGCCGGTGCCCGACGGCATCGCGGCGGTGATGGCGACGATCTTGTCGTCCTTCTGCGGCTTCCTTGATCAGGCTCTCGCCGAACACGTTCTGATAGGCCGGCGCATTGGGCTTGGCCTTGGCCTGCGCGCCGGTGGCGACGTCGAACTTGACGACGGCGTGATATTTGTCGGCGGAGGCTTCCGCCGGGGCGTAGCCCTTGCCCTTCTGGGTCACGACATGCACCAGGATCGGGCCGGTCTCGCATGTCGCGGACGTTCTCCAGCACCGGCATCAGATGGTCGAGATTGTGGCCGTCGATCGGGCCGACATAATAGAAGCCGAGTTCCTCGAACAGCGTGCCGCCGCCGACCATGAAGCCGCGGGAATATTCCTCGACGCGGTTGGCGCGGTCGGCGATCACCTTCGGCAGATGCTTGCCGAGCTGCTTGGCGGCTTCGCGCAGCGAGCGGTAGGTCTTGCCGGAATAGAGCCGCGACAGATAGGCGCTCATCGCGCCGACCGGCGGCGCGATCGACATGTCGTTGTCGTTGAGAATGACGATCAGCCGCGAGTTCATCGCGCCGGCATTGTTCATCGCCTCATAGGCCATGCCCGCGGACATCGCGCCGTCGCCGATCACGGCGATGACGTTGTTCTTGCCGCCGGAGAGGTCGCGCGCCACCGCCATGCCGAGGCCGGCCGAGATCGAGGTCGAGGAATGCGCGGCGCCGAACGGATCGTATTCGCTCTCGGTGCGCTTGGTGAAACCGGACAGGCCGCCGCCGGTGCGCAGGGTGCGGATGCGGTCGCGGCGGCCGGTCAGGATCTTGTGCGGATAGGCCTGATGGCCGACGTCCCAGATCAGGCGGTCGCGCGGGGTGTCGAACACGTAGTGCAGCGCCGTGGTCAGTTCGACCACGCCGAGGCCGGCGCCGAAATGGCCGCCGGTGACCGAGACGGCGTCGATGGTTTCCTGACGCAGCTCGTCGGCGACCTGGCGGACCTGCTCGACCTTGAGCTTGCGCAGGTCGTCCGGGGTGCGGATGGTGTCGAGAAGCGGCGTTTTACTGAAATCGGTCACAGCGATATTCCAATTTTGCATGTCGGGACGAACGGCCCGACGGGAGATGGGTTGCGCGATATTGGCGCAGCGAAAACCCAGACGCCGGATGCCACCTGAGCAGGCCGAAGCCTGATTTGAAAGCCTAGATGCGCTCCGGATCGGTCAATGTGATATACATCACTCTTGGCGGCTTCACTCTTCCCGGTCATTTTCTGTAGCTATTTGAAGTGCTTACACCGACTAGAAATCGGCGGCAGGTCGCCTTCAACAGCCCATAACCCTGCAAGCTTTACACCAAAGCGGCGCTCAAAGCCAACCCACCAGGATGTCAGGTCACCTCCAGGGATGAGGCGGTCGGCGAAAGCCGCGGAATTTCAACCGCGGCGGCGGGCCGATGGTTCCATCTCGCCCAAATCGGCGGCATCCGGGCGGCGCGGAGGCGGCGGTTTCGAGCCGTTTTCCAGGCCGCATTCGCGGGCGGCGGCGTCGCCGGTCGCGATCGCCAGCGCCGCGTCGGGTTGAGCCATGCGTTCGCTGCAACGGCACCGGTCCGCAGACGATCATGAAGAAATCGTACGGCGTGCGGCCGCTCGTTGGCCATCACGAACTGGAAATGGACGCGGAAGAACTTCCAGCGGAACAGGTTGTAGTGCTCGGGCTCGATGATGTCGCGGAACCGGACCGGCACGATCGTCGGGTTGCGCCGGTCGGCGCCGACGTCGATGCCGTGGCCGGCGATCGGATCGAACGGGTAGAAGTTCATCACGTCCTTGCGCGCCTGGCAGTCGATCCAGTCGATCGAGGGCTCGACCGCCAGCCGCCGCAGATGATCGCGGAAATCCTGCGAGGCCGCATGAAAGCCGACGATCGGGAAATTGCCGCCGATCGTCAGCAGCACGATGCGCGGGCCGTGCCGTCCGATATCGGGATCGAGCTTGAGCGCGCGCGCCAGGATCTCGACGCCCAGGAACGATCCCGAACTGTGGCCGACGACGACGATTTCCTCGGCGTCGCTGCTGCGGGCGACCTTGACGAGATGCTGCGCGAAACGGTCGATGCGCTGGTCCCATTCCGGCCGCTGGCGGTGGGAGAATTCCCAGGTCCAGATCGTGTCGGACATCAGATAAAGCAGATAGGTGCGGTTTTCGGTGTATTTCAGCAGCGCGCCGAGCATGGCGACGAACAGCGCCGGCGGCCGCGGCAATGCTGAACGGGCCGGGAGTGCCGAGCGCTTGCAGGCCCTTGCGCAACGCCGAAGGCGACGCGCAGCGACAGCCAGCGCCTCGATGAACAGCAGGAAATGCGGGTAGGTGATGAAGGTCGCGAAGCGCCAATGCGCCCGCCAGAACCGCGCGATGGTGCCGCCGAACACCAGCCGCCAGTAGATCCACATGGCGTGGAAAACCGTGCGCCAGATCGGCGCGGCAAGGTCGCGCTGGATCAGATCTTCCCAGCGCAGGAAATCGTAAGCGGTGCGGGTCTGCCAGTCGTTGGCCTTGGTCTCGATGGTCCAGGACGCGGTCTCGCCGTCGGGCGTGCTCTGCGGGCGGCTGATGGTCGCGGTGAGCTGATACAGCCGGCCGAACTTGCGCAGTTCGGTCCGGAACATGCGGTAATACTGCGCGAGGCCGCGCGGATCGTATCCCTGCACATAGATGATATGGCGGTGCTGAACGCGCACTTACTGATGATCCCCGGACTGACGGCCGGACTATATCAGGCCGCGGTAACGCGCCAAGAGCTATTTCGGCCATCTGCGGCTCACGGCTGGTCGGTTCCGGCGAATCGCCGAGACTGGTGCGCCGATGCGATGTAATGCCGCGAGCGGTTGGCGCAGTGCACGTCGACGCGGCCATTGCGTGCGCGGTCGCTGCAGGAACTCGGCTGCTGGAGTCCTACTGCACGTCGAGCGGCTCGGTGCCGGTGACCTGGCCGCTGGCGTCGGTGGTGATCTTGTCGACCCGGGCTTCGGCCTGCCGCAGCAGTTCCTCGCAGCGCCGCTTCAGGGCCTCGCCGCGCTCGTAAATGGCGACCGATTCCTCCAGCGGCACCTTGCCGTCCTCGAGCCGCTTGACGATCGATTCAAGTTCCTCGATCGCGCGCTCGAAGCTCAGCTTCTTGACGTCCAGCTTGGGTGTTTTCGGCCATATCGCTTTCCCGGATGCGCCCCAGCTTCAAGGCGGCGCAGACTCAAAGATATCTATGCGGGCGTATTGTGGCGGGAATTCACGCGCCCATCAATGCGGTGACGTGCGCCGCCACCGACTCTTTCAGCCCCTGCAGATCATAGCCGCCCTCGAGCACCGAGACAACCCGGCCGCCGGCGCTGGAATCGGCGACATCCATCAGCTTGCGCGTGACCCAGCCGAAATCCTCGGCCCTGAGATTGAGCGACGCCAGCGGGATCGCGGTAATGCGCGTCGAAGCCGGCGGAGATGATGATCAGTTCGGGGCTGAATTTCTTCAACTGCGGCAGGATCACGTTCTCGAACGCGGCGCGGAATTTGGACGCTGCCGTCTTCGGGCGCCAGCGGCGCGTTGACGATGGTGTCGTGCTCGCCGCGCTCGCCGCTGGCGCCGGTGCCGGGAAACAGCGGCATCTGGTGCGTCGAGCAATACATCACGGTCGGATCGGCCCAGAAAATATCCTGGGTGCCGTTGCCGTGATGGACGTCGAAATCGACCACGGCGGCGCGGGCGATGCCGTATTTGCGCTGGGCGTGGCGCGCGGCGATGGCGGCGTTGTCGAAAAAGCAAAAGCCCATCGGCTTGTCGATCTCGGCGTGATGGCCGGGCGGGCGCACCGCGACGAACGCATTGCTGTGGCTGCCGGCCATGACCGCGTCGGTGGCCGCGACCGCGCCGCCGACGCCGCGCATCACCGCTTCCCAGGTGCCCGGCGACATCGAGGTGTCGCCGTCGAGATAGATCAGGCCGCTCGAGGGCGCGATATGCCGGAGTTCCGTCGACGTAATGCTCGTTGTGGCAGAGCGTGACCAGATCGAGATTGCCTTCCGGCGCCTCGCCGCGCACCAGCTGGTCGAAGCGGTCTTCCGCCGAGCACCTGGTCGACCGCGCGCAATCCGGTCGGGCCGTTCGGGATGGCCCGGCGGCGTCAGATGGTCGAGACAGGCCGGATGGGTGAGAAGAAGCGTCGTCATGCAATACCTTGGCGCGTTGGCTCGGCGCGTTGGAACAGCGCTTGCGAAGAGCGGCTAATCTAGGGGCTTGGTCGGCCGCTCGGAAAGAGCCGTGCGCCATCCGGATGACAGCGCTTCAGTTGATCCGCACGATGCGGTCGGCCGTGGCGGGGCCGATCGGGCTGTTGGCCTGGAAATATCCATACAGCGCGTCGATGTCGTAGACGCCGATTTGCGGCGCGGTGCCTTCCTTCAGGACGCGTAAAACCGTCGCCGCCGACCGACAGATAATTGTTCACCGTCACCCGATAGCTCGCCGCGGGATCGATCGGCTTGCCGTTCAGCGACATCCGATCGGCGATCATGTGCTCGCCATAAGGCTTGGCGCCGTCCCATGTGTAGCTGAAACCGTTGGAGACCTGCAGGATCCGCGGCAGCTTCGGATCGACGCCATTGCTGCTCCAGCATGTCCTTGATCTGCGTTCCCGTCAGCGTCAGCGTGACCAGCTGGTTGCGGAACGGCTGGCTGGCGAACAGATCGGCATAGGCTCACCGCGCCGTCGTCCTTCTTCGCGATGTCGGTGCGGATGCCGCCGGGATTGGTGAAGGCGATCACGGCGCCGCCTTTGGCATCGGCGCTGGGTCGCGGCCAGCTGGGCGTCGGCGATGATATCGCCGAGCGCGCTTTCGCCGGCATGCGTTGGGCGTGTGCGACAGCGTTTCGCGTGACCGATCCCGCCCGGCGGTTGGCGATCGGCGCGGCGAGCTTGTCGTAGGATTCCAGCAGCGCGGTCTGTTCGGGATCCTTGGCGTAAGCGCCGGTGCGGACGATGACATTGTCGGCCTTGGCGCTGATGATGTCGCGGGTCGCCGGATCGAGCTTGAGGTCGATCGCGGTGACGATGGTGCCGTATTTGTCGGCCGAGGTGACCAGCCGTCCGTCGATCTCGCAGACATAGGCCTGATGGGTGTGGCCGCTGATCACGACGTCGACCGCGCGATCGAATTTCTTGACGATGTCGACGATGGCGCCGGAGATGCCGGGACATTCATTATAGTCGCCGGTCGGATAGCCGCCTTCATGGATCAGCACCACGATGGCCTCGACGCCGCGCGCCTTCAATTCCGGCACCAGCGCGTTCACGGTCTCGGCCTCGTCCCTGAATTCGAGACCGGCGACGCCCGGCGGCGAGACGATGTTCGGCGTGCCCTTCAAGGTCAGGCCGATGAACGCGACCGGGATGCCCTCGAACTCCCGGATCTCGTAAGGCGGGAAACAGCGTCTTGCCGGTGCTCTTGTCGATGGTGGAGGCCGCCAGATAGTGAAACTTCGCGCCGGTAAACGGATGCGGTCCCTGGCATTTGTCGACCGGATGACAGCCGCCATTCTGCATCCGCAGCAACTCGTCCTTGCCTTCGTCGAATTCGTGATTGCCGACGGAGGCGATCGCCAGCCCCATCATCGACAGCGATTCGATGGTGGGCTCGTCGTGGAACATCGCCGACAGAAACGGGCTGGCGCCGATCAGGTCGCCGGCGGCGACAAAGATCGTGTTCTCGTGGCCCTCGCGCAGCTGCTTGACCAGGTCGCCATGTGTCTCGGCGCCGCCGGCCGGCACCACGATCTTTCTGGTCTTGTCGGCGGGATCGGCGATCCGGATGCCGCCCGGCGGCGGCCGCAGATTGCCGTGGAAATCGTTGATCGCGAGAATGCGCAGATCGACCGGCGCGGTTTGGGCGACCGCCGGCGAGGCCGGGCACGCGCAGCAGCGCGGCGGCAGATCGAAGCGGGCAGAGCAGATTGCGTATCATGGCGGCATCTGACGAAGCGCGATGTCTCATGACGCCGTTATCGAGAGTAGCACGCGTACGGTTTCACGAAGCAGGCTGTTCACGGCACATCGCGCGTCGCTCACCCCTTCTTGCGCGCAAAGAACGCCTTGAAGGCGGCGACCGCTTCCTTGGAGCGCATGCGTTCGCCGAACAGATGGCCTTCCTGATCGATCCGGCGGGTCATATCCTCCGGCGGCAGTTTCAAAAGCTTGCGCGAGATCGCGACCGCTTCGGCCGGCAGCGCGCAGATCTCGCGCGCCACCTTGCGCGCCTCGGCCTCGGTATGGCCGGGCGCCACCACCACATTGACGAAGCCGGCGATGCGGGCGTCGTCGGCGCTGCATGGTGCGCCCCATCACCAGCGTCGCAAAGGCGCGCTGATGTCCCATGGTGCGCGGCATCAGCAGGCTGGAGGCGCCTTCCGGCACCAGGCCGAGATGGATGAACGGCGTCGAGAACGTCGCGGTCGTTGCTGGCGAGCACGTAGTCGCAATGGAACAGCATGGTGGTGCCGATGCCGATCGCGACGCCGTCGACCGCGGCGATGATCGGCTTGACGTTGTGCGCCAGCGAATAGAGAAATTTCACCGCGTTGGAGGCGCGCGGCGTGTCGGTGTTCGAGGTGCCGTCCTTCAGAAAATCCTCGAGGTCGTTGCCGGCGGTGAACACGCCGGAGCCGCCGGTGATGATGATGCAGCGGATATCCGGATTGTTCTGCGCGGTGTCGATCGCATCGCTCATGCCGCGATACATGTCCTGGGTGATCGCGTTCTTCTTTTCGGGCCGCCGCAGCCGTGATCACCCGCATCGCGTCTTCGTCGGTGACTATCAGATGCTCGGTCATGCGATGCTGTCCCTCGAACAAGCGGCGAAGGTGCCGCTGGCGAGTCTGCAGCGCGATATCCTACATGATCCCTGATACGGCCCAAATCGCCGCGCCGGTTTTCCGCGGCATGATGCCAGAGGATAATGCGATGCAGTTGACGGGGATTCACCATCTGACCGCGATTTCGGCGAAGCCGCGCGAGAATCTGGCGTTTTACACCGGCCTGCTCGGCATGCGGCTGGTCAAGAAGACCGTCAACCAGGACGACGTCAGCGCCTACCATCTGTTTTACGCCGACGGCAAGGCCAATCCCGGCACCGACCTGACCTTCTTCGATTTCCCGGCCGCCCCGGAGCGGCGCGGCACCAACAGCATTTCGCGCACCGGCCTTGCGCGTCGCCGGCGAGAAAAGCCTCGGCTACTGGCGCGATCGCCTGAAGCAGGCCGGCGGCCACACCGGCGATGTCACCGAAGTCGACGGCCGGCTGACGCTGCCGTTCGAGGACGGCGAAGGCCAGCGCCTGGTGCTGGTCGATGACGGCGGCGCCGGTCCGGCCTCGCCATGGGAGAAGAGCGCGGTGCCGGCGGAGCACCAGATCCGCGGCCTCGGCCCGATCGTGCTCAACGTGCACGACCTGGCGCGCACCGAACAGGTGCTGACCGGCGTGATGAACATGCGCCGGGTGCGCGACTATGCCGCGCCGGACGCGCCGGCGCAGGTTCATGTGTTCGCGATGGGCGAGGGCGGTCCGGCGGCCGAACTGCATGTGATCGAGCAGAAGGATTTGCCGATGGCGCGGCAGGGCGCCGGCGGCGTGCATCACGTCGCGTTTCGCACGCCCGACGACGACGCAGTACCATGCCTGGACGCAGCGGCTGAACGAACTCGGCATCCGCAACTGCGGCGAGATCGACCGGTTCTATTTTCGCAGCCTGTATTTCCGCGAGCCCAACGGCATCCTGTTCGAGATCGCCACCGACGGCCCCGGCTTTGCCACCGACGAGCCGATGGAAACGCTCGGCGAAAAACTGGCGCTGCCGCCGTTCCTCGAGCCGCGCCGCGCGGAGATCG
>CAVVGF010000080.1:0-23523 GCA_963747705.1 uncultured Actinomycetes bacterium | reverse complement strand
CACCGTGGTGGCGGCCGGGTCGAGTGCCGCCGCGGCCTGCGCCGCGGCCGCCGCGCTGCCGGGCACGTCCGGGTGTACCGCCGCGGCTGACTGCCCGGCCGCGGCTGAGCCGGTCACCGCGGCGGCGGCACCGCCTGCCCCGGCCAGCATCCCGGCCAGCAGCGCGGCACTGGCCACACTGCTGGCCAGCGCGCGCAACAGCGATCTTCGCGCTAACTGTCGCATCCGCATCCTCCTCGCGGATAGGGCTGCTGGTGGCGGGTGAGCCGGGCAGCCAGAGTGGGGGGCGCTCCCTGCTCGCGCGCACCGCGCGCACCGCGCGTGATGCGATCGGAAAGCGCTTTCACAATTGGGCGGAGTGTAAATTCGGCCCTCTGGCCCGTGAAGTGACCGGCCGTGGGCGGCCCCGCCGGTGACGGTGGGTGAGCGGGTAATTGGCGCCTGGGGCTGGGATGACGGGCGCTTCCGGCCAGATCGCAGGCGGATCCGGTGACCATCGGTGACTGAACTTTTCACTTACCGCGAAGCCGCACGGGCGGCCGCCGTGGCCTGCTGCACCGCGGCCCGCCAGGCCGGGCCAGGGGCGTGGCCGGACTCGACCCGGGCCAGCGCGGTGTCGATGTCGGCGCCGATCGCGTCGCTGGCCGGGCCGAGCACGGCGTCCGGCGTCCGGTCGGCCGACCGGCCGAAGATCCGGCCTACCTGGGCGCCGCTGAAGTACGGGCTGGTCACCCCGTTCACCGCGTTGACCGCGGCGAAGTTGGCCGGGAACTCACCCTGGCTGCGGAACATCTCCACCCCCGCCTGCTGCCCGGTGAGGAACGTGGCCAGCTGGAACGCCGCCTGCTGGTGCGCGCCTGCCTTGGGCAGCGCGAGGTAGAAGCCGCCGGAGTTACCCGCCCCGCCGGGTGCCGTGGTCACGTTCCAGCCCCCCGAGCCGAGCGGGCCGGCCAGGCTGGAGATCTGGTGCAGCAGCCAGGCCGGGCACATCACGGTGGCGAACGCGCCCCGGGTCACGCCCCGGTCCCAGGCCGCCGTCTGCGGGGTGAGCCCGGCGCTCAGGCCGTCCTTGGCCGCCTGCACGGCGGTGTCCCAGGCCTGCCTGACGGCCGGGTTGCTGGTGACGGCCAGCTGGCCGGCCGGGCTGTAGTACTGCTCCTTGGCCTGCGCCGCCATCGTGTTGTACAGGCTGGCCGCGGAGTCGGTGAAGGCCGGGCCGTGCGGGATGCGTGAGCGGAACAGACGGCCGAACTTCAGGTACCCGGCCCAGGTGGCCCAGTCCTTGGCCAGCACCGTGGGGCTGGTCGGCAGCCCGGCCTCGCGCAGCAGGGTCGTCCGGTAGCAGGCCGCGATCGGCCCGGTCTCGGCGCCCAGCGCGTAGGTGACCCCCGACCGGCTGGCGGCCTGCTGGGCCACCCAGGGCAGCCAGTCGTCGCTGAACGCGCTATTGCCGCCGGAGATACCGCCGAGCGTGCTCAGCGGGACGAACGAGCTGGCCAGCCGCCCGGTCACGGCGGAGATGTCGGCCATCGGCACGGCCTGGATGTCGGCCAGCCCGCGGCCGGACCGCAGCCGGCCCTGCAGCGTGCTCCAGTAACCGGCCTGATCCGTGGTGTCGGTCTGGACGATCTTGATATCCGGGTGCAGCCGCTCGTACTGCGCGTACAGCCCGGCCCGCTGGTAGCCCGGATCGCCGAAGACGCCGACCCGCAGCGTGATCAGCGGGCCCACCTTCTTGAACACCGGCTGGTCCGAGGACACGGTACAACCGGCCAGCAGCGCGCAGCTGGCCAGGAGCGCGCAACTGGCGCGAACCGTGGCCGAAACTCGCCCCGTTAATTTCACCCGGTATTGCCTCGCCACGGACATGTGCGCCTCCTCGATCAGAAGACGAGAGTTCCCCGCCTGGCATCCCGAGTCAAGGCACCCGAAATGCCAGCTCGCACCCGGTGCTGAAATTTTCACGATGGGACGCTGCGCGGTGCGGTGAGTATTTCCCAAAGTCACCGCACAACGGGGTGAGCAGCGCCAGGAGCCGGGCCGTTGGCCATGGCTGGGTGGGACATGGGTCTGCGGGGCCGTCGTGAAAGTAACGGGCTTATTTTCACGCGGATGAGCTACTTGACCGGTTTAGTGAGTGGCCGTTATGGTCGGCGTGCCGTGTTGCCGGTCAGTATCTAGCCATATCTGGCAGACTGCCCCGAGATCAATCCGGTATCGGGATGAACATTCCAGATCCCGGCTTAGTGCGGCCAGGTCAAAACACTGCGCAGTTGCTAACCCAGCAGGAGGTGTATGTCGTGAGACTCGACACGATCCGATTGGCCAGACGCATGCGATACCTGGCATGCGGGCTGGCCGCCGGGGCCCTGGCGGGCGGCACGCTGGTGGT
Source organism: uncultured Actinomycetes bacterium (assembly GCA_963747705.1). Classification (GTDB taxonomy): domain Bacteria; phylum Actinomycetota; class Actinomycetes; order Streptosporangiales; family Streptosporangiaceae; genus RYN-230. The sequence continues at coordinate 21,131 of CAVVGF010000080.1, read as the reverse complement.
GGCCAGCTCGGTGCCGGCCGGTGCCGCCACCTCCTGCCAGGTCGCGTACTCGACCAACGACTGGAGCACCGGCTTCACCGCCTCGATCACCATCACCAACGAAGGCACCGCCCTCACCGCCTGGACACTGACCTACACCTACGCCGGCAACCAGCAGCTCACCCAGGGCTGGTCGGGGAACTGGTCCCAGTCCGGCGAGAACGTCACCGTCACCAACGCCTCCTGGAACGGAACCCTCGCCACCGGCGCCTCCACCCAGATCGGCGCCAACTTCTCCTACAGCGGCACCAACACCGCACCCACCACCTTCAGCATCAACGGCACCGCCTGCAACGGCACCGGCGTCACCTCCTCACCCACCCCGACGCCCACCACCAGCCCCACCTCGTCGCCCACCCCGACGCCGACACCGACGCCGACCTCCACGGCCAGCGGCCCCGCGCCCCAGCTGCACGTGTCCGGCAACAAGCTGGTCAACGCCAGCGGGCAGACGGTCGTGCTGCACGGGGTGGACCGGTCCGGCACCGAGTACGCGTGCGTGCAGGGCAACGGCATCTTCGACGGCCCCAACGACCAGGCGTCGATCACCGCGATGAAGAACTGGGGCGTCAACGCGGTGCGCGTCCCGCTGAACGAGGCGTGCTGGAACGCGGAGTCCTACGTCAACTCGGCCTACGCGGGCAGCAACTACATCAGCGCGATCAAGGCCTACGTCAGCCTGCTCAACGCCAACGGCATGGTGGCCATCCTGGACCTGCACTGGACCGACGGGCTGTACACCGGGAACTCCTCCGGCTGCTCGTCGGCCGAGGCCACCTGCCAGAAGCCGATGCCGGACAGTGCCGAGGCGATCCCGTTCTGGACCTCGGTGGCCAGCACGTTCAAGGGCAACAACGCGGTCATCTTCGACCTGTTCAACGAGCCGTACGCGTCCCGGGCCACCGGGGACACCACCACCGGCTGGCAGTGCTGGCTCAACGGCGGCACCTGCACCGGCATCGGCTACCAGGTGGCCGGCATGCAGTCGATGGTCAACGCGGTCCGGTCGACCGGGGCGAGCAACGTGCTCATGCTGGGCGGCGAGGAGTACGCGAACGACCTCACCGACTGGCTGACCTACGAGCCGACCGACCCGGACCACAACCTGGTCGCGTCCTGGCACTCGTACAACTTCAACACCTGCTCCAGCCAGTCCTGCTGGACCAGCGAGGTGGCCCCGGTGGCGGCCCAGGTCCCGGTGGTGGCGGGCGAGATCGGCGAGAACGACTGCGCCGACGGCTACGTCACGCCGCTGATGAACTGGATGGACACCGAGGGCATCAGCTACCTGGCGTGGGCCTGGAACGCCGACTTCAACTGCTCCTCGGGCCCGGGACTGATCAGCGATTACACCGGGACGCCCACCAACTACGGGGTTGGTGTCGAGGCGCACCTGCAGTCGCTGGCCGGGCTCGGCTAGCCACCGGGCCGGCCGGGATGACGAGCAGATCCCGGCCGGCCCGGTCACCACGTGGCGGGCTCCCGAATGTGCTGCGGGAGCCCGCCACTTCCAGGTCAGTCATGTTTCGGTGCGTTACGGAGCATGTTTCAATGCTGGGATGCAGCTGAGCAGGCCCGGCGCTACGGCCACGTCCCGGGTGACCATCCGCCAGGTAGCCGAGCTGGCCGGGGTCTCGATCGCGACGGTGTCGCGGGTGGTCAACGGGCACTCGGACGTGTCCAGCTGAGACCCGGGAGGCGGTGCAGCGGGTCATCCAGGAGTACGGCTACCAGGCAGGCCCGCGGTCCCGCCCGGCGTCCGACCGGCCTGATCGGCGTCACGATGCCGGTCGTGCACCCGGTCTATTTCGCCGAGATCCTGTCCGGCACCGCCGAGGCCCTGTACGAGCAGGACATGCAGGTGGTGCTCTGCCCGACCCGGCACTCCCACGCCCGCGAGCTGTCCCTGCTGGATCGGCTGACCCGCGGCCAGACCGACGGGGCGATCCTGGTGCTGCCCGAGGAATCCAGCACCGAACTGCAGGCGCTGGCCAGCCAGGGCTTCCGGTTCGTGGTGGTGGACCCGCTGACCGAGGTGGCCGAGGGCATCCCGGTGGTCTGCGCCGCGCACTCGGCTGGCGCGACCCAGGCCACCCGTCACCTGCTGGACCTCGGGCACCGGCGGATCGGCGTGATCACCGGGCCAGCCGGCTGGCTGGCGACCGAGCAGCGCCTCTCCGGGTACCACGGGGCGCTGGTCGGGGCCGGTGTGCTGCCCGACCCGGCCCTGGTCCAGCTAGGCGGACTTCACGCATCCAGGGCGGCCGGGCCGCGGCGCTCCGGCTGCTCGGCCAGCCCGGACCGCCCACCGCCATCTTCGCGTTCAACGACGGCATGGCGGTCGGTGTGCTGCAGGCGGCGGCAGCGCGCGGGCTGCGCGTGCCGGACGATCTGTCCGTGGTCGGCTTCGACGACACGGCCGAGGCGGTCGATCGCCGTGCCCGCCCTCACCACCGTCCGGCAGCCGCTGGCCGAGCTCGGCCGGACCGCGGTCAGCCTGCTGGTCCGCCAGCTCGGGAACACCCGCTTCGAGCCGCTGCGGGTCGAGCTGGCGACCCGGCTGGTGCCCCGGGGCTCCACCGCGCCGCTCGGCTGAGCCTGCCCGGTACCGCGGCGCCAGCTCCGCGAAGCACGGCACATCCCAGCAAATTGGGCATTGACCGCGCTGTAACAGCGAGTGTTACGTTCCTCCCGGAAATGTTCCGGTAATTTTCCAACGCTCCAGGGGGACCTATGCCTCGTACCTTCCGCCGTGCCGTCCTCGGGCGCGCCGTGCCGCTGGCCGCCGCGTCGATGTGCGCCACCGCATTACTCGCTCTGCCCGCCAGCGCTCTGCCCGCCAGCGCCGCGACGGCCAGTGCCGCACAGCCAGTGCCGGGAAACACAGCAGCTTCGCCGGCCGGCACCCGGCTCTTCGTGCCGCCGCCGTCCGCCGGGGCACCGCAGCAGATCGGTCAGCTGCTCAAGAGCCATGACGGCAAGGACGCGGCGCTGCTCGCCGAGATGGAGGCGATCCCGCGCGCGGTCTGGTTCACCGGCGGCACGCCGGCGCAGGTCCAGCAGCAGGTCGCGGCAGACGATGCTCGAGGCGGCCGCCGAGCGCGCCGTGCCGGTCCTGGTCGCCTACGACATCCCCGGCCGCGACTGCGCCCAGTACTCGGCCGGCGGGGCGCTGAACCAGGCCGACTACGAGGCCTGGATCGGCGGGTTCGCCCAGGGCATCGGGACCGGCCAGGCGGTCGTCATCCTGGAGCCGGACGCGCTCGGCAACCTGCCCTCGGACTGCGGGCTGTCCGTCCTCGGTCTACCCGTTCACCGACGCCGAGCGGATCGCCGAGCTGCAGTACGCGGTCGCGGCGCTGGAGCAGGACCCCGGCGTCAGCGTGTACCTGGACGGCACGCACAGCGCGTGGCAGTCGGTCGGCACGATGACCCAGCGCCTGCTCGAGGCCGACGTGCAGGATGCCCAGGGGTTCTTCCTCAACGTGTCCAACTACCAGCCGACCCCGGAACTGATCGACTACGGGACCTGGATCTCGGACTGCATCGCGATGGTCACCGACTCCGCGAACGCCTACTTCAACAACCCGTCGGCGTGCGCCAGCCAGTACTACCCGGCCACCCAGAGCGATTTCAGCACCTGGGGCCTGACCACCGCAGTGGTACGCGCAGAACATGGGCAGCGCGGTCGCCACCACGCACTTCGTCATCGACACCAGCCGCAACGGCGACGGCCCGAACAGCATGCAGCAGTACGCCAGCGCGCCGTACAACCAGCCGGCCAGCGTGATCAGCACGCTCGCGTCCGGGAACTGGTGCAACCCGCCCGGCTCCGGGCTCGGGCCTGCGGCCGACCGCGAACACCGGCGTTCCGCTGCTCGACGCCTACCTGTGGGTCAAGACCCCCGGCCAGTCCGACGGCCAGTGCGACTGCCGCGGGCGGCGTGCGGGCCTGGGACTACACCGACTACACCCAGCCCAGCTGGCCGACGACGGCCGCGGCGCAGGCGCTGTTCGACCCGCTGTGGGGCATCGACGACCCGGCGGCCGGCGCCTGGTTCCCGCAGCAGGCGCTCCAGCTCGCGCAGTGACGCCAGCCCGGCACTGCCCAGCCGGTGAGGGGCCGGCTGGCCCGGCCTCGGGGGCCGGGCCAGCCCACCGCGGCCGGGCCAGCCCGGCGCCGAAAGTTTCCCGCTCCGGCCCGCCGGTGTTCCTCCCACCGACGGGCATGACCTGGGCAAACGCGGCCAGGCCCGGTTCCGCGCCCGGTCGCCTTGGCCCACCCCCGCGTGGCACCTAACGTCCGCACCGGGCGCGCCCGCCCCGGGCGCGCCCGGGACACCCGGCCCCCCGGACCGGGGCCCGGCTGAGGAGGACCAGCCATGAGACGAGCGTTAGGCATGGTAGTGAAACGCGCGCGGGGAGCCGGCATCGTGCTGGCGGCCGGCGCGCTCAGCCTGAGCGGAGCGCTGGCCGGCCCGGCGCCCGCCGGTGCGGCCACCTCGCAGTGCACGGTGGCCTATTCAGTGGTGAACAGCTGGCCGGGCGGATTCCAGGCGGGCATCACGATCACCAACAACGGGCCCGCGATCAGCAGCTGGACGCTGGCCTTCAATTTCCCCAACGCGCAGCAGATCAGCGGCGGCTGGTCCGCGAGCTACACGCAGAACGGCCAGGCCGTCACCGCGGCCAGCCTGAGCTACAACGGGGCGCTGGCCACCGGGGCCAGCACCACGATGGGGTTCACCGGCACGGTCGGCGCGGCCGACGCCGTGCCCAGCTACTTCACCGTCAACGGCTATGCGTGCAACGGCGCGGCGCAGCTCCCGTCGGTGCAGATCACCAGCCCGGCGGCAGGCGGCAGCTATGCGCCGGGGGCGAATATCCCGGTCACGGCCAGCGCCAGCGAGCCGACCGCGTCGATCAGCAAGGTCGAGTTCTTCGCCGCGTTGACGCTGCCCGGCACCTCGGCCACCCCGGTGCTGGTCGGCACCGCGACGGCCAGCCCCTACACGGTGACCTGGTCCAACGTGACCGCGGGCTATTACGCGCTGACCGCGGAGGCGTTCGACAGCGCCGGGGCGACCAACACCTCGGCCGCTGACCCGGTCAGCGTGGTGTCCACCACCAGCACCGCGCCGCAGCTGCACGTGTCCGGGAACCAGTTGGAGAACGCGAGCGGCAGCCCGGTGCTGCTGCACGGGGTGGACCGCTCCGGCGGCGAGTTCGCCTGCGTGCAGGGCACCGGCATCTGGAACGGGCCGATGGACCAGGCCTCGGTCACCGCGATGAAGAGCTGGGGCGTGACCGCGGTCCGGGTGCCGCTGAACGAGGCGTGCTGGAACGGCGAGTCCTACGTGGACCCGGCCTACGCGGGCAGCGCCTACCAGCAGGCCGTCGAGCAGTATGTGAACCTGCTCAACGACAACGGCATCGTGGCCATCCTGGACCTGCACTGGACCGACGGCGCGTACACCGGTACGTCGGCGGGGTGCTCGTCGGCCCAGGCGATCTGCCAGAAGCCGATGCCGGACGCGGCCGAGGCGATCCCGTTCTGGACGTCGGTGGCCACCGCGTTCAAGGGCAACGACGCGGTGATCTTCGACCTGTTCAACGAGCCGTACCCGGAGCGGGCCGACAACTACAACGAGACCGAGGGCTGGCAGTGCTGGCGGGGCGGCGGCTCGTCCTGCGTCGGCATCTCCTACACCGTGGCCGGCATGCAGTCCATGGTGAACGCGATCCGCGGGGCCGGCGCGAACAACGTGATCATGCTGGGCGGGCTGGAGTACGCCAACGACCTGACCCAGTGGCTGACGTATGAGCCGACCGACCCGGACCACAACCTGGTCGCGTCCTGGCACTCCTACAACTTCAACACCTGCGACACCCAGTCCTGCTGGGCCAGCCAGATCGCACCGGTCGCCGCGGTAGTGCCGGTGATCGCGGGAGAGATCGGCGAGAACGACTGCGCGGATACCTACCTGAACTCGCTGCTGCCCTGGCTGGACTCGGAGAAGATCAGCTACCTGGCGTGGACCTGGAACAACTGGGACTGCTCCCAGGGCCCGGCGCTGATCACCGACTACGCCGGCGACCCCACCCCGTACGGGGCCGGCTACCAAGCCCACCTGCAATCCCTGGCCGGCGGCTGACCACCGGCTGACCACCCGGAGCACCGCCGGATGTGCTTGATCAGATTTTCAGCTAATTTCATTCGGCGGTGCCCGGTGCAGCCGGTCTGAGCTGCGGAAACGGTGTTGCGGGCCAGGGGCTGCCGTGAGCGGTCTGGACCCCTGGAATGGCAGGCCGATACGTTCCCCGCGAGCCGCCGGCCGCGGCACCCTCACGCCCGCGGCCGGCGCCACTGCCCGCGCGGTACCCCGACACGGTCACCCGGTGGAGTCGCCACCGGGCCGGCGCTACACCCGCCGGCCCGGCTGGCGGCCCCTCGACGGCGAGGAGCAGGCCATGCGGCACAGCGACGACCAGCCGAGCACCAGGTCACACCGGGGCCGCCGGGTAGCCGCCGCCACGCTGGCCCTGGGGCTCACTGCAGCGGCCGCCGCGCTCACCGGGGCCGGGCCCAGCCTGGCCGCGAGCAACCCGGTCGCGCAGCTCACCGTCAGCCCGGCCCAGCCGCTGGCCACCGTGCCCGGCACCGCGATCGGCATCAACGGCTCCACCTACGACAGCAGCCTGCTCGACCCGCAGGTCCCGGGCCTGCTGCGCGGGGCCGGCATCAGCCTGGTCCGGGTACCCGGCGGCAGCGAGTCGGACCAGTACGACTGGAAGACCAACACCGACGTGATCGGCAACTTCCGCGAGGCAGTGGACTTCGGCCAGTTCATGTCGGTCATCCGGCAGGCCGGCGCGCAGGCCATGGTGACGGTGGACTACGGCACCGGCAACACCATCGGGCAGCAGGACGGCTCCGGCGAGACCGGCCCGCAGATCGCCGCCGACTGGGTCCGCTACGCGAACATCCAGCACCACTACGGGATCAAGTACTGGGAGATCGGCAACGAGGTCTACGGCAACGGCACCTACGGCGCCGACTGGGAAGCCGACGACCACTGCACCACCACCCCCACCGGCGGCCCGGTCGTGCTGGGCAGCGAGCCCGGCCAGACCTACAACTGCGGCCCGGCCGTGTACGCGGCCAACGCGGCCGCCTACATCGCCGCGATGAAGGCCGTGGACCCGCACATCTCGGTCGGCGTGGTGCTGACCGCGTCCGGCGCGCCCAACAACTGGCCGGACGGCGTGACCAACCCGCAGACCAGCCCCGAATCGTGGAACCAGACCGTGCTGTCCGCGCTGGGCGGCAGCATCGGCTTCGCCGACGTGCACTGGTACCCCCAAAATCCCAGCAACATAACGCCACCTGGGCCGACTGACGCTGGCCTGCTCGCGGACACCGCGCAGATCCCGGCGTCGGTCAGCGCGCTGCGTACCGAGTTCGCGGACTGGGCCGGCCACCCCGGCCTGCCCATCATGATCACCGAGACGAACTCGGTGTCGTCCAACCCGGGCAAGCAGACGCTGAGCGTGGTGAACGCGCTCTACCTGGAGCAGGACTACCTGACCTGGCTGGAGAACGGGGTGGCCAACGTGGACTGGTGGCAGATCCACAACGGCATCGTGACCTCCGGGGACAACGAGGCCAGCCTGGCCGGGACGGCCGACTACGGCGACTACGGCGTGCTCTCGGATGGCAGCTGCGGCACGGTGTCCGGCGCTCAGGTGTGTGAGCCGCCCGCCGAGACCCCGTTCCCGGCCTACTACGGGCTGCAGCTGCTCAGCCGGTTCATCCAGCCGGGGGACCAGCTGCTGACGGCCAGCTCCAGCCAGGGTCTTGTGCAGGTGTTCGCGGCCCGGGCCGCCGGGGGTGCGGTCCGGGCCATGGTGGTCAACGACGACCCGTCCACCAGTTATGACCTGGGCCTGACCGTGCCCGGCTACCACCTCACCGGCGCTCCGGTGCTGTTCTACGGCGCGCAGAGCGGCGCGGTACAGACGCTGACCGGCGCCCAGGCCCGGGCGGCCGCGGCCACCGTGCCGCCGTACTCGATCACCATGCTCACCCTGGCCCGGGGCTGACCCGGCCCGTCTGGAGGCGACCCCCATGAGGCTGACCAGACCAGTCATCGCGTTAGCCGGCACGCTGGCCCTGCTGGCCGGCGGCCTGGCCGGGGCGGGCGCGCTGAGCAGCGCCGCGGCGACCACCGTGGCCAGCCGGGCGCCGATGAGCCTGGCCGCGGCCAAGGCCGAACTGGCCAGCACCGTCGGTGCCGGATACTGGCACACCAGCGGCAACCAGATCCTCGACGCCGCGGGCGACCCGGTGCGGGTCGCCGGGATCAACTGGTACGGGTTCGAGACCCCGGATGAGATCGCGCACGGCCTGTGGGCGCAGGACTACCACACGATCATCAACGACATCGCGGAACTGGGCTACAACACGATCCGGATCCCGTTCTCCAACCAGATGGTGGAGGACCCGATCGTGCCGCAGAACCTCAGCTTCTACAACACCGGCCCGATCAACACCGACCTGGCCGGGCTGACCTCGCTGCAGGACCTGCAGAAGATCGTCAGCTACGCGGGCCAGGTCGGGCTCAAGGTCATCCTGGATGACCACCGGTCCGAGGCCGGGGAGTCGGCCGAGGCCAACGGCCTGTGGTACACCAGCACCTACACCAGCCAGGACTGGGTCAATGACTGGGTCACGCTGGCCAAGATGTTCGCGAACGACCCGACCGTGGTCGGCTTCGACCTGCGCAACGAGCCGCACACGCCCACCGGTGACACGTACGCGCAGGGCGCGACGTGGGGGACCGGCGACGCCAGCACCGACATCCGGCTGGCCTATGAGCAGGCGGGCAACGCGATCCTGGCGGTGAACCCGAACGCGCTGATCTTCTGCGAGGGGATCAGCGAGAACCCCACCGCCTCCGGCGGCACCAACGCCACCTGGTGGGGCGGCGATCTGGCCGAGGCGGGCCAGTTCCCGGTCACGCTCAGCTCGCCAGGCCACGTGGTGTACTCCGCGCACGACTACGGCCCGAACCTGTTCCAGCAGACCTGGTTCAACTCCTCGACCACGCCAGCCAGCCTGGACGCGGTGTGGAACGCCAACTGGGGCTACCTGTACAGCCAGGACATCGCGCCGGTCTGGGTGGGTGAGTTCGGCACCGACAACACCGCGGCCGACGTGGAGAGCAGCACGGCCGGCTCGCAGGGCCAGTGGTTCCAGAGCCTGGTCAGCTACCTGGCCGCCAACCCGTGGATGGGCTGGACGTACTGGGCGCTGAACGGCGAGGACTCCTACGACCTGCTGGACGGCAGCTATGACCCAACGCCGGTGAGCGCGCTGAAACAGTCGCTGCTGGCCTCGATCCAGTTCCCGCTGCCCGGCGCGGTGAACGGCACCCCGCCACCGACCGGCAGCGCGGCCCCGGCGTCCTGCTCGGCGGTGTACTCGCTGACCAACACGTGGGCGGGCGGTTTCCAGGCGCAGATCGTGCTGACCAACACCGGCAGCAGCGCGATCAGCCCGTGGACGCTGACCTGGACGTTCCCCGGTGACCAGAAGATCAGCAGCATGTGGACGGCCAGCTACACCCAGTCGGGAGAGAACGTGACCGCGGTTAACGAGTCGTACAACGCGACGATCTCGCCCGGCGGATCGGTGACCATCGGCTTCACCGGGACGTACACCAGCAGCGATGCGCCGCCCACCAGCTTCACGGTCAATGGCACGGGGTGCGCGGCATGAGCCGCCGGTCCTTCGCTGGCCGGCGCCGCGGCGACTGCGCTGATCGCCGCGGGGATGGTCGCGGTGTCCGGCCCGGCCCTGGCGGCGGACACCGCGACCATCAACGGCGCGACCACCTACCAGACCATGGCCGGGTTCGGCGCGTCCGAGGCGTTCGGGCAAGCCGACACCATCATGAACGCGCCCGCCGCGACCCAGCAGCAGGCGCTGAACCTGCTGTTCAGCCCCGCGGGCGGCGCCGGGCTGACCATCCTGCGCAACGAGATCAGCGCGGATGCGGGCATCACCATCGAGCCGAACGCGCCGAGCAGCCCGGCCGCGGCCCCCAGCTACAGCCCGATCGGCACCGACCAGGGCCAGCTGTGGCTGGCCCAGACGATCAAGGCCGACTACGGCGTGACGAACGTCTTCGCGGACGCCTGGAGTGCTCCCGGGTTCATGAAGACGAACGACTCGCCGATCGACGGCGGCACGCTGTGCGGCGCACCCGGCGCCACCGCCTGCGGCAGCGGCGACTGGCGCCAGGCGTACGCGAACTACCTGGTGCAGTACGCCAAGGACTACGCGGCCGCCGGGGTGCCGCTGAGCTACCTCGGGCCGTTCAACGAGCCCAGCTTCACCCCGAGCGGCTATGACGGGATGACGATGACTCCGGCCCAGGCGGCCAACTTTATGGATGTGCTGGGCCCGACGATGGCGGCCTCCGGACTGTTGACTCAACTGGAGTGCTGCACCACGATCGGCTGGGACTCGGCCCAGCAGTACGCCGCGGCCATCGAAGCCGACCCGGTGGCCAGTTCTTACACGCCGCTGTTCACCAGCCACGGCTACAGCGCCGCGCCGGATTCCCCGCTGGCCGGCTGGACCAAGCCGGTCTGGCAGACGGAGTGGTCCACGTTCGAGACCTGGGACCCGGCCTGGGACGACGGGACCGACGCGTCCGGGTTTACCTGGGCGCAGAACATCTACAACGGCCTGGCCAACGCCAACCTGAACGCGTTTCTGTACTGGTGGGGCAGCAGTCCCGCCTCGGTCAGCAACGACAACGGCAACCTGATCCAGATCAACGGGTCCACCGTGCTCACCTCGGCCCGGCTGTGGGCGTTCGCGAACTACAGCGACTTCATCCGGCCGGGCGCGGTCCGGATCGGGGCCACCAGTTCGAACAGCGCCGTCGAGCTGACCGCCTACAAGAACACCAACGGCACCGTGGCCATCGTCGCGCTGAACACCGCGACCGGCGCGGACCCGGTCACCTACTCGCTGTCCGGCACCGGCACGCCCAACGGGGCCACCGTCACCCCGTACCTGACCAACGCCTCGAACGACACGGCCGCGCAGCCCGCCATGACGGTCAGCGGCGGGGCGTTCAGCGCCACCATCCCGGCCCGCTCGCTGGTCACCTACGTCATCCCGGCCAGTTCGGCCAGCACCGGGAACACGGTCACGGTCAGCAACCCCGGCAACCAGACCGGGACCACCGGCACCGCGGTCAGCCTGCCCATCACGGCCACCGACTCGGCGTCCGGCCAGACGCTCAGCTACACCGCGGCCGGGCTGCCCACCGGGCTGTCCATCAGCTCCTCGACCGGGCTGATCTCCGGCACGCCGACCGCGGGCGGCACGTTCACCGTCACGGTCACCGCGACCGACGGCACCGGCGCCACCGGGTCCGCCACGTTCACCTGGACGGTCAGCGGCCCGGCCGGCGCCTGCACGGTCAGCTACTCCACCGTGAGCCAGTGGGCGGGCGGCTTCGTAGCCAGCGTCACGATCAGCAACGGCGGCACGTCCGCGATCAACGGCTGGACGCTGACCTATACGTTCCCCGGCGATCAGAAGATCACCAACTCGTGGAACGGGGTGGTCACCCAGAGCGGGGAGAACGTGTCCATCGGCAACGAGAGCTACAACGCCAGCATCCCGGCCGGCAGCTCGACCCAGCTCGGTTTCCAGGGCACCTGGACCAGCAGCGACGCCGCCCCCACCGCCTTCACCCTGAATGGGACGGCCTGTAGCCTGTAGCAAGCCCTCGGTGACGCCCGCCGGCGAAGGGGGCGTACCGGGGGAAGCTGGGCACACCGCACCGGGGGGATCGTGGTGTCAGCCGAGGAGCGGGGCTACGACGCGTTCATCTCGTACAGCCACCGGCTCGACGCGGCCATCGCCGCCCGGCTGCAGGCGGAGCTGCAGCGCTTCGCCAAGCCCTGGTACCAGACGCGAGCGCTGCGGGTGTTCCGGGACCAGACCAGCCTGGCCGCGTCCCCGCACCTGTGGACCACGATCGAGCAGGCGCTGGACAGCTCACGCTGGCTGATCCTGATGGCCTCCCCGGAGTCGGCGCAGTCCCCCTGGGTGGCCAAGGAGATCAGCTGGTGGCGCGCGCACCGGCCGGCCAGCCACATCCTGATCGCGGTCACCGACGGCGACCTGGTCTGGGACGCCAGCGCCGGCGACCTGGACTGGGCGGCCAGCACGGCGCTGTCCAAGGAGGCGCTGGGGCACGCGTTCGGCCAGGAGCCGCGCTGGGTCGACGTGCGCTGGGCGCGCGCACCGGCGGGCCAGCTGCGGCCGGCGCGACCCGCGGTTCCAGGACGCGGTGGCCGACCTGGCCGCCACCATCCGCGAGCTGCCCAAGGACTCGCTGATCGGCGAGCACATCCGGCAGCGGCGCCGCACCATCCGCTCGCTGGTGGCCGGCCTGGCCGCGCTGGTGGTCCTGCTGGCCGCGGCGGTGACCGCCGCGGTCATCGCCAAGGGCCAGCGGGACCGGGCCCTCCAGGAGGAGACCGCCGCCACCGCAGGCCTACTGGCCTCCACCGCGATCACGCTGACCGGCTCGCATCCTGACCTCGCCCAGCTGTTCGCGGCCCAGGCCTACCAGCTGGATCCCGGCGACCCGCAGACCAGGGCCGCGCTGTTCGCCGCGGTGCAGTCCGACCCGCAGGTGCAGCGGTTCATCGAGGCGCCAGGGCAGGTGTCGGCCATCGCCAGCTCCGCCAACGGCCAGACGATCGTCGCGGGGACCACGAATGGCTGGGTGCAGACCTGGACCGTGCCGGGATTCAGGCCGGTCAAGGTGGGCCGGCTGGACGGCGTCATCACCGGGATCGCGGTCAGCGCCGACGGAACGACGATCGCGGCCGCTACCGGGACAGACGCCAGGATCTGGGGGCCCGGCCACCGCGTCCTGTCGCGTTCGGCGCCACCGGGGACCACGTTCAGCGCGGTAGGGGTGTCCCCGTCCGGCCGGTTCGCCGCCTTTGGCGCCTACCCCTCCCTCGAGGTGCTGGACACCAGCCGCCGGTCCTGGGCTCAGCTGCGGATGACCGGATTCGAGGGCCACAGCCGGCTCGCCCGCCCGCGATCACCAGCATCGCCGTGCCGGGCGAATCTCAGCTGGTCGCCTTCGACGGGTATTACGGCTCCTGGCAGCGGATCGCGCTGCCCCGGCTGGCCGTGCTCAGTTCCGCGCGCGACGTGTTCGGCCTGGGCCGGTTCCCGGCCTACGCGTACGCGCTCTCGCCGTCGGGGACCGCCGCCACGTACAGCAACGTGGCGGCCGGCCGGGCCCTCCAGGTGTGGGCCGTCGGCCAGCGGCCCGGAGTGGCCGGGCGCGCCCGCACCGGCGGCCGGCTGGCGCTGGCCCTGGCCATCAGCCGGGATGGCCGGTGGGTCGCGTCCGAGGACGCCGGCGGCATCCACGTGTCCCGGATCTCCGCGACCCGGCCGGCCAGCCCGGCCACGTCGTACCCGGGCGCGGAGCCGATCTTCGCCACGTCGCTGGCGTTTCTGGGCGGCAGCGACACCCGGCTGGTCTCCGCCTCGGGCGACCGGCTCACGGTGTGGAACCTCAGCCAGTACTCGCGGATCGGCGACGCGATCCGGATCCGGATGCCCGGGCAGTGCGGCGAGGTCTGCCCGGGCCCGCGACTGGCCGTCCGCCCGGACGGCCAGGAAGCGGTCATCACCGCCAGCAACGGGAACCTGCTGGTGCAGGCGGGGCTGGGGGCCGCCTTCGGCCAGATCTTCCGGGTCAGCGGGGGCCTGACCCAGCAGTACGGGCTGCCGCAATGGAGCCCGGACGGCGATCAGCTCTACCTGTACGGGGCCAAGCTGTACCGGATCACCGTGCCGGGTGGCGAGGCCGGGCTGACGGATCACCTGGCCGAGGAGCGCTCAGCGTCGGCGCAGGCCGACCCGAATCCGCCGCAGTACGTGTCCACCTTCGCGGGCGGGAAGCAGTTTGCCCTGATCAATGCGGCGGGCAACATCACCACGGGCACCGACCCGGCCGGCCGGGGCGGCTCGCTGATCAGCGGGCCGTCCACGCTGCACCCGAACCCCGGCCTGTACCAGCACCAGGCGGCGGTTGACCCGGCCGGCACCCGGGCCGCCCTCGTTGACCAGGTCACCAGGCAGGTCTATGTGGTCAACATCAGGACGGACACCAGCTGGCTGCTGCCCGGCATCCGGGCCTACCAGGTGGGTTATGCCGGCTCGCGGCTAGTCATCCAGCGGCAGAACGGGGACATCGATCTGCGCGGCACCGACGGCAAGAAGCTGATCCGCTCCATCCAGGCCGGGACCCCGTGGGACTACAGCAACTTCGCGGTCAGCAGCCAAACCGCGGGCGGCCCCGGCCTGGTGGCCGAGGAACGGGCGAACGGGCAGGGCGTCATCGCTGACCTCCGGTCCGGGCGCGTGCTCGGTGTGTTCCCGATCGGCAAGGCGTCGCCCTTCCAGCAGACCACGATGGCATTCACCCCGGGGGGCAGGAGCCTGGTCACCGTGACGGAAGGCAGCGGCAGCTCGCCTGATGGCCTGCTCAGCCAGCTCAGCCTGGTCCCGGCGGAGTGGGTCCGGGTCGCCTGCACCACCTCGGGGCACCGGCTGACCGCGCAGGACTGGCGGCGGTACATCTCGGACACGCCCCCGGCCCAGCTCGGATGTGCGGCATGACCAAGGTGGCCGAGACCGAGCGCACCGGGGACTGGTGGCCGGAGGGGGAGGGCCGGCTCCCGTTCGCGCTGCGCATCGGGGTGACCGGGCACCGCGAGCTGTCTGACCCGGACGCCCTGGTCCCGGCGATCGACGAGGCGATCCAGGCGCTCACCCAGCGCGTGCTGGGCCCCCAGGCCGACCCGTCGCTGCTGATCATCTCAGCGCTGGCTGAGGGCGCCGACCGGCTGGTGGCCAGGCAGGTGCTGGCCCGGCCGGCGGCCGGACTGGAAGTGGCGCTGCCGCTGCCCGTCCCCGAGTACCTGCACGACTTCCCGGCCGAGGCGTCCAGGAACGAGTTCACCGAGTTGCTCGGCCGTGCCGTCCGGGTCTGGCATGCGCCGCCAGGCAGCAGCCGTGAGGAGGCCTACGAGCGGGCCGGGCGGCACATGGTGGACCGGGCCGACATGATCATCGCGCTGTGGGACGGTCAGCCGTCGCGCGGCCGCGGCGGCACCGCCAGCATCGTGTCCTACGCCCGTGACCAGGGCGTCCCGGTGGCCTGGGTGAACACTGCGGAGACCTCAGATCCGGTGTTCTGGTACGACCAGGAGCGGGCGGCCCGGGTCGAGGAAGCGGCCCGGGAGTTCCGCGAGTACAACTCGGCTGAGATCAGCGAGTTCGCCGCCCGTGAGCGCGCCGAATGGCAACGGCTGGCGCCTGCGGCCGGCGGCACCGGCCAGGCCGGGGCGTTCGGCCACACGTGCGAGAGCGTGGGGCGGTGGATCCTGCCCTACTTCGTCCGGGCGGACGCGCTGGCCAGCCGGGTCGAGCGGGTCTTCAACGTGACCAGCTGGGCCATGTTCCTGGCCGCGGCGGGCGCGGTCGTCAGCGTGGCCTGCCAGGTCGCGTTCGCGCCGCACCAGCCGTGGATCGCCGCGCTCGAGATCCTGCTGCTCCTGCTGCTGGTGGTGATGCCGCTGATCAGCCGGCGCCGCCCGCTGCTGGACCGGTGGATCTCCTACCGTTTCCTGGCCGAACGGCTGCGGTCCGGGTACTTTCTCGCCCTGGCCGGAGCCGGGGACCGGCCGGCCCCAACCGACCGCAATGAGCGGGCGGCCTGGTCGTCCGACCCGACCGAGGTGTGGCTGCGCCGGGCCCTGGAGGAGGTGACCGTGTTGCGCCCGCAGGTCCGGATCGGCCCGGGCGACCTCACGCGGCTGCGCGACTACCTGTGCGACCGCTGGCTCGGCGCGCAGATTCAGTACCACGAGAAGTCCGCGCGGCGGCAGGGCAGGTGGGACAGCCGGCTGTTCGCGGCCACGGGCGTGCTGTTCGCGATGACCGCGGTGGCCGCGTTCCTGCACCTGCTGGGCTGGGGTGAGCACGACGGGAAGGCCTCGGAGTTCGGGGTGGTGCTGATCGTGCTGTCCATCTGCGTGCCTGCGGTCGGCGCCGCGCTGCATGGCATCAGGACCCAGTCCGAGTTCCGCAGGCACGCCCAGCGGTACCAGCGGATGGCCGGTCTGCTGCGCCAGTTGCAGGCCGACCTGAGCCGGGCCCAGAGCATCGAGTGGATCCACGAGATCGCGGCCGACGCCGAGCGGGTGATGCGGGCCGAGAACAGCGACTGGTTCGGCGTCATGCGCTTCCACGACGTTGAGCTGATCACGTTATTTGCTTTGCGCCTCCGGGGGCGCTATACCCGCCGGGCTTCCCTCGTCGCTCAGTCGCTTCGCTCCCTCGCTTCAGTCCAGTCGGCGGCGCGCCCCCTTGGCGCGGTCAGTCGCCCACGCTGGATTCCATGAACGTGACCAGGCCGTCGCGGATGGTGAACAGGATGGTCAGCGAGGGCAGGCTCAGCTCATCGCCGCCGATCCGGCGGAACCCGCCGATCAGCGCGGTCACCTCGGTCTCGCCGGCGTTGACCGCACCGTCCCCCTGGGTGATGTCATGCACCTCGATCCGGAACCGCCCGTAGGCGGCGTGCAGGTCCGTGACGAACTGGGCCACCCCGGCCCGGCCCTCGTACACGGTCCGGCCCGGCCGGATCGAGGGCACCCAGACCACGTGCGGATCGACCAGTGCGACGACATCCTCGACCCGGCCGTCGGCGATCCCGGCCAGCATGGCGCTGGCCACCTCAACTGGCGCCTTGTGCAGGCGCGCGGCATGGTCCCCCACCACGGTGCTCCTTCTGCACCCGTCCCGCTAACCCCTTCGATTCCATCCTGCCACCTGCGCACCGGTGCTGCGGCATTAGGCTCCGGAAATATCTACGGGACAGCGTGCGCTCTATATATCGAAGGACCACATGCGAAGGCGGTCGCACTGCACGGGCTAATGCTCAGGTCCGCCGGTCATCGCGGTGCCTGCAGTCGCTCCGAGTGGGCCCAGCCGGTGTTCGTTCGGAAAATGTCTTCCTTCCGTGCACGCGCACGATGAATTTGCCCAGCTGCCCTGGACCCCGGCGGTACTTCGAATTTCTCAGAGCCGAGGCTGGCATGGACGAAATTTTCCGCCCCACCGACTTCATCAGGGCATGAGTATCGTCCATCGGTCGGCCCCGGCCCAGCAGAGCCCGCCGAACAGGATAAACAAGCTGCAAAAGCGGAAGCCCACGCCCACCCCCACGCCGCCGACGTCCCCGCGCTGGCCGCTGTGGCTGGTACTGGGCGGGGTGCTGCTCGGGACCTTCCTCCTCCTCTTCCATCCGGGTATCGGGGGTTCGGCGACCCGGGACTTCAGCTACAGCAGCTTCGTCAGTGAAGTGACGGCCAATAAGGTCTCGACGGCGACGATCAGCTCGACCGGCCAAGTGACCGGGAAACTCGCTAACGGCACCGCCTACAGTTCCCAGATCCCCACCGCCCTGAACGACAACGCCCTTTCCCCTCTCCTACTTAAGCACCGGGTCCAGGTCACAGGCGCCAGTTCGGGCACGTTCTCCGTGGCGGCCGTGCTTTTCTCCTTGTGGCCGCTGCTGCTCCTGGTGGGCGTCTTCATCTGGTTCGCCCGCCGTGGGCGCAAGCAGCTCGGCGGAATCATGAGTTTTGGCCGGTCAAAGGCCAAGCTCTACGACGAGGAGAGGCCGTCCACGCGTTTCGCGGACATCGCCGGCTATGAAGGATCCAAGGCCGAGGTCATGGAAGTCGTTGACTACCTGAAACACCCTCAGCGCTACGCGCAGGCCGGCGCGGTCGGCCCTAAAGGCGTGCTCATGGTGGGTCCGCCCGGGACCGGGAAGACGCTGCTGGCCAGGGCGGTGGCCGGCGAGGCGGGCGTCCCCTTCTTCGCCCTCAGCGGGTCGAGCTTCGTGGAGATGTTCGTTGGCGTCGGCGCGGCCCGGGTCCGGGATCTTTTCACCGCCGCCCGCAAGCACGCTCCCTCGATCATCTTCATCGATGAGATCGATGCCATCGGGGGCCGCCGCGGCCCGGGCGGGTTCGGCTCGAACGACGAGCGCGAGCAGACCCTCAACCAGCTGCTGTCCGACATGGATGGGTTCGAGCCTGGCGCCAGCGTGGTGGTGATGGGAGCGACGAACCGAGCCGAGATCCTCGACGCTGCGCTGCTGCGGCCTGGCCGCTTCGACCGGACGGTGGACATTCCCCTGCCCAACCAGAAGGAGCGGGCGGCGATCCTGGCCATCCACGGGCGGGGCAAGAGACTCGGTCCTGATGTGGATCTCGACCTTGTGTCACGGGGGACGCCGGGGTTCGCGGGCGCTGATCTTGCCAATCTCGTGAACGAGGCGGCCATCAACGCCGTACGGGACAAGCGCGATGTCCTGTCCGCCGCCGACTTTTCCGCGGCGCGGGACCGCCTGCTGATCGGGCGGCGGGACGGGTCCAACGTGCTGCTGCCTGAGGAAAAGCGCTCGGTTGCCGTCCACGAGGCTGGTCACGCGCTCGTCGCCGTCCTGTCGGAGCACGCCGACCCGGTGGCGAAGGTCACCATCCTCCCCCGCGGCGCGGCGCTCGGGGTGACCGAGCAGCTGCCGGAGGCCGAACGCCACCTGTACCGCGAGAGCTACCTCACCGACACGCTCGCGGTACGGCTGGGCGGCCGGGCCGCGGAGATCGTCGTCCTCGGGGAGCCCTCGACCGGGGCCGCGAATGATCTGGCCGGTGCCACCGACCTGGCCACCCGCATGGTGCGGGAATGGGGCTTCTCCGCTGAGGTCGGCCCCATCGGCTACGGCCCGGAAGGACCGAGCCGGGATAACCCGTTCGCCGGCCGTCCCTATGCCGAGGAGACGCAGCGATCCATAGACCGGGAAGTAGCCAAGCTGCTCCGGGAGGCCGAGAGCAGGGCGACAACGCTGCTGCGCAGCAATCTGAACTCCCTCCGCCGGGTCGTTGAGCTCCTGCTCGAACGGGAGACCATTGACGGCTCGGAGCTGGCGGCCATCGTCGGGGTGCCCCAACGGCACGCCGAACCGGAACTGGTGTGGGCCCCGCGGGCCGTGGCCATGACCCCGGCCGACCCAGAGCAGGGCGGAACCAGCACGGCCAACGGAAAGGCCGCGCCAGTCGGCTAAGGCGCGGGCTACCCGCGGCTCTGATGACCGATGTCCTATAGCGCCCGCGGCGGGGCATCCGGCTGCTCCGCAGCGGCGATCTTGGTCCGCAGGTCGTCCAGGCTGTGCGCCGCGATCACGTGGGTGAACGAGCCGCTGCGGGTGCAGGCCACCCACGCGGCGCCCCGTTCGATCTCCCAGCGGTCGCCGTAGTCCAGCAGCAGTCTGCGCAGCTTGCCCTGCTCGTCACCAGTCTCGCCAGACACTAACCCGCCCTTCACGTTACCCGAGTCCATCCATCGCCAGCGTACACCGCTACATGACGCGGCATAGAGCAGTATGCCGCGTCCTGCTTGTTCGTGCAGTTCAGCGGCGCTTTATGTTGATCTACATGGCGGACGTGCCGAGGTTCGACCCGGATGAGGCCGGGCCGGCGTACATCTATGCTCGGGTCGCCGACCATATCGAGGCCAGGATCAAGGCTGGGCAACTCGTGCCAGGCGCCCGGTTGCCCGGCGAGCGGGATCTAGCCACCGAGTACCAGGTAGCACTCGGCACGATGCGGCGCGCGATCGAGGAACTGCGGTCGCGCGGGCTGGTGGTCACCCTCCCAGCCAAGGGCACCTTCGTGTTGGCCGCGCCTAAACCATGATCGTGGTCGATTAGTGCCACATAGCACCCCTAATCGACCACGATCATGGGATAGCCAGCGGTAATTTCCTGCTCATGAGACGGACGGCGGCGGCGTTAGCCGAAGCGCAGTCGTTTGACCGGGTGGCGGCGGACCTGGACCGGTTAGGCGAGCTGAGCCGCAATGAGCTGATCAGCTCGTGGCTGGCGGGCGTGCTGCCCGCCGCTGGCCGGTACGCCATCGACCTGGGCTGCGGACCCGGGCGGCAGGCGGTGCTGCTGGCCGGGCGGTTCGGGCAGGTTGACGCCGTTGACCTGTCCGGGCCGATGATCGAGCTGGCCCGGGCGCGGCGGCCGCGGCCGAACGTCAGCTACCTGCAAGGGGACCTGCGCCACGCCGGCGAGGCCGGGCACTACGACCTCGTGCTCTGCGTGCGCACCCTGCATCACGTGCCGGACCTGCACACCGCGCTGAGCCACCTGAAAACTCTGCTGGCCCCCGGCGGGCGCCTGGTCGTGGTGGACAGCTACCCGTCCGGGTCGGCGCTGAGCCTCGCGCGGCGAATGCTGCACCGGGCCATCCCGCTGCGGCCCCGGCTGCATGCCCTCGCGCTGCAGAAGCTGGCCAGGAACCTGCTCGTCCGCAAGCCGGGCACCGCGTGGGAGATCTACCGGCTGGCCACCCGCCGGGAGTGGCTCGACCACCGGGTCTCCGACCGGTTCTTCAGCCGCGAGGAGCTGGTCCGCTGCTGCGACGCGCTGTTCCCCGGCTACCGCCTGGACATCCTGGGCGGCCCGCGTGGTATCGGGCTGGTCTGGGATTTTTCTTAACGCCGGTGCCTGGCCGGTGCCCCGCCCCGCGACGGGGCACCGGCCAGGCAGCTAGAGGGGCGGGTTACGGGACGGCGGGGGAGGCGTTCTGCACGAGCATCTGGAACTCGGCCGGGAACCACTGGCCGGCCGGGATGTCATAGCCCGGTATCGCGCCGGTGTTGTAGACGTTGCCGCTGCCGTCGGTGTTCGTCCCGTTCGGGTCGCAGTGCGGGTCGCCGTGCGCGTGGGGGCGGTGGGGTAGTCACCGTCCGACTCGCCCGGTGGCTTGATCCACACGTACGCGTACAGGTTCGGGAACGAGGACAGCGGGTTGGCCTGCGGGAATGCTCCGAGCCCGGCGTTGTTCTGGTTGCACCAGTTGCCGCGGAACACCCGCTCGTCGAT
>CAVVGF010000079.1:0-7368 GCA_963747705.1 uncultured Actinomycetes bacterium | reverse complement strand
CGTTCTGGATGATGGTGGGTGCGTGCGGGGGGCACGCGGGCAGCGGGCCGGCGGTGCGGGACCTGGTGAAAAGGTGGGCCGATCAGGAAAGTTTCACTGGTTACAGGACGTCGTGGCCGGGGTGCGGCTCGGCCGGGATCGTGCCCAGGCGGCCAGCCTGGAAGTCCTCGAACGCCTGGACCAGCTCGTCCCGGGTGTTCATCACGAACGGCCCGTACGCGGCCACCGGCTCGCGGATCGGCTCGCCCCCCAGCACCAGCACGTCCAGCTCCTGGCCGGGGCCGTCCTGGACCGGGCTGGCCTGCACGGTCAGCGCGTCACCGGCGCCGAACGTGACCAGCTGGCCGGTGCGCACCGGGCGGTGCTCCGGGCCGGCCGTGCCCGACCCGGCCAGCACGTAGACCAGCGCGTTGAAGTCGCGGCGCCACGGCAGCCGCAGCTGGGCGCCGGGCTGCACGGTCGCGTGCAGCAGCGTGATCGGCGTGTGCGTGACGCCCGGGCCGGGATGCCCGCCGAGGTCCCCGGCGATGACCCGGATCAGCGCGCCGCCGTCCGCGGAGGACAGCAGCGACACCTGCTGGGCCCGGATGTCCTGGTAGCGAGGGTTGGTCATCTTGAGCCGCCGGGGCAGGTTCACCCAGAGCTGGAAGCCGTGGAACAGGCCGCCGCTGATGACCAGCTCCTCGGGCGGCTCCTCGATGTGCAGGATGCCGCCGCCCGCGGTCATCCACTGGGTGTCGCCGTTGGTGATCAGCCCGCCGCCGCCGTTGGAGTCCTGGTGCCGGAACGTGCCGTCGATGATGTAGGTGACGGTCTCGAAGCCGCGGTGCGGGTGCCAGGCCGTGCCCTTGGGCTCGCCCGGCGCGTAGTCCACCTCGCCCATCTGGTCCATGTGGATGAACGGGTCCAGCTGCGCCAGGTCCACGCCGGCGAACGCGCGGCGGACCGGGAAGCCCTCGCCCTCGAACCCGGACGGCGCGGTGGTCACCGAGCGGACCGGCCGCTCGGCCGCCGTGGCCGCGTCCGGCTCGGCGACGCGCGGCAGGACCAGGATGTCGTCGACAGTCACCGCTGGCATGGCATCTCCTCTGGGACGGTTCCTCGTGCTCGTCTCCTCGTGCTCTGGCCAACAGTAGTTGATCGCTCAACATTCCCGCTAGCCGGCGCGTTACCGGCCCGTTATCCACCCCTCGGCACCGTCCTTTTTGCGGGGATTCAGTGATCTCGTGGCGGTTCGGGCACACTCGGCGGGTGGCTACGTTCACGGCAGGGGCGATCCTCGATCGCCGCTTCCGGCTGACCGTCCCGCTTGGCCCTGCGGCTGTGGCCAGCGGGACTGGACCGGTATGGCGGGCCACCGAGCTGGGCACCGGCGCCCACGTCGCGGTTAAGCTGCTGACCGCCCACCTGGCCGGGGACATGGTGGCCGAAGCCAGGTTCCGGCTGGCCATCAGGACCATCACCCAGCTGACCAGTCCCGAGGTCACCCGGATCCTCGACTACGGGGAGATCGCCCAGCCGGGCGGCTTCGCGCTGCCCTACGTGGTGCGGGAGCTGGCTGACGGGCGGTCGCTGGCCGACCTGCTCGGCGCGGCGCCGCTGCCGGTGGAGGAGGCGCTGCGGGTGGTGGCCACGGCGGCCGACGCGCTGGCCGTCGCGCACCGGGCTGGGCTGGTGCACGGCCGCATCCAGCCGGGCAACGTCATCGTCGGGCCCGACCGGGTGCGGATCACCGACTTCGGCCTCGGCGGGTTCAGCCCCGGGCCGGCCGGCCGTGACGCCGGTTCTGCGGCCCGGCGCGGCACCGGTCCTGGCTATGGCACCGGTCCTGGCTATGGCGCCGGTCCTGGCTACGGGCCGGTGCTGGCTTCAGTGCTGGCTCCGGCCGCGGCTGGACGGCCGACGGCCTGCTCAGCTACCAGGCGCCGGAACTGGCCGCCGGCGGCGCGCTGGCCCGGCGGCCGACGTGTACGCGGTCGGCGTGCTGTTCGCCGCCTGCCTGGCCGGTGCTGAACCATCCGCCGTCGCGGCGGCCCGGGCCATCCCGGCCAGCCTGTCTGGGCTGTGGGCCGCCTGCCTGGCGGTCAGCCCGCGGGACCGGCCTGGCGCGGCGCACGTCGCGGTGCTGGTCCGGCAGGCCCTGGCCGAACTCGTCGGCCCCGCGCTGACCGCGTCCGGGCCCTGGCCGGTTATGGCAGCTTCCAGTTGACCGGCGCGGCGCCCTGCTTCTCCAGCAGCGCGTTGGCCCGGCTGAACGGCCGGGAGCCGAAGAAACCGCGGTCGGCCGAGTTCGGGCTGGGGTGGGCCGACTCGATCAGCGGCACGCTGCCCAGCAGCGGGGCCAGGCTGCGCGCGTCGCGCCCCCACAAGATGCCCACCAGCGGGGTCTCCCGCGCGGCCAGCGCCCGGATGGCCTGGTCGGTCACCTCTTCCCAGCCCTGGCCGCGGTGCGAGCCCGGCTTGCCCGGCTGGACGGTCAGCACCCGGTTCAGCAGCAGCACTCCGCGCTCGCTCCACGGGGTGAGATCACCGGTGGCCGGCGCCGGGAAGCCCAGGTCGGCGGTGTACTCGCGGAAGATGTTGATCAGGCTCGGCGGCAGGCGGCGCACGTCGGGCGCGACCGAGAAGCTCAGCCCGACCGGGTTCCCTGGGGTCGGGTACGGGTCCTGGCCGACGATCAGCACCCGCACGTCGCTCAGCGGCTGCTGGAACGCGCGCAGCACCTTGTCACCCGCGGGCAGGTAACGGCGGCCCGCGGCCAGCTCGGCCCGGAGGAAGTCGCCCATCGCGTGGATCCGGTCCGCTACCGGCGCCAGCGCCGCCGCCCAGCCCGGGTCCATGATCTCGCTCAGCTCACGGCCTGCCACGGGAACACCCTATGGCCCTGGCCGCCGCCGCGGGGCGGACGGGCCGATCGCGGCTCGAACAAATATTTGAGAACTTTTGTATGCTCAGGGTATGGACACCGCGCTGCAGGGCTCGCTGCTCGATCTGGACGATGCGCCGGTCGCCGGGCCGCTGGGCCAGACCGTGCGCCGGACCAGGCTGGATCGCGGCGCCTGGGTGGACCGCCGGCCGGGCTGGATGGGCGGCGCCGCCGTGCTGTTCGACCGGCTGCGTGACACCGTCCCGTGGCGCGAGGAGCGGCGCCGGATGTACGAGCGGGTCGTGGACGTGCCCCGGCTGCTCTGCTTCTACGCCGAAGGCGAGCCGCTGCCCGACCCCGCGCTGGTGGCCGCGCGCGACGCGCTGACCGAGCACTACTGGCCGGACCTGCGTGAGCCGCTGTGCACCGCGGGCCTGTGCCTCTACCGGGATGGCCGGGACAGCGTGGCCTGGCACGGCGACCGGATCGGCCGCGGCTCCACCGAGGACACCGTGGTCGCCATCCTGTCCCTGGGCACGCCCCGGGCGCTGCTGCTGCGGCCGCGCGGCGGCGGGCCCACGCTGCGCCACGAGCTGGGTCACGGCGACCTGCTGGTGATGGGCGGCAGCTGCCAGCGCACCTGGGAGCACGCGGTGCCGAAAACCACCCGGGCCACCGGCCCGCGGATCAGCGTCCAGTTCCGGCCGCGCGGGGTGCGCTGAGGCCGGCGCACAGCGCCAGGCCGGCCTTCAGCTGGGCCAGCCCACGGTCGATCGTGGTGAACAGGTCGTCGATCTCGACCTCGCCCCGGTCCAGCATGGGCAGCGCGCTGGCCAGGATCACACCGAAGATCGCGCCAGCTATGGTCCGCACCTCGGCATCGTCCGGGTCCCGGCCTGCCGCTTGGCCAGCGTGGCGGCGAAGATGTCGATGGTGCGGGCGAACTCGTCCAGCGCCCGGGCCCGGATCTCCGGCACGGCCAGGGTGAGCATGGTCGTGTCCCGGAACCGCTGCCGTTCCTCGGCGGTGAACCTGGGCTGGGCGTCGGCCATCGCGGCCCGTACCGCGGCCACCGGGCTCAGATCGGCCGGCTGCTGGTCGAACGACTGGAACGTGAGCACGTCCAGGTCGTCCTGCAGAACCACGTCTTCTTTGGTCGGGAAGTACCGGTAGAACGTGGCCGGGGAGACCTCGGCCGCCTCGGCGATCTGGTCAACGGTGGTGCCGGAGTAGCCCTGCTCACGGAACAGCCGCAACGCGTGCTCGCGGATCGCGGCACGCGTCTTGGCCTTCTTGCGTTCGCGCAGCCCGGCGGGCTGGTCAGTGGTGCCGGGCTCGCTCATGACCCTGATTGTCCCCGGAACCTGGCCCGGTGGCGACCGGGCGCGCGGTCCCGTCCGCGGCCAGGGCAGCCGCCGCGGGGCCGGCGGCAGCCGCCGCGGGGCCGGCGGCCCGGCGGGGCAGGAAGATCAGCGCGAGCACGGCGCTGGCCAGCGCGATCACCGCGCACACCACCAGCATGATGTCCTGGCCGTGCACGTAGGCGGTGCGGACCATGACCAGCAGGTCGGCCGAGTGGGAGGCGTGGGCCACCGCCACCCCGCCGGCCACGCTGCTGCGCACCGTGTCCGCCGCCGCGGCGGGCAGGTGGCCCAGGCTGAGCTGACTACGGTAGGCGGACAGCAGCACCGTGCCCAGCACGGCCACCCCGATGGTCGCGCCGACCTGGCGCAGCGCGGTGATCAGGGCCGAACCGGAGCCGCTGCGCTCGGCGGACAGCGCGCCCAGCGCCACGTTCATGGCCGCGGGCATGGCCAGGCCGAGGCCCAGGCCCGCCGCGATCAGCCAGCCCACGGCCAGGCCGGTGCCGCTGGTCACCCGGGTGGCCGCGCCCACCGCGAGCGCAGCCGCCATCACCGCGAAGCCGACGGTGACGAGTGGCCGGGCGCCCAGCGGGGCGGCCTTGGCCGGCTCGCCGTCCTTGCTGCGCGCGGTCTGCAGCCGGGTGCCGGTCAGCATGCCGGCCACCATCCCGACGATCAGGGACAGCATCCGCAGCCCGCTGCCGAACGAGTCGAAGCCCAGCACCTCCTGGAAGTACTGCGGGATGGCGAACAGGATGCCGAACATCGCGAACGACACGAACGTGGTCAGCGCGGTGCCCCAGGTGAACCCGGCCGAGCGGAACAGCTCCAGCTGGATCAGCGGCTGCTTGCGCCCGGTGATCCAGCGCTCCCAGGCCACGAAGCCTGCCAGCACCACGGCCCCGGCCAGCATGGTGGCCACCGCGACGGCGTCGCTCCAGCCGTCCTGTCCCGCCTTGATCAGGCCGTAGGTCAGGCCGGCCAGGCCGGCGCTGGACAGGACGATCCCGGGGATGTCGATGCTGGTGCTACGGGCCCCGTGGGACTCCGGCATCAGCAGGACCACGGCCACCAGGGCCAGCACCACCACCGGCACGTTGATCAGGAAGACCGAGCCCCACCAGAAGTTGTCCAGCAACCAGCCGCCGAGCAGCGGGCCGACCGGGAAGCCGATGAACGTTGCGCCCATCACGACCGCGATGGCCCGGGGCCGCTCTTCGTCGGTGAACATGACCGGCAGTACGGCGATGGACATCGGGAAGATGGCCGCGGCGCCCAGGCCGAGCACCGCCCGGGCCGCGATCAGCTCGGCCGAGGTGGTGGAGAACGCGCATGCCGCGGACGCGGCGCCGAACAGCACCAGGGCGATCAGCAGCAGCTTCTTGCGGCCCATCCGGTCGCCAAGCAGGCCGGCCGGCAGCAGCGCCGCCGCCAGCACCAGGCTGTAGGCGGCCGAGAACCACTGCAGGTCCGTGGTTGACGCGTGCAACTGGGAGGCCAGCACCGGCAGCGCCAGGCTGAGCACGGTCAGGTCGAGCCCGACGACGAGCACGCTGGCCGCGATGGCCACCAGCGCCCACCACTTGCGGGCGTCCGAACCGCTCATGGATACCACCCTCGATCGTTCACTCGAGTAACGTGGATAGCTGATCTGAAAAGAAAGTTACTCTCATATTTGAGTCAGTGTCAACTGCGTGCAGCACTCACGTTGCGCACAACCGAGCACGCGCAGGACATGAATGATTCAGCCATGCGCACTGGACCGCATGGCTGTTTCAGTCATGTTGTGAGAACGGCGGGGATGGACTAGGTGAGGGTGGCGCGGACCTGACGGGCGATCTCGATGTCCTCGCGGGCGGTGATCACCAGGGTGCGCACGGCGGCGCCGGGGGCGGAGATGTCGGCGTCGCTGGAGGCGGCCTGGTTGCGCTGCTCGTCGATGGCGGCCGCCGAGGAAGCTCGGCGCGGCCCGGGCCCGGATCGGCGGCTGGTGCTCGCCGATGCCGCCGGTGAACAGCAGCACGTCGAGCCCGTCCATGGCGGCGGCCATGCCCGCGACGAGCTGGCGCAGCCGGTGCAGGTACACGTCCACAGCCAGGATCGCGACGGTGTCGCCGCGGCCCGCGCGGGGCAGCACGTCCCTGATGTCGGCCAGCCCGGCCAGCCCGGCCAGGCCGGACCGCTGCTCCAGCCCGGCGGACAGCTCATCCAGGCTGAGCCCGGCCCCCGCTGGAGGAGCCAGACCAGCAGGCCCGGGTCGGTGTTGCCCGCCCGGGTGGCCATCACCAGCCCTTCCAGCGGGGTGAAGCCCATCGTCGTGTCCACGCTCTGGCCGGCTGGACGGCCGCCAGCGACGCGCCCGCGCCCAGGTGGCAGGACACGATCCGGAGGCGTTCCGGCGAGGTGCTCAGCAGTTGCGCCGCGCGCCGGGTCGCATACGCGTGGGACAGGCCATGAAACCCGTAGCGGCGCAGGCCGAACCGCTCCCGCCAGGCCGCGGGCAGCGCGTAGGTCGCGGCGGCGGCGGGCATCCCGGCGTGGAACGCGGTGTCGAAGCAGGCCACCGCGGGCACGCCGGGCAGCAGCGCGGACACCGCGTCGATCCCGGCCAGGGCCCGGGGCTGGTGCAGCGGCGCCAGGTCGGTGACCGCCTCGATCTCCCGCCGGACGGCCGGGTCGAGCACCGCGGCGGCGCTGAGTTCGGCCCACCGTGCACGATGCGGTGGCCGACGGCATCGACGCGGGGAATGGCGTTAAGAAAAGAATGGAGAGCGGGTGGGGGATCTTCACCGGCCCAGTGCTCGACCTCGGTCGCGGCGAGGATCTCGTCCGCCGGGTCGAGCAGGCTGAGCTTGAGGCTGCTCGACCCGGCGTTGACCACGAGCACGTTCATGTCAGGACGGATCCTCGGCCAACACCACGGGCGCGGACGGCCCGGGCTGGTCGGGCGGGCTGGACGGCGTGGGGCCGCTGGCGGTGGCCGGGCCGCCGCCGGCCGGGCCGGGCCGGGCGGACAGCGCGGCGGGCCAGACCCAGTTCCGCACCTCGGGCAGGTCTTCGCCGTGCTCGCGCACGTAGGCGTGATGCCTGGTCCGGTCGTCCACCATCCGCTGGCGCAGCCAGGCGGCCCGGTCACCC
>CAVVGF010000078.1:0-40919 GCA_963747705.1 uncultured Actinomycetes bacterium | reverse complement strand
GGTTACGGCAGACCGAAATTCAGTGCCGCTCGGTGCCGGGCTTGTTCAATTCTTGCCAGCTGAGCATGGCACGTCCTGTTGACAAACTGCTGACAAATGATCAAGAAGGCCGGTTCCCGTCCTCGGGAACCGGCCTCTGACCTGCATAAACTGGTGGGCGATACTGGGATTGAACCAGTGACCTCTTCGGTGTCAACGAAGCGCTCTCCCACTGAGCTAACCGCCCGCGAGGCGGAGACGGGAATCGAACCCGTGTACAGGGCTTTGCAGGCCCTTGCCTAAGCCACTCGGCCACTCCGCCAACCCCAGGTTCCCGATCCGGGATCCATGGCGTGGAAAACCAACCGAGAACCGAAGCGGGCCTGCGACCCTGCAGAACGGCATCCGGCGCCTCCGAGCGGACGACGGGATTCGAACCCGCGACCCTCACCTTGGCAAGGTGATGCGCTACCAGCTGCGCTACGTCCGCATGGCCCGGTCAGAACCGGGTTGGTGCAATCCCGCCGGGGCGGGCGTGCGTTCAGAACTGTAGCCGATCCTAGCCCGCGAGCAAACTCGGCACCGCGGCGCGCCGGGCTCGGGTCCGCACCCTGTGCCCACCCCCGGGCCGCCCAGTGACCTCTTCGGTGTCAGCGAAGCGCTCTCCACTGAGCTAACGGCCCGCGAGGCGGAGACGGGAATCGAACCCGTGCACAAGGCCCTGGCCTAACCCACTCGGCCACTCCGCCAACCCAGGTTCCCGGTCCGAGACCCATGGCGGGTGTCCGCATCCTTGGACTGGGCAGTGAGACCCCTGGAAGGAGGCAGCCGGCATGAAATCCAAGATCATCGAAGACGCGGACGTCGTCACCTACGTCGTGGTGTGCGACCAGGGCGACCAGGCGGTCGCTGTGCTGCAGCAATTCGCCCAGGATGAGGATCTGGAGGCATCCCGGATCACCGGCGTCGGCGGATTCGAGCGGGCCACCATCGGCTGGTTCGACCGCGCGGCCAAGCGGTTCCGGCACATCCAGATCGACGAGCCCACCGAGGTGCTGTCGCTGATTGGCGACATCGCCGAGAGCCCGGACGGCCCCAGCCTGAACCTGCACGTCGTGCTCGGCCTGTCCGATGGCACCACCCGCGGCGGCCACCTCATCGCGGGGCACGTGTTCCCCACGCTGGAGGTCATCATCACCGAGGCTCCCGCCGAGCTGCGCCGGGTGATGCGCCCCGACCTTGGCGTCGCGCTTATTGATCTGGACCGGTCCGAGTCTTGACCGCGGTGACCGTCACCGTGGTGTGGTCCATGGTGAACCCACCGCCGGCCGCGTCGATGGCCGCGCCGATGCCCGCCATCAGCTCCCGCAGCGTGGCCGGCGGCAGCTGGTTGGTGAAGCCCGAGGTCAGGGCCGCATCCAGGTACTCGTCGCGGGTATAGAAGCGATCCCATTCGAACCGCCACTGTTCCGATTTACTGAACGCCCCTGCCTGCTTCATGCCGTCCGCCGCCTTCTCGCATAGCGCCGCGTAGGCGTCTGCGCCGGTGGATGCGGGCATCTTGAACCGCGGCGCTTCGGCCAGCACCCGGCGGTACGCCGCCGCGAACTCCTCAGCTAGCGGGGCGGGCGGCCGGGACGAGTTCCAGAACACGGCCAGCCGGCCG
The DNA here is from genome assembly GCA_963747705.1 of uncultured Actinomycetes bacterium. Lineage (GTDB taxonomy): Bacteria > Actinomycetota > Actinomycetes > Streptosporangiales > Streptosporangiaceae > RYN-230. The sequence goes on along the minus strand of CAVVGF010000078.1, from coordinate 39,274 downwards.
CCGGGGCGCAGCACCCGGGCCGCCAGGGCCGCACCGGCCACCGGATCCACCCAGTGCCAGGCCTGCCCGGCCACGACCGTGTCGAACGTCCGGCCCGCCGGGTCCCAGTCCTCGAACTTGGCCACCTCGACATCGAGCCCGCGCCGCCGGGCCAGGCCGGCCATCCGCTCGTCCACGTCAACCCCGAGCACCTGGCAGCCGGCCGCCTGGAACAACCGCGCCGCGATGCCGGTGCCGCAGCCGACGTCGAGCACATCGGGCCCGGGGCTGGTCGCGATGATCTTGTCTATCAGGGCGCTGGGATAGCTGGGCCGGGCCCGGTCGTAGCGCTCGGCGTCCGCGCCAAAGGACTCGGCCACCTCCCGCGCCTGGTGCGACTCGCGTTCCGAGACGGCCGCGCGTTCCGAGACGGCCGCGCGATCTGAGGCGGCCGGGGGTTCCGAGGCGGCCTTGCGGCCCGGTGCGGACGCGGGCTCTGACACGGCCGCGCGCTCCGATGCGGCCGGGGATTCCGAGACGATCGCGCGTTCCGAGGCGGCGGCGCGGTCCGAGGCGGCTGGGGGTTCTGACACGGCCGCGCGCTCCGGAACTCCCGCGCGGTCCGGCGGTATAGTGGGCATGCGCCCACGCTAAGTGGGCACGCGCCCACTTAGCAATCGGATTTCGCGCACAGCGAAGAGGGGATGGTCGGGTGCCGACCGGGGTGGCCATCCGCGACGTGCGCGAGCAACTGTTCGACGCGGCCGAACGCGTGCTCCTACGGGACGGGCCGAGCGGGCTGACCAGCCGGGCCGTCACCACCGAGGCGGGCTGCGCCAAAGGCGTGCTGCACCGGCACTTCGCCGACTTCGACGAGTTCCTGGCCGAGTTCGTGCTGGACCGGGTGCACCGGCTGGACGATCAGGCCGCCGCGCTGCGCGACGCGGCCGGGACCGGCATCGTGGTCGGCAACCTGATCGGCGCGCTGACCGCCCTGTTCGGCTCGGTCGCGGTGGCCATCGTCCCGCTGGTCACGTTCCGCGATGAGCTGCGCGCGCGGCTGCGGCAGGCCTGGCCGGCCGGTGTCCCGGTGCTGACCGAGGCGGCCATCATGATCACCGACTACCTGCGCGCCGAGCAGCAGCTGGGCCGGATCGCCGCCGAGGCTGAGCCGGACGTTCTCGGGCCCACGCTGATCGGCGCGGCCCACCTGCTGTTCGCCGACCGGACCGGCCCGCCGCCGGACGCCGCCGCCGTAGCCAGAGCAGTCACGACGGTCATTGCCGGCGTCCTTCGCGACCCCGCACCCGGGCCGCGCAATCCCGCGGCGTGGCAACCCGTGCCCCGGCAACCTGGGCTGCACTAACCCACCGCACCGCAGAAAAACCATTGGCGCTGACCCGCATCCCCTCAGTTAGCTGGGGGGATGAAGCTGGAGCAGTTCGATCCCGCGGTGGACGCGGCCGCGGTGCGCGCCTGCCACGAGATCCACCTGGCCGGCCATCCGATCGACGAGCCGAATCACCCGCCCATGTCCGCACGGTTCTTCGCCGCCTGGCTCACGCTGGGCTGGACCGAAGACCGCCAGGAACTATGGCTGGCCCGGGACAGCCAGACCGAGCCGCGCGGCTGGTGCATGCTGAGCCTGCCGCAACGGGAGAACCATCACCAGGCCTTCGTGGAGCCCACCGTGCACCCGGCGCACCGCCGGGCTGGCCTCGGCACCGAGCTGGTCCGGCATGCGGCGGGCCGGGCCCGCGAGTCCGGCCGGACGGTGCTGGCCGCGTACGCCAGGGTCGGGGCGCCTGGTTCGGCGTTCGCCAGCGCGATGGGCGCCCGCCCGGGCCTGCACCACGTGAGCCGGGTGCTCCGGCTGACCGGCATGCCTGCCGGACGGCTGGCCGCGCTGCGCGCGCAGGCCGAGCCGCACGCCCACGGGTACGCCCTGCTGTCCTGGGACGGCCCGGCCCCGGACGACATGGTCTCCGGCCTGGCCGGGATCAATGCGTCGGCGTGGGCCGACATGCCACGTAACGCCGGGGAGGAGGCGCAACGCTGGGACGAGAACCGGGTTCGGCTCGATGAGCGCCGGATGACCGCCCAGGGACTGCGCTGGTATACGGTCGCCGCCCGGTCGCTGGCCAGCGGCGAACTGGCCGCGTTCACCCAGCTTGGCGTGGACCCGGCGGTACCGGGCTGGGGCCTGCAGGAGCTGACCGCGGTGGCCCGGCCGGACCGCGGCCACCGGCTGGGGCTGCTGGTCAAGGTGGCCATGCTGGAGCTGCTGGCCCGACCGGGAGCCACAGGTGACCCAGATCGTCACCGGGAACGCCGACGCGAACCAGCACATGATCGCCATCAACGCGCAGCTCGGCTTCGAGGTAGTGGATGAGTACGCGTACTGGGAGCTGGACGTGCGGCAGGCCCTGGCCGCGCCCAGTCAGGCGGTCAGCGCGACCTCGTAGGTCTCCACCGAAAGCGACGGGGCGCCCAGCGCGGGCGCCTCCGCTCGCCGGATCTCCGCCGCCTGCGCCTCGGCCGCGTCCAGCTGCTCCCGGGTCTGCCACAGCGAGACCGTCATCACCTTGCCGGTCTCGGCGTCAGTCAGCAGGTAGAAGCCGCCGAACCCGGGCTGCCCGGCGGCGGCCGGCAGCTGGTCCCGGGCCAGGGCTATGGCGCCGTCCAGCTGGCTGGGGGCCACCTGGGTCGTGATCACGCGGGCGAACATCACCGCTCCGGCACGTCGAGGCGCCGGGCGCGCAGCACGGCGTCGTGCACGGTCACCGGGCCCCCGTGTTCCGGATGGGTGGTGTCGCGGCCGGGCGCCCCGTTGGTGATCACTTTCCAGCCCGCCGGGTCGAGCAGGGCGGCAACGTCATCGCCGGAGAAGAACAGTTCCGGCACTGGCGGCCGGGGCACGACGTCCATGTCCGACGCGTGGTGGCCGACGATGAGCAGCGTGCCGCCGGGCCGGACCGCGGCCGCCAGGCGGCGGAACGCGTCGTCCCGCGACCCGGGCGGGAAGTGCATGTAGTGCGCGGTGGCCAGGTCGCAGGAGTCCCGGCCGGGATCCCAGTCGAGCAGGTCCGCCCGCTGCCAAAGGATCCGCCCGGCGATGTCCGGCCCGGCCGCGGCGGCGTGCCCGGCCGCGCGGTCCAGCGCCACCGCCGAGATGTCCACCCCGGTGACCCGCCAGCCCTGGCCCGCCAGCCAGATGCTGTCCGCGCCCTCGCCGCAGCCCGCGTCCAGCGCCTGGCCGGGGGGCAGCCCGCTGACCTCGGCCACCAGCGTGGCGTTCGGCTGGCCGCTCCACAGCGCGTGGCGGGTCCGGTAGCGCTCGTCCCAGTATGCCTCGGTGAACATCTCGGCCAGATCGACCTCATCGTGCGCCGTCATGCCCAACCACCTCCAGCAAGAGCCGCCGCCATCACCCGGAAGCATGCCCGCCAGCCCCGCGCGGAAGCAAAATTTGTTGCTGGTCTGGCAAACTGGGCAGATGAGCGATCTGGACCCGGTGCTGGCCGCGGTCGGGCCCCGGCTGCGCGCACTGCGCCTGGAGCGCGGCCGCACCCTGGGCGACCTGTCCGCCATCACCGGCATCTCGGCCAGCACGCTGTCCCGGCTCGAATCGGGCCAGCGGCGGCCGAACCTGGAGCTGCTGCTGCCGCTGGCCCAGGCCTATGGCGTCCCGCTGGATGACCTGGTCGGCGCGCCGCAGACCGGCGACCCGCGGATCCACCTGCGGCCGGTCGCCGCCGCCAACGGCGAGACGTTCGTGCCGCTGACCCGCCGCCCCGGCGGCCTGCAGGCCTACAAGCTGGTCCTGTCGCCCAGCCGGGGCCAGACGCCCGACCCCCGGGTGCACGAGGGCTACGAGTGGATATACGTGCTGAACGGGCGCCTACGGCTGGTGCTCGGCGACCAGGACCTGGTCCTGGTGCCGGGCGAGGCGGCCGAGTTCGACACCCGGGTCCCGCACTGGTTCTCCACCGCGGACCGGGAGCCGGTGGAGATCCTCACCCTGTTCGGCCGCCAGGGCGAGCGCGCCCACCTGCGCGTCCGGCCCCGGGCCGGCGACTCCGCCTGACCCGGGACCGGGCTCGTCAACGGCTCACCACCGGCCGGCCGGCTCCGCTTCATCCGCCCGTAGTCGTCCTCGACCACGGCCGGGTCGATAAAGAACGCGTCCGGCGCGGTCCGGGCCGTCCGCGGCCGCCTCGACCACCGGCCGACCCTGGTGCGCAACCACGAAAACATGACCTGACCTGCCACTTTCTGGAGAAGTTGATCCGACTGTAGAAGTGGCCAGGCAGCGGCTACGATCCAATCGCGTGGCCGGAAAACAGACCAATTTGGCCTGGGAGACCCTGCTCGCGGTGCCCGGCCAGCCGGGCGCCCGCGCCAAGCAGGGGCTGCCCGCCCAGCTGGCCAGCGCGATCCGGGCCGCCATCAGGGACGGGCGGCTGCCGCACGGCGCCGCGCTGCCGCCCAGCCGGGCGCTCGCAGCCGACCTGGGCGTGTCCCGCTGGACGGTGACCGAGGCCTACGGCCGCCTGATCACTGAGGGGTACCTGACCGGCCGGACCGGCTCGGCTACCCGGGTGAGCTGGACACCCCGGCCGTACGAGGACCCGCCGCGGGCCCCCGCTCCCGCCGAGCAGCCGTCCGGCCCGGTCCGCTACGACCTGGGCTACCGGTCCGATCAGCGCGCGTTCCCGCGCCGCCAGTGGGTCGAGGCGATCCGGGTCGCGGCCGAGACCGCGTCGTTCGACCAGCTCGACTACGCCCAGGACGGCGGCCACCCCAGGCTGCGCGAGATCCTGGCCGCGCACCTGAACCGCAGCCGGGGCGCGGCCGCCGAGCCCGGCACGGTCTCCGTCTTCGCCGGCGCCGGGCAGGCCATGGAGCAGCTCTCGTCCGCGCTGCGCGACGAGGGGCACACCGCGATCGGCACGGAGAACCCGGGCTCGCCGCGGCTGTGGCAGGCGGCCCGGGCCGCGGGCCTGGACCTGGTGCCGCTGCCGGTGGACGACGACGGCCTGGTGGTGGACGCGCTGCGGGACCACCCCGGGCTGCGCGCGGTGTGTGTCGGCACGGCCCGGCAGGTCGCGTTCGGCTACCCGCTGGCCGCGGGCCGGCGGGCGGCGCTGCTTGACTGGGCCCGGCAGGCCGGCGGGCTGATCGTCGAGGACGACGACGACTCCGAGTTCAGCTACGCCGGGCCGGTGCCGCCGGTGCTGCAGGGCGCCGGCCGGGACCGGGTGGCGCTGCTCGGCTCGATGAGCCGGACGCTGAACCCGACCGTCAGCATCGGCTGGGTGGTCGCGCCGCGGCGGCTGACCGGCGGCGTGCGGGCCGGCCGGGGCCTCCCGGTCAGCCCGCCCGCGCTGAACCAGCTGGCGCTGGCCCACTTCATGGAGTCCGGCGCGTACGACCGGCACCTGCGCGCCTCCCGGCAGCGGTTCCGGGCCCGGCGGGCCGCGCTGGCCGCCGCGCTGGCCCGCGAGCTGCCCGGCTACCGGGTGCGCGGCGGGCAGGCCGGCCTCGGCCTGCTGCTCGACCTGCCCCCGGGCGCCGACACGGCGGCCATCCTGGCCGCGGCGCAGCGGCGGGACATGCGGCTGGGCACCCTCGACGCGCTGCGCCTGATCCCGGACCCCGGCGCGCCCGGCCTGCTGCTCGGCTACGGCAACCTGAGCGACCGGCTGGTGGACGAGGCGGCCGCGGTGCTGGCCGATATCCTCACCCAGACCGGGGCGTCAGAGCACTGACCAGGGCATGGCAGGCTGTCGGCCATGCGAACTGTGATCGTCACCGGTGACGCCCTGACCCTGGCCGACGTTATCGACGTCGCGAGCGGGGACGCGCGAGCCGAACTCGGCCCCGGCGTAGCCGCCGTCATGCAGCCCAGCCGGACCGTGGTGGCCGAGGCCATCGCGGGCGATGCGCCCGTCTACGGGGTCAACACCGGCTTCGGCGCGCTGGCCGATACCCGGGTCGGCGAGCAGGACCTGACCCGGCTGCAGGGCGCCATCATCCGCTCGCACTCCGCCGCCGTCGGCGACCCACTGGACGACCGGACGGTGCGCGCCCTGCTGCTGCTCCGCGCCCGCACGCTGGCGGCGGGCTACTCCGGGGTCCGCGTGGACCTGCCGCAGCGCCTGCTCGAGCTGCTCCGCCTGGGCCTGCTCCCGGTGATCCCGGGCAAGGGCTCGGTCGGCGCGTCCGGGGACCTGGCCCAGCTCGCTCACCTGGCCCAGCCGCTGATCGGCGAGGGCCGGCTGCGCACCCCCGGCGATCCGCCGTCCGGCCGGCCCAGCGCCGCGGTGCTGGCCGAGCACGGCATCGAGCCGCTGCAGCTGGCGCCGAAGGAAGGCCTGTCCCTGGTCAACGGGACCGAGCCGATGCAGGCGCTGCTGGCGTTCTCCATCCACGATGCGCTGATGCTGGTCCAGGCGGCCGACCTGGCCTGCGCGCTGTCCATCGAGGCGCTGCTCGGCACCGACCGGCCCTACGACGAGCGGGTGCAGGTGATCCGGCCGCACCCGGGCCAGCTGGACAGCGCGGCCAACCTGCGCGCGCTGCTGGCCGGCTCGCCGCTGCTGGCCAGCCACCGGCACAGCCGCCACGCGGTCCAGGACGCCTACTGCCTGCGCTGCGCGCCCCAGGTGCACGGCGCGGTCCGGGACGTGCTGGCGCATGCCAGGAGGGTCATCGACATCGAGCTGGGCTCGGTGGTGGACAACCCGGTCGTGGTGCCGGACGGCGAGGTGATGACGACCGGGAACTTCCACGGCGAGCCGCTCGCGTTCGCCGCCGACATGCTGGCCATGGGCCTGGCCGAGCTGGCCAGCATCAGCGAGCGCCGGGTGGACCGGATGCTGGACCCGGCGTTCTCCCGCGGCCTGCCCCCGTTCCTGGCCCCGGAGGCGGGCACCAACTCCGGCTTCATGCTGGCCCAGTACACCGCCGCGTCGCTGGTCAGCGAGAACAAGGTGCTGGCCCACCCGGCCAGCGTGGACACCATCCCCACCTCGGGGAAGCAGGAAGACCACGTGTCCATGGGCTGGACCGGGGTGCGCAAGCTCCGCGAGGTGGTCGCCAACGTGCGCGCCTGCCTGGCCGTGGAGATCCTCTGCGCCGCCCAGGGCATCGACCTGCGGGCCGAGGTGGCGCAGCCCAGCGAGCCGCTGCGCACCGTGCACGCGGCCATCCGGGCTGAGGTCCCGATGATGCTGGTGGACCGCGAGGTCGCGGAGCAGCTTTCCGCGGTCGACCGCTTGCTCCCCACACTGGTCGGAACGGCCAGTGCCGCGTGCGGCCCGTTGCGTTAGCGTCGAGCCGTGGCGGTGTGGCTGAACGGGACGCTCGTCCCGGCGGATCAGGCCCGGATCTCGGTCTGGGATCACGGGCTGACCACGGGCGATGGCGTGTTCGAGGCGCTCAAGGTGGCCGGCGGGGTGCCGTTCGCGATGACCAGGCACCTGGCCCGGCTGGGTGCCTCAGCGGCTGGCCTGGGCCTGCCTGAGCCCGACCTGGACCAGATCCGGGCCGGGGTGGACGCGGTGCTGGCCGCGGCCGGCCAGCCGGACCGGGCCCGCGTCCGGATCACGGTGACCGCGGGGGAGTCGGTGCCCGGCTCGGCCCGGCCGGACGGGCTGACCGCCGCCGGGCTGACGGTGATCATCATGCTCGGTGCGCTGGCCGAGGCCCCGGCCAGCTGCGACGTGGCGGTACTGCCCTGGCCGCGCAACGAGCGCGGCCTGCTGGCCGGGGTGAAGACGACCTCGTACGCGGAGAACGTGCGCGCGCTGGCCTGGGCCCGGGCGCGCGGCGCCGCCGAGGCGATCTTCGGCAACCTGGCCGGGAACCTGTGCGAGGGCACCGGGACGAACGTGTTCGTGGTGACCGGCGGGCGGCTGGTCACCCCGCCGCTGTCGGCCGGCTGCCTGGCCGGGGTCACCCGGGGGCTGGTCGTGGAGTGGGCCGGGGCGGCCGAGGAGGACCTGCCGCTGGCCGCGCTGGCCAGCGCGGAGGAGGCGTTCCTGACCGGGACGACACGCGATGTCCAGCCGGTCCGGCTGGTGGATGGGGCGCCGCTGCCCGCCGTGCCCGGCCCGCTGACCCGCAAGGCCGCGGAGATCTTCGCCGCCCGCTCCGCCGAGTCGCCGGACCCGTAATAACGTGCGGGGATCTGCTCAGTCGCGGCGCAGCAGCTGGTCCAGTTCGCCGTCCAGGTTGATGAACTCGCCCTCCCGGCCCGCCGGGATGACCTGGAAGGTACGCAACAGGAACCCGGCCAGGGCGGTCAGCGGCGCCTCGAAGTGCGCCTGGCCGAACGGGGAGGACAGCGAGATGTTCAGCACCCGCTGCCCGGTGGGTGTGTCGGCCGGCCACACCCGCACGTCGCCGTCACCCGCGGGCTCGGTCATCCCGCCCGCCAGCAGATCGCGGGCGAAGATCCACTCAACTGGCTCGTCCATGCCGACATGAAAGGCCATGCGGATGGCGTACGGGTCCTCGGCACGGTAATGAAGACTCGCCGTGAGCGGAACGCCATCGTGTTCTGGAACCACGAGTCTGAGGCCGAGCTCGGCTGCGACGGTGTTGCTGCTGTTCATTGCCTCGCCAAACCTTTGCCTTGTCTGATCCCGGGAACGCCGGGCTTCATCCATCCAGCGCTGCCGTCTCACAGGGTGACAGGGCACGCAGGCACGAAGTCTTCTCCAGGAGGATTCCGCGAACGCCGCCGCAACTAACCTCGGTCACCACGCACCAAACCGGCTGTGACCAGGGCAAACGCTTCTCGGGACGCAACGCAATCATGTCCCAGCCCTGTTCCTGTGACCAGGAACAACACACTGTGATCTCGGTCTCAGTAGGGTCACAGCAAAAATTTGGCGGCGCATCCCGTGCGCACCTCCGGTTAAGCGTTCAGATAGCGAACAGTCGTGCTTTGTCCGATCGGGAAGCATACAGGCATACCACAGGCCCGCACTACCCCAGCTAGCTCTACTTTCTCGCAACACCAGACACAATCACGGCAATAACGGACGTATTACATCAGTAACGAATATCCGTATTGAATTAGGACAACCAGATGGCCGGCAGGCGGCGGCTAAGGTTGCGGTCCGGCCCCGGCCCGGGGTTGCGGACCGGCCGCCTGACGGCCGGGGGCAGACCGGCGGCGGCCCCGGGACGCCTGCGGATACGCTAGTCTGTGTTCGCCCGCCAGCGGTCGGCCGTACAACGGTCCCGGCCAGCTGGGGGGCGCCATCCCGGGCGATTGGCTCAGCGGGAGAGCGCCTCGTTCACACCGAGGAGGTCACTGGTTCGATCCCAGTATCGCCCACCAGCCCCGGACTGGCGTTAGGGAAAGCTCAGAAGCTGGATCAGACAGGCCTCATCCGCACCTGGCGGATGGGGCCTTCCTGGCTGAGCCGCAGGCTGGTGAGCCGGGCGGCGTGCCTAGGGGTTGGGCTCCAGCTGTGGAAGAGCACCCGGCATGCTCGACTGGCTGAGAGGTCAGCACGTCCGCGAACGTGTCACTGTCGCCGGAGCCCGCCGCCAGGTCGCGAAGCTGGCCCTCCAGGTATGCCCTGAGCCTGCTGCGGTATTCGTGCTCGAACACACGCAGGTCATCGAGCCGCCGCTCCAGCTCGTCACGCTGCTGGACCAGCGAGCCCATGGCCTGACGATGCCGCTCCTGCGCGTCCCGCTCCAGGCCTTCCGCGAAGGCTCGGGCATCGCTGGTGGTCTGCTCCGCCTGGCGCCGGGCATTCCCCAGGATTTCGTCCGCCTCGCGCCGCGTCCGGGTCAGGGTCTCGTTCGCCTCGCGCCGCGCGTCGGCGACCGCCTGGTCAGCCGTCTGCTGCGCGAGAGCGAGCACGCGAGTCACGTTTCCAAGGTTGTCGCCAGGCCTGTCTGTGATGGTGCCCATGTTGTTCCTGGGCATGTCAGTTAGCACACGTTCCGCCGGATGCTCCGGCTCATGCAGCGGTGGCGCTGTCAGCGACATCACCGGCTCTGGGTCTGCCAGCGGCGAGCTGAGCGCGGACATCGGAACTCTGCCCCCGCGCAGGCTCTCGGCCAGCTTCGCCCGGAGTTCTGCGTTCTCCTGGTTCAGCCGGTCCAGCTCAGCCTCGACATCATCGAGGAAGGCGTCGACCTCTTCCTCGTCGTAACCGGGCCTGAGCCGGGTGGTACTGAACTGCTTGTTCCGCACTTCGGCGGTCGTCAGAGGCATGTCTTCTCTCCAAGAGCCAGGAGTTACGCACTCCGAAACTACTTGATCCAGGATGTGCACCCATAGCTTTGGCCAGTACTGGCGCTGAATCCTGCTGCCGTCCGGGTCCGGCGGGGAGAACTCGCGGCCCGCATCGCCGGGCCGCTAGCCGGGCTCGCGGGAGCCGGGAACGACCAGGCCGGTTTCGTAGGCGGTGACCACGGCCTGCGTCCGGTCGCGCAGCCCCAGCTTGGCCAGGATCCGGCTGACGTGCGTCTTCACCGTCTCCTCGGTGACCGTGAAACGGGCGGCGATCTCCGGGTTGGACAGCCCCTCGGCGACCAGCCGCAGGACCTGCGTCTCGCGCGGGGTGAGGGTGGCCAGCCCGGCCTCCCGCGAACCGTCCGCCCGGGGCCGCTGCCGGGCGAACTCGCTGATCAGGCGGCGGGTGACGGTCGGCGCGAGTAGCGCCTCGCCGGCCGCGATGACCCGCACGGCGTGGAAGAGCTGCTCGGCCGTGACGTCCTTGAGCAGGAAGCCGCTGGCGCCGGCGCACAGCGCGTCGTACACGTACTCATCCAGGTCGAAGGTGGTCAGGATGACGATGCGCGGCCCGTCCCCGGCCGGCCGCGCGCGATCAGCTGCCTGGTCGCCTCGATGCCGTCCACGCAAGGCATCCGGACGTCCATCAGGACGACATCGGGGGAGGTCTGCCGGCAGACCCGGACCGCCTCCGCGCCGTCCTCGGCCGTGCCGACGACGGTGAAGTCCGGCTGCGTGCCCAGCAGCCCGGTGAACCCGCTGCGCACGATCTGATGGTCGTCGGCCACGACGATGCGGACCGGCGCGGCCGGGGCGCTCATCCGCTGGTCTCGCACATGCCGGGCAGGCAGGCCTCGACGAGGAAGCCGCCCACGGTCGCGCCGCCCGCGCGCAGTTCGCCGCCCACCGCCGCCGCGCGTTCCCGCATGCCGGGCAGCCCGTGGCCGCCGCCCGGCGCGGTGCCGTCAGATCCCGGCCCATTGTCGCGGATGAGCAGCCGCAGTTCGCTCTCGAGGTAGCGGAGTTCCACGTCCACGGCGGCCCCGGGGGCGTGCCGCCGTGCGTTGGTCAGCGCCTCCTGGACGATGCGGTAGGCGGCCAGCCCGACGCCCGGGTTGACCGTGACCGGCTTCCCGGAGATGATCAGCCTGCACCCCGCCCCGGAGGACTCCCTGGCCTCGTCGACCAGGCCGGGCAGCTGCTCCAGGCCGGGCTGGGGATGCCGGTCCGCCGCCTCGGCCTTGGCGTCCTCGCGCAGCACGCCGAGCAGCCGCCGCATCTCGGTCAGCCCCGCCCGCGCCGTGTCCCCGATCTCCGACAGCCGCTGCGCCCCGGCGGCCGGCATACCCGGCGTGGTCAGCCGGGCGGTCTCCGCCTGGACGGCGATCATCGAGATGTGGTGCGCGACCACATCGTGCAGCTCGCGGGCGATGCGGGCCCGCTCACCACGGGCCGTGTGCTCCACCAGCGTGCCCGCGATGGCCTGCGTCGCGGCGGTGTGCAGCAGCGCCTCGGCGTGCGAGCGCCGGGCGACGCCGGCCCAGGCCGCCGCCGGGACCAGCGCCGCCAGCACCACCGTGAGCACCCACGTGTCCATCCCTTCCATCCCCGGGCGGGCGGCGGTGGCGAGCGCCAGGCCCAGGAACGGCACGCTCAGCCCGAGCGCGGCATACTGCGCGGCGTCGCCGTGGAAGCCGCCGGTGCCGTCGCCGCCGCGCCGGGTGCCGCCGTAGGTGCACCGGTACGCGGCCACCAGCACGGCGGCCGCGCCGGCCACGGTGAGGAAGTGGAACAGGCCCAGCGAAAGCAGGCTGACCGCCGACAGGACGACGGCCGCCGGGGCCGGGCGGAGGAAGGCCAGCGGCAGCGTGGTCGCCAGGCCGAGCACGCCGTACAGCAAGCCCAGCGCGAGGAACTCCGTCATCGGGCTCTCGGTAAGCGAGGCCGGGGCGGCCTGCGCGGCCACGGCCGCCCGGGCCAGCGCCTCGATGATCGCCGCCAGCCCGAGCAGCCCGGTGGTCACGGCGAGCCCGTACCGGGCGGCGCCGATCCGCTCGGCCCGGCCTGCCCATCTGGCGTGCCAGTCAGCTGTCAGGCTCACGCTGTCCATTGTCGCCGCTGGCCAGGACGGCCGCGTCCCCCTGGCGAGGCATCAAGGCATCCCCGGCACGAGGGACCCGCGGCGGGGAGATCCCCCCAGCCAGCGACGCCGAAGACGGCTCCCGGGCGGGACGACCATCCGCGCGATGCTGTCTAGCCTGCCTGACATGGAAGCAACGATCGAAGTGACCGGCCTGCGCAAGCGGTTCGGGCCCACGCAGGCGCTGGACGGGATGACGTTCAGGGTCCAGCCCGGGCAGGTCACCGGCTTCGTCGGCCCGAACGGGGCCGGGAAGACCACCACGATGCGGGTGATCCTCGGCCTGGACGCGGCCGACCAGGGCACCGCCCTGGTCGGCGGGCAGCCGTACCGGACGCTGCGGCACCCGCTGAGCCACGTCGGATCGCTGCTGGATGCCGCCGCGCTGCAGCCGAGCCGCAGTGCCCGCAACCACCTGCTGTGGCTGGCCCACTCGCAGGGCCTGGGCGGCCGGCGGGTGGACGAGGTGGTCGAGGTGGCGGGCCTGCGGACGGCGATCCGGCGGCGGGCGGGAGGTTTCTCGCTCGGCATGCGGCAGCGCCTGGGTATCGCCGCCGCGCTGCTCGGCGACCCGCCGGTGCTGATGATGGACGAGCCATTCAACGGCATGGACCCCGAGGGCATCGTGTGGATGCGCGGTTTCCTGCGCGGGCTGGCCGCCGAAGGCCGCGCTGTGCTGGTCTCCAGCCACCTGATGAGCGAACTGCAGGACGCCGCCGACCACCTCGTGGTGGTAGGCCGCGGCACGGTCATCGCCGATGCCAGCGTCCGCGACATGATCGAGGCCGCGTCCGGGGACGTGGTCGAACTGCGCACCTCGGCGCGCGCGGCGGCCATGACCGTGCTGACGCGCGCGGGGGCCGAGGTCGCCGCGACCGCGCAGGATGTCATCACGGTCAAGGGCCTGTCCGCGGAACGGACCGTGGCCGCGCTCACCGCGGACCACGTCCCTTTCGCCGAGGTAAGCGCCCACCGCGCGACCCTGGAAGAGGCCTACATGGAGCTCACCCGCGACGCGGTGGAATTCCGCGCCGCCCCAGCGGCCGGGGGAGCGGCGCAATGACCACTATCACTCCCTATCGCTCGTCCGCGCGGGATGCACGCGACGGTTTCGGCCCGCTGCTGCACGCGGAGTGGACCAAGTTCCGCACCGTGCCCGGCTGGGTCATCGGCATGCTCGTCGCGGTCCTGGCCACGGCCGGGCTCGGCTTGCTCATTGGCAAGAGCACCACCCCGTCGTGCTCGGTTCAGGGCCCCTCGGGTCAGCAGGGCCCGGTCCAGAGCGGCGCGGCCTGCGGCCAGCCCGTCTACCCGCGGGGGCCGGGCGGCGAACCGGTGCGGGACGAGTTCTACTTCGTGCGCCAGCCACTGGCCGGCAACGGCAGCATCACGGCCCAGGTGACCTCGGTGTCGGGACGGCTCGCGGAACAGGGCGGGGCCCCGGCACCGTCCCTGCTCGAGCCATGGTCCAAGGCCGGGATCATCATCAAGGACGGCACCCGCCAGGGCTCTGCGTACGCGGCCATGATGGTCACCGGCGGCAACGGGGTGCGGATGCAGTGGAACTACACCGGCGACACACCGGGCCTGCCCGGCGCCGTCTCGGCGGCGAGCCCACGCTGGCTCCGGCTCACCCGCGACGGCGGCACGATCACCGGCTATGACTCGGCCGACGGCACGCACTGGACGCGCGTCGGCACCATCACGCTGGCCGGCCTGCCGTCCACCGTCCAGGCGGGCCTGTTCGTCACCTCACCGGAGCACCATTCGTACTCCGCGAGCCTCGGCAACGGCAGCGTGGACAACAACCCAACCGAGGCCACCGCGGTCCTCGATCACGTCAGCCGGACTGGTACGTGGCCCGCCAGCGCGTGGACCGGCGACTACGTCGGCGGGGCAGCCGGCCCCGGGCCGGGGCCGGCGGGTATCACCAGACGGCCGGCCGGTTCACGCTGACCGGGTCCGGTGACATCGCGCCGCTCATCGCCGGCGCCCTGAACGACGGCCCCGCCATCACCGTCCGGGATTACCTGCTCGGCTCGTTCGCCGGCCTGATCGCGATAACCGTGGTCGCGGCCATGTTCATGACGGCGGAATACCGGCGGGGCCTGATCCGCACCACGCTGGCCGCGACCCCGAACCGGGGCCGGGTGCTCGCGGCCAAGGCCACCGTGATCGGCTCGGCCGCCTTCGTGGCCGGTCTGGCCGCCGCCGCGGGTGCGGTGCTGCTGGCTACGTACGCGGCGCACGGCAACGGCTCGTCCGTGTTCCCCGAGCCGTGGCCGGCCGAACTGCGCATCATCGCCGGCACGGCCGCGCTGATCGCCGTGGCCGCCGTCTTCACCCTCGCCGTCGCCACCATGGTCCGCCGCAGCGCGACCGCCATCCTCATCGTGATCGTGACGATCGTGATCCCGTTCGTCCTGTCGGCCCCGCCGGGAATACCAGCCAGCCTGACCGATTGGCTGCTGCGGATCACGCCGGCCGCCGCCTTCGCCCTGCAGCAGCCCTCGCCGCAGTACTACCAGGTCCAGGCCAGCTACATCCCTTCGTCCGGCTTCTTCCCGCTGGCGCCGTGGACCGGTTTCGCGGTGCTGTGCGGGTGGACCGCGCTGGCCCTGATCCTGGCGGCCTACCTGCTGCGCCGGCGGGACGCTTGAGCGCGCCTCTGGCGCTACACGCCGAGTGGACCAAGCTCCGCACCGTCGCCAGCACCGGCTGGCTGCTGCTCGGCGCCGCGGCGCTCACCGTCGCGGTGGGCGTACTGGTGGACCTCGCGGCGACCTGCCCGTCCAGCGGCTGCCAGGCGGACCCGGCCAAGCTCAGCCTTACCGGCGTCCAGGCCGGCCAGGCCATCGTCGCGATCATCGCCGTGCTGACGGTCAGCAACGAGTACAGCACCGGCATGATCCGGGTCACGCTGGCCGCGATGCCGCGCCGCCTGACCGTGCTGGCCGCCAAGGCCGCGCTCGTCGCCGGGCTGGTGCTGGCGGCGTCCGTCGTGGCCGTGCTGGCCTCGGTGCTGGCCGGACGGCTGATCCTGCCCGGGCACGGCATCACCCCGGCGCTGTCCCTGGCTCATGGCCCGGTGCTGCGCGCCGCGGCCGGGTCGGTGCTCTACCTCACCCTGATCGCGCTGCTCAGCCTGGGTGTCGCCACCGCCGTGCGGGAGTCGGCGGTAGCCATCGGGCTGGTCCTCGGCCTGCTGTACCTGTTCCCGGTCGTGACCAGCGTGATCGGCAACCCGCACTGGCATCGCCACCTGGAGCAGATCGCCCCGATGACGGCCGGCCTCTACATCCAGGCCACGGTCGGCCTGAAAAGCCTGCCGCTCACCCCCTGGCAGGGCCTCGGCGTCCTCGCCCTGTGGACGGCCGGAGCGCTCACCCTCGGCGCCCTCATCATCCGCTTCCGCGACGCCTGAATGTATCCGGGCGCCCGTGCCCGCCGGCTAAAGACCTTTGGTTCCGGCCTGTTTCGTATCGCTGAGGTTCGTGTCGCCGCGAATGGTATGGGTGAAATTCGCTCGGGTGAGATTCGCGTGGCTAAGATCTGCGTCAGTGAGGTTCGCACGTGTAAGGGTCGCGTCAGTGAGGTTCGCGTACCCTAGATACGCGTCGTCGTTGAGCGTCGCATGCGTAAGGTTCGCAGCCGTGAGGAGCGCGTGCTTAAGGTATGCGTCGGCCAGGTCTGCGCGGGTGAGGTTCGTGCCAGCGAGATCCGCATAACTGAGGTACGCGTTCGGCAGTTGTGCGCCGGCGAGGTCCGCGCCGCGGAGATCGACCGTGGTGTCGAGATCGATCTGGGGGTGGTGGCCATGAGGACGATTCACGATAACGGTCAGGGCAGTTTGAATATCACTTGGTGGGCCGGACACCATGAGCGAATGTGGTCGGCCCAGTGACTGGAGCCTTGTGATACCTGTGCTGCCATGATTGCGGACGAAGGCGCATAGTACGGCAACTACGCTCGGTTCTTCGGGCGGGGAGTCTTGCATAATTCTTTGCAGTGCGTAGATGCCGCCGAGCCGGACGGCTATGGAGGAAGATCCGAGGTGGGTGATGGCGATGCTAAATCGATCGGTGATCTGGCCTTCCTCGTTGAGCCTTAACTGGGCGTTGTTGATTTTCAGCTGAACGTTGGTGGCGTTAAGAGAAAGGGCGCTAAAGATCACTGCGGCAAGAGCCGCCGCGCCGGTAGCCACCCCTGCGGCCGCCGTGACAGCAGGCACCAGTTCCCGAATTTTCGCGGTAACTGCTGCGGCCGTGTGTGGCGGAGGGGCTGGACTGTCCAGATCATCCGGTTGCGGTGACATGCGTACATGACAGCGCACTGGCACCCATGACCGTCGCCGCGGAGACCAAGTCGTGATAACCCCGTCACACACCGTTCTGTACGCCCGCCAGGAGGCGGCGGCCCGGCATGCCCCCGAGGTGAGCACCGGGCACCTGGCCCTCGGCCTGATCGCGGCGGACGACGGGCTGGTGCCGCCGATCCTGGCCGCCCTCGGCGTGCCCGCCCCGGCGCTGCGGGCCGCGATCGGGGACCGGTACGGCCCGCCCTAACCCCCGGCCATCGCGCCCACGATCAGGTACGGCTCGGTGCCCGCGCAGACCGGTCCCGGCAGCGGGGCGTCCGGCGGCTCGTGCGACAGGTCCTGCTGGCAGGCGAAGAACCGGACGAACGCCCGGCGCTTCCCGCTCCGCTGATCGCGGATCGTGCCGCGCAGCATCGGGTAGCTGGCCTCCAGCGCGTCGAGCACCGCGCGCTGCGTGACCTGTCCGCCGACCTGGACCTGAACCTCGCCGTCCACCTGGGCCAGCACCCGCAGGTGGGCCGGCAGCACGACCCGGATCATGACCGCGTCTGCACCTCGACGGACAGCACGGCGGGCAGGTCCCGGACGATCGGCGCCCAGCTGTCGCCCGCGTCGGCCGACACGTAGACCTGCCCGCCGGTGGTGCCGAAGTACACCCCGCAGGAGTCCAGCGAGTCGACCGCCATCGCGTCGCGCAGCACGTTGACGTAGCAGTCCCGCTGCGGCAGGCCGGTGGTCAGCGGCTCCCAGTCGTCCCCGCCCGTCTTCGAGCGGTACACCCGCAGCTTCCCTTCCGGCGGGAAATGGTGCGAGTCGCTGGTGATCGGTACGACATAAATGGTGTCCGGCTCGTGCGCGTGCACGTCGATCGGGAAGCCGAAATCGGTCGGCAGGTTCCCGCTCACCTCGTGCCACGAGTCGCCCGCGTCGTCGCTGCGCATCACGTCCCAGTGCTTCTGCATGTACAGCACGGACGGCCGGGCCGGGTGCTGGGCGATCCGGTGCACGCAGTGCCCGACCTCGGCCGCCGGGTCCGGGATGCCCTCCGAGTGCAGGCCCTGGTTGACTGGCTGCCAGGTATCGCCCCCGTCGCCGGAGCGGAACGCGCCCGCGGCCGAGATGGCGGCGAACATCCGGCCCGGCGCGGACCGGTCCAGGATGATCGTGTGCAGGCACATGCCGCCCGCGCCCGGCTGCCAGGACGGCCCGGACCGGTGCGTGCGCAGCCCGGGCAGCTCGCGCCAGGATTGCCCGCCGTCGGTGGACTTGAACAGCCCGGCGTCCTCCACCCCCGCGTACACCGTGTCCGGGTCGTCCAGCGACGGCTCCAGATGCCACACCCGGGCGAACTCCCACGGGTGCGGCGTGCCGTCGTACCACTGATGCGTGCCCGGCTCACCGTCGTACCGGAACTCGTTGCCCACCGGCGCCCAGCTCGCGCCGCCGTCGTCCGAGCGCTGGATCAGCTGGCCGAACCAGCCGCTGCTCTGCGACGCGTACAGCCGGTCCGGGTCGGCCGGGGAGCCTTTGACGTGATAGATCTCCCAGCCCGGGAAGTGCGGCCCGGAGACCTCCCAGTTCTCCCGCTTGCCATCTGCGGTCAGCACGAACGCGCCCTTCCGGGTGCCGACCAGCACTCTTACGTTGCTCATGGCCCCTAAGACTGCCACCGGGCCCGGAAATCATCGGTCAGGACACGGATTCCAGCACCGCCCAGCCGTGCGGTTCGACCCGGTACGGCTGGCTCTGCCCGTCCGGCGCGCTGGCCAGCAGCCGCTGGCCGGGCGGCCCGTCCAGCGGGAAGTCCACGGCGGCATCAGACGTGTTCAGCAGCACGGTCAGCCCGGGACCGCCGCCCGGGTCCACCGCCTGGTAGGCCAGCGCCCGGTTGGCCAGGTGCCGCACCTCGGTGACCGCCCGGGCCAGCCAGCCGTGCCGCCGCCGCAGCCCGATCAGGTCCTGGTGCAGCCGGTAGACCGGCCACCCGTCCGTAGCCAGCTCCTCGGGCCGGGCCGGGAACGCCGGCCTGATCTCCGCGTCCCCATCCGCCCGTTCATACTTCATTCCTCTGAACGCCTGTTCATCACCCGCGTAGATGCTCGGCACCCCGCCGACGGTGAGCAGGACAACCAGCGCGTGCGCCAGGTGGCGGGGCTCGGTGAGCTTGCTGGCCAGCCGGGTGACGTCGTGGTTGCCCACGAACGTCAGCGGCAGGAACTCGGCCAGGAACCCGTCGTGCCGGTTCAGTGCCCAGGCCAGCTCGAAGAAGTTGCCGTCGTTGAGGCCGCTCCAGATGGCCTTCCACAGCTCGTACTGGGTCACGCTGTCCGGCCCGCCGCCGCGGACCATGGCCGCGTAGTCGCCGTGGATCATCTCGGCCACGAACCAGGCGGCTGGATGGCCCTGGCGCACCTGGCCCAGGACGGCCCGCCAGAACGCGGGCGGCACCGCGTACGCGGCGTCCAGCCGCCAGCCGTCCGCGCCGCGGTCCAGCCAGTGGCTGAGTACCCGGGCCGCGTAGTCCTGCACGGCGGGCTCGGCGTGGTTGAGCGCGACCAGGCTGCGGTGCCCCTCGAAGTCCGCGTAGCCGAACCCGTCCGGGCCGCCGGCGGTGAAGTCGAGCCGGAACCAGGGCGCGTACCGGGACGCCGCGCCGTGCGCCAGCACATCCTGGAACGCCGGGAAACCCCGGCCTACGTGGTTGAGCACGCCGTCCAGCAGCACCCGGATGCCCCGCTCGTGACAGGCCTGCACCAGGTGGTCGAAGTCCGCCTCGGTGCCCAGCCGGGGATCGATCCGGAAGTGATCGACGGTGTCGTAGCCGTGCGATTCGCTGGCGAACACCGGGCCGAGCGCCAGCCCGTTGCAGCCCAGCTTGATCAGGTAGTCCAGCCAGCCCTCGATCCGGGCCAGCCCTTCCAGGCTCGCCGCGAAGCGGCGTTCGGGGGGCTCCGGGGGGTCGTCCCCCCGGGTCGGCGCTGCCCCTACAAAGCTGATCGGGTGCAGCTGCCACCAGATGGTGTGCGCGGGCCAGGTCTTCACCTACTAGATGGTGCCAGTTCGAGTTCCGGCAATACCGGGCTCCTACGGTAACCGCCGTGACGGAAGCCGCCTTTGTCGTCGAAGCCCGCGGGGTGACCAAGTGGTTCGGCGCGACCACGGCCCTCGACGGGGTCGACATGACCGTCCCGCCGGGCGTCGTGCACGGCCTGCTCGGCCCCAACGGCGCGGGTAAGACCACCCTATTAGCGGCCCTGTTCGGGCTGGTGCTGCCGGACGAGGGAACCCTGCGGCTGTTCGGCCGGACCCGGGCCGACGCCGGGCCTGGCTGGCTGGACGGGGTGGGCGGGTTTGTCGAGACGCCCCGCTTCTACCCGTACCTGACCGGGCGGCAGAACCTGGCCGTGCTGGCCCGGCTGGACGGCGGGGACGCGGCCAGGCTCATCGACCAGGCCATCGAGTCGGCCGGGCTGTCCGGCGCCCGCCGCCAGAAGGTCCGTGGCTACTCACTGGGCATGCGCCAGCGGCTCGGCCTGGCCGCGGCCATGCTGCGGCGGCCACGGCTGCTCATCCTGGACGAGCCGGCCAACGGCATGGACCCAGCTGGGATCCGGGACCTGCGGACCGCCCTGCGCGGGCTGGCCGCCGAGGGCCTGACCGTGCTGCTGAGCAGTCATGACATGGCCCAGGTCGAGGAGATCTGCGACAGCGTGACCGTGCTGCACCACGGACAGGTCGTGTTCGCCGGCGGACTGTCGGTCATGCGCGAGGACGCCCCGGAAGGGGTGTGGCGGCTGCGCACCAGCGACGACGCCGCCGCGCTGGCCGCGGCCCGGGACGTGGCCGGGGTCAAGGCCGCGCCGCGCGACGAGGGCGGCCTGAGCGTGCACACCATCCAGGACCGCCTGGACGAGTACGTCCTGCATCTGGGCCGGGCCGGCCTGGCCGTGCGCGGCCTGGAGCTTGAGGTCACGCCGCTCGAATCGCTCTTTTTCCAGCTCACCCAGGAGGGACCATGACCCTGGCCGCGGAGCGGTGGCCGGCCTACGCCGGGCCCGCCGCCAGCGAGCGGCGCTCCAGTGCCTGGGTGGTCTACCGGGCGGAACTGCTGAAGATCAGCCGCCTCATCCAGGTGCGGGTCATGGCCGTGCTGGCCGTCATCGGCCCGTTCCTTGCGGTCGCCGTCCTGCACGTGCAGAGCGCCACGCCCGGTGACACCGCGTTCGGCCAGTGGGTGCACAGCTCCGGGTTCGCCATCCCGATGGTCGTGCTCGGCTTCGGCGCCCCCTGGGTCGGCCCGGTGCTCACCGCGATCGTGGCCGGGGACATCTTCTCCAGCGAGGACCGGTTCGGCACCTGGAAGACCATCCTGACCCGGTCACACAGCCGCGGCCAGCTGTTCTCCGGCAAGTTCCTGGCCGCGCTGACGTTCGCGCTGGCGCTGCTGGTGCTGCTGACCATCACGGATTTCGTGGCTGGGCTGGTGGCCGGGACGCAGCCGCTGGTCGGGCTCGGCGGCCAGCTGGTGCCGGCCGGGCACGCGGCCGCGCTGGTCGTGCTCAGCTACCTGTCCGACCTGCCCCCGCTGCTCGGCTTCACCGCGCTGGCCCTGATGCTGTCGGTGGTCAGCCGCAACAGCGTGGTCGGCATCGGCGGCCCCATCGTGATCACGCTGGCGCTCCAGGTCATCACGCTGATCAGCCTGCCCGGGTGGGTGCAGCTGGCACTGATCAGCACGCCGTTCCAGGCCTGGCACGGGTTCTGGACCCAGCCCACGTTCTACGGCGAGTTCCTCTGGGGGCTGGTCACCAGCGCGGCGTGGTTCATCGTCTGCGCCACGGTGTCCTGGCTGGTCTTCCGCCGCCGCGCGATCGGGGTGGCCGCATGAAGCGGGGACTGATCCTGACCGCGGCGGCCGCGGCGCTGGCCGGCCTGCTGTCCGGCTGCGGCTCGACGGGCATCTCGTCCGCCCCGCTGCAAACGTCGCTGGCCAGCACGTTTACCAACCTGTACGTCCTGCAGCAGGTCGAGCAGGGCAACCCCCGGCCCGCCGCAGCCCGCCTGCACAGTCACGCGAGCTGCCAGAAGGGCACCCCGAACACGGCCCAGCAGGGCTCCGGCACCTGGCTGTGCGAGATCACCTACCAAGTCGCCGGGCCTGGTTACCCAGTTATCGCCAAATACAAGGTCGATGTGCAGACCGATGGCTGCTACGCCGCCGACGGTGACGGCCCAGCTTCGGTGAACGGGTCACCGACCATCACCGGACCGCACTACCAGCAGGTCACCAACCCACTGGCGCTGATCGACGGCTGCTTCGACATCGCCTAGCGGAAACCGAAGGAGACACATTCACCATGCGTTTAACGTCCGCACGATGGCGGCATGAGCACCGGCGTGCGCTGCGCCTGCTCGTAGCCACCGGAGCATCGCTCGCGCTGCTGGCCGGGGCCGGCGGCATCGCCTACGCCGCCACCTCCGGCGGCGGGTCCCCGTTCGGGGACGAGCAGGTCGGCGGAACCTACGCCAACGGGATCCTGCTGCCCACCCAGCAGTGGATCAAGCCGATCGGGACCCGCGTCCTGACCGACGATGCCGGCCGGCTGGTGTCTTCGTCCATCAGCCCCAACGGCCAGTACCTGGCCGCCCTGACCTGGAACGACTTCACCGGCTGGCTGTCCATCATCAACGTCAGGACCGGCCAGATCATCCAGCAGGTCGGCACCGGGGTGGGCAGCGACACGGTCATCGGGGACGGCACGGTGGCCGCCGACGGCCCGCTGTGGTCCGCCGACGGCAAGTCGCTGTGGTTCCCGCAGACCTCCGACCTGGTGCACTTCACGGTGGCCGCGGACGGCACGGTGTCCAGCCCGGTGGTCATCCCGCTCGCCACGACCGTGGACAACCTCACCACCGGCCCGAGCACGGTGCCGGACGGGCCGTCGGGCATGGCGCTCAGCCCGGACGGCAGCAAGCTCTACGTCGCGCTGAACGTGATCAACAAGCTCGGGGTCATCAACACGGCGACCAACCAGCTGACCAAGGTGATCAAGGTCGGCAATGCGCCCCGCCAGGTCGTGCTGGCCGGCAACGACGCGTTCGTGTCCAACGAGGGCGGCCGCCCGGCCAAGCCGGGGGAGTACACCAACAACTCGGCCGGCACGAACATCGTGGCCAATAAGGTCACCGGGGCCGCCTCGACCGGCACGGTGTCCGAGGTCAGCCTGGCCACCGGCAAGCAGGTCAAGTCGATCAAGGTCGGCCTGGAGCCGTCGGCCGAGTTCCTGGCCCCCGACGGCACGCTGATGGTGGCCAACTCGAACAACGACAGCATCTCGCTGATCAACACGAAGACGGCCGCGGTCGAGCAGACCGTCAACGTCAACCCGCTGCCCGGGACCACCGTGGGCAGCAACCCCAACGCGATCACGATGCCGAACGCCAGCACGGTGCTGGTCAGCATCGGCCGGGACAACGCGCTGGCCGTCTACGGCTACAGCGGCCCGCGGACGCCGCTGCGCTACGAGGGCCTGCTGCCCACCGACTTCTACCCGGTGGCGGCGCAGTACGACCCGGCTGTCGGCAAGATCGTGGTGACCAACGACAAGGGCATCGGGGCCCGCGGCACGGCCAAGACCGTCGACAAGGGCCCGGGCACCGCACCGGGCGCCGAGTCGGTCACCGGCCCCAGCACCTACAGCGACACCGGCTCGGTCACTGAGTTCACCATGCCCACCATGGCCGCCCTGGCCGGTTACACCCACCAGGTGTTCGTCAACAACAACTGGGAGCACCTGCTGGCCAGCACACCGTTGCGCAGCTGCGCGGCGGCGGCAGTGGCCATCCCGGCCCGGCTCGGCTGCCCGTCCACCATCAAGCACGTGTTCCTGATCGTCCGCGAGAACCGCACCTACGACCAGGACCTCGGGGACATCAGCAAGGGCAACGGCGATCCCAGCTACGCCCAGTTCGGCGCGACCATCACCCCCAACGGGCACCAGCTGGCCAACACCTACGGGCTGTTCGACAACTTCTACGACGAGGGCACGCTGTCCGCGGACGGGCACAACTGGCTGATGCAGGCCGACGCGAACGACTACATCGAGAAGGAGTTCGGCGCGTTCTACCGCAGCTACCCGGCTCAGGGCGGGGACGCCCTGGCCTACCAGCGGGACGGGTTCCTGTGGAACGCGGCCGAGGCGGCCGGGCAGACCGTCAAGGCCTACGGGGAGTACAACAACTTCCTGACCCAGCCCGCCGGGGCCACCTGGTCGCAGTACTACCAGGACTCGCAGATCCTGGAAGGCCAGGCCACCGGGGCGCTGCCGGTGCCGATCTCGGCGACTAAGACGTACGCCGACATCCCGTCGCTCAACGCCATCGACGACCACGCCTACCCGGCGTTCGACCTGTACATCCCGGATCAGTACCGGACCGACATCTGGCAGCAGTCGTTCCAGCAGCAGGAGAAGGCGGGCACGGTGCCCAACCTCAGCCTGATCTGGATGCCGGACGACCACACGGCCGGCGTCGGCACCGGCGCGCCCAACCCGGTGGCCGAGGTCGCGGACAACGACCTGGCCGTGGGCCGGATTATCGACACGATCTCGCACTCCAGCATCTGGAAGAGCTCGGTCGTCTTCGTGGTCGAGGACGACACCCAGAACGGCATCGATCACGTGGACGGCCACCGTGGCGCCGCTGCTGATCGCCAGCCCGTACGCCCGCCGCGGCATCGTGGACAACTCCTACTACACCCAGCTCAACGTGGTGAAGACGATCGAGCAGATCCTCGGCGTCGCCCCGATGAACCAGGAAGACCGGGCCGCCTGGCCGATGTACAACGCGTTCACCAGCCAGCCTGACTTCGCGCCGTACGACGCCGTGCCGAACCAGATCCCCCTGACCCAGGGGCTGACGGCCGCCTCGTCGTCACCCAATGTCCCGTCCTCGGCCAAGGCGGCGCCGCTGTTCGTCCCGGCGTCGGCCGCGCAGCAGGGCGTGCCCCAGGCCGAGCGGGCCATCTACGAGGACTGGGTGATCTGGAGCCGGGCCGGCCGGTTCGTCGGATCCCACGCCATCCAGGACTTCGCCAACCCGGCCCAGCTCAACCGGCTGGACTGGTACAGCGCGCACGACTGGAAGGTGCCCTACCCGGGCGACAAGAAGATTCTCGCGCCGGATCAGGTCCCTGGGCACAACCTGCCCTCGGATTACCTGGGTGACTAGGGCCACCCCCTAGCCCACGCCCACGGGCCTGCCGTCCGCGTATGCGGAAGGCAGGCCCGTGGGCCCGGTGTGGTGAACTCGGTGTCGTGCCAGATGTTCTGCTCCGGCTGACCGGAGTCAGCCGGAACTACGGGGACCGCATCGCGCTGAGCCCGACTGACCTCTCGGTGGCGCCCGGGCAGTGCGTGGCCGTGCTCGGCGTGAACGGCTCCGGCAAGTCCACCCTGCTGCGTATCGCCGCCGGCCGGGACCGGCCCAGCAACGGGGTGGTGGTCTACGCCGGCCGGGCCATGACCGAGGACGACCTGGTCGCCCGGACCGAGATCGCCGTGGTCGGCGACCTGGCCAGCGCCTACCCGGACCTCACCGTCCGGGAGCACCTGCAGCTGGTCGCGGTGGCCCACGGCGCGGGCCGGGACGCGGCCGCCCGGGTGGACCAGGCGCTGCGCGAGTGCCGCCTGGACGACCATGGCGACGCGCTGCCCGGGTCGCTGTCCAGCGGCCAGCTGCAGGCCCTGCAGCTGGCCACGGTGCTGGTCCGGCCGCGGCGGCTGCTCATACTGGACGAGCCCGAGCAGCGGCTGGATCCCGGCGCACGGCGCTGGCTGGCCGGGCTGCTGTCCGCCGAGAAGGCCGCCGGGGCGGCGCTGCTGCTGGCCACCCACCACACCGAGCTGGCCGCGGCCGTCGCCGACCACGCCATGGTGCTCAGCGACGGGGCGGTCATCGCGGAGGGGCCGCCGCCGGTGGCGCTGGCGGCGGTGGAATGACGGTCGCGGCGGGCCCGGTCCCCGTCCCGGACAGCACCGGGCCGACCTACGCGCTCCTGCGCCAGCTGCGCCGGGGGCACGCACGGAAGCAGGCGGCCAGCATCGCGTTCTGGATCTACCTGGCGCTGTTCATCGTGGCCGTCTGGGGTGGCTCGCTGATCGTCGCGGCCTACCGGGCGCTGCGCCACCCGCCGCCGCCCACCGAGCTGTCCTGGCGCGTGCTGCACGCGCTGCCCGCCGGGCTGGCCGCGCTGGCCCTGCTGGTGCTGGTGCTGCTGGTACGGGACGCGCTGTGGCGCGGCCCGGTCACCGTGCCCGGCGCGACCGTGGACTGGCTGCTGGGCACCCCGGTGGACCGGCGGCGGCTGCTGCGGCCCAGGTTCCGGATGTCCGCGGCCGGGGCGGTTGCGGCCGGCGCGGCGGTCGGCATCGTGCCCGCCGCCGCCCTGGTCGCGCTGGGCCTGGGCGGCCGGGACGGCGGGGACGTGCTCCGGCTGACCGGGGCCGGGATGCTGTCGGCCGCGCTGCTGTTCGCGGTGGGTACCGGGCTGGCCGGGCTGACCGAACGGGATCAGGCCAGCTGGCTCTGGGTACGGCGGGCCACCACCGTCGCGCTGGCGGCCGCGGCCCTGCTGGCCGGCATCGCGGCCTGGGCGGCGTTCGGGACCATGCCTGCCGTGGTGAACACGGTCCTGCTGTGGTCAGGGCCGTGGGGCTGGGCCGCACAGGGCCTGGCCGCGCTGGCCGGCCACGGTGCGCTGCCCGGCCTGACGCTGTCGTCCGCCGGGTACGGGCAGGTGTTCGTGGTGCCCGGCAGCGTTGCGGCCAGTCCAGCGCCGTGGTGGCCGGCCGCCACCGCGCTGCTGGCCGCGGTGGCGCTGGCCGCGCTGGCGGCCGGGCAGCGGGCCGCGGCCGGCGTGCCCGCGGCCGCCCTACGGGCCCGGGCCCGCACCCTGGGGGCGATGTCCGCGGCCGCGGTGAGCATGAACACCCGCGGCGTGGCCGTGGCCTACGGCGCGGCGGGCAGCCGTCCGCGGCGCGCCCGGCTGCGCCTGCCGCCGCCCCGGCGGCGGCAGCTCGTGCTGCTCTGGCGGGACCTGCTCGCGCTGGTACGGGCCCCGGCCCGGCTGGCCGCCGCGGTGGCGCTGGCCTGGCTGGCGGTCGGGCTGATCGCGGCGGCCAGCCACGGCCGTTCGGTCTCACTGCTCCCGGTGGGCTGCGCGCTCATCCTGGGCTACCTGGCCGCCGCCTGGCTGTGCGAGGGGGCCCGGCTGGACGCGGACGACCCACGCCGCTCGGCCCAGCTCCCGTTCCGGTTCGAGTCGCTGGCCTGGCGGCACGCGGCGGTGCCCAGCCTGGTCCTGCTGGTGGCGGCCGGGCTGCCGGTGGCCGCGGCCAGCCTGGCCACCGGCGACCCGCGGCCGCTGGCCCTGCTGGCCGTGACGGTCCCGGTGCTGGTGGCCGGGGCGCTGGTCAACGTGTTCCGGCCGCCGCTGACCCCGGAGATGTTCGTCGGCGCCGAGACCCCGGTCGGCAACACCGCCGTGATCACCATCGTGTTCTGGTACGCCTGGGGCGCCCTGCTCGCGGTCGTGCCGATGACCGTGCTGCTGTCCAGCGCGATCGGCTCGCCCGGCCCCGGCTCGCTGGCCCGCGCCGTGATCATCGGCGCCCCGCTCGCCGCTGGCCTGGCCGCTTACGCGGCCCGGCGAGCCCGCCGGTTCAGCCGGCTGAGCTCTGCTAGCTTTGCGCCTCCGGGGGCGCTGGACCCGCCGAGCTTCCCTCGTCGCTCACTCGCTCGTTCCTCGCTCCCTCGACTCCTCAGTCCAGTCGGCGGCGCGCCCCCTTCGGCGCGGCGACTTCCCCTCCTCACTCGTTCCTCGCTCGTCCGTCCAGTCGGCGGCGCGCCCCTTCGGAGCGCTCACAGTGGGTATGAGCATCATGTGCGGGTAGTTGTCGCGCTCGGGGGGAACGCGCTGCTGGAACGCGGTGAGCGGCCCGACTCCGACGTGCAGGAATCCCATGTGGCCGAGGCCGTGGCGGCGCTGGCCCCGCTGCTGGCCGAGCACGACCTGATCCTCACCCATGGCAACGGGCCACAGGTAGGCGTGCTCGCCGCGGAGAGCGCGGATGACCCGGCGCTGTCCCACCCTTACCCGTTCAACGTCCTGGGTGCGCAGACCCAGGGCATGATCGGCTACTGGCTGGTGCAGGCGATGGACCGGGCCCAGCCGCGGCGGCGCACCGCCTGCCTGGTCTGCCGGACCCTGGTGGACCGGGACGACCCGGCGTTCGGCGCGCCGACCAAGTTCATCGGCCCGGTGTACGACGAGGTCACCGCGCGGCGGCTGGCGGCCGACCGGGGCTGGCAGCTGCGCCCGGACACGACTGGGTGGCGGCGCGTGGTGCCGTCACCGGAACCGGCCGCGGTGGTCGAGCTCGCCCTGATCGACTTGCTGGCCAGCCTGGGCGTCACCGTGGTCTGCGCGGGCGGCGGGGGCATTCCGGTCGTCGCCGACGGCCCGGCCGGGCTGCGCGGCGTGGAGGCCGTGGTGGATAAAGATCTCACCGCGGCGCTGCTGGCCGAGGCGGTCGGCGCGGACGCGCTGCTGCTGCTCACCGACGTGCCGGTGGTGCTGGACGGCTTCGGCACCCCGGAAGCCCGGCCGATCCACCGGGCCGGCCCGATCTGGCTGCGTAAGCGGCTGCGGGCCGGGGCATTCCCGGCCGGCTCGATGGGCCCGAAGGTCGAGGCGGCGTGCCGGTTCGCGGCCGCGACCGGCGGCCTGGCCGGGATAGGCTGCCTGGGCGAGGCCACCGACCTGCTGGCCGGGCGAGCCGGCACGATCGTCAGAACGGGGCAGCGATGAGCGAGCCAGCCAGCCACCAGGCCCGGATCGTGGTCGGCGTGGACGGGTCACCGGAGTCGGTCCAGGCGCTGCGCTGGGCCGCCCGGCAAGCCGAGCTCACCGGGGCCGAACTCCAGGTGATCACGGCCTGGGAGTACCCGTCGTTCTACGGCTGGGCCCCGGCCAGCCCGGCCGACACCGACTTCGCGCACCTGTCGGCGACCGCCCAGGACGACGCGCTCGGCGCGGTCTTCGGCACCGCCCGGCCGGGCTTTGTGCGGACCCAGGTCGTCGAGGGCCCACCGGGCCGGATCCTGGTTAACGCGTCGGCCGGCGCCGATCTGCTCGTGGTCGGCTCGCGCGGGTACGGCGGCCTGGCCGACGCGGTGCTCGGCTCGGTCAGCACCTACTGCGTGCACCACGCCCACGGCCCGGTCACCATCATCCGCCCGGAGTGATTCCCGGCCCGCGCCCGACTGGACCGACGAGCGAGGCACGAGCGAGGAGGGGAAGTCGCCGCGCCGAAGGGGGCGCGCCGCCGACCTGGACTGAGGAGCGAAAGAGCGAGGAACGAGCGAGAGAGCGACGAGGGAAGCTCGGCGGATTCAGCGCCCCCGGAGGCGCAAAGCAAACTCACGCCGGTGGTCAGCGTGTACTGCACTTCGAGCTGCTCGGTGGACCGGCTGGCGCTGATCGCCACGCTGTCCCCGGGCAGCACCGCGTGGTCGTCCAGGATGGGCAGGCCGGCCGCGGTGAAGCTGACCCGGTGGCTGAGCAGGGCCGGGCGGCCGGCCAGCTGGCCCAGGTCGGCGGCGTCAGCCGGGTCGAGCAGGACCGGGGTGATGGTCTCCGCCGCCCGGGTGACGGTCAGCCCGTGCTCGGCCAGCACGGTGTAAAGCCCGCGGTGCGCCAGTTCCTCCACGTCGAGGGTGCCGGGGCTGTCCGCGCCGGGACCGTCCGCCCGGGTCAGCTCGGCGGGCAGGTACGAGGTCTGCACGAACAGCGGCTGGCCGTCGGCCAGCCGGAGCCGGCGCAGCCGCAGCACGTCCCCGGGGCCGCCGAGCCGGGCGTCCACCTCCTCCGGCGCGGCGACGATCCCGGCGGCCAGCAGCCGGGTGCTGATCCGGGCCCCCTGGCTGGCCAGGTCGCTGGCGAAGCTGCGCAGGTGCCCCAGGTCGTAGGCGTAGCGCTGGGCGACGTAGGTGCCGCTGCCGTGCCGGGTGTCGATCAGCCCGTCGTCGGCCAGCAGTTGCAGCGCCTGGCGCAGTGTCATCACGCTGACCCCGAACTCGGCGGCCAGATCGCGCTGCGCGGGCAGCGGCTGGCCCGCGGGCCACTGGCCGCTGCTGATCCGGTCCCGCAGCTCGGCGTGGATGCGCAGGTACTTGGGCTGCCGGTCGAGCGCGCTGCGGCGGCGGGCCAGCAGCGCCGGGCCGGTCATGGCCGGGCTCCGTCCACCGCCGTGCGCAGTTCGCTGACCGCCTGGCCCACCTCGGCCACGGCCGCGCCGTCCAGCACCCGGCGCATCAGCGCGGACGCCACGATCACCCCGTCGGCGTGCCGGACCGCGGCCGCCGCCCGGGCCGGCGTGCTGATGCCGAAACCGATCAAAACCGGGCGGCCGCCGCCGTCTGTCTGTGGCTGGGCGGCCCGCGCCTCGGCGGCCACCGCCCACCGGCTTGCGTCCTGTTGCTGCGCGGTCGTCCCCGTGGTGGCCATCACACTCATCACATACAGGAAACCGCGCGTCTGGGCCGCGATGACACGCCGCTGCGCGGCTGGAGTCGCCGGGGTGACCATCAGTATGGCGTCCAGGCCCGCCCGGCCGGCCGCGGCCAGGTAGCCGTCCGCCTCCACGGCGGGCAGGTCCGGAATGATCGTGCCGCTGATTCCGGCCGCGGCCAGCCCGGCGCAGAACCCGGGCAGCCCCGGGCGGAACGCCAGGTTGGCGTAGCTCATCGCGATCAGCGGCACCGGCCAGGGCCCGGCCGCGCGCAGCTCGGCCAGGATGCGGTCCGGGGTGGTCCCGCGGGCCAGCGCGGCCTCGGACGCGCGCTGGATGACCGGGCCGTCCAGCATCGGGTCGGAGAACGGCAGGCCGATCTCGACCGCGTCCGCGCCCGCATCGATGATCGCGGCCAGCAGTTCCGTCCAGTCGGCCCGGATCCCGCCGGTGATGTAGCCGACCAGGCTGGGCCGGCCCGCCGCCCGGGCCGCGCCCAGGACCGTCTCAACCGCGGCCATGGGTCAGCTCCCTGAGCTGGGCGGCGTCCTTGTCGCCGCGCCCGGACAGCGTGAGCAGCACGGCTGACCCGGCGGGCAGCTGGCCGGCCCGGGCGGCCCGGCGGACCCAGGCCAGCGCGTGCGCCGACTCCAGGGCGGGCAGGATGCCTTCGGCCCGGGCGCACCACCCGGCCGCGCGGATCGCCTCATCGTCGGTCACCGTGTGGTACTCGGCCCGCCCGGTCGCGGCCAGCCAGGCATGCTCCGGGCCCACCCCCGGGTAGTCCAGGCCGGCCGAGACCGACTGGGCTTCCCGGATCTGCCCGGCGGGGTCCTGCAGGAACCGGGACATAGCGCCGTGCAGCACGCCACGCTCGCCGTCGGTCAGCGCGGCCCCGCCGGCCGCCTCGACGCCGACCAGCCGGGCGGCCGTGTCCGCGAAGCCGGCGAACGTCCCGGCCGCGTTCGAGCCGCCGCCCACGCAGGCCACGGCCACGTCCGGCACCGGCCGGGCCAGCCGGCCCGCGGCGGCCAGCGCGGCGCACTGCGCACGGGCCTCGTCGCCGATCACCCGCTGCAGCTCGCGCACCAGCCACGGGTACGGGTGCGGGCCGAGCACCGAGCCAATGCAGTAATGCGTCGAGTCCACCGTGGTGACCCAGTGCCGCAGTGCCTCGCTGGTGGCATCCTTGAGCGTCCGTGAGCCGGAGGTCACCGGGACCACGGTGGCGCCGAGCAGCTCCATCCGGAACACGTTGAGTTCCTGCCGGGCCATGTCCCGCTCGCCCATGTACACCGTGCAGCCCAGGCCGAGGTGGGCGGCCACGGTGGCGCTGGCCACCCCGTGCTGGCCCGCGCCGGTCTCGGCGACCAGCGCGGTCTTGCCCATCCGGCGGGCCAGCAGCGCCTGCCCGGCCACGTTGTTGATCTTGTGGCTACCGGTGTGGGCCAGGTCCTCGCGCTTGAGCAGCACCTGCACGCCCAGGTCAGCGCTCAGCCGGGGCGCGACGGTCAGCGGCGTGGGCCGCCCGGCGTACTCGGCCAGCAGCCGGTCCAGCTCCGCCCGGAAACCAGGATCGGACCAGGCATCCCGGAACGCCGCCGCCAGCTCCGCGCACGCCGGGATCAGCGCCTCCGGCACGAACCGCCCGCCGAACGGCCCAAACCGCCCGCCCGGCCCCGGATCACCCATGACGGACGGGCCGCCCGCGGCCAGCACAGATGGTTCCGTTACAGTCATCGCCCACCCCAATATCTAGAGTTCTAGAACAGTAAGAGTTCTAGAACTCTAGCACGCCGCGATTCCAGCGGGTAGGAGGACGGATCCCGGTCTGGCGGGGTAACCATGTGGCCGGCAGGACTGCCGTGTCGCCCAAGGTGGGGCCGGGATGTTAGGTGCGCCGACACTCCTGTGAGCAGCGGGAAGTGCCAACAGTCCAGCCAGCGGCTCATTACCGGATGGACCGCGCGGCTGGCCGCCCTCCTGCCGCTCAACCACACTGATGTTTCACTCATGCCCCCAGCCAGCCTCTGGCCCCGCATGGGTGAACCTTTGGTGCAGTCCTGACTACAGCAAAGTTCCACCCACGGACCGGACCAGGCGCGGCTGGGCTTGGCCGGGGCGGCTGGGAGCGGCGGGCGAGCTGGCTGGGGCCGGCAGCGGCGGGCGAGCTGGCTGGGCCGGCAGCGGGGGTGACTGGCGGGGCGGCCGGGTCCGGGCCTGGGGGAGTCAGCGGGCACTGGCGTTAAGCGGGCTGGGCGGGGAGGGGGCAGCGGACCGGTCGCGGCGCGGCCGACCTCAGCTGGATCGGGACGGGGCGGTCCGTTTCCGGCCGGTTAATGGCAGCAAATAGATCTTGTGCCGGCTGGCCGGGCTGGCGCATCATCTCTGCACGGGCAAATGCTGGTAAAACGCCGGCCGGAGGTGCTGATCAGATGGCAGCAACGAGCGACACCGGGCAGCCTCGTAAGCTGCACCGCAACCTGAGCGTCTGGGAGGCCATCGGCATCTCGCTGGCGCTGATGGCGCCGTCGATGGCGGCCAACATCAACCCGCAGGGCACCGCGACCACGGTGGGCCGGGCCGTGCCGATCGCGTTCGCGCTGGCGTTCGTCGGCGTGCTGCTGGTGGCCTACACGTTCGTCCGGCTGACCCAGCGGTTCCACCACTCCGGCTCGGTGTACGGGTTCGTCGGCGCGACGCTCGGCCCGCGCGCCGGGGTGATCTCCGGCTGGGCGCTGACCGGCACCTACACGTTCTACGCCGTGGTCACCTCGATGGCTGGCGGCCGGTTCGCCGCCAACTTCCTGGACCACCTGGGCGTCTGGCACAACCCGCCGACCTGGTCCGGATTCCTGCTCGGCGTGCTCGGCATGGTGCTGGTCTGGTGGCTGGCCATCACCCCGGCCCGGGGCGGAACCCGCCTGCTGCTGGCCGCCGAGGCGATCACCGTGCTGCTGATCGTGGTCGTGGTGGTGATCGTGTTCGCCAAGCTGGCCGGGCACAGCGCGCCGCACGGGCTCGGCGTGGACTGGAAGGTGTTCAGCCTGCCGGCCGGCATCCCGCTGTCCACCATCTTCCTCGGCGTGGTGTTCGGCTTCCTGTCCTTCGCCGGGTTCGAGGCCGCCGCCACCCTGGGCGAGGAGACCAAGCAGCCGCGCCGCGACATCCCGCGGGCCATCCTGGGCGTGGCCATCTTCGGCGGCATCTACTTCTTCGTGGTCACCGCGGTCGAGGTGATGGGGTTCGGCACCTCGGCCAAGGGAGTCACCGCGTTCATCAACTCGACCTCGCTGATCGGTGACCTGGGCACCAGCTACGTGTCGTCCTGGCTGGGCACGCTGATCACGCTGGGCGCGATGGTGTCCGCATTCGGCTGCGCGCTGGCCTGCACGGTGGGTGCGTCCCGGCTGACCTTCGCCATGGGCCGGGACGGGATCCTGCCCGCCCGGCTGAGCACCGTCTCGGAGAAGCGCCGCACCCCGATCGTGGCCACCGCGGCCGTGGTACTGGCCGCGTACGTGATCATCGCGTTCACCTGGTTCGTGCTCGGCGGCGACCCGTTCACGCTGTTCCTGGAGAGCGGCACGATCGGCACGCTGATCCTGCTGGTGGTGTACATCCTGGCCACGATCGGCATGGTCAAGCTGGTGTTCTTCTCCGGCGACAGCACCATCAGGCGCTGGGAGCTGATCATCCCGGTGCTCGGCATCATCGTGCTCGGCTACACGCTGTTCCGGAACATCTGGCCGCTGCCCACCGGGGTCGCGTGGTGGGGCCCGGCGGTGACCATCGCCTGGTTCGTGGTCGGCATCGCCTGGGTGCTGGCCCGGCCCGCGGCCACCCGGCGGGCCGGTAGCTGCTCACCCGGTCCGAAGGCCTGTCCGGTTCCGGCGCCGCGGCCACGGAGGAAGCCGCCAGCCCGGTCAGCTGATCCGGAAGCTGCTTGAATGTTCCCCGCCATGTACGTGCCGGTGCATGGCGGGGACAGACATGCCGGCCCGCACCGGGAGGACACAGGACCATGCCACGGCCATACAGCCCCGTCCGCAGCGAGGCCGAGCGCGACGACGACCAGCGCCGGGCCACGGAACTCAAGATGCAGCTCCGCGACCGGGTGAGCATGGTCGCCACGACGTTCATCGACGACAGCGGCGCGTCCCGGGTCAAGTCGGTGCCGCTGAGCGGGCTGGACCGGGCGGCGCGCAGCGGGCTCGGCTTCTCCCCGGTGATCGACGCGTTCGACAGCCTGGGCGGGATCAACCCGGCTTCCCCGCTGGACAAGCCGGACGGCGACCTGCGGATGGTGCCCGACCTGGACTCGCTGGCCGTGCTCAGCTCGCCGGCGGGCTGGGCGTGGGCGCCGGGCGACCGGTTCTGGCAGGACGGCAGCGTCTATCCGGGATGCCAGCGGTCCTTCGCCCGGGCTCAGGTGGCGGCGGGCCTGCGGCAGGGCATCAGCGCCCAGATGGCGTTCGAAATGGAATGGATGGTCGGGCTGGACGACGAAGATTTCCTGCCCGCGATGCGCGGCACCGGCTACGGGATGTCCCGGCTGCTGGCCGCGGCCGATTACGCACGCGACGTCATGGACGCCTTGGTCAACGCGGGCGTCGAGGTGCTGCAGCTGCACCCGGAGTACGGCCCAGGCCAGTTCGAGGTGTCGGTGGCAGCCCAGGACCCGGTGTCGGCCGCGGACACCAACGTGCTGGTCAAGCTGGTCATCGCGGCGGTCACGGCCGAGCACGGCTGGCGGGCCGCGTTCGGCCCCGCGGTGCTGACCGGCAACGTCGGGAACGGCGGGCACCTGCACGCCAGCTTCTGGGCCGACGGGCAGAACCTGCTGGCCGGCGGCCGGGCCGGCACGGGCTGACCGAGCGGGGCGAATCGGCGGCGGCCAGCCTGCTGGACAGCCTGCCCGCCCTGCTCGCCGTGGGCGCCCCGTCACCCGCCTCCTACCTGCGGCTGCAGCCGTCAGTGTGGGCGGGCGCGTTCCAGGTCTGGGGGTGCGAGAACCGGGAGGCCGCGCTGCGCTTCATCGAGGCCAGCCCGGGTGACCCGGGCACCGCCAACCTGGAGCTCAAGGGCTTCGACAACAGCGCCAACCCGTACCTGGTGGTCGGTTCGGTGCTGGCGGTGGCGCTGGCCGGCCTGGACCGGAAGGCCAGCCTGCCCGCCGAGGTCTCGGGCGACCCGGCCAGCCCGGGAAACCCGGCCGCCGGGCAGGCGCGGCGGCTGCCTGGGTCGCTGGCCGAGACGGTAGCGGCGCTGGAGGCGGACGAGGACCTGCGCGCGGCGCTCGGACCCGATCTGCTGGCTGGTTTCGCGGCCGCGCGCCGGGCCGAGATCGAGCTGGCCGCGGGCAAGTCCGACGAGGAGATCATCGCCATGTCCCGCTGGGTCCTCTAGGCCGACCCCGCGGCCGCGCAGGCGTCGTGATCATGACTTTGGTGCGCATCTAGTAGCACCAAAGTCATGATCACGGGTGGCCGGGGCAGTGGCGGGTTTAGGTGTTGCGGCCGCGGGCGGTTACTGGCCAGACGTCGACTATCTGGCCGTCTTCGGCTACGTAGACCGAGTCGACCAGGTTGATCACGGTGCAGACGTGGTTGGGCAGCACCACGACCTGGTCGCCGACCTGCGGCGCGGGCTGGCCGGCCTGGTGCCGTACTACCGCGTGGTGCTCCCACAGCCCGGTGATGACCGCATCCGGGTAGTCGGGCAGCAGCCCGTGGCCGGGTGCCCAGGCGGGCCGGTCCTGGCCCAGTACCTTGGACCCGGAGTCCAGGATGAAGCGGTCCGCGGTGGGCACCGAGACCACGGTGGCCAGGACGGCCAGCGCCACCTGGTCCACCGTGCACACGCCCAGCACCACCTGCTGCGCGTCGTTGAACGCGTACACACCCGGGCGCAGCTCGGTGACCGGGCCGTCGCTGGCCGGGCCGACGGACAGCGCCGCGCTCGGCGTGGAGCCCCCGCTGCGCACCGGGGCGGGCAGCCCCGCCTCGGCCAGGCTGGCCGAAGCCGCGGTCAGGGCGGCTGCCTCGTCCTCGGCCGCCGGGACCGGCGCGCCCGGTGCGTAACTGTGCCCGGGGAACGTGAACACGCCGGCCAGCTGCAGCCCGGCCGCATCGGCGGCGGCGGCCACCGCGCCCGCGCCGGCCGGGGCCACGCCGCTGCGGCGCAGCCCGCAGTCCACCTCGACCAGCACCTGGGCGGGCGCGCCGGCCAGGGCCGCGGCCAGCTCCTGCACCCCGGCGGGCGAGTCCACGCCGACGGACAGCTGGATCCGCCCGGCCAGGTCACGCAGGCGCCCGGACCGGGCCGCGTCGGCCCACACCGGGTAGGCGATGAAGATGTCGGTCACCCCGGCGGCCGCGAACGTCTCGGCCTCGCCGACCGTGGCCACGGTGAGGCCGGCCGCGCCCAGGGCCAGCTGGCGCTGGGCTATCTCAGCCGACTTGTGCGTCTTGCCGTGCGGCCGGAGGGTGATCCCGCGGTGCGCGGCGCTGTCCGCCATCGCGCGCAGGTTGGCGTCGAGCGCGCCGCTGTCCACTACCACCGCGGGGGTCACCACCGAGCCGGGCGGCAGCTGCCATCGGCCAGGCACGCGCGCGCTCAGGACGGCCGGGCCGCGGAACCGCCGGCCACCTCGTAGGACCACAGCTCGCTGGAGGTGCCGACCGGCCCGCCGGGTCCGCCCGGCCCGCCGCCGCGTGCCCGCCGCGCGCCGCCGCCATGCCCGCCCGGGCCATGGCCACCCGGGCCGCCGCCGGGCTCGCCGGCCCGCGGTGACCGTGGCCGAACGCGGGGGAGCTCAGCCAGGCGGCAAACGCCGCTTCGTCCCGCCACCGGGTCACCACCAGCCAGGTGGTCCGCTCATCGGTGGGCTTGAGCAGCTCGAATCCCTCGAAGCCGTCCTGGTCGTCCACCGCACCGGCCCGGGCCGCGAACCGGCGGGCCAGCTCGTCGCCGCTGTCCGCCGGGACGGTAATCGCGTTGATCTTGATCACAGACATACCGCCGATGATGCCAGCCGGGCCCGGCGGTCGGGCACCGGTGGTCGGGCACTGGCGGTCGGGCACTGGCGGCCGGGTACCGGCGGTCGGGTACCGGCAGGTGGCGACCCGGTAACCGGCCGGCCTGTCCGTCAACTCCCGGTAACCGGGTGCGCCTATCTTGACCCCCATGGCACGAACCCGCCTGTACCGGCACGGCACCCTGGCCGACGAGGGCTTCCCGATCAGCATGTGCTCTGACTACCTGGCCGACCCCGATGCGGTGGTCTGGTTCGACCTGTGCGAGCCCACCGCCGCGGACCTCGCCGCGATCAGCGAAGAGCTCGGCCTGCACCCGCTGGCCGTCGAGGACGCGGTGGCCGAGCACCAGCGGGCCAAGCTGGACCGCTACCAGTCCCACATCTTCGTCACGGCCTACCAGGTCAGGCTGGACACCGCGAGCGGCGAGCTGGAGACCAGCGAGGTGGACGCGTTCGTCACGCACCGCGCGCTGGTTACCGTGCGGCGCAGCAAGGACTTCGACATCGATGAGGTGCTGCGCCGCTGGGACGGCTCGCCCGACCTGGCCAGCTCCGGGGTCGGCTTCCTGCTGCACGGCCTGCTCGACTACGTGGTGGACACCCACTTCGAGGCGGTCCAGGAGCTGGACAGCCAGATCGAGGCGCTGGAAGACCAACTCTTCGACGACAACCCGCGGGACAAGGACATGCAGCGGCGCACGTTCGAGCTGCGCAAGTCGCTGGTGCTGCTGCGCCGGGTGGTGCTGCCCATGCGCGAGGTGCTGAACAGCGTGCTGCGCCGTGACCTGCACGTGGTGGACGAGCAGATCCTGCCCTACTTCCACGACGTTTACGACCACGTGCTGCGCGCCACCGAATGGACCGAGTCCCTGCGTGATCTGGTCACCACGATCCTGGAGACGCACCTGACCGTGCGCGGCAACCGGCTGAACGTGATCATGAAGCAGGTGACCAGCTGGGCCGCGATCATCGCAGTACCAACTGCGGTGACCGGATTTTACGGACAGAATGTGCCGTATCCCGGATTCGGGCATACTTCGGGTTTCTGGGTCTCTACCGTCATCTTGGTCGTGCTGTCCGTGGGGCTGTATGTCATGTTCCGCCGCAAGGACTGGCTCTGAGCGGACGGCATGCCGCGGGCCAGAATTCCCAGCGCGAGGACGGAACCGGCTAACGCGGACATCCGTTCCTTAATGGCGGGCAGTGGTCCGAGACGGCAGACGCGACGTAGGGAGCGGGAGTTGCGGGTTCCAGACGAGCCACGGGGGGCTTCGGGAGCAGAGGACACGGCGGCGTCCGGGGACCCTGCCGCCGAACCCCAGGCCGCGGCGCCCCAGGACGCCGAACCCCAGGTCACCGAGCCCGAGGCCGCTGAGCCCGAGGCCGCTGACCCGAGGCCGCTGACCCGAGGCCGCTGAGCCCGAGGCCGCGGCGGAACCAGCCGCGGCTGACGCTTGGGCGGCCCCCCCAGCCGATGCACCCACGGTGGCTGCCGCCACCTCAGCTGCCGCTGACTCACCGGCCGCGGCCACATCACCCACCGCCGCACCACCCACCGCCGCGCCGCCCGCCACGACACCGCCAGCCGCCGCGCCGCTCCCGGCCGTGGTGCCCGCCGCCAGCCGGAGCGGCCTGGGCCGCCTGAGCCGGGTCAAGGTGGCCGGCCTGGCCGCCGCCGTGCTCGGCGTGCTGGCCGTGGCCGGGATCGCGGCCACCACCCTCGGCGGGCAGCGCGCGGCTGGCCGGACCACCGCCGCCGCGTCTCAGTCCGCCCACCCGGCCGGCCCGGC
Organism: uncultured Actinomycetes bacterium; assembly: GCA_963747705.1. Lineage (GTDB taxonomy): Bacteria > Actinomycetota > Actinomycetes > Streptosporangiales > Streptosporangiaceae > RYN-230. Next base: position 170 of record CAVVGF010000078.1, on the reverse strand, counting down.
CGCGCCGCTCAAGGTGATGTCGGTGACCGAGGGCGGCGTCACCACCCAGACCGACGGCGCCGACCCGATCCAGGTCACGCTGTCCGCGCCGCTGGCCGCCACCTCGCCCCTGCCGATCGTGCGCCCGAAGGCCGCCGGGACCTGGAAGCGGGCGGGCAGCACGCTGACGT
>CAVVGF010000077.1:0-39940 GCA_963747705.1 uncultured Actinomycetes bacterium | reverse complement strand
TTCCTCCCGTCCACTCCTCAACACCGGCACCGAACCTACCGGCCAGTCCGGCGCGATCGCGAATTCAATTTTCGCGCCCACCGGCCGTCCGCCCGGCACCGCCATACACGATGTATCGCGTTTAGCTGAGAGCTGTCAAGTTATATCGCGAAACGCGGGCCGCGCACGGCCCCGCGTCTGGCACAGGTATGACGGCACCGCCGCCCGGAACTCATCGCCTGCCCTTGCTGCGCAGGCTAACCAGGACTACCGACAATGCGGCCGCTGTCAGCGGCGCACCCACAGGGTGACCCAGATGTGCCGGAAGTGCCGCTTGGCCACCAGCGTGAAGTTGGTCCGCAGCAGGCTGCTCTCGTCCTTGATCGCGGGCGAGGCCAGCTGGGTGAACGGGGACCGGCCCACCACCCAGATCCGCTGCTGGGCCAGCATCAGGGGGCGGACCTGCGCGAATGGCTTATCGGTGCCCTGGAAGTTGCCGGCTGCATGGGCGAGACCGCCATCGCGAAGTCGCGCACCTGGCGGAAGTCGGCCGGGTAGCCCAGCCGGGCCTTGCGGAAGAACGCGCTGAAGAACAGCACGCCATCACCCTGATGCGCGTGCGCGGCCACGTACCGGGACGGGCCGCCGAAGTCGTACAGCCGGCTTTGCGGGGTGCGCACCCGCTGCTGCGGCCCAAGCTGCAGTACCAGCGCGAGCACGCACACCACCGCGCCCGCCGCCCAGGCCAGGGACGGCCAGTGCACCCGCCCGGCCAGCCACAGCCCGGCCCGGTAAGCGCCGGCCCCGGCCAGCAGCGCCGCACCGGCCTCGCCGTACAGCACGTACCGGTCCACGTACAGCGGATGGGCGGCCAGCGACTCCAGGCCCAGCAGCAGGCCGGGCAGCACCAGTAGCGGCGCGCCCACCGACTGCACGGTCACGCCGCCGCGCCGCCACCACGGCGCACCGGGCCCCGCAGCCGGCTCCGGCCACGGGCCCTGGCCGCGGCCGGGCAGCACGGCCAGCACCGCGCACAGGAACAGCAGCACCGCCAGGGCGTGGTGGCGCCGAAGTAGTCGTGGAACAGCACCCGCACGCTGCCCGGGCCGGGCCGCGGAATCCAGGCCACCGCGGCGTCCTCACGGGCACTGACCACCGCGAGCGGGATCACCAGCAGCGCGGCCAGCACGGCCGCGGCCGCCCAGTGCACGAACGCGGGCCGCCCGTACCGGGCCAGCAGCACGGTCACCCCGTGCGCGACCAGGGCCAGCAGCGCCATCTCGTTCAGGTACCCGGCCAGCAGCATCAGCGCGCCGTAGCTCACCCAGGGCCAGACCACGCGCGGGGGGGGGGCCCCCGGCACCCCCCGCAGCCCGCCCGGCCCCCGCCGCGTGCTCGGCGCGCAGCGCGTGCAGCAGCACCAGCGTCGCGCCGGCCACGCACGCGTAGACCAGCGCATAGGACCGCGCGGTCTGCGCGTAGTAGGTGATGGTCGGGGTCAGCGCCATGATCAGCCCGGCGAACAGCGCGGCCCAGCCGGACCCGGTGAGCTGCCGGGCCAGGATGGCGATCAGCCCGGCCGCCACGACCATGCTGAGCACGGACGGGATGCGCATGACCGCTGGGCTGGTGCCGACCGCCATCCAGCCGTGCATCAGCAGGTAGTACAGCCCGTGCACGGCGTCCACGTTGTTCACCAGGTGGGCCAGCTGGTGCAGCGGCAGCAGCGCGGCCCACCGGGTGGCCACCTCGTCGTTGCCCATCGACGAGTCGCGCTCCAGGCCCCACACCCCGAGCACGGCCATGACCAGAGCCGCGGCCAGCGCGGGCCAGTACGAGGCAGCGGCCCGCCACCGGACGGCGCCCGCCGGACGGGCGCCGCGGCTCGGCGGCGCGGCATCGGCCAGCCGCCGCGCGGCGGGACAGGCGTGCCGCGCTGTCCCGTGGAACTCACTGTCTCAGCTGGTGGTTCGGACGACCCGGCGAACGTCTGCCGCCACTGCTCAGGCCCGGTGAACCCGGGCGCCGCGGCCCGGTACTCAGCGGCCAGCTCGGCCCACTGGCGGCGCAGCCGCCGGTGCAGGATCAGGCTGCGCAGCCCGAGCGAGCGGAACAGCTTCGGATCGCGCTGATACCACGATGCCGTCGTGTTGTCGGCCGTCAACACCAGCGCGCTGTCCAGCTTGGTCAGCACCCACCAGGCCGCGTCCTGGCCCGGCAGCGCTATCTGCGGCCGGTCCTTGGCTCCCGGCCTCGGCCGCCGGAGCTGGTGCGCGGTGCCCGACGCCGCCTTGGTCAGCAGGTTGCGCCGGTTGGTCGGCGTGGTGGACGCCTTCACCGCCTCCGGGGCCCGCCGCCGGGGCGGGGGAAAGCTGTCCAGGTCGGCCTGGCCCCGGGCGTCGGCGTACTGCAGCCGGAACTCGCGCAGCTGCGCCAGCTTGGTGCCGATCTCTGCGTGCAGGTGACCAGGCCCGCGCAGCACGTCCTCGATGGCCAGGGCGCGCAGCGCCACCGTGGAGTACTGCATCGACAGCAGGGCCTGCAGCTGCCGCTCCAGGCTTTCCGCGACCAGCTGGCCGCCACGGCGTTCCTTCGAGTGCAGCAGCGCGGCCACCAGCCGGTTGCGCAGGTGGTAGTAGGCGTTCCAGTCCAGGGCGTCGTTCTTGTCCGTCCACGGCGCCTGCCAGCAGGCCACGCCGGGCAGCGACACGGTCGGGTAGCCGCGGTCCCTGGCCCGCACCCCGTACTCGGCGTCGTCCCACTTGATGAACACCGGGATCGCGAGGCCGAGTTCCTTGATCAGCTGGACCGGGATCAGGCACATCCACCAGCCGTTGTAGTCACCGTCGGCCCGGCGGTGCAGCCACGGGGTGTTGCGCAGGTTGCGGCGGCCGAAGTCGTGCCGGCTCTTGGTGTTCGGCGCGTTCCCCCACCACCACCGGAAGGGTGCGACCGCCTCGGCGTACGCGTGCAGCACCGAGCGCTCGTACTGGCTGAACATGTGGCCGCCGACGATCGTCGGCTTGCGGGCCAGGTCGGCGAAGGTGATCGCGCGCAGGATCCCCTCGGGGTCAATCTCGACGTCATCGTCGGTGAGCAGCACGTAGTCGCTCTTGCCGGCCCGCACCGTCTCGTCCATGGACCGGGAGAACCCGCCAGATCCGCCCAGGTTGGGCTGCTCGATCACCTGCACCCGGCCGGCCAGCTTCTTGGCCGCGTCCTCGAAACCGGGGTGGTTGCTGGCCCGGTTGGTGCCCTGGTCCACCACGTAGACCGTGTCAAGCAGGTGATGGACGTCGGTGGCGTCGCCGAGCGACCGCAGCTTCTGTACCACCTCGTCGGGCTTGTTGAACGAGGTGATGCCGATGCTGAACCGGCCGGGCTCCATGGGCTCGACCTGCGCCAGCCAGTCCGCGTCGATCAGCGTCGTCCCGCGCGGCCCGGCCACGATGTCGAACCAGTACCAGCCGCCATCGATGAACGGGGCGAGTGGCAGCGTGCGCTCGATCGTCTCCGGGTCGTCCGACTCGACGTTGATCGTCTCGATCGGGTGGCTGTGCCCCCGGGCCGAGGAACGGTACAGGATGACCTTGGACTCGCCCGCCAGGCGGATGCGCAGGGTCACCGCGTCCACGGTGGTCCACCGGCGCCAGTAGCTGGCCGGGAACGCGTTGAAGTAGGTGGCGAACGAGACCCGGGCGCCGTCGGTGATCAGCGCGCTGCGCCGTGGTCCGGCCTCCTCGACCAGGTGCGCGGGCACGTCGGCGCCGAAGCGGATGCTCGACTGGGCCTCGCCGACCGAGGCGCTGCCGGTCGCGGTGCCCCCGGTCACCTTGCGCCCGGTGAGTTCCTCCGCGGCCATCTCGGCCGCCAGCTCGGCGGCGCCGCGGTCCATCTTGGTCTCCACGTACAGCGGGACCACGTCCAGGTCGTCCCCGGGCAACACGACCCGCTGCAGGACCCGCGGCCTACGGGACGCGCCCGCCTCAGTCATCGGTCAGCTCCTTGCTCTTGAGCGGCGCGCCCGCGGCGAAGAACGGGCGCAGCCGGTTGTCGTACATGCTCAGCGCGGAGCCGATAGCCATGTGCATGTCCAGGTACTTGTAGGTGCCCAGCCGCCCGCCGAACAGCACCCCATCCTCGCGCGCCGCCAGCTCCCGGTAGGACTGCAGCCGCGCCCGGTCTTCCGGCGTGTTGATCGGGTAGTACGGCTCGTCACCGTGTTCGGCGAAGCGCGAATACTCACGCATGATCACTGTCTTGTCCTTCGGATACCAGTCGCGCTCGGGGTGGAAGTGCCGGAACTCGTGGATGCGGGTGTAGGGAACGTCCTCGTCGGCGTAGTTCATCACCGGCGTGCCCTGGAAGTCCCCGGTGGGCAGCACCTCGGTGTGGAAGTCGAGGGTACGCCAGCCAAGGTCGCCGGCCGCGTAGCCGAAGTACGCGTCGAGCGGCCCGGTGTACACCACCGGCACGTGGCCGACCAGGTCGCTGCGCAGCGCGGCGAACTCGGTGTTCAGCCGGACCTCGATGTTCGGGTGGTCGGCCATCCGCTCCAGCCACTTGGTGTAGCCGTCCACCGGCAGGCCCTCGTAGGTGTCGCTGAAGTACCGGTTGTTGAACGTGTACCGGACCGGCAGCCGGGAGATGACCTCGGGCGGCAGGTTGACCGGGTCGGTCTGCCACTGCTTGGCCGTGTAACCACGGAAGAACGCCTCGTACAGCGGCCGGCCGACCAGCGAGATGGCCTTCTGCTCCAGGTTGGTCACCCGGTCCGGGTCGATCTCCGCGGCCTGCTCGGCGATCAGCGCCCGCGCCTCGTCCGGCGACATCACCTGGCCGAAGTACTCGCAGATCGTGCCGAGGTTGATCGGCAGCGGGTAGACCCGGCCCTTGTACACCGAGAACACCCGGTGCTGGTAGCCGGTGAACGCGGTGAACTGGTTGACGTACTCCCACACCCGGGTGTTCGACGTGTGGAACAGGTGCGCGCCGTAGCGGTGCACCTCGATGCCGGTCTCCGGCTCCGGCTCGCTGTACGCGTTGCCGCCGATGTGCGGGCGGCGCTCCAGGATGAGCACCCGCAGGCCGAGATCATTGACGCAGCGCTCGGCGATCGTCAGCCCGAAGAAGCCCGAGCCGACGATGGCCAGGTTGACGTTCACTGGCCCACCTGCATCGGCGCGGCCGCGGGGTCACCCTCCGCGGCGTCAGGATCATCCGGGTTATCGGTGTAGTGCGCGACCATCGGCTTGTACACCGCGCGGCGGGCCCACCACGGGATCAGCCGGTACCCCCCGCGCACCATCACGTTGCGCGCGTACTCGGCCGGCGTGGTGAACCCGTGCCGCCGGAACTCACGCTGCAGCCGCAACTCGGAGCGGAGCAGGTCGGTGCCGCCGCGGCGCTTGAACGCGGTCGCGCCGACCCGGTAGTAGACCAGCGGCTCGGCCACGTTGACCGCCCGGGCGCCGTTCTGCAGCATCCGCGCGAACAGCGCGTAGTCCTCCATCAGCGGCAGGTCGCCGTAGCCGCCCGCGGCCTGCACCGCCTGCCGCCGGTAGACCACGGTCGGGTGGTTGAACGGGTCGTGCATCCGGGCGTAGCGCTGGATCTGCTCCGGGTCGGTGGGCGGCACCCGCTGGCCGACCACGTTGTCGATGTCCCCGACGAACTCGAGCAGCCCGGCCCCGACGATGTCGGCCTCCGCGATCAGCGGGATCTCCACCTCGAACCGGTGCGGCATGGCCACGTCGTCGGCGTCCATCCGGGCGATCACGTCGAACTGGCTGGCCGCCATCCCGGCGTCCAGCGCGGGCCCGAGGCCCCGGTTCTCCTCCAGCGGCACCAGCGTGACCGGCACCGGGCTGGTCTGCCGCAGCTCCGCCAGGCAATCGGTCAGTTCCCCGCGGACCGGCCCGTCTTGCACGATGACCACCTGGGCCGGGCGCAGCGTCTGCTCATCGACCGCGCTGCAGAACGCCTGCAGCAGGTGATCAGTCTGGTCGCCATCCCATACCGAGAGCAGGAGCGTGAAGGGCTCGTGCATATGCCGAATGTGCCTTCCGTGTATGGCGGAACGTGCGCTCTATATATAGGCGGAGTGTGCGCTGCGGCGGGGAGGTCGCCGGGAGCCAGCCGCCCCCGGTCCAACGGTACTTTACGGCAGCTTTGTGCGAAGTTGCTCCGTTCCCGCTGACTACCGCCCGCCGCTGCCTAGTGGTCTACCCTGACCGTGCAGCCGCCTCACTCACGACGGATAAGGTACCCGGATGGCATCGAACGGCAGGGTTTTCCTGCACATCGGCGAGCCGAAGACCGGCACCACCTTCCTGCAGCAAGTGATGTGGGGCAATCGCCAGGAACTGGCCGCCCAGGGCCTGGTGCTGCCCGGCCATCACGCCCAGGATCACTTCCGGGCCAGCCAGGACCTGCGCGGCATCGAGAAGCTGCCCAGCGACCCGGCCGGGTCGTGGACCGGGGAATGGGACATCCTGGCCACCCAGGCCCGGCAGGCGCCGCACCTGGCGGTCATCTCCCACGAGCTGTTCTCCGCCTGCGACGCGGACCAGGCGGCCCGGGCGGTCGCCTCGCTGCAGCCGGCCGAGGTGCACATCGTGCTGACCGTGCGGGACATGGCCTCGCTGCTGCCCGCCGAGTGGCAGGAGACCATCAAGCACCGCAACGACCGCGGCTGGGCCGACTGGCTGGGCGACGTAATCGATCAGGAGTCCGTAGCCCCGGACCGCCGGCAGTTCTGGTTCTGGCGGGTGCACGACACGCTGGCCCTGCTGGCGCTGTGGGCGCAGCACGTCCCGCCGGAGCGGGTGCACGTCATAACCATGCCTTCTCTTAACGCCGGCACCGGCGTGCTGTGGGAGCGTTTCGCCGGTCTGCTTGGCCTCGACCCGTCAGGCGCGGACGTGGCCAAGGCCCGGCCGAACGCGTCGCTGGGCATGCCGGAGATCGAGTTCCTGCGGCGGCTCAACGAGAAGCTGCCGGACGACGTCCCGGACTGGTTTTACATGTGGACGGTCAAGGAGGGCGTCGCGCACCGGGCGCTGGCCGACCGGCCGCGGCACGGCCGGCTGGTGCTGCCCGCCGACCGGGAGGCGTGGGCCAAGGAGCAGGCCGAGGCGCTGATCGCCGGGCTGGCCGGCTCGGGTTACCAGGTGCTCGGGGACCTGGACGAGCTGCGCCCCCGCCCGGCCAGCGCGCCGGGCTCAGCCGCCGAACAGCAGCCACCGGACCAGGTACTGGACGCCGCGGTGGACGCGGCCGCCGCGCTGGTCGTCAACCAGTACCGCAAGGAGCACGGCCGCCCCAAGGACCGGGCCGGCCGGGCCACGGGCCGCGCAGCGGGCGCGGCGGGCTGGCCGGGCGGGTCGAATCGGCGGTCGGCGCCTCGCCCCGGCTGAAGCGGACGGTCCGCGAGCTGAGCAGCCGCTACCCCGCGGTGCGCAAGCTGCGCGTCATGGCCTGGCAGATGATGGAGCGGACCCGGACGCGGAGCCGGTCCTGACATGGCCAGCCCTGACCCCGGCACGCCGCCACGGGTGGTCGCCGTGGTGGTCACCTGGAACCGGCGGGACCTGCTGCTCGAATCGCTGGCCGGGGTGCTGGCCCAGACCCGCCCGCCGGACGCGGTCATCGCGGTGGACAACGCGTCCACCGACGGCACCCCCGAAGCGGTGCGCGCCGGGTTCCCGGACGTCCGGCTGGCCACGCTGACGCAGAACACCGGCGGGGCCGGCGGGTTCGCCTATGGCCTGGCGCTGGCCCTGGCCGACGGCGCCGACCTGGTCTGGCTGATGGACGACGACACGGTGCCCGGGCCGGACGCGCTGCGGGCCCTGCTCGGCGCGCGGGACCAGGCGGCCCGGGAGGACCGCCCGGTGCTGCTGGCCAGCCGGGTGCTGTGGACCGACGGCCGCGCACACCCGATGAACACGCCGCGGCCCAAGCCGTTCGCGTCCGGGGCCGAGCAGCGCCGCGCGGCCGCGGCGGGCTGCGTGCCGATCCGGTCCGCCTCGTTCGTGTCGATCCTGGTCGATGCCGCGCTGTGCCGGGCGCGCGGCCTGCCGCAGGCCGACTACTTCCTGTGGAACGACGACTTCGAGTTCACCACCCGGCTGCTGCGCGGCGCCGTCGGCTGGCTCTGCCCGGCCAGCGTGGTGGTGCACAAGACCAAGACGTTCGGTTCCACCGACACCGATCCGGGCCCGCGCTTCTTCTACGAGGTGCGGAACAAGATCTGGACACTGCGCGCCCGCGGCGCGCTGTCGCCCGCCGAGCGGGTGCTGTATGGCGGGGCCACGCTGCGCCGCTGGGCCCGCACGTTCCGCGGCTCAGCCGACCGCCGCACGCTGCGGTCCTGCCTGGTCAAGGGCATCGCCGCGGGCCTGCGCAGCGGCCCGCGGCCGACCGCCGAGGTGCTCGCCGCGGCCGGCGCGCAGCTGCCCGGTCCGGTCAGCCCGCCGCCGGAGCCGCGGCCTCGTTCCCGGGCGTAGCCGGGTCGGCCGGCGGCGGCGCCTTGCGGCGCAGGCCGAGCAGCGCGGTCAGGCCCAGCACCCCGGCGGGCGGCAGGGTGAGCGCCGCGGGCAGCTGGTAGCGCCAGGAGAACTCGTACACGTCGGGGGCGAGCAGCAGTACCGCGGCCGTCACCGTGAACAGCAGGCAGGCCAGCCCGGCCGCCCGGCTGCGCGGGCTGGCCGACGACCGCCGGATCAGGGCGATCACCGAGCCGGCCACGCCGAGCAGGGCCAGCGCGGCGTACAGCGGGCCTGGGGTGTAACCGCCGTCCAGCTGATAGGACCGCAGGAAGCTGGCGATGGGCACGTTGACCTGGGCCGGGCCGCCATAGGCGGGCTTGAGCGGCTTCTGGAACAGCTTGCCGAACAGCTTCACCTGGACACCCACGATGATCGTGTGGTTCGGGCTCAGCGTGACCCAGTGCGGGAAGACCGGGTAGTGGGTCTGGAACTGCCAGCGCCACAGCGGCGTGGTGTACAGGTCGGCGGACCGGGTCACCGCGAACAGCCGCAGCGAGTCCAGGCCGACCGCGCCGGCGATGCGCAGCGGCTGCTGGCTCGTGATGGCCGAGGTGAGCTGCTGGGTCAGCTGCACCCGGGTCTTCCCAGGCGGCACCGGGGCGGTATGCAGCGGCGAGTACTTGGAGTGCTCGATCCAGTCCGGGCCGAACGACTGCTGGTGCGGCGTGGGGCAGAACGGCCGCACGTCGGCGGGCAGTCTGAGCGTGGCGCAGTCGGCCGCGGCCACCACCCGGCCGGTGCTCTGCTGCCCGCGGGCCAGCTGGAAATGCCCGTGCTTGACGTAGTTGACCGTGCTGTAGCCGACGATCGGCACCAGGAACGCCACCACCAGCACGACGGCCGTGCGCAGTGCCTGGCGCCACGTGGTGGCCGTGGCCAGCAGGTAGAGCACGGCGGGCACGACCAGGACCTCGCCGAGCTGATGCACGGTGGCCGAGCCGCCGAGCAGCACCCCGGCCGCGGCGCACAGCCGCAGCGGCGGCGCTTTCTGCCAGAGCAGCACGCACAGCCCGGCCACGACCAGCGCCTCGAACCACACGTCGGGCATGATCATCTGCTCGATCTGCACCTGGTACGCGTCGAGCAGGACCGGGGCGGCGGCCAGCGCGGCCAGCCACCGGTTCACGCCGCGGCGCAGCAGCACGGCATACAGGGCCGCGCCCATGGCCAGCCCGGCCAGGTGCTGCACGGCGACGACCGTGGTCAGGTTCCCCACGGCCAGGATGGCCCGCAGGATGTACATGTAGCCGAGCGGGTCGGAGCCGGGCGACGCGCCGTACAGGTACTTGAGTGTGTCCACGTAGATCAGCGCGGGCTGGTAGGCCACCGTGGCCAGCACCCGCAGCACCAGCCCGGCGGCCAGCGCCGCGGTCACCAGCCAGTGCCGCCGCAGCAGCCCGGGCAGCTGGGCCAGCCGCGCCCGGGCGGGGACCGGCGCGCCGCTCCTGGCCCGGTGGCTGGCGCCCCGTGCCGGTCACGCCGCCGCGCGCGACGAGATGCGGTCCGGTCATGCCGCTAGTGCGCAGGGCAGCATTCCCTGGCTCCATTTCAATGCGGGAGATGAGATCAGCATCATCCCGTGCCGTGCTGTCTCAGAAGCACCTCATCCTACTATTTGCGGTCCCGCCGTAAGCCGGTCCGGGCCGGTTAGCCGGGCTGCGGCCAGTACAGCGCGGTGGCGTCGTCGCGCAGCTTGGACCGGGGCCAGCGGGCGCCCTCCGGGTCGGCGTCCTCGGCCGCGCGGACCTGCGCGACCAGCTCGGCCGGGCCGTCCTCGCGCAGCACGCCGGCCAGTTCCGGCCAGCCGAGCAGGCCGTACTGCTCGGCGATGCGGGTGGCGCCGTCGCTGAGCAGCGCGATGGCCTGCAGGCCGTCGCGCGGCAGGGTGGCGGTGTGCGCCTGCCCGGCCGCAGCCGGGTTGGTGCTGGCCGCCCGGTGCCGGTCGGTGCTGACCACCGGCGCCCGGTCTTTCCCGTAATCAGCCACGATGACCGAGTCGGACAGCGCGAGTATCTCGATACCGTCCGGTACGGCCCGGGCCGCGAGCACGGTCGCCGCCGGGGTGAGCGGGTTGGCCAGGTCACAGGAGTCGGCATGGCTGGCCCGGACCTGCTCGATGGCCGTGGCCAGCGCCTCGGCCAGCGGGATGACCGGCTCGGCACTGATCAGCGCGAGAAGCGCGCCGCCCAGCGTCCGGGCGAACCAGGCCACCCCGTGCACACATCCGGTGCTGGCCCCGCGCGGCGTGGTGGTGCAGCCGTCCAGCAGCACCGCGGCGCCGGGCGCGGCGGCCACGAAATCCTCGTTGGGCCAGCCCGGGGTGCCAGGCTCGGTGGCCAGTTCGAAGCGCATCAGGCGGGCTGCCACAGCTCGACCCGGTTGCCCTCAGGATCGGTGACCCAGCCGAACCGCCCGACACCCTCCATGTCCTGCGTCTCCCCGGCCACGTCCGCTCCCCTGGCGCGCAATTGCGCGAGCATCGCGTCCAGGTCGCTGACCCGGAAGTTGAGCATGGTCTGCTGGGCGCGGGACCCGAAGTAGCCGCTCTCGGACTCGAACGTCGCGAACACCGTCGGCCCGGCTGCCGGACGCCACAGGCCGTTCTCATCGGCATCCAGGCCCAGGCAATCGCGGTACCACTCGTCCAGGGCGGCCGGGTCGGCGGCCCGCAGGAAATACCCGCCGATGCCAAGCACACGTTCCATGCCGCCATCTTGTCAGTCCCAGACCTTGCTGGCCGTGCTGGCCACCAGTTCCAGCTTGCGCCGCTCCTCGTCCACGGTCAGCTGGTTACCGCCGGACGTGGAGGCGAACCCGCACTGCGGGCTCAGCGCCAGGTCCGCGATGGGCACGTAGCGGGCCGCCTCGTCGATCCGGCGGCGCAGCTCGTCCGGGGCTTCGGGCTGGGGCAGCTTGGACGAGACCAGGCCGAGCACCACGGTGGTGCCGGGCCGGATGAAGCGCAGCGGGGCGAACCCGCCGGCCCGCTCGGTGTCGTACTCGAGCAGGAAGCGGTCCACCCCGACCTCGCCGAACAGCCGCTCGGCCACCGGCTCGTAACTGCCCTCGGCCATCCAGGCGCTGCGGTTGTTGCCCCGGCAGATGTGCATGCCGATGGTCACGTCCGGGTTCCGCCGCTTGGCCGCGCGGACCAGCGCGGCGTCGGCGGTCACGCTGGCGTCCAGGATCGCCTCGGGCGGCAGCTCAGCCAGCCCGGTAGCGGCCCGGAAGTCCGCGTCGAACACCTGGTTGTAGCTCAGCGAGTCGAGCTGGATCCAGGTCACGCCCTGGTCGATCAGGCTCTCGATCTCCTCGATCTGCAGCGCGACCAGGTCGCGGACCAGGTCGCCGGGTGACGGGTAGGCGGCCGCGCTGAGCTCCGGGTACCAGATCATCCCGCCCATCGACGAGCTGATCATCGTGATCTTGAACTGGCCGGGCGCGTGCTCGGCCAGGAAGCTGGCTTCGGTGCTGGTCCGGCTCCCTTTGCGGGACAACTGGCCGGTGACCGCCACGCTGTCGAAGTCGGTGTCCTCGACCGGCGGGTCGCCGCCCGCCCGGTGCCACGGCACCCGCGGCGTGCCGACCGGCGTCACTCCCCCGAGGGACTCGAAGAGCCCCGCCATCCAGGTGTCCCGGCGCATCTCACCGTCGGTGAAGACCCCGATGCCGGCGTCCCGCTGCAGCTCGATGGCCTGTAACGCGGCCCGGTCCTCGGCCTCGCGCAACGCCTTCGCTGTCCAGCGTGCCCCGCTGGTGGGCGGCGCGGGCATCCAGCAGCCAGCGCGGCCGTAGCAGGCTGCCGACATGTTCGGCGTGGTATCTGGTGGCCATCGCGCACTCCTCTGCGGCGGGGATTTGTCCAACTCTCCCGTTCGTGCCGCGCGGCGGGCAACCGGCTGATCGGTGAGTTCTGTCGGCAGGCGGCGTTATACCTGGACAGGAGCACCGGCACCAGCCAAGGGGGCGGACATGACCACGCAGGACCTGACCAGCACCGTGGTGTCACGTGACGGCACCAAGATCGCGGTCAACCGGTACGGCGCCGGGCCGGCCATCGTTCTGGCCGGCGGGGCGTTCACCGCCCGGCGGGCGCTCGCCCCGTTCGCCCAGGCGCTGGCGCCGGACCTTACCGTGCTGGCGTACGACCGCCGCGGCCGCGGCGACAGCGGCGACACGCCGCCGTACGCGGTAGCACGGGAGATCGAGGACCTGGCCGCGGTGCTGGCCAGCGTGGGCGGCCCGGCCTGCGTGTTCGGCCACTCCTCGGGCGCCGGCCTGGCCGTGCTGGCCGCGGCCGGCGGCGCCGCGATCAGCAAGCTGGCCGTGTACGAGCCGCCGTACATGGTGGACAAGGGGGACCATCTCCCGCCACCCGACCTGGCCGCCCGGATGACCGAGCTGGCCAGCTCCGGCCGCCGCGGCGAGGCCGTCGAGTTCTGGATGAAGGTCACCGTCCGGCTGCCCGACGAGGCGATCGCGCAGATGCGGCAGAGCCCGGCCTGGCCCGCCCTGGAAGCGGTCGTGCACACCGCGGCCTACGACGCCACCATCATGGCCGACCAGGAGCGTGGCGATCCGCTGCCCGCCGCCTGGGCCACCCAGGTCACCCTCCCGACCCTGATCATGGACGGCGAGAACAGCCCAGCCTGGATGCACCACGCCATGGACGCCCTGGCCGGCCTGCTCCCCAACACCCAGCGGCACACCTTCCCCGACGCCGACCACAGCGTCCCCCCAGCCGCCCTAGCCCCCGTCCTCCGCGCCTTCTGCACCAGCTAACCGGACCGCGCAGCGTCCACCCGGTCCGGTCCGTGGGTGGGACTTTGCTGTAGTCAGGACTGCACCAAAGTTTCACTCATGCGGGGCCAGAGACTGGCTGGAGGCATCGGTGAAACATCAGTGTGGTTGAGCGGCAGGAGGGGACGGGCTGGGCCGGGTGTTAGACCATGTCGAACGTGTCGGGGTCGGGGCCGAAGCGCTCGTTGCGGTTGAGGGCGGTGATGGTCTCAACGTCTTCGCCGGACAGCTCGAAGTCGAAGATGGCGAAGTTCTCCCGGATCCGGGCCGGGGTGATGGACTTGGGGAAGATGATGTCGCCGCGCTCGATGTGCCAGCGCAGCACCACCTGGGCCGGGGTCTTGCCGATCCGCTCCGCGATCGTCACGATCTCCGGGTCGTCGAGCACCCGGCCCTGGCCGATCGGCGCCCAGCCCTCGATCGCGATCTGGTGCTCCGCGCAGAACGTCCGCAGGTCGTCCTGGGTCAGGTACGGGTGACACTCGATCTGGTTGATGGCCGGCGGGACCTCGGTCTCGGTGTGCAGCCGGCGCAGGTGGTGGGCCTGGAAGTTGGACACCCCGATGGACCGGGCCCGGCCGTCCCGGTAGAACTCCTCCAGCGTCCGCCAGGTGGACACGAAGTCGCCGTCGTACCGGGTGGGCACCGGCCAGTGGATCAGGAACAGGTCGAGGTAGTCGAAGCCCAGCGCGCCGAGTGACTCGTCGAACGCGCGGCGGGCGTCGTCCGGCCGGTGCGCGCTGTTGTCCAGCTTGCTGGTCACGAACACGTCCGAGCGGTCCAGGCCGGACTTGCGGATCGCCTCGCCGACCTCCTTCTCGTTGCCGTACCCCTCGGCCGTGTCGATGTGCCGGTAGCCGGTCTGCAGCGCGGTGCTCACCGCGGCCACCGTCTCATCCGGCTGGACCAGGAAGACGCCGAAGCCGAACTGCGGGATGGCCTGGCCGTTGTTCAGCATGATCTCGGGTACTGCGCTCACGAACTCGTTCTCCTCCGCGTATTCGCCTGTGTGTGTCCACTCTGCCCTGCCCACGAAGACACGTCTCTACCGGGTCAGGTCGATCACGGTCATCCCGGCCGCCACCGGCGGCTGGCCCAGCGCGGCCAGCGCGGCCGGCGCCCCGGCCAGCCCGATCACCGGGCCGAGCAGCCGGTCCAGCCGCAGCGTCTGGTCCGCGATGAGCGCCAGCATGGCCGGGTAGTCCGCGGCGGCCATGCCGTGCGACCCGTAGATCTCCAGTTCCCGCGCGATGACCAGGTCCATCGGCAGCGGCGCGGCCGCGTCCGGGCCGAGCAGCAGGCCGACCTGGACGTGCCGGCCGCGGCGGCGCAGGCAGCGCACCGAGGCGGCCGCGGTGGCCGGCGAGCCGAACGTGTCCAGCGACACGTGCGCCCCGCCGCCGGTCAGCTCCTGGATGACCGCCGCCGGGTCCGCACCGGCCGCCCCGCCGTCGATCACCTCGGCAGCGCCCAGCTCGCGGGCCCGGGCCAGGGCCACCGGGGCCACGTCCACCGCGATCACCCGGGCGCCCAGCGCGGCGCCGGTCAGCACCGCGGACAGCCCGGCCCCGCCGCAGCCGTGCACCGCCAGCCAGTCGCCGGCCGCAGCCGGCCGTGCGCGGTCAGCGCCCGGAACGCGGTGGCGAACCGGCAGCCCAGGCAGGCCGCGGTGACGAACGAGACCGCATCGGGCAGCCCGACCAGGTTGACGTCGGCGGCCGCGATGGCCACCTGCTCGGCGAACGACCCGGGCCCGGTGAACCCGGGCTGAGTCTGCGAAGGACACACCTGGGCCTCGCCGGCCCGGCAGTACTCGCACGTCCCGCAGCCGCAGACGAACGGCACGGTGACCCGGTCCCCCGGCCGCCACCGGGTCACCCCGGACCCAACCGCAGCGACCGTCCCGGCCATTTCGTGCCCGGGGATGTGCGGCAGCGGCACCGGGTCGTGCCCCTGCCAGGCGTGCCAGTCGGACCGGCACACCCCGGTCGCGCCGACGTCCAGCACCACCCCGCCGGCCGGGCACTCGGGCGCCGGCACCTCGGTCACCGACGGCAGGACCCGGTACCCGGGATAGACAACCGCCTTCATGAGCCGATCAGGATGACGTCGAGGGTGCGCGGCCCGTGCACGCCTTCCACCCGGTCCAGCTCGATGTCGCTGGTGGCGGACGGCCCGCTGATCCAGGTCAGCGGGCGGTCCGGGCGCAGCCGGGCCACCGCCTCGGGGACCAGGCCGACCACCTGCCCCGCCTGGACCAGGCACAGGTGGTAGTCGGGGATGAGGCTGAGCGCGCGGCGGCCCTGGCCCGCCGACCCGTCCAGGATGATCGTCCCGGTCTCCGCGATGGCCACCGCCGCGGTGGTGATCACCCCGTCGAACCCGTCCAGCTCGCGGGCGGACAGCCCATGGTCCTCGGCCAGCTCCACCCCGTCCAGCGGGCTATGCCCATCAAGTCCGGGCAGGTCCAGGCCGGGCGGCACGACCAGCCGCCGCGCACCCCGCTCGGCCAGCGCCACCGCGATGGTGTCCAGCAACGCGGCGGGTTCCGCGCGCCGGACGATGGCCCGGTAGTCGGACAGGCGTTCGGCCAGCAGGTCGAGCAGGGCGGCGGTGCTCAGCCCGGCGTGCGTGCGGTAGCCGTCCGGGACGGGCGCCGCGTTACGGTCCGCGCCGAGCGCGGTGCGGATCCGCCCGAGCACCTCGTCCCGCGCCGTCATCGTGCGCCCCCACGAGCGCGCCACCACTGGCGGAACGTCTGGGCCGGCGGGGCGGGCGCGTCGCGGGCCGCGGTCCAGCCGGCCAGCGGTGGCGGCAGCCGCCGGATCCGGCCATCCCGGCTGAGCAGCCGGCCCAGCCGCCCGGCCTTCTGCCCGGCCTGCAAGCGGCCCGGCTTGGCCAGCACCCAGGACGCCGCGGCCATCGTCACCGCCTCCGGGGTGGGCCGATGGGTCTCTTCGACGTGCCGGGCCCGCAGGTGGACCAGCAGCGACGGGATGTCGATGCGCACCGGGCAGGCCTCGTAGCACGCGCCGCACAGCGACGACGCGTAGGGCAGCGTGGCGTTGTCCTCGACCCCGGTCAGCATCGGCGACAGCACCGCCCCGATCGGCCCGGGGTAGACCGAGCCGTACGCGTGCCCGCCGACCCGCTCGTACACCGGGCACACGTTCAGGCAGGCCGAGCACCGGATGCAGTGCAGCGCGGACCGGCCCGCCGGGTCGGCCAGCGCCGCGGTCCGCCCGTTGTCCAGCAGCACCAGGTGGAACTGCTGCGGGCCATCGCCCGGGGTCACCCCGGTCCACATCGAGGTGTACGGGTTCATCCGCTCCCCGGTCGAGGACCGGGGCAGCAACTGCAGGAACACGCCCAGGTCGGCCCAGCTGGGCAGCACCTTCTCGATGCCCATCACGGTGATCAGCGTGTCCGGCAGGGTCAGGCACATCCGGCCGTTGCCCTCGGACTCGACCACGCACAGCGTGCCGGTCTCGGCGATGGCGAAGTTGGCCCCGCTGATGCCCACCCGGGCCGACAGGAACGCGCGGCGCAGGTGCAGCCGGGCCGCCTCGGCCAGCGCGGCGGGCGAGTCGGTCAGCCCGGGCGGCGCGTCGTCCATCTCGCGCAGGAAGATGTCCCGGATCTCGGCCCGGTTCCGGTGGATGGCGGGCACCAGGATGTGCGATGGCCGGTCGTGGCCGAGCTGCACGATCAGCTCGGCCAGGTCGGTCTCCCGGGCGCGGATGCCCGCCGCGGCCAGCGCCTCGTTCAGCCCGATCTCGTCGGTCACGATCGACTTGACCTTGACCGCCTCGGTGGCCCCGGTGGCGCGGACCAGATCGACCACGATCCGGTTGGCCTCCACCGCGTCCCGGGCCCAGTGCACCACCCCGCCACGCGCGGTGACCTGGCTCTCCAGCTGCTCCAGGTAGCGGTCCAGGTGGGCCATGGTCTCCGTCTTGATGGCCGACCCGGCCGCGCGCAGCTCCTCCCAGTCCGGCAGCTCGGCGACCACCGCGGCCCGCTTGGCCCGGATCGTCGCGGTAGCCCGGCCGAGGTTGCGGCGCAGCTGGCTGTCGCCCAGCGCCCGGCGGGCCGCGACCGGGAACGGCTCGCCCGCGCAGGTGGCCCACCCCGCGCGGCGCGGTCGGCATGCCCAGGTACACCGGGGTGCTCATGGGGTGGACGCCAGGATCTCGGCGAGGTGGACGGTGCGGGTGCCGGCCCGCAGCCGGGACAGCCCGCCGCCGATGTGCATCAGGCAGGAGCTGTCCCCGGCGGTGCACACCTCGGCCCGGGTGGCCAGCACGTTGCGCATCTTGTCGGCCAGCATGGCCGTCGAGGTGTCCGCGTTCTTGACCGCGAACGTGCCGCCGAACCCGCAGCACACGTCGGCGTCCGGCAGCTCGACCAGGTCCAGACCGGCCACCTGGCGCAGCAGCCGCAGCGGCCGGTCGCCCACGCCGAGCAGGCGCAGCGAGTGGCAGGTCGGATGGTAGGTGACCCGGTGCGGGTAGTACGCGCCCACGTCCTCCACCCCGAGCACGTCCACCAGCAGCTGGACAGCTCATAGCTGCGCGCCGCGACCGCTTCCGCCCGCCGGGCCAGCGCCTCGTCCCCGGCCCGCCGGGCCACCATCGCGTGCTGGTGCCGGATCGATCCGGTGCACGAGCCGGACGGCACCACGATCACGTCATAACCCTCAAACACTTCTACATAACGGCTAATCAGTGGCAGTGCCGCCGCCTGGTACCCGGTGTTCACGTGCATCTGGCCGCAGCAGGTCTGCGCCTCAGGGAAGTCGACCTGATGACCGAGCCGTTCCAGCAGCTGGACCGTGGCCACCCCGGCCTGCGGGAACAGCGTGTCGGCCAGGCAGGTCACGAACAGCGCGATGCGCACGCTCAGCTCGCCGTCTCGGTCACGACCGGCACGGTGTCTCTAGGCACGGGCCGCGGCCGCCGCGGGCGGCGCGGCCGGCCCTGGCTGGACGCCCGGATGACCAGGTCCGGCTCGAACACCACCTGCCGGTGCCGGTGCGTGCCGCCGCCCAGCGCCTCCTCGACCAGCAGCTGGGCCGCGGCCCGGCCGAGCTGATGCCGGGGCTGGCGGACCGAGGACAGCGGCACGGCGGCCGCGGCGGCGAAGTCCACGTCGTCGTAGCCGACGATCGCGATGCTGTCCGGCACCCGGATCCGGTGGCTGGTCATGGCCTGCAGCACGCCCAGCGCGAGCAGGTCGTTGGCGCAGAACACGGCGGTCGGCCGGTCCGCCGCGGGCAGCCCGGCCAGCTCGGCGCCGGCCCGCTGCCCGGCCGCCACGTTCAGCGCCGGGGTCTCGAACATGTGCAGGCCGGCCAGGCTGCGCCCGGCCCGCTGCAGGGCCCGCACCGCGCCCTCGTGCCGGTCGGCCACCTGCCGGATGCTGAGCGGGCCGCCGACGAACGCGATCTGCTCGTGCCCCGCGTCCAGCAGGTGCGACACGGCCAGGTCGCCGCCGAGCACGTCGTCCACCGACACCGAGCACTGGCCCCGGGACGCGGACCGGCAGTCCACCAGCACCACCGGGGTGCCGCGCCGCTGCAGCTGGGCCAGCCGCTTGTCCGCCCCGGCCACCGGGGTGATCAGGATGCCCTGCACCCGGTGCTCCTCCAGCACTTCCAGGTACCGGGACTCCTTGGCCTTCTGGTCGTCGCTGTTGCACAGGATGACGGCCAGCCCGGCCTCGCTGGCCTCGTCCTCGACCCCGCGCGCCACGTCGGTGAAGAACGGGTTGGCCACGTCCAGCACGACCAGGCCGATGGTCCGGCTCCGGCCGGCCCGCAGCTGGCGGGCGGACTCGTTCCTGATGAAGCCGAGTTCCTTGATGGCCGCCTGGACCCGGATCCGGGTCGGCTCGGCCACCACGCCGGGCCGGTTCAGCACGTTGGACACCGTGCCGAGCGAGACGCCGGCGCGGGCGGCGACTTCCCTGATGCTGACCGGCGTGTCCGCCACGGGCTCCTCCTGTCCGGTCATCCTCGTGCGGCCTGCGGCGACGCGTCAACCGGGCGCGGCGCAACGGGCCGGGCCAGCCGGCGAAACCCGCCCGGGCTATCTGCCGGTAACGATCCGGCCACCGCAGCCGGCCGCTATTGACAGCGCCGTTACTTCGCCCGACACTGCTGCACATTACTTGAAACGTTATAGCAGATCTACCTCGGACAGCAGACGCCCGCCGACCCCAGAAAGGACCAGGCCGTGACCGCTGGCCCGGATGGCCCGGACGCTGACCGCGAGGCTGGGCCGGATCAGACCGGGCCGGATCAGACCGGGCCCGATCAGGCTGGGCCAGCCCAGGCGCCGGAAAACCAGGCGCCCGCGGCCGCATCCGTCCCGGTGCTGGCGCTGCGCGACGCGGCCAAGTCGTTCGGCGCGGTGCACGCGGTGATCGACGGCACGATCGAGCTGTACGCGGGCGAGGCGCACGCGCTGGTCGGCGAGAACGGCGCGGGCAAGTCCACCATGGTGAAGATCCTGGCCGGGGTGCACCAGCCGGACTCCGGGGAGCTGCTCATCGACGGCCAGCCGGTCACCCTGCACGGCCCGGCCGGCGCCCAGCAGGCCGGCATCGCGGTCATCTACCAGGAGCCGACGCTGTTCCCCGACCTGAGCGTGGCCGAGAACATCTTCATGGGCCGCCAGCCGCTGGCCGCCGGGCGGCGCATCGACCGGCGGCGGATGAACGCCGACGCGGCCGCGCTGTTCGGCCGGCTCGGGGTGCGGCTCGACCCGGGCCGGGTCAGCCGCGGGCTGTCCATCGCCGACCAGCAGATCGTCGAGATCGCCAAGGCGCTGTCGCTGGATGCCCGGGTCATCGTGATGGACGAGCCGACCGCCGCGCTGTCCCTGGCCGAGGTGGCCCGGCTGTTCGACGTGGTGCGCACGCTGCGCGCGGCCGGCGCGGCGGTTCTTTTCATCTCCCACCGCCTGGAAGAGGTCTTCGAGATCTGCCAGCGGGTCACCGTGATGCGCGACGGCCGGCACGTGCTGACCAGCGAGCTGGCCGGGCTGACCGCGGACGACCTGGTCCGCGCGATGGTCGGCCGGCAGATGGACGAGCGGGCCACCGGCGAGCGGGCCGCGCCCGGCGAAGTGGTCCTGCGGGTCGAGCACCTGACCCGGGAAGGCGTGTTCACCGACATCTCGCTGGACGTGCGGGCCGGGGAGATCGTGGCGCTGGCCGGCCTGGTCGGG
The DNA here is from genome assembly GCA_963747705.1 of uncultured Actinomycetes bacterium. Taxonomy (GTDB): domain Bacteria; phylum Actinomycetota; class Actinomycetes; order Streptosporangiales; family Streptosporangiaceae; genus RYN-230. The sequence continues at coordinate 19,377 of CAVVGF010000077.1, read as the reverse complement.
TCGGGCCGCAGCGAGGTGGCCCGGGCCGTGTTCGGCATCGACCGCTACGACGCGGGCCGGGTGGTGATGCGCGGCCGGCCGCTGCGCCGGGCCTCGCCGACCGGGGCGATGGCCGCGGGCATCGGCTTCGTCCCCGAGGACCGCCGCCAGCAGGGCCTGGTCATGGACATGTCGGTGCAGCAGAACGTGGCGCTGGCCTCGCTCGGCCGGCTGCGCAAGGGCGGCCTGGTCCGGTCGGCGGCGGAACGGGCGTTCGCGGCCGACTGGGCGGTCCGGCTCAACCTCAAGTACGGCAGGCTGATCGACCCGGTGTACCAGCTGTCCGGCGGCAACCAGCAGAAGGTGGTGCTGGCCAAGTGGCTGGGCCGCCAGCCCGCGCTGCTCATCGTGGACGAGCCGACCCGGGGGATCGACATCGCCACCAAGGCCGAGGTGCACCGGCTGCTGGCCCGGCTGGCCGGCGAGGGGGTCGCGATCCTGATGATCTCCTCGGAGCTGCCCGAGGTGCTGCACGTCGGGGACCGCATCCTGGTCATGCGCGAGGGGCGGCTGACCGCGGAGTTCGGCCACGACGACGCCACCGAGGAGAAGATCATGGCCGCCGCCACCGGCCAGCTGCAGGAGCAGGGGTCATGACCTCCACCGTGACCGAGCGCACGGGGCCGGCCGCCGCCCCGATCAGCTCGCGCCGGCTGACCGAGCGGGTGTTCCGGATCCGCGAGTCCGGCATCATCGCCGTGTTCCTGGTCTTCGTGGGCGTCACCACGGCCATCCACCCGGAATTCCTGGATCAGCAGAACCTCCAGTTCCTGCTGGTCAACACCGTCGTCTACGCGCTGCTCGCGCTGGGCGAGACGATGGTGGTGATCAGCCGGAACGTGGACCTGTCCATCGGCTCGGTGCTCGGCCTGTCGGCCTACGTCTCGGCCGGCCTGTTCAAGCCCCATCCCGGCATCCCCATCCCGGTCGTCTTCCTCGTCGGCCTGGGCATCGGGCTGGCCTGCGGGATGGCCAACGGGCTGATGGTGGCGCTGGGCCGGGTGCCCAGCCTGGTGGTCACGCTGGCCACGCTGTACATCATCCGGGGCATCGACATCCTCATCGTCGGCGGGAACGAGGTGACCGCGCAGACGCTGCCGAACTCGTTCGCCAACATCCCGCGGGCCAGCGTGCTGGGCGTGCCCTACCTGGCCATCGCGGTCGCGGTGGTGATCGGCATCGGCGCCTACTACCTGCGCTCGTTCCGGTCCGGCCGCGAGCTGTACGCGATCGGCTCGAACCCGGAGGCGGCCCGGCTGGCCGGCATCCCGACCGGCCGGCGGATCTTCACCGCGTTCACGGTCAGCGGCGGCATCGCCGGGCTGGCCGGCGTGCTGTGGGCGGCCCAGTACCAGACCGTCGACTCCACCGCTGGGACCGGCTACGAGCTGACCGTGATCTCCGCGGTGGTGGTCGGCGGGGTGGCCATCTTCGGCGGCAGCGGCAGCGCGGTCGGCGCGGCCGTCGGCGCCCTGCTGCTGAGCAGCATCACCTCGGCGCTGAACGTGCTGGGCATCTCGCAGCTGTGGCTGGAGGCCATCTCCGGCTTCCTGCTGCTGGTGGCCATCACGCTGGACCGGGTCATCTCGCTGCGGCTGCAGGCCGCGCTGCGACGAAGGAGTGCCGGCGTTGGAACGTGACCTGACCGCGCGGCTGAGTACCGCCGCCCGGGCCTCGCTGCGCTGGGAGACCGGCCTGGGCCTGCTGGTCGTGGCCATCCTGATCTTCGGCGCGTTCAACCTCGTCCCAGTTCCTGACCAGCGGGAACTTCTTCAACACCGGGGTCACCTCGGGCGAGATCGCGATCATGGCGCTGCCCATGACGCTGATCATCATCAGCGGCGAGATCGACCTGTCGGTGGCCTCGATCCTGGGCATGTCCAGCGCGCTGCTCGGCTACCTGTGGGCCCGGCACTGGCCGATGCTGGCCATCTTCGTCATGGTGGCGCTGCTCGGCATCGTGGCCGGCCTGATCAACGGCCTGCTGGTGACCCGGGTCGGGCTGCCGTCGCTGGCGGTGACGATCGGCACCCTGGCGCTGTACCGGGGCGTGGCGCTGATCCTGCTCGGCCCCAACACGATCTCGAACTTCCCGGCCAGCTACACGAACATCGGCGTGCTGCCGCTCCCGGGCACCCAGATCCCGTACAACGTGGCCATCTTCGTGGTGCTCGCGGTGATCTTCGGCATCGTGCTGCACTTCACCGCGACCGGCCGGTCCATCTACGCGATGGGGGCCAGCCCGGAGGCGGCGCTGTTCGCCGGGATCCGGGTCAAGCGGGTGAAGACCATGCTGTACGTGACCTCCGGCCTGGTCTGCGCGCTGGCCGGGGTGCTGTGGACGTTCCGGCTGGCCACCGCGGTGCAGAACAACGGCCTCGGCCTGGAACTCGACGTGGTGGCCATCGTGCTGCTCGGCGGGGTGTCCATCTTCGGCGGCAAGGGCACGCTGGCCGGCGTGGTGCTGGCCGTGATCGCGTTCGCCGCCCTGCAGAACGCGCTGCTGCTGACCAACTTCAACCAGGAAGCCACCGGCATCGTCATCGGGGCACTGCTGCTGGTCAGCGTGTTCGCCCCGAACGCCGCGGCGTTGTGGCGGGCCTGCGCCCGGTGGGCCCGCGGCAGGCCCGGCCGCTCCGCCCCACCCCCGCCCGCATCCCTCGGAGCCCTGCATGACTGAACTCAGCCGGGGCGCACATCCCCGCTGGTAACCCACCTGGCGGCGCAACAGTGCCGTTGACAGCCGACCAATGATTGAAAGGATTCAGGTATGAGACGTACCGTCAGACGCGCGCTGTGGGGGCCAGTCGTCCTCCTCAGTGCCTCGGCCGTGCTCGCGGCGTGCAGTTCCTCTGGATCGTCCAGCCCCTCCTCCGGGTCCTCGTCCCCGTCTTCCTCGGGGGCGCTGAAGAAGAGCCTCAAGGTCTTCGTGATCCCGAAGAACCTGGGCAACCCGTACTTCACCCTGGCCGACAGCGTGAAGACCGGCGGGGCGCTGGCCGCGCTGGGCACGCTGGGCGAGTCGGGCACCGAGACCAGCGGCACCGCCGCCACCCCGGCCTCGCAGATCCCGGCCATCCAGGCCGCGGTCACCAAGGGCGCCAACGCGCTGATCGTGTCGGCGACCGACCCGTCCGCGCTGTGCCCCACGCTGAAGGCCGCCATGGCCAAGGGCATCACCGTGGTCACCTATGACTCCGACGCCCCGGCCTGCCGGGACATCTTCATCAACCAGGCGTCGTCCCAGGCCATCGGCGAAACCGAGGTGGACCTGCTGGCCAAGGAGATCCACGACACCGGGGAGATCGGCATCGTGTCCGCGGCCGCGTCGGCCACGAACCAGAACACCTGGATCGGGTACATGAAGCAGGAGCTGAAGAAGTACCCGAAGATGAAGCTGGTCTCCACGGTCTACGGCAACGACGACCCGACCACCGCGACCCAGGTGACCCAGGGCCTGCTGCAGCACTACCCGAACCTGAAGGGGATCATCTCGCCGACCACGGTGGGCATCCTGGCCGCGGCCCAGGTCCTGGACACGTCCAAGTACAAGGGCAAGGTCGCGCTGACCGGCCTCGGCACCCCGGTGGCCATGAAGAAGTACGTACTGGACGGCACCGTGCAGAAGTTCGAGCTGTGGAACCCGGCCAACCTCGGCTACCTGGCCGCCTACGCGGCGGTGAACTTCGCCTCCAAGAAGATCACCGGAGCGTCCGGGCAGACGCTCAGCGCGGGCAAGCTGGGCTCGTTCACGATCGGCGCGGACCACACCATCCTGCTCGGCCCGCCCCTCGTGTTCACCAAGTCCAACATCAACGATTACAACTCCTGGGGCTTCTGACCTGAGCTGGGCCCGGGGCACGCCCCCGGGCCCAGCCCGGCGCCCCACGCCACAGCCGCTGCCTGGAGATGACGAGAGATGCCTGACCTGACCGCCGTGAAGAACGCCCTCCGGGCGCAGCGGATCGAACTGCCCTCCTGGGCCTTCGGGAACACCGGGACCCGGTTCAAGGTGTTCGCCCAGCCCGGCGTGCCGCGCACGGTCCAGGAGAAGATCGACGACGCGGCACAGGTGCACAAGTACACCGGGGTGGCGCCGACCGTGGCGGTGCACATCCCGTGGGACAAGGTGGCCGACTACGCCGAGCTGGCCGGCTACGCCCGGGACCAGGGCGTGGCCGTCGGCACGGTCAACGCCAACGTGTTCCAGGACGACGACTACATGCTGGGCAGCGTGTGCCACCCGGACCCGCGGGTACGACGCAAGGCCCTGGCGGCGTTGCTGGAGTGCGTGGACATCATGGACGCCACCGGCTCGCAGGACCTCAAGCTGTGGTTCGCCGACGGCACCAACTACCCGGGCCAGGACTCCATCGCGGCCCGGCAGGACCGGCTGGCCGAGGCGCTGGACGGCGCCTATCGGCGGCTGTCCGGCCGCCAGCGGCTGATCCTGGAGTACAAGCTGTTCGAGCCGGCCTTCTACAGCACCGACGTGCCCGACTGGGGCACCGCCTACCTGCACTGCGTGCGGCTGGGCGAGCGGGCCAAGGTGTGCGTGGACACCGGGCACCACGCCCCGGGCACCAACATCGAGTTCATCGTGGCCATGCTGCTGCGCGCGGGCAAGCTGGGCGCGTTCGACTTCAACTCCCGGTTCTACGCCGACGACGACCTGATGGTGGGCGCGGCCGACCCGTTCCAGCTGTTCCGGATCCTGCACGAGGTGCACGCGGCGGGCGGGTTCGACCCGGCCGTGGGCATCGCGTTCATGCTGGACCAGTGCCATAACATCGAGCCCAAGATCCCGGCCCAGATCCGCTCGGTGATGAACGTCCAGGAGGCCACGGCCAAGGTGCTGCTGGTGGACCGGGCCGCGCTGGCCACGGCCCAGCAGGCCGGCGACGTGCTGGGCGCGAACGCGGCGCTGATGGACGCGTACAACACCGACGTCCGCCCGCTGCTCGCCGAACTGCGCGCGGACCTGGGCCTGGACCCGGACCCGATGGCCGCCTACGCCCGCTCCGGGTATGCCGAGAAGATCGTCGCCGACCGCATCGGCGGCACCCAGGCCAGCTGGGGCAGCTAATTTTCATCAGCGCGGTGCATTGTGCCTCGCCCGTAGGGCAAAAAGCACCGCGCTAAGCCCAAAGGAGGAGCATGCAGCCGGGCGAAGTGAGCGAGCTGCTGGCGCGGAGCAACCGGCTCGGCAGCGACCCGCGCAATACCAACTACGCGGGCGGCAACGCCTCGGCCAAGGGCCAGCGCCACCGACCCGGTGACCGGCACGCCGGTCGAGCTGCTCTGGGTCAAGGGCTCGGGCGGCGACCTGGGCACGCTGACCGCGGCCGGGCTGGCCGTGCTGCGGCTGGACCGGCTGCGCGCGCTGACCGGCGTGTACCCGGGCGTGGACCGCGAGGACGAGATGGTGGCCGCGTTCGACTACTGCCTGCACGGCCGAGGGGGTGCCGCCCCGTCCATCGACACCGCCATGCACGGCCTGGTGGACAGCCCGCACGTGGATCACCTGCACCCGGACTCCGGGATCGCGCTGGCCACCGCGGCCGACGGCGAGGCGCTGACCCGGGCCTGCTTCGGCGACCGGGTGCTGTGGCTGCCGTGGCGGCGGCCCGGCTTCCAGCTCGGCCTGGACATCGCCGCGGTAGCACGGGGCAACCCGCAGGCCATCGGGGTCATCCTGGGCGGGCACGGCATCACCGCGTGGGGCGCGACCAGCGACGAGTGCGAAGCGCGCTCGCTGGAGATCATCGCGACGGCCCAGCGCTACCTGGACTCCCGTGGCGCGGCCGAGCCGTTCGGCCCGCCGCTCCCCGGCTACGAGCCCGATACCGAACGCCAGCGCCGGGCGGCGGCCCTCGCGCCGGTGCTACGCGGCCTGGCCAGCACCGACCGGGCCCAGGTGGGCCACTTCACCGACGCGCCGGTGGTGCTGGACTTCCTGGCCCGGGAGAAGCACCCGGCGCTGGCCGCGCTGGGCACCTCGTGCCCGGACCACTTCCTGCGCACCAAGGTGCGTCCCATGCTCCTCGACCTGCCGCCGTCGGCCCCGCTGGATCAGGTGCTGGACCGGCTGCGCGAGCTGCACGCCGCCTACCGCGACGACTACCGGGCCTACTACGAGCGGCACGCGGAACCGGACTCGCCGCCGATGCGCGGCGCCGACCCGGCCATCGTGCTGGTGCCCGGGGTGGGCATGTTCAGCTTCGGCGCGGACAAGCAGACCGCCCGGGTGGCGGGCGAGTTCTACGTCAACGCGATCAACGTGATGCGCGGCGCCGAGGCGGTCTCCACCTACTCCCCCATCCCGGAGCGGGAGAAGTTCCGCATCGAGTACTGGGCCCTGGAAGAGGCCAAGCTGCAGCGGCGGCCCAAGCCCAAGCCGCTGGCCACCCGGGTGGCGCTGGTCACCGGGGGCGGCTCGGGCATCGGCCGGGCCACCGCCGAGCGGCTGGCGGCCGAGGGCGCCTGCGTCGTCGTGGCGGACAAGGACGCGGCCGCGGCCGAGAAGGTGGCCGAGTCACTCGGGGCTGGACATCCACACCCAGGCGACGTGGCCATCGCGGTCACCTCGGATGTGACCGACGAGACCAGCGTGGCCATGGCGTTCAGCCAAGGGGTGCTGGCCTTCGGTGGCGTGGACCTGGTGGTCAGCAACGCTGGCCTGTCCATCTCCAAGAGCCTGCTGGATACCACGGTGGCCGACTGGGACCTGCAGCATGACGTCATGGCGCGCGGGTCGTTCCTGGTCGCCCGGGCCGCGGCGCAGGTCATGCAAGATCAGGGCATGGGCGGCGACATTATCTACATATGTAGCAAGAACGCGGTGTTCGCCGGGCCGAACAACGTGGCCTACGGGGCGGCCAAGGCCGACCAGGCGCACCAGGTCCGGCTGCTGGCCGCGGAGCTGGGCGAGCATGGCATCCGGGTGAACGGGATCAACCCGGACGGGGTGGTGCGCGGCTCGGGCATCTTCGCCAGCGGGTGGGGGGCGCAGCGGGCCGCGGTGTACGGCGTGCCCGAGGCGGAGCTTGGCGCGTTCTACGCGCAGCGCACCCTGCTCAAGCAGGAGGTGCTGCCCGAGCACGTGGCCGCCGCGGTGGTCGCGCTGACCGCCGGGGACCTGCCGCTGACCACCGGGCTGCTCATCCCGGTGGACGCGGGCGTGGCCGCCGCGTTCCTGCGCTGATGATCACCGTCGCGGCAGCCGACCTCGGCGCGTCCGGCGGGCGGGTCATGGTCGGGCAGGCCGGGGCCGGCGTGGAGCTGCACGAGGCGCACCGGTTCGGCAACGTGCCGGTCCGGGTGGCGGGCACGCTGCACTGGGACATCCTGCGGCTGTACCAGGACGTGCTGGACGGGCTGCGGGCCGGCGCGCGCTCGTTCGACCTGGCCAGCGTGGGCATCGACTCGTGGGCGGTGGACTACGGCCTGCTGGACGCGACCGGGGCGCTGCTCGGCAACCCGGTGCACTACCGCGACGACCGCACCGATGGGGTGGCCGGCGAGGTGCTGGCCCGCATCCCGGACCCGTACCCGGTGACCGGGATCCAGCAGCTTCCGTTCAACACGATCTACCAGCTCACCGCGGCGTCGCGGGCCGGGCAGCTCGCCTCGGCGCAGACCATGCTGCTCATCCCCGACCTGCTGGCCTACTGGCTCACCGGGCAGATCGGCGCCGAGCTGACCAACGCGTCCACCACGCAACTGCTCGACGCCACGACCCAGTCGTGGGCGGACGGGCTGATCTGCGCGGCGGGCCTGCCGGGCCGGCTGTTCCCGCCGCTGCGCCGGCCGGGCAGCGTCATCGGCGCGGTGCGGCCCGATGCCGAGCCGCACCTGGCTGGGGTGCCGGTCATCGCGGTGGGCTCACACGACACCGCGTCCGCGGTGGTGGCCGTCCCGGCCGAAGGGCCGGACTTCGGCTACATCTCGTCCGGTACCTGGTCCCTGGTCGGGGTGGAACTGGACGCGCCGGTGCTGACCGAGGCCAGCCGGGCGGCCAACTTCACCAACGAGGCGGGGGTGGACGGAACCATCCGCTACCTGCGCAACGTGATGGGCCTGTGGCTGCTGCAGGAGTCGGTCCGCGGCTGGGCCGACGCCGGGCCGCCGGTGGACCTGCCCGACCTGCTCGGCGCGGCGGCCCGGCAGCCGCCGCTGGTCACCGTCGTCGACCCGGACGACCCGGCGTTCCTGCCGCCGGGCGACATGCCGGCCCGGATCGCCGCGGCCGCCCGGCGCACCGGCCAGCCGGTGCCGGCCGATCCCCCGGCGCTGGTCCGGTGCATCCTGGACAGCCTGGCCCTGGCCTACCGGCGGGCCCTGCGCCAGGTGCAGGAGCTGTCCGGGCGCGACCTCGCGGTGGTGCACGTGGTCGGCGGCGGATCCCGGAACGACCTGCTACTGCAGCTCACCGCCGACGCCTGCGGGCGGCCCGTGGTGGCCGGCCCGGCCGAGGCGACCGCGCTGGGCAACATCCTGGTCCAGGCCCGGGCGCTGGGCGCCGCCCCTGGAGACCTGGCCGGCCTGCGCGGGCTGGTCCGCGCCACCCAGCGGCTGCGCCGCTTCCAGCCGTCCGGCAGCAGTGCGGCCTGGGACGCGGCCGAGCGCCGGATCTTCGGCGCACCTTAGAGTGTGCGCATGACGGGAGAGCTGGAGCCGTCCGGGGACGGCGGAGAGCTGGTGCCACCGGGCCAGCTACGGGCTTCCTACGCGGACCGGGACCGGGTGGCCGAGCAGCTCCGGATCGCGGCCGGCGACGGGCGGCTGACCGCCGAGGAACTCGACCACCGGCTGGAACGGGCGCTGACCGCGCGGACCTACGCCGAGCTCACCGCGCTGACCCGGGACCTGCCCGCGGCGGCCGGCCTGGCCAGCCCGCCCCGTGAGCTGGTCCGCATCGACACCGGGTCCGGTCATGCCGAGCGCAGCGGCCGCTGGGTGGTGCCGCGCCGGATCGAGGTCCGGATCAGGAGCGGCTCGGCCCGGCTGGACTTCACCGAGGCGATCATCACCCAGCCGTCGGTGGAGATCGACGCCGAGGTGCGCAGCGGCTCGCTGGTCCTGATCACCAAGCCGGGCATCACCGTGGACCTGAACGACGTGGCGCTGCGCAGCGGCTCGGTCAAGGACCGGACGCAGTGGAGCCCGGACGCCCCGGTTCTGCTCCATGTCCGGGTGTCCGGCCAGGTCGGCAGCGGCTCCCTCACGGTGCGCCCGCCCCGCCCGCCGCGCCGCACGTTCTGGCAGTGGCTCCTCCGCCGCCCCCGCCCCCGCCTGCCCTACCAGCCGGCCTGATTACCGTCTGCGGCACCACCATGCGCGCGCCCCATTGCCTGTTCTAGCCGGCGCCGGGTACTATGTGGTGCATGGTACCCGGCGAGGACACTAACTGGCTGCCCCAGGTTCGGCGGGGCGTGGCCGAGCAGTGCGTCCTGGCCCTGCTCACCACGGGGGAAAAGTACGGCTTCGAGCTGGCTCGTGAGCTCGGGGCACGGGGGCAGATCATCGCCAGCGAAGGGACGCTCTACCCGCTGCTCGCCCGCTTGCGGCGCAACGGCCTGGTCGAGACGTCCTGGCGGGAGTCAACCTCCGGCCCGCCGCGCCGCTACTACCACCTCACCGGCGACGGGGAACTAGCCCTGGCGAGCTTCAAGAAGCAGTGGCGCGTTTTCCGTGATGCCGTTGACGAGATCCTCAACGAAGGGACCCAGGAATGACTCCCCGGCAATCCACCGGCGAGGCCGACAGCCTCGTACGGCGTTATCTGGCCCAGCTGGACGCGGCATTACAGGGTGTGGACGGCGCCCGGCGGGAGGAGATCCTCGCCGACGTCCAGGGGCACATCGAAGAGGGGCGGACCGGGCTCGACCCCGACGACGCGGCCGGCGTGCGGACCCTGCTGGCCCGGGTGGGCGACCCCGCTGCCATCGCCGCCGAGGCAGGCGCACCGCCGCCGGACAGCCGCCGCTGGGACGCGTGGGCCCCGTGGCTGATCATCTTCGGCCCGATCGCCAGCGGGCTGGGCTGGGTCGCCGGGGTACTGATTCTGTGGACCTCCCCGACCTGGCGCCGGCGCGACAAGCTCATCGCCACCCTCGTGCCGCCCGTCGGCCTGGTAGCTCTGTTCTTCGGCCTGGTGGCCGCCATGGGCGGGCGGCGGCTCACCCTCCCGCTCGGCGTCGCCATCCTGCTGGCCGTAGCCGGCCTCGCCGCTCACCTGCTGCCGCCCATCCACCTGATGCGGACGCGCCGTCGGCAGCGCGTCATGCGTACCAGGCCTTAGCTGGCCTGGTAGTGGGCGACGGCGTCTTCGTCCCAGGTCAGGCCGTTGCCGGGGACGGCGGGCAGGTGCAGCAGGCCGTCCCGGATCTGGAACGGGTGGGCCAGCACCGGGTGGGCCCAGTCCTGCCACTCCAGCCAGTGCCGGGTCGGGGTCACGCCGAGCAGGTGGCCGGACACCTCCGGGTACAGGTGCGAGGACATGGGCAGCCCGGACGTGTCGGCGATCGCGGCCGCCTGCAGCCAGCCGGTGACCCCGCCGATCCGCATCAGGTCCGGCATGACCAGGTCACAGGCGCCGGCCTGGATGGCGGCCAGCATGGCCCGCGGGCCGTAGAAGTTCTCCCCCAGCATGATCGGGGTGGCGATGGCCCGGGCCAGCCGGGCATGCCCGGCCAGGTCGTCGTAGCGCAGTGGCTCCTCGATCCAGGCCAGGCCCTCGCCGTCCAGCGCGCGGCAGCGCAGCAGCGCCTCGCCCAGGTCCAGGCCCTGGTTGTAGTCGGCCACCAGGGTGACGCCGTCGCCGACCGCGTCCCTGACCTGGCGGATGGCGGCCAGGTCGTCGGCCGCGCTTGGCCGGCCGACCCGGATCTTCAGCGCGGTGAAGCCGCCTTCGGCCAGCAGCTCACGGGCCTCGTCGCCGGCCGCGGCCGGCTCGATCAGGCCGAGCCCGTTGCTGTTGTACGCCGGGACCGGCTCCCCGGTCCCGCCGAGCAGCCGGGCCAGCGGCAGCCCGGCCGCCTGGGCCAGCGCGTCCCACAGCGCGATGTCCAGCCCGGCCACCGCGGCCAGGGCCAGCCCCTGGTAACCGGCCAGGCTGAGCCAGCCGCGCGCGGCCCGGTAGGCCGCGGCCGGGGCGGCCAGGTGGCCGCACAGCGCGTCGCCCAGCTCGGCCACCATGGTGCGCACCCCGGACGCGGCGGTGTCCAGGTACGGCCCCAGGTAGCCGCGGCCGGTGATGCCCTGCTCGGTGTGGATGTCGATGAGCAGCAGCGGCCAGCGCGGGAAGTCCCCGACCCGGGTGGCCAGCGGCCGCCGCAACGGCACTACCACCTGCCGCACCGCTACGTCGCGGATAACCAGGTCATCGCTCATCCACCCAGCATGTCACCTGGGGCGGTCGTGGCCTCCCGGTCAGTGCTGCGTGCACTGCGGTGTGCCCAGGGAAGCAGGTGCGGTCCCGCTGCCGAGCAGGCCGAACGTGGTCAACCCGCCGGCCGCCAGCGACCCGTCGTAGCTGGCATTGGTCACGCTGACCGCGGCCCCGGACTGGGTCGCGGTGGCGCTCCAGATCTGGGTGATGGCCTGGGTGCCTGGCCAGGTGAAGCTGACGTTCCAGCCCGACGTGGCCGCCGCGCCCGGGTTGGTCACGGTGAAGCCGAGCTGGAAGCCGCCGCTCCACGAGTTCACCACCGACCAGGTCACCTGGCAGCTGCCCGGCGCGGTCGTGCCGGTCGCGGTGGGGCTCGGCGACGGGCTGGGCGACGCGCTGGTCGGCGACGGGCTGGGCGACGCGCTGGTCGGCGACGGGCTCGGCGACGCGCTGGTCGGCGTCGGGGTGGGCGTGGGTGCGGCGCCGCTGCCGCTGGTCAGCACCACCACCGACTCGGCGGGCACCGACACCGAACTGCCGGAGAAGCTGCTCTGCGTCACCGACGGGCTGGCGGCCGAGTAGCTGTACTCGGTCTCGGACGAGCTGGACAGCCCCAGGCTGGACGGGCTCACCGAGTACCCGTTGGACGGGTCGGCGTTGACCAGCATGACCGCGTACGAGCCGCCGGGCAGGTCGGAGTAGTAGCCGTAGATGTTCGGCGTGGCCACGGCCAGCGTGCCGACCTTGGCCCCCTTGACGGCCAGCTTCGAGGCCAGCTCGTAGCCGTAGTACGGCGGCGCCGGGGTGTCCACGGCCGGCTCGCCGCCGGTGGCCGAGGACAGCATGCCGAAGTCCGCGGTCGAGGTGCCGTAGTTGTGCACGTCCCACCAGTCCACGCTCTGCGCGCCGAACGACAGCCACTCCATCGCGTTGGCCGCCGCGAACAGCGCGCCGACCGGCTCCTCGTTCCACTCGTTGGCGGTCTGCGACATGTTCGTCTCGCCCACGACGAAGTAGGCGCTCGGGTCGTAGGTGGACAGCGCCGACTTGACCTCGGCCGCGGCGGGCGGGATGTTGTCGATCAGCTCCATGATCGACTGGACGCTCTCCGAGGGGGTGCCGTTGATCGGGTACCAGTGCACGTCGGCGCAGTTGATGTCGGCCGCGTCGGCCTGCAGGATGGTCGAGTTCCAGTCCTGGTAGTCGGTCACCCCGGAGCCGGGCGCCAGGTTGCCGTCCATGCCGTAGTCGTAACAGATCTGCGCGTTCGGGTTAGCCGCCTTCATCGCCTGCATGTAGGCCAGCCCGTTGCTGGCGTAGGACGCGGCGGTGTGCGGGTTGGCGTGGTCGTCGATCTCCCACGAGCCGTACTCCTCGTTGCCGATCTCCCACAGCGACACGCCCTCCCCCGAGGTGGCCGACTGGGTCACCCACGCGGCGGCGTCGGCTGGGGTGTCAGAGCCGTAGTTGACGGTGACGAACTTCTGCCCGCCGGTGATCGCGTCCACCTGGCTGGAGTACTGCGCGAAGTCCACCGGGTCGGCGGTGCCCTGGTAGGTGTTGGGCTGCCACAGGTACCCGTCCGCGTACGAGCCGCCCGGGTAGCGGATCAGCCCGGTGCCCGCGGCGGACAGCTCGCTGGCCACCGCCGGGTCGGGGAAGTTCGAATCCCAGGACGCGGTGTTCACGCCCAGCGGGTCCAGCGGGCCGGACAGCGTGGCGCTGCCCGCGCCCTGGGTCGGCCCGGCGCAGCTCACCGCCGGGGCCGGGTTGGACGTGCCGTTGTAGTCGCCGTCAAACCCCCAGGTGGTGCTCTGCCCGGGAGTGAGCACCGCGTCGTACGTGCCGGCCGGCGTCGCGGTCAGCGTCGCGCCGCTCTGGGTCACGTCGGCGCTGTACGCCGACCCGGCCACCAGCGTCTGGCCCGCGCTGAACGTGAGCGTGATGGTCCAGGTGCTGATGGTGTACGAGGAATTGTTGGTCACCGTGACCGTCGCGCCGAAGTCGGGCGGGCTGTTGGACGGGGTCTGCCAGCCCACGCTGTACGCGCCCGCGCACGCCGCGCCGGTATCGGCCGGCGCCCGGGCGGGAGTGACCGCGACGGTCGCCGCCGCGGCGGTCAGCAGGACCGCCAGGGCGGCGCTGCCCCGGCGCCGGGAGAAGATTCGCATGGCCGGCTCCTTACTCGACGATCGCCTCGACGATGACGGTGCTGCCCGGCGCGGCGGGCGGCACCAGGGTGCCCTCGATCGGCTCGCCGTCCACGCTGACCACGCTGACCCGGCCGGCCAGCCCGGCCGGCTTGCGCACGCTGATCTCGTAAGTGGCGCCGCGGAACCGCCGGGTGGCGGTGAACCCGGGCCAGGCCGCGGGCAGCACCGGGTCGATGCGCAGCCCGTCCAGCTCGGCCCGGATGCCCAGGATCCACTGGCTGATCGCGACCAGGTTCCACGCGGCCGTCCCGGTCAGCCAGGAGTTCTTGGCCTCGCCGTGGGTGGCCGCGTCCTTGCCGGCGATCATCTGCGCGTACACGTAGGGCTCGCAGCGGTGCAGCTCGCTGAGCTCCTCACGGGCCGACGGGTTGATCCGCTGGTAGTAGTCGAACGCCGCGTCGCCCCGGCCGACCATCGCCTCGGCGATCATCACCCAGGGGTTGGTGTGGCAGAACACGCTGGCGTTCTCCTTGTACCCGGGCGGGTAGGAGGAGATCTCGCCCAGCTCCACGTGGTACCGGCGGTAGGCCGGCTGCACCAGCACGATGCCGTGCTCGGTGGCCAGCCGCTCCCGCACGCTGTCCAGCGCCCGGGTGGCGATGCCGTTGTCCACGCCGATGCCGGCCAGCACGCAGATGCCCTGCGGCTCGACGAAGATCTGCCCCTCGTCGTTCTCGCTGGAGCCGACCTCGTTGCCGAAGTAGTCGTAGGCGCGGCGGAACCAGTCGCCGTCCCAGCCGTGCTCGATCACCGCGGCGGCCATCTTGTCCGCCGCGGCGAGATACCCGTCCCCAGACCCGCCGCGCAGCTGGGCCAGGCCGGCCAGTTCCCGCGCGGCCAGGATGAACAGCCCGGCGATGAACACCGACTCGGCGCTGCCGTCGGCCCGGTTGACGGTGGTCTGGAACGACTCCCCCGGCGTGTCGGAGAAGCAGTTCAGGTTCAGGCAGTCGTTCCAGTCGGCCCGCCCGATCAGCGGCAGCGAGTGCGGGCCGAGCCGGTCCAGCGTGTACTGCACGGCCCGCTCCAGGTGCTCGTACAGCGGCGTGGCGCTGCCCGGCTCGTTGTCGTACGGCACCGGCTCGTCCAGGATGCCCGAGTCGCCGGTCTCCTTCAGGTAGGCCGCGGCCGCCAGCACCAGCCACAGCGGATCGTCGTTGAACCCGGACCCGATGTCGTTGTTGCCCCGCTTGGTCAGCGGCTGGAACTGGTGGTAGGCGCCGCCGGTGGGCAGCTGCGTGCTGGCCAGGTCGAGCAGCCGCTCCCGGGCCCGGGCCGGCACCAGCTGGACGAACCCGAGCAGGTCCTGGTTGGAGTCGCGGAAGCCCATGCCCCGGTCCATGCCGGATTCGAACAACGACGCCGACCGGCTCATCAGGAACGTGACCATGCACTGGTACGGGTTCCAGATGTTCACCATCCGGTTGGTGTCCGGGTCCGGGGTGTCCACCCGCAGCGTGCCCAGCAGCGCCGTCCACGACTCGCGCAGCTGCATCGAACCCGTCCGCGACGGTGGCCGGCCGTAGCCACCGGCTGAGCACCTGCTCCGCACCCTTTTTCTGCACAACGCCAGTGCCGGGCGGGTCGAACTTGGCCTCCGGCGGGTTCTCCTGGTAACCGAGAACGAAGATCACTTCCCGCGTCTCGCCCGGGGCCAGGGTCAGCCGCACGTGGTGACTGCCGACCGGCGCCCAGCCGTGCGCGATCGACCCGGTGGATTCGCCCCGCTCGACCGCGGCCGGCCGGTCCCAGCCGCGGTACGCGCCGAGGAATTCCTCCCGCTGCGTGTCGAACCCGGCCAGCGGCTCGGAACAGGCGAAGTAGGCGACGTGATTGCGCCGCTCACGGTATTCGGTGGTGTGGTAAATGACGCCGCCGGACTACGTCCACCTCGCCGGTCGAGTAGTTGCGCTGGAAATTAACCCCGTCGTCCTGCGCATTCCACAGGCAGAACTCGACCGAGGAGAACACCGACAGCCGGGCGGCCTCATCCCGTTCGTTGCGGATCCGCAACCGCCAGACTTCGAGCGTCTCGCCGATCGGCACGAAGTACAGGGTCTGCGCGCGAATGCCCAGATAGGCGGCCGAGATCTGGGTGTAGGCAAGGCCGTGCCGGCACTGTAGCTGTCGAGTTTCCGCTGGGTAGGCTGCCAGGACGGGGACCAGTACTCGCCGCTGGCATTATCCCGCAGGTAGATGTAACGGCCGCCGCTGTCGGCCGGGACGTTGTTGTAGCGGTAGCGGGTGATTCGGCGTAAACGGGCGTCGCGATAAAACGAGTAGCCGCCCGCCGTGTTCGAGATGATGCCGAAGAACGCTTCCGTGCCGAGGTAATTGATCCAGGGCAGTGGGGTATCCGGGCGGGTGATGACGTATTCCCGGCGGTCGTCGTCGAAGTGTCCGTAGCGCACAGGCATTTCCCTAATGTCCAGCGCCGCGCGGCCGGATGCAACGGCCGGTGCCCCGGCCCCGGCGGCACCGCCGGGGCGGCGCGCCGCCGGGCCGCTGTCGAAGCGCTTTTCGTGCAGTTCAGCCCGGCAATGACGGCCGCCACGAGACGGCCGGTCGGGCGGCCGGGGCCAGCGGCGGCGGCGGGCCGGGCGTGTAATTTACAAGGGGTCCGGCCAGAGGGAGATGATCAGTCCGTGAGCATTCTGGGCACGCGGGTGCTGCGCACCGAGGACCCGGGCTTCCTGACCGGGGGCGCGGTCTACACCGACGACGTGGCCCTGCCCGGCGCCTGCCACGTGTTCTTCGTCCGGTCCCCGATCGCGCACGCCCGGATCCGGGCCATCGACGTGACCAGCGCGCTGGCCGCGCCCGGGGTGATCGCCGCGTTCACCGGGGCCGACCTGGCCGGCCTGCCGCTGCTGGGCCCGCCCATCCCGGGCCTGATCAACGACCAGATGGGGCAGCCGCCGCTGGCCCGCGACGTGGTCCGCTACGTCGGCGAGCCGGTGGCCGTGGTGGTCACCGAGACCCGCGCCCAGGCGGAGGACGCCGCCGAACTGGTGGACGTGGACTACGACCCGCTGCCGCCGGTGCTCGATCCGGCCCGGGCCGCGGACGATACGGAACTGCTGTTCCCCGAGGCCGGCACCAACATCGCGGCGACGTTCGGCGACGCCGCCGCGCTCGACCCGGGCCTGTTCGACGGGTGCGAGGTGGTGGTCAGCGCCAGCATCGTCAACCAGCGGATCGCGCCCGCCCCAATGGAGACCCGGGCGGCCGTGGCCGTGTGGGATGACCGGCTGACCGCCTGGATACCCAACCAGGGCGCGCAGAACACCCGGAGTGCGCTGGCCGCGCTGCTCGGCATCGACCCGGCCACGGTGCGGATCATCACCCCGGATGTGGGCGGCGCGTTCGGCGCGAAGTTCGGCGCGGACCCGGAGCACGCGGTGGTCTGCTGGGTGGCCCGCCGGCTGGGCCGCCCGGCCCGCTGGGCCGAGAGCCGGAGCGAGAACCTGGTCGCGATGACGCACGGCCGGGGGCAGCAGCAGACGGTGACGATCGGCGGCCGGCGGGACGGCACCGTGACCGCGTACCGTCTTGAGGTCCTGCAGGACGCCGGGGCCTACCCGCGGTTCGGCGCGTTCCTGCCGATGATGACCCGGATGATGACGCCCGGGCCGTACGCGATCGACCGCGCCGAGGCGGCGGCCCGGTCGGTGGTGACCACGACCACGCCGGTCGGCGCGTACCGGGGCGCCGGGCGGCCGGAGGCCACCGCCGCCATCGAGCGGGCCATGGACCTGTTCGCGGCCGAGATCGGCATGGACCCGGCCGACGTCCGCCGGCAAAACCTGCTGCCCAGGTTCACCGAGCCCCACGAGACGGCGTTCGGTGCGAAATATGACAGCGGTGACTACGCGGCCGCCCTGGATCGGGCGCTGGCCACCGCGGGTTACCCGGAGCTGCGTGCGGAGCAGCAGCGCCGCCGCGCGGCCGGTGACGTGCGGCAGCTGGGCATCGGCGTGGCCTGCTACGTGGAGATCACCGGGCCGGGCGCGGAGGCGGGCGGCCCGCGGGAGAACGCCCAGATCGAGGTGCATCCGGACGGCACCGCGACGATCCTGACCGGGACCTCGCCGCACGGGCAGGGGCACGCCACGGTGTGGGCCATGCTGGCCAGCGACGAGCTCGGCATCGACGTAGACAAGATCACGGTGAAGTGGGGAGACACCGACCTGGTCCCGGAAGGCGGCGGCACCGGCGGCTCGCGCAGCCTGCAGCAGGGCGGCGCGGCGGTGCAGCAGGCCGCCCGTGAGCTGCTCGATGTGGCCCGGCAGCGGGCCGCCAGCGAGCTGGAGGCCAACCCGGCCGACCTGGTGTTCGACGCCGGCCGGAGCGCGTTCATGGTGGCCGGTGACCCGGACGCCGCGGTCCCGCTGACCACGCTGGCCGCCACCGGGCCGCTGCTGGTGCGCAGCGTGTTCCGTGCGCCCGGGCCGACGTTCCCGTTCGGCGCGCACCTGGCCGTGGCCGAGGTGGACACCGAGACCGGCCGGGTGGAGCTGCGCCGGGTGGTCACCGTGGATGACGCGGGCACGGTGATCAACCCGCTGCTGGCCGAGGGGCAGCGGCACGGCGGTATCGCCCAGGGCGCGGCCCAGGCGCTGTTCGAGGAGATCCGCTACGACGCCGACGGCAACCCGCTGACCTCGACGTTCGCCGACTACGCCTTCCCTTCCGCGGCCGAGTTCCCGAGCTTCGAGCTGGCCGAGATGGCCACGCCGACCAGCTACAACCCGCTCGGCGCCAAGGGCATCGGGGAGGCCGGCACGATCGGCGCGACCCCGGCCGTGCAGAACGCCATCATCGACGCGCTCAGCCACCTCGGCGTGCGGCACATCGACATGCCGGCCTCGCCGCAGCGGGTATGGCAGGCGCTGCGCGCTGTGTCTGACGGCTAGCGGCCGGCCGGGGTCAGCGCGGCGCCGACCTGGTCGGACAGCGCGATGGCCACCATGAGCTGCTCGCGGGTGGGCCGGGCGCCGGGCCGGGGCAGGAGCAGGAACCGGCCCTGCAGCAGGCCGCCGTGTTCCACCAGCAGCTCGGTCTCGGTATCCGGCGGCAGCCCGGCGGTGGCGTCCCAGGTCTGGTCCCCGGCCGTGACCCAGCCGTTGTGCTTGAGCCGGGCCGGGTGGCCGAGGCCGGCCACGCCGTACTGCCAGCGGCAGGAGCGCAGCGACAGCACCCGGATGAGCTGGCCGGACACCTCGTCGACGAGCTCCGAAGGACCCTCCCCGGCGGCCACCGCCTCGACCGTGACGCCGATCCCGTCCAGGTAGCCGGCCCGCCTGCTGGCCGCCGCGTGCTCCCGGCGGCCCCACACCGCCAGCTCGGTCACGGCCACGCCGATCACCAGCAGCAAGATGGTGGTCTCGATATCGATCTGCCGGTTGATGGTGAACTGCTCATACGGCCGGGTCAGGAAGAAGTCGAACCAAACCGCGGCGGACAGCGCAGCCAGGTAACCGGCCAGCCGGTTCCCGTTCGCCGCGACCGCCACCACGACGAGCAGCATGACCAGCGCGGCATCGGTGTTCGGGAAGTGAGTACGGAACGGAATCAGGACGGCGGCCAGCGCCAGCGGCGCCAGCAGCCCGGCCGCGACCGCCAGCTGATCTCTGCTCCGGCCCACCCTCCCGTGATAACACGGTGACACGGGCGGCACTAAGGGCCGGCCGCGAACCATAACGGGATCCATACGGAGAGGTGAATGGACGA
>CAVVGF010000076.1:0-81662 GCA_963747705.1 uncultured Actinomycetes bacterium | reverse complement strand
GGGTGACCGCGGACAGGATCGACCCGACCGCGTAGATCAGCGCGTCGGCGATGAGCAGGGACTTACGGCCGAAGTGGTCGGCGATCGGGCCGGCGCAGAGGGCCCCGGCCGCCGCGCCCAGCGAGGCCCCGGCCACCAGGTACCCGGTGAAGAACCCGTTCAGGTGGTAGGGCACGAAGTTGAGCGCGGCCCCGATGTTCGAGGTGTCGTACCCGAACAGGAAGCCGCCCAGGCAGGCGAGCAAGGTGAGCTGCCAGTAGAACCTGGTGGGTGCACGCTGGTCGAGTTCGCTGAGAACGTTCCGGCCAACTGCTTCCGTCTGCGTCATCCTTGACCAACCTCCCGGACTCAGGGAGGTCAACTAACCGCGAACCGGACCCGCAAACCGGGCCGCGGTGACGGCACGAACCGGGAGACTAGCCGTTATGAATGTGCTTGCTGTGCACCGCTGGGCCTACGGGCTGACCGGTGGCCGGATCGGTCACCGGCTGGGCGCCGGCGTGCGGGCCGCCCTGCTGACCACGACCGGGCGTAAGACCGGGCGGGCCCGGACGGTGCCGCTGGCCTACTTCCGGGACGGCGCCGATTTCGTGTTCGTCGCGTCGAACCACGGGTCCGAGCGGCCGCCGGGCTGGCTGGTCAACGCCCAGGCCAAGCCGGAGGTGCAGCTGCAGGTCGGCGCGGCGCACCTGCTCGGCACGGCCCGGGTGGTGCCGCCCGGTGACCCGGACTATGCCCGGCTGTGGCAGCTGGCCAACGACGGCAACCACGGCCGGTACCAGCGATATCAGGCCAAGGCCAGCCGGAAGATCGCGGTGCTGGTGGTGACCCCGGCCTGACCGGCCTCAGCCGACCGGATCCAGGATCACCACGGGGATCTGCCGGGTGGTGTTCCGCTCGTAGTCGGCGAATCCCGGGTTCTTTTCCTTGTGCGGGACCCAGATTTGCTCGCGCTCGTCGCCCTCGGCCACCCGGGCGGTGAACTGCCCGGTTGTGGTGCCGATCTCGGCGCTGACCTGGGGGTGGGCCAGCAGGTTGTGGTACCAGTCCGGGTTGGTCGGCGCGCCGCCCTTGGACGCGAAGACCGCGTAGCTGCCGTTGCCGAGGTCGCGGTACATGACCGGGTTGACGCGTTCCTGGCCGCTGCGCGCGCCGGTGGTGTGCAGCAGCAGGAGCGTCCCGCCCTCGAACGGGCCGCCGACCTTGCCGCCATTCTCGCGAAACTCAGCGATGATCTTGCTGTTCCAGTCGTCCGGCACTGGCCCTCCTGTCTCGGCATTATCTGGTTATTCGCTCAGCCCGGAGCATATGGCAGCACGACCGCCCACGACGAGGCAAAGCAATCGCCATAACTTACCGTTTCCATTATGTTACTCTCGGTCACATGCTGACTCCCGGTCCCGACCTGCCCGCGTACCGCGACGCCGTGGCCGACCTGCTGCTGGAGATGGCGGGCCACACAGGTCCGGGAGATCTGGGCAAGGCGGAGAAGGTGCTCACCGAGCGGATCGGCGACGCGGAGGTCACCGCGGTGCTGGCGGCCACCCCGGAGGGCAGCGACGCGGCGGCCCAGCGGCTCCTGCGCGAGGTCCGGCATTACCAGCCAAACGTCCGCAGTTCCGCGAGGGACCTGGCCGCCCATATCCGGATTCACCTGTTCGCGCTGATCGACATCATGTGGTGGGGCCAGACCCGGGCCTATGTCACCGATACCGAGCTGATCGACTCGGCTGAGCTGGTCGATCTGGAGCCATTGCGGCGCGACGGGCGGCTGCTGTTCCAGTACCGGCGGCAGGCCCATCGCCTGCCCGCCCGGGCGGTCCGGGCAGCGGCCCGGCGGCTGCGGCCGGACCGGCTGCCGCGCACCGCGGGCCTCCGCTTCGCCCGCACCCGCCCGGAGGCGGTCCTGCTGCTGAACCAGCTGGCCGCCGGCCTGGCCGCGGAGACCGGGCCGCGGACCCCGGCGCTGTGGGTGACCAGCCTGGCCCGCAGCATCGAGCACCAGCGCCGGCTCCGCGCCCTGGGCTACGCCGCGTCGCTGCCCAGCGCACACTGCGTGGGCTACGCCATGGACATCGAGATGGCCTGGTTCGCCCAGTTCGGCGCCCGGCCCGCGCTGGAGGCGCTGCTGCTCGGCCAGCAGCAGGCCGGCCAGGTCAACGTCATCGACGAGGGCCAGGCCTGGCACGTCTGCCTCAGCCCGGAGGCCGCGGCCGAGCTGCTGGCCAGCGCCGCCCAGGGCAGCTGACCGCGATGTGCGGCATCGCGCTCATCCTCGGCCCGCAGCCGGACCGGGCCGCGTTCCGCCGGATGATCACATCGCTGGCCCCGCGCGGTGAAGTGGAGGAAGTGCTGCTCACCGACCGGCTGCTGGCCGGCACGCAGCGGCTGCGCATCGTGGACGCGGAGCACGCGATCCAGCCCTGGCGGTCGGCCGACGGCCGCTGGGTGCTCTGCTACAACGGCGAGGTCTTCAACTACCGGGCACTGCAGGCCGAACTGGCCAGCCGCGGGCACCAGCTGCGCAGCGACAGCGACACCGAGGTGGTGCTGGAGGCGTTCCTGGAGTGGGGCGCGGCCGCGGTCCGGCGGCTGCGCGGCGAGTTCGCGTTCGCCCTGGCCGACACCGCGGCCGACCGCGTCTACCTGGCCCGGGACCCGCTCGGGGTGAAGCCGCTGTACTGGTCCCGCTCGGGCGGCTGCCTGTACATCGCGTCGGAGGTCAAGGCGCTGACGGGGGTGGGCGCGCCGGTCAGCGAGGTGCCGCCGGGGCACCATGGCTGGGCCGAGGGGGGCTGGGCCGCGGCCGGTGCCCCGGCCGCGGCGGCCGGCCGGACCTGGCGCCCTACGTCAACCTCCTACGGCTGGGCGAGGACCAGCCGGAGATCGAGGACCCGGATGAGGCGGCCAAGCTGATCCGGGCCGCGCTGGAGGACAGCATCCGGGTCCGGGTGGACACCGGGCTGACCGTCGGGGTCATCCTGTCCGGCGGCCTGGACAGCACGCTGGCCCTGCTGCACGTGCGCGAGATGCACCCGGACTGCGTCGCGTTCACCATCGGGGCGCCAGGCAGCCAGGACCTGGCCTATGCGCGCCGGCTGACCGCCGAGCTCGGCGTGCCACACGAGGTCATCGAGCTCCGCCCGGGGGACATCAAGCTGGCCGACATCCGGGAGGCCATCCGGCTGGGTGAGCTGACCGAGTACGGCGACATCATCAACGAGGTGGTGTCGGTGCCGCTGTTCCGCCGGATCCACCAGCTCGGGGTCAAGGTGGTGCTGTCCGGCGACGGCTCGGACGAGCTGTTCGGCGGCTACCCGATGTACTTCCAGTCCAGCGAGGACCAGGCCCGGCGGCTGTTCCTGCACAAGATCCGCAACCTGTGCCGGACCGAGCTGCAGCGGCTGGACCGGGCCAGCATGGGGCACGGCACCGAGCTGCGCGTCCCGTTCCTCGACCTGGCCCTGGTCGAGCTGGCCATGCGGCTGCCGCGCGGCTTCAAGCAGCGGCACGGCCAGGACAAGTGGATCCTCCGGCACGCGTTCGCCGACTTCGTGCCGGACTACATCCGGCGGCGGCCGAAGGACATGATGTCCTACTCGTCCGGGCTGCACGAGCGGGCCCGGCTGTTCAAGCCGCTGTTCCCGCGGCTGCACCGGTCATTCGGCTACGACCTGCTGGAACCGGTGCGCCGGGACTTCGACACGGTGCTGGACCGGTGCGGCCACGACCTGGACCGGGCCATCGCCGACGCGGCCGCCCGCCAGGACTACCGGCTCACCGAACGGGCCCGCGACCTGGCCGGCGCCGCCCGCTGGAACGCCGTCCTGGCCCTCCGCAACCGCCGCCCCCCTCGCCCGTCCTCGCCAGAATCGTGATCAACCGTCTGCTGTCTCCAGCGGCCAGGGGGGACGGAAGCGCGGGTAAGGGCGGCCGGGCGCGGGCGAATATTGCGTTGCCCCGGATAAATCGCGGTACTAGCTTGGATTTCCCGCCGATCGGGAGGCCGCGATGGACCGGGTTGGGCTGGCCGACATTGAACGTGAGATCGACGCCGAGGCGAGAGAGCGTTTCCCGGGTGATGGGGTGCGGCAGGTGGTGCTGCTGCAATACGGCGACGACCCGGAGATCGAGCCGGGAGACCTGTGGGTCCGGGTGCTGCTCGCGGCGGACGGGCCCGAGGACTACGAGCGGTCGGTGCTGGAATTCGAACGCGCTCATCATGAGGCGATAGAGCAGTTCCCTTGCTACCTGGCCGAGAAGCTCCGCGAGATCAGGCTGGTCGAGTTCACCTGCGAGAAAACTGTGGACCGCAGCGGCCACGGCCCCCGGTTCCACCTGTTGATCGGGGAAAGGCTTGCCGATGCGCGGGCATGGGAACTCGGGGGGAGAACCCGGGTGGACATGCACGCGACGCTGGGCCGCTCGGGCCTGGAAACCGTCAACACGCTGATCATGGCGGGCATCGCGGAGACTCGCGCGGACGCGATCAACTGGGCGCTGGCCCGCATCCGTGAGCGGCCAGCGTATGAGCGCCTACGCGAGCGGGTCCAGGAACTCGATCGGCTCAGGAAAGAATTCTGAACCGTCACGCTGAAGTCACGGACCATGATGACTGGCCTCACGGATCACCGCGACGCCTCCCGGCGGGAGCTGAACTGAGCCCGCTGCCTCGGCACTGGTCAGCAAGTCCACGCCCCTGGCCGGGACAGTCGCGGGTTCGGTGGTGTGGTTGAGCAGGAACAGCCAGGACTGCCTCCCAGCCCCCCGCCGCCGCACCGCCTCCACCCCCGCGGTCAGCCCCGGCACCTCCGGGGTGAGCCCGGCCGCGGCCAGCGCGGCCGCGATGACCTGGTCGTGGGCCGCGCCGTCCAGTTCGGTGGACAGGTACCAGGCGCTGCCCGGCCCCACCTGGTGCCGGGTGATCGCCGGGTGGCCGGCCAGCGGGCCGGCCGCGTAGCTGGCCAGTACCTCGGCACTGGAGACCGTCATCAGCTCAGTCCAGGTCCGGCCGTGTGCGCCCGACGACAGCGGCACGGTCTCACCGTCCGGCAGCGGGAAGAACTCCTCGACCCGGAGGCCGAGCAGGTCGCGCAGCGCCCCGGGGTAGCCGCCCAGCCGGACCTGGCCTGCCTGATCGACCAGTCCGCTGCCGAACGACACGACCAGCACGCCGCCGCCGGCCACGAACCGGCGCAGCGCCTCGGCCCCCGCGTCAGTGACCAGGTATAGCGCCGGGGCCAGCAGCAGCCGGTATCCGGACAGGTCCGCCGCCGGGCGGGCCACGTCGCACACGACACCGGCCCGCAAGAGCGCGGCGTGGTCGCGGCGCACCGCGTCCAGGTAGCGCAGGTCCGCGCCGCGCAGCCCCTGGCTGTCCAGGGCCCACCAGCAGTCGGCGTCGAGCAGCACGGCGGCCCGCGCGGTGAGCGTGCTGCCGGCCACCTCACCGAGCCGCTGTACGGCCGCACCGAGCGCGGCCACCTCGCGGAACGCGGCGGTGTCCGGGCCGGCGTGCGGCACCATCGCGGAGTGCCACATCTCCGCCCCGGCCCGGGACGCCCGCCACTGGAAGAACAGCACGCTGTCCGAGCCGCGCGCGACGTAGCCCAGGCTGTCCCGCAGCATCCGGCCCGGCGGCCGGCTGAGCATCCGGCCGCCCGCGTAGACCAGCCGGGTGGCCTGCTCCATCAGCAGCCACGGCTGGCCGCCCGCCCAGGACCGGGCCCGGTCGGCGGCGAACGCGATGTCGGCGTGCCCGTCCGGCCCGGTGGACGACAGGTAATGGTCCACCGCGACCACGTCCACCTCGCGGCACCACGCCCACGGGTCGATGACCTGGTAGTCCGGCAGCATGAGGTTGGTGGTGACCGGCACGCCCGGGGCGGCCGCCCGGATCTCGTCGCGCTGCTCGCAGTACGCGGCCAGCAGCTCGTCCGACCAGAACCGGCGGAAGTCGAGCAGCTGACCCGGATTGCCCCGCCACTGGGTGGCCCGCGGCGGTAGGACCTGCGGCCAGGCCGAATAGCGCTGGCCCCAGAACGTAGTTCCCCAGGCCGCGTTCAGCTGAGCCAGGCCGTCCGCGTCCGCGCCGTACCGTTTCTGTAGCCAGCTTCTGAACGCCACTGCCGCGTGCTCACACCAGCACTGCGTGCCGTATTCGTTGTGCACGTGCCAGAGGGCCACCGCCGGATGCCGGCCGTACCGGGCCGCCAGGGTGGCGGCCATGCGCCGGGCGGCGGCCCGGTAGTCGGGCGCAGCCGCGCAGTAGGTGTCCCGGCTGCCGTGGGTCAGCCGCACCCCGTCCCGGGTTACCGGCATCGCGTCCGGGTAGGCCAGCGTGAACCAGGGCGGCGGGGACGCGGTCGGGGTGGCCAGGATCACCTGAACGTCGTGGGCGGCCAGCCGGTCCAGGGTGGCGTCCAGCCAGCCGAAGTCGTACCGGCCTTCTTCGGGTTCGAGCAGGGCCCAGGAGAACACGCCGACGGTGGCGGTGTTCACCCGGGCCGTGCGCATCAGCGCGTCGTCTTCGGCCCAGACCGGCTCGTCCCACTGCTCGGGGTTGTAGTCCCCGCCGAACCACAGGCCGCCGCTGGTGCTCACGGGTGCACCCGGAACGCGGCCAGCCGCACCGGGCCGTCCAGCACCAGGTACAGGTCGGCTGGGCCCGGCTCAGACACTTCCCGCAGGGGCACGCTGACCTCGGTGTAGGCGTACCGGCTGCCGGTCGGCGGCACGGTGACCAGGCCGAGCGGCGCGCACCGCGTCCCGGCCTGGCACACCACGGTGGCTGGGGCCGGATCGTCGCACGCCACCCAGGACGGTCAGCGTCAGCGGGCCCGGCCCGAGGTCGGTGTCACGGAACTGGATCCAGCCGGGGACCGGGCCGGCCGGCGTCACCGCGTCCCCCCGCTCCCGGCTCTCGTCCACCAGCGTGATGCCGTCGTAGTCATCGAAGTCCGCGGCCCGGACCCACCGGCCGCGGACCGGCCGCGGCGGCGCCGCCTGGCCGCGCACCCGCAGCCAGCCGGACTGCCGGATGTCCGCGCTGGACGAGCCCACCTTGACCAGGTAGTCGCCGGGATCGACGGTCATCCGGCCGGCCGCCACATCCCAGTAGGCCAGCGCGGACACCGGCACCCGCAGTTCGGCCGTGCCGGTCTCGCCGGGGGCCAGCCACAACCGGGTGAACCCGGCCAGCGCACCGCGTGGCCGGGGGTGGCGCGGTGCCACCGGGCCGGTGTAGCACTGCACCACCTCGGTCCCGGGCCGGGCGCCGGTGTTGGTCACCTCAACCGTGACGGTCAGCGTGCCGTCCGGGTCCACCTCGGGTGGGTCCAGGCGGAGCCCGGAGTAGCGGAACGTGGTGTAGCCCAGCCCGTGCCCGAACGGGTACAGCGGGCAGCCGTCGAAGTACAGGTAGGTGCGCCGGGTCTTGATGATGTCGTAGTCGAGCAGCCCGGGCAGGTCCTCGTCGGCGGCGTACCAGGTCTGCGCCAGCCGCCCGGCCGGCTCGGCCGCACCGGTCAGCACGTCGGCCAGCGCCCGGCCGGTCTCCTGCCCGCCGTGGCTGGCCCACACGATCGCGGGCACGTGGTCCGCGGCCCAGCCGAGCGCGTAGGGGTAGCTGCTCAGCACGACCAGGACCAGCCGCGGGCAGGCCGCGTGCACCGCGCGGATCAGCCGGTCCTGGGCGGGCGGCAGGGCCAGTGTGGCCCGGTCCTGGTTCTCCCGGCCGTTGATCAGCGGGTCGTTGCCCACCACCAGCACGCAGCTACCGGCCTCAGCGGCCAGCCGGGCCGCGGCGGCCGTCCCGTCCCGCGGCACCTCCCAGCGGAACGGCAGCGCGCCGGCCGACGTCCGGCGCGCAGGCCCGGACCTCACCGGACGCGCTGTCCGCGGCCAGATAGCGGCCCGTTGCAATGGACCGCAGCACGATGTCGCCGTCCCCCGGCTCCGCCAACCCGCCCAATCCGACATATGTAGGATTAGCGGCTCTGGCCGCGCCGGCCGGCTCGAGCGCGAACGTTTCACGAACGACCCAGCCGTTGGGCCGGTCCTGATCGGCGGCCAGCGTGCCGTCGTCGCGCACCGTCAGGTACTGCCCGGTGCCCACCGAGCGGAGCGTGATCACGTCGGCGGCCGGGGCCAGGCCGTCCGCCGCCGGGGTGCCCGGGCCCCAGTGCTGCACGTCGAACTCGCCCAGCCCCGGGGCGCCGGGGGTGGCCGCGCCGACCCGCACCCGGTCCGCGCCGTCGGCCACCGTGACGGCGGTGCCGGGCAGCGCCTCACGCACGCCATCGGCCCCGGTTGACTCCCCCACCCCCAGCGCCTCGCGCAGCCCAGCCGCGACCGTGACCTGATACGGCATCGTGCCGCTATACCAGTCGGTGCGCAGCGTGTCCGCGAACGGGCCGACCACGGCTACGCGCGGCCCGAGGGGTCCAGCGGCAGTAGCCCGGCGTCGTTCTTGAGCAGCACGATCGAGGCCCGGGCGGCCCGGCGGGCCAGGTCACGGTGCTCAGCCGGATCGATGCTGGCCGGGCCGTCCCGGTACGGGTCAAGGTCCGGGTGGAATTCGCCGAGCCGCAGGCGCAGGAGCAGCAGCCGCCGTGCCGCCCGGTCCACGTCGGCCTGGCTGAGCAGGCCCTGATCCAGCGCGGCGGTGAGCCGGGCCACGGTCACGCTAGGGTCGGCGCCCTGGTCGGTGAAGCTGTCCACCCCGGCGCGCAGTGCGGCGGCGTGGCTCTCCTCATGGCAGGCGAAGTAGTGCTCGGTGTCCACCAGGTTGGACGGCGCGTACGCGTCGCTGCACACCACCAGCTCGCCACCGTCCGCCCAGCGGCGCAGCGCGTCGCCGAGCAGCGGCGAGACGTGGTTAGGCCGGCCGTTGACCAGGCTGTACGCGGGCATCACCCCGGCCGCGACCCCCGCCTGCACCGGACCGCGGAACGGCGGCAGCTCGTATTCGTGTAGCAGCCGGGCCCGGACCATGGCCGAGGTGGTGTCCCGGCGGTCTCGTTGTTGTGCGCCAGGAAGTGCTTGAGCAGCGGCGCGGTCTGCCAGAACACCGGATGGGCGCCGCGCAGACCGGCGCAGTAGGCGGTGGCCAGCCGCGCGGTCAGCAGCGGGTCTTCGGAGTAACCTTCCTCGTTCCGCCCCCAGCGCGGGTCACGCAGCAGGTTGACCACCGGCGCCCAGACGTTCAGGCTGACCGCCGGATCCTGCCGGTGCAGCGCCCGCACCTCCGCGCCGACGGCCGCGCCGACCGCGCCGAGCAGGTCCGGGTCCCAGGTCGCGCCCAGCCCCACGGCCTGCGGGAAGACCGTGGCCGGGCCCAGCCAGGCGGCGCCGTGCAGGGCCTCCGTGCCGGTCGTGAACGGGGCGATGCCGAGCCGGCGCACCCCGGCGACCACTGGTGCAGCATCCCGATCTTTTCCCCGGTGGTCAGCTGGGCGAGGATCTCGTCCGCCCGGCGGCTGAGTTCTGCCTGGTCCACCGGCCCTCCACTGCTCCCCTCCCCAGCCCCACTAGTCGAAGCGCTTCGACGCTGTCACTTGAGTTCGCTGGTGTCAAGGCTTGGGCCCCCATCACGGATTCGCCACACCTTCTGACGAATTACCGGTTACCTCTTGCTCGCGGTAAATGGCCTGACGTAACCTCGGCGCAACATCGAAGCGCTTCGACAATCCTTCGACCGCTCTGCCGACACCACGACGGACGAAAGGTTGTGCCAGTTATGCGAGCCAAGCCATGAGAGCCGCCGATACCTCCGCAGGCGGCGCCAGCATGAACCGCCGGGCCTTCTTCGGCACCGCCGCGGCCGCGGCCGGCGCCGTCGCCGCCGCGCCGTTATTAGCGGGCTGCGGCCAGTCCGGGGGCGGCGGCACCGGCACCACGAGCGAGAGCCAGATCGAAAAGATCATGCCGAGCTACGTGCCGAGCAACCTGATCAAGCCGCAGTACGCGAGCGTGGATGGCTCGTCACCCGGCTTCCTGACCTACCCGACCACGCTGGTGCACACGGTGCACGACGTCCCCGGCAACGGCGGCAGCTACACCGGGATCACCCCGCTGTGGGCCTCGATCCCGTCGCCCAGCGGCAACACCTACTACCGGCGGTCAACAAGGCGCTGGGCGCCACGCTGACCATGCAGCCATCCAACGGGAACACGTATAACAACATCCTGCCGCCGCTGTTCTCCGGCAACAAACTGCCGGACTGGATCCAGATCCCCACGTTCTGGACCGCGCCACTGAACTTCGGCCAGGCCGTCGGCGGCCAAGCTGGCCGACCTGACCCCCTACCTGTCCGGGGACAAGGTCAAGAAGTACCCGAACCTGGCCGCGCTGTTCCCCGGCGCCTGGCAGGCGGGCATCTGGAACAA
Source organism: uncultured Actinomycetes bacterium (assembly GCA_963747705.1). Classification (GTDB taxonomy): domain Bacteria; phylum Actinomycetota; class Actinomycetes; order Streptosporangiales; family Streptosporangiaceae; genus RYN-230. Next base: position 71,274 of record CAVVGF010000076.1, on the reverse strand, counting down.
CAAGATCTACGGCATCCCGGTGTTCCCGACCGAGTTCACCGTGGCCGGCTACCTGTACTACCGGGCCGACATCCTGGACCAGATGGGCCTGGGCACGCCGCAGATCAAGAACATCGACGACCTGTACAACCTGGGCAAGGAGATCAACGACCCGAAGAACAAGCAGTGGGCGTTCGATGACATCTGGACCGCCCTGCTGCAGCCGTTCAACATCCCGCCCAACCCGCCCAACTGGGCCACCAACGACAAGGGCGACCTGCTCGCCGCCTGGGAGACGCCGCAGATCATCGAGGCGATGAACTGGCTGGCCAAGGTGGTCAAGGCCGGGATGATGAACCCGGACGCGATCGCGCAGGACACCAACTCGGCCAAGCAGCGGTTCTGGAGCGGCCAGGAGCTGATCACGTTCGACGGGCAGGGCGCCTGGCTCGGCGCCGACACCCAGTCCGGCCAGGCGGCCAACAAGAGCTACGTGCGGATGGCGTTCCCGTTCTTCACCGCGAGCGGCTCCGGCACGCCGAAGATCGCGCTGGCCAACGGCACCGAATGGTTCAGCTACCTGAACAAGAACCTGACCAAGAGCCAGATCGAGGAAATGCTCCGGATCGCCAACTACCTGGCCGCGCCGTTCGGCTCCTACGAGTACACCCTGGTCAACTTCGGCGCGCCGGCCACCGACTACACGATGACCAGCAGCGGCCCGGTGCTGACCGCGACCGGCAACAAGCAGGTGGCGCAGACCTACTCGTTCCTCGCCTCGCCCAACCAGGTGCTCAGCAGCCCGGGCTACGCCGCGACGACCCGGTCCCGGGCGATCTTCGAGCAGCGCAACGCCAGGTACGGCTACAAACCGCTGTTCTACGACATGAACATCGCGCCGCCGTCCAGCCTGAACAACGCGATGGCGGCGGCCACGTTCACCGCCAGCACCGGCAACATCATCCAGGAGGTGGTCAGGGGCCGGAGCACGGTCGCCGACTTCCAGTCGGCGGTCAAGGAGTGGCAGCGCAACGGCGGTAACGCGCTGCGCACGTACTTCGACCACATCCGCGCCAAGTACGGCGACGCGTAGCCGGGCCTGGATGTCCGCCACCACCACGCGGCCGCAGCGGCCGGCCCGGGCAGCGAAACGCCGGGCCGGCCAGGCCGGGGCCGGCCCGGCGCCGCGGCGGCTCTCGTGGCGGCGCAAGCTGCGCCGGGACCGGTCGCTGATCCTGATGACCCTGCCCGCGCTGCTCCTGCTGGGCGTATTCGGATACACCCCGATGCTCGGCCTGGTCATGGCGTTCCAGAGCTACGACCTGTACGACGGCTTCCTGCACAGCCCGTGGGTCGGCCTGGCCAACTTCCAGCAGCTGTTCACCGACCCCGGCTTCTGGCACGCGTTCACCAACACGCTGGTGCTGTTCTCCGTCCAGCTGCTGCTGTTCTTCCCGGTGCCGATCGCGCTGGCCATCCTGCTGGACAGCCTGCTCAGCCGCCGGACCCGCGGCATCATCCAGGGCGTGGTCACGCTGCCGCACTTCTTCTCCTGGGTGATGGTGATCACCATCTTCCAGCAGATGCTCGGCGGCACCGGGCTGCTGGACACGTTCCTGCGCCAGCACGGCGTGGCCAACCCGGTCAACATCATGACCGACCCGGGCGCGTTCAAGTTCCTGGTCGCCTCCCAGCTGATCTGGAAAGAGGCCGGCTGGTCGATGATCGTCTACCTGGCCGCGCTGGCCGCGATCAGCCCGTCGCTGTACGAGGCGGCCGCGGTGGACGGGGCCGGCTGGTGGCAGCGGCTGCGGCACATCACGCTGCCCGGGCTGAAGGGGATCACGGTGCTGCTGCTGATCCTGAACCTGGGCTACGCGCTGACGTTCGGCTTCGAGCAGATGCTGATCCAGCGGGGCGCGGTCGGGCCGAACGCGTCCGAGGTGATCACCACGTTCGCCTACCAGTTCGGCATCGTCGAGGGCAACTTCAGCTACGGCGCGGCCGCGGGCCTGTTCCTCGGCGTCACCTCGCTGATCCTCATCCTGGCCGCCAACAAGGTGGCTCACCTGTTCGGCGAAGACGGCCTGTACCACCACAAGTAAGGGAGCCTGGGATGACCACGCTCGCGCAGCGGCGCCGCGATCCCCGGCGGCCGATCTGGCAGGAGCAGCCGTCGGCGGCCGGCCAGGGCGCCAAGGTGGGCACGATCGCGGTCATCCTGCTGCTGGTCCTGCTGCCGATGTACTCGATCGTGCTGACCAGCTTCTCCACCCAGGCGTCGATCAACATCGCGGGCGGCCTGGTGGTGGTGCCGCACGGGCTGACGCTGAACGCCTACAAGCTGATCATCCAGGGCGGCGTGGTCGGCCGGGCGCTGCTGATCAGCCTGGCCATCACCGCGGTCGGCACGGCGTTCTCCATGGTGGTCACCGTGCTGGCCGCCTACGGGCTGTCCCGCAAGGGCTCGTTCGGGCACCGCACGATCCTGTGGATCATGCTGGTCACGATGTTCTTCAACGGCGGCATCATCCCGCTGTTCCTGGTCGTGTCGGCGCTGGGCGGCTACAACCAGTACTGGGCGCTGATCCTGCCCAGCGCGGTGTCCGTGTTCAACATCATCGTGATGCGGGCGTTCTTCACCAACATCGGCCAGCGACGTGATCGAGAGCGCCCGGATCGACGGGGCCAGCGACTGGACCATCCTGCGCCGCATCGTGCTGCCCATGTCCAAGGCGGTCACCGCGGTGATCGCGCTGTTCTACGCCGTGGGCTACTGGAACTCCTGGTTCAACGTGCTGCTGTTCATGCCGGCCGACAGCGTGCGCTGGCCGTTGCAGATGGTCATGTACGACTACGTCACGATGGGCATGACCATGCCGGGCAGCGGCACCACCGGGATCGGCTCGGTGCTCGGCAGCCAGCAGATCGCGCCGCTGTCGCTGCAGATGGCGGTGGTCGCGCTCACCGTCGTCCCGGTGCTGATCGCCTACCCGTTCGTGCAGAAGCACTTCACCAAGGGCGTGCTGCTCGGCGCGATCAAGGGCTAGCAACCGCGTCCCGTCCGGAGAGGACCCCGACCGATGCGCATCGTTGCCCCGTTAGCGGCCAGCGTCCTGCTGCTGGCCGGCCTGGCCGCACCGGCCAGCGCTGCCAGCACCACAACCACGGCGTACACCTGGCGGAACGTGCAGATCGTCGGGGGCGGGTTCGTGGATGGCATCGTGTTCAACCCCACCGAGCCCGGGCTGGCCTACGCCCGGACCGACATCGGCGGCGCCTACCGCTGGGACCCCGCCGCGCGGCGGTGGGTACCGCTGATGGACTCCACCGGCTTCGATGACTGGAACGAGCTCGGGGTGGAGTCCATCGCCACCGACCCGGTCAACCCGGCGCGGGTCTGGGTGGCGGCTGGCGAGTACACCCAGCCCTGGGCGGTGCCGCTGGACGGGGAGATCCTCCGGTCGGACGACCAGGGCCGCAGCTGGCAGGTCACCGACCTGCCGATCCAGCTCGCGTCCAACCAGGACGGCCGGAATATGGGCGAACGGCTGGCCGTGGACCCGGACGACGACCGCATCCTGTACCTGGCCTCGCCCGCGAACGGGCTGTGGCGCAGCACCGATGGCGGGGTGACCTGGGCGCAGGTGGCCAGCTTCCCGGTGACCAGCACGCCGGACGACATCGGCCTGTCGTTCGTCACGTTCGACGCCGTGGGTGGGCATCGCGGCCAGCCGACCCGGACCATCTTCGTCGGAGATGCCAGCGGCACCGGCCTGTACGAGAGCACCGACGCCGGGGCCAGCTGGCAGCTGGTGCCCGGCCAGCCCACCGGGATGATGCCGCAGCACGGGGTGCTGGCCAGCGACGGCACGCTCTACGTGGACTACGCCAACCAGCCCGGGCCGAACGGGATGACCAACGGCAGCGTGTGGAAGTACGGCACGGGCACCGGGACGTGGACCAACATCACCCCGGAGGTGCCGGGCGCGGACGGCAACCCGGCCTTCGGCTATGCCGGGCTGGCCGTGGACCCGGAGCACCCTGGGACGGTCATGGTGGCCACCAACGACCGCTGGTCGCCGGTCAACACCATCTACCGGTCAACTGACGGCGGGGCGACCTGGGCAGACATCGGCGCCAACGCCAAGCTGGACATCTCGGCGTCGCCGTTCCTGGCCTGGGGAGGCACGCCCAAGTTCGGCTGGTGGATCGCATCGGTCGCGATCGACCCGTTCAACCCGAACCATGTGCTGTTCGGCACCGGGGCCACCGTGTTCGGCTCGGATGACGTCACCGCCGCCGATCACGGCCAGCCCACCACCTGGTCCTCGGCGGCCGCCGAGGGCATCGAGGAGACCGCGGTCAACGACCTGGTCGCGCCGCCCACCGGCCCGTGCACGCTGCTGTCCGCGGTCGGCGACCTGGGCGGGTTCTGCCACACCAGCCTGGCCAGCTCACCATCCACCGGGATGATCCAGCCCATCCTGGGCAGCGGCGAGAGCATCGGCGAGGCTGGCGCGGCCCCGCTGGACGTGGCCGAGGCCGGCTACTCCGGCGGCGACTGGTCCACCGACGGCGGCGCGTCCTGGACCGCGATGACGCTGCCGCCGGGCAGCTCGGCCGGGGCCGGCGTGGTGGCGGTGTCGGCCGACGGGTCGCGCATCGTCTGGGCACCGGTGGACGCACCACCGGCGTACAGCACGGACGGCGGGCAGACCTGGACGCCGGTGACCGGGCTGGCCCAGGGCCTGATGCCGGTGGCCGACCCGGTCCAGCCCGGGGTGTTCTACGCGTTCGACCCGGCCGACGGCACGGTGCTGAAGTCCACCGACGGCGGGGCCACGTTCACCGCCGCGGCCACCGGGCTGCCCGGCGGCGTCGGGTCCGAGCAGTCCAGCAGCGCCCCGCAACTGCACACCGTGCCCGGCCGGGCCGGTGATCTGTGGCTGACCGCGGGCGACGGCGCGCTCTACCACTCCACCGACGGGGCACTGGCGTTCAGCAAAGTAAGCAGCGTGGGCACGGTGGCCACGCTGGGCTTCGGGCGGGCCGCGCCGGGAGCCGGATATCCGGCCATCTACCTGGCCGGGATCGTCGGCGGCGTGCAGGGCATCTTCCGGTCCACCGACGGGGCCGGAAGCTGGCTGCGGATCAACACCGGCGCGCAGCAGTGGGCCTGGATTGGGCAGACCATCACCGGCGACCCGCGGGTGTTCGGCCGGGTATACCTGGGCACGAACGGGCGCGGCATCCTGTACGGCGACCCGGCCGGCAGGCGGTGAGCGGGCCGGGCATCTGGGACGGCCAGCCGGCCGCGGCCTGGGAGGACGCGTTCGTCGCGGGCAACGGCCGGCACGGTGCGCTGGCTTTCGGCCAGCCGCGGGACGAGACGGTGATCGTCACGCAGCACCGCCTGGTCCAGCCGAACGGCACCGCGGGCCAGCCGCCACCGGAGCTGGCCGGCGCTGGCCGAGGTGCGGGCGCTGCTGCTGGCCGGGGAGTCGGCGGCCGCGCTGGACCGGTTCTGCGCGGGCTGGCCGGAGCATCCGCCGCAGCCGTTCCACCCCGCGTTCGCGGTCCGGTCGGCGCTGCCTGACCTGGGCCCAGTGACCGGGTACCGGCGCGCGGTGGACTTCGCGGACGGCCTGATCACCGCGGGGTGGTCCGGGCCGGACAGGGCGGCCGGGCGGCGCACCTGCTTCGTGTCCCGGGCACGGGACGTGGTGGTCCAGCACGTGACGGCCGGGCGGCTGGACCTGGTGGTGCGGCATGAGGCGGCGCTGCCGGGCGCGCCCGCCGGGCTCCGCGCCCGGCCGCGCGTACGGGCCGCCGGCCGCGGCGCGGTGCTGGACGTGCAGGTGGGCTACCCGGCGCCGGAATCCGGAGGGTATTCGGGCACCACCCGGGTCATCGCCGGCGAAGGCGGCCGGTGCACCGCCGAGGCGGACGCGGTGCGGGTGACCGGCGCGGCCGAGGTGCTGCTGCTGACCCAGGTGAACGGGCCGGGGCTGACCGGGGCGGCGGACTACCAGACCCTGCTGGCCGAGCACACCGATCTGCACCGGGCCGCCTACGGCCAGGTCCGCCTGGACCTTGGGGCCAGCCCGGCGGACCGGGCCCGCCCGGTGGGCGAGCTGCTGGCCGAGCAGGCGGCCAGCCCGGGCCGGCCGCTGCCCGCGCTGCTGGAGAAGCTGTTCGACTCCGGCCGGTACCTGCTGCTGGCGGCCAGCGGGCTGCTGCCGCCCCGGCTGACCGGACTGTGGCAGGGCGACTGGCACGCGGCCTGGGGCAACTGCCTGAGCGGCAACGCCAACCTCAACCTGCAGCTGGCCGGGGCGGTGACCACGGACGTGCCTGCCGCGGTGCACGCGCTGGCCGGGCTGGTCGCGGCCCAGCTCGATGACTGGCGGGTCAACGCGCGGCGGATCTTCGGCTGCGAGGGCATCCTGGCCCCGGCTCAGGGCGACGGGACCGACGGGCTGCTCCGTCTCTTCGCCCCCGGATGGCCGCACCAGATGTGGACGGCCGGGGCGGACTGGCTGCTGGCCCCGCTGCTCGACTACGCCGATGCCACCGGGGATGCCGAGTTCCTGCGCACCGCGGTGCTGCCCGCACTGACCGAGCTGGCCCGCTTCTACCAGGACTTCCTGACCGTGCGCGATGCGGCCGGGCGGGTGGTGTTCGCCCCGTCGTACTCGCCGGAGAACTGGCCGCCTGGCTGGACCGCCGCGGCGGTGAACGCGACCATGGACATCGCCGCCGCCCGGCACGCGCTGACCGAAGCCGCGCTGGCGGTGGACCGTTGCGTACCGGGTGACGGCCGGCCGCGGGACTGGCGCGAGCTGGCCGGCCTGCTGCCGCCGTACCAGATCAACCCGGACCAGGCGCTGGCCGAATGGGCCTGGCCGCCGGGTGGCCCGCCACTGCCGGACCGCTACGACCACCGGCACGTCAGCCACCTGTACCCGGTCTGGCCGCTGCACGAGATCACCCCGGCGGACACCCCGGAACTGGCCGCCGCGGCGGTGCAGGCGCTGCGGCTGCGCGGCGCGGAGAACGGTTCGGCCCACGGCTGGCTGCACCAGGCGCTGGCCGCCGCCCGGCTGCACCAGCCCGGGCTGGCCGGCGCCCGGCTGGCCGGGCTGACCGGCCAGGACTTCTTCTTCCGCTCGCTGATGAGCAGCCATTACCCGGGGCGGCAGGTGTACAACGCGGACGCGGCCTGCGCGCTGCCCGGCCTGCTCACCGAGTTGCTGGCCGACTCGGTGCCGGCCCGGCCCGGGCGGCAGGCCCGGCTGGTGCTGCTGCCCGCGGTGCCCGGCTTCCTGCCCGCTGGCCGGCTGCGCGGCGCCCGCACGCTGCTCCCTGGCCGGCTCGACCTGGCCTGGGACCTGCGGGAGGGAAGCGCCGCGGCCGAACTGACCGGCCTGGTCAGCCAGCCCATCGAGCTGACCTGCCCGGCCGCCCCGGCAGACGCGCAATGCACGGCCACCGTGCCCACCCGCCTGCTATGGCCGGGTACCTGGGAGCTCGACCTGACGGCCGCCAAACCCGTACAAATCACCCTGGCCTGGACGCCCGCCACCGAGACCGCACCACATGAATGAATCATTCAGTCACACCGGACCGCATGACTGTTTCAATCACGCGGTCCGGGTTATGGGGTGGCGGCGGGTGGCCGGGCTGCGGGTGGCCGGGTCGCGGCGCGGTGGCGGGGTGCCGGGCCGCGGCGGGTATCCGGGGGGCGGAGGTGGCGGGCAGGCCATAGGCGGGCGGGCGAAGCGCTTCGCTCGGGGCAGTGTCTTGGGCTGGTGGCGGCGCGGGCGGGCGGCAGTGTTCGGTCCCGCCGAACGGTGCCGAAACGGGCTGCAAGCTGGGCAAAAAGCGGACGGCCGGAACGAGGGGCGATGATATTGTGGACATTAGTCACCTCGGGGCGATGAGGTAAGCCGAGGTCGAAGCGCTTCGATTTCGGTCACCTGGGGAGGGCGCAGATGGCGGCGACACTCGCCGACGTGGCCCGTCACGCGGGGGTGGCCGCCAGCACGGTGTCCTACGTGCTCAGCGGGAAGCGCTCGGTATCCGCGGCCACCCGGCGCCGGGTCGAGCGCAGCATTGAACTGCTCGACTACCACCCGCACGCGGGCGCCCGGGCCCTGGCCAGCAACCGGTCGAACATCATCGCGCTGGTCGTGCCGCTGCGCGGGGACCTGTACATGCCGGTGATGATGGAGATCGCCATCGCCGTGACCACCACGGCGCGGCGGTTCGGCTACGACGTCCTGCTGCTGACCAACGAGGAGGGCCCGGAGGGCATCCGCCGGGTCGCGGTCAGCGCCCGGGCCGACGCCATGATCCTGATGGACGTGGGCATGGCCGACGAGCGCATCCCGATGCTGCGGGAGACCGGCATCGACGCGGTGCTGATCGGGGTGCCCGCTGACACGGCCGGGCTGGCCTGCGTCGACCTCGACTTCGCCGCGGCCGGCGGGCTATGCGTCGAGCACCTGGCCGGGCTCGGTCACCGGGAGGTCGCGTTCATCGGCGAGGCGCCCGCGGTGTACCAGCGGCGCAGCGGGTTCGCGGAGCGGACGCTGTGCGGCGCGGCCGAGCACGCGGCGGCGCGCGGCCTCCGGCTGGTGCACCGGCCCTGCGAGGCCAGCCACGAGGCGGCGGCCGGGGCGATCACCCGGATCCTGCAGGACCGGCCGGGCACCACCGGTCTCGTGGTGCAGAACGAGGCGATCATCTCGCCGCTGCTCAGCGTGCTGCGCACGGCCGGCCGGACGGTGCCCGAGGACATGTCGGTGGTGGCCATCTGCCCGGACGAGGTGGCCGAGCGGACGGCGCCGCACCTGACGTCGGTAGCCATCCCGGCCGAGGACATGGGCCGCCGGGCCGTGGAAATGCTGACCCGCCGGCTGGCCGACGGCGCGGCCACCGAGGTGGCGCTGCTGCCGCCGGAGCTGACCGTGCGGGGCAGCACCGGCCGGGCTCCCGCCAGCTGAATCTGGGTAGCGGCTCAGCGCACGGCGGCGACCAGCGCCCAGACCACCTTGACCGGGAACTCGCCGGGCCCGGCCTGACCCGGCTCGGCGGCCGGGTAGTAGTACCCCCACTGGCGGCTGACCTGCTGCACCATTAATAGGCCGCGGCCGCTCTCGCTGTCCTCGCTGACCGGCCCCGCGCCCTGCAGCGGCGGGGCCGGGTTGCCGTCCCACACCTCGACCAGCACCTGCCGCTCGTCCGAGGCCATACGGAACCCGATGGGGGGCAGCCCGCCGGACGGGCCGGCCAGGATGCCCTGGCTGCCAGCCCAGCCGCGGCTGGCCGGGGCGGCCGCGCGCAGCGCGTTGGTCATCAGCTCCGAGACGACCAGTTCCACCGAGTCGGCCAGGCCACCCTGGCCCCACTCGAACAGCACCAGCCGGGCGTGCAGCCGGGCGCAGGGCACCGCGCCAGACAGCGCGCCGAACACCAGCTCAGATCGCAGCAGCCAGCCAGTATCCGGGCGGGCCGGCCCCGGATCTTCGGCGGCAAGCACGGAATACGGGCCGGTGCTGAACCGGTGCATCGCGGGGATCACCTCCCCGGAGTTCGGGTACCTCGCGCGTGCCGGTTCCGGACCCGGCAAATGCGACGACGTATCATACGTCTCAGTATCGTGCGTGCGCTGGCCACACCTCGGCAGCAACACGCGCGGCACTTACCGGCATTATGCGCCTTTTGCCCTGCTCATGTAGGGTCCATGGTCCTGTTTCGTATGAGCACGGAGACGATATGGCCGTTACCCCCAGCCCTACCGTCCGGCGCAAGCGTCTCGGCACCGAGCTGCGCCGCCTGCGTGAGCAGGCCCGCTTAACCTGCGAGGGCGTGGGCCAGCGGCTGGATTGCTCGGGCACCCGGATCAGCCGGATGGAAACTGGGCGGATCAACCCGCGGCCCGGCGACGTGCGGGAACTGCTTGAGGTCTACGGCGTCACCGGGGCAGCCGCCGACGCGCTCGTCGAGCTGGCCCGAGAGGCCCGGCGGAAGGGCTGGTGGCACCGGTTCGGCCCGGTCACGCCGAGCTGGCTGGAGCCGTATCTGGGGCTGGAAGCCGAGGCCGCCAGGCTGCGAGATTTTCAGCCGATGGTGCTACCGGGCCTGGTGCAGACCGAGGACTACGCCCGGGCGATGTTGCGCACCGCGCCCGGCGCCGGGCTGGCCGACGGCATCGAGCGGCAGGTGGCGTTGCGGATGGAAAGACAGGTGGTGCTCGGCGGCACCCCGCCTCCGGAGCTGTGCCTGGTGCTGAGCGAGGGCGCGCTGCGGGTGCAGCTGGGCGGGCCCGGCGTGCTGCGGGCCCAGCTGCGGAAGCTGGCCGAGATGGCCGGCCAGGGCCGGGTCACGCTGCAGGTGCTGCCGGCCGGCGCGGCGGCCCAGGCGTACCCGGTCAGCCCGTTCACCATCCTCGACTTCGCCGACCCGGCCGACCCTCCGGTGGTGTACACCGAGTACCTGACCGGCGGCCTGGTGCTGGACGATCCCGGCGAGGTGCAGGCCTATACGGCGGTGTTCGAGCGGCTGCGCGCCGAGGCGCTCGGCCCCGGCCCGTCCCGCGACCTGATCGCCGGGCTGGCCGCTAGCTGATCGGGTGGCCGGGGGCCAGGTAGCGGGCGATCTGCCGGGTCAGGTCGGTGCTGTAGTTGTGGCCGGAGATGCTCCGCGGGCCCAGCGTGGTGGTGATGGCGATCGCGATATGCCGCGGCGGCAGGTAGGCAAATACCGCGTTGAAGCCGTTCAGGCTGGGGTTCTGGATGATCCAGCCGTGATCGAGGAACAGGCCCATCCCGTAGTAGACGCCGGGCTTGAGCCGCGAGATATGCGCGGTCTGCATCCGGTAGGCGCTCCTGGACAGCAGCGCCCCGGTGCCGATGTCCTGCGCGGTGCGGGCCAGGTCGGTGAGGTTTGAGGTCATGATCTCACCGGTGCCGCAGCTCCAGGACGGGCTCCAGAACGTGGACTCCTCGTACTTACCGCGTTCCGAGGTGAACGCGTGCAGTACCGGGGACGGGATCTTCGGGGTGCTGCTGATGTCCGTGCCCGCCAGGCCGAGCGGGCCCAGCACCTGGCGGCGCATCAGCCGGGCCAGCGGCTCGCCGGTCGCCCGGGACAGCGCCATGCCGAGCAGGACGAAGTTGGTGTGCGCGTAGCGGAACTTGCCCGGCGTCCCGAACAGCTTCGGGTTGATGCCGTAGGCGATCAGCTCCCGCTGGGTCCACTGCCGGAACGGGTTGGCCTCCAGCTTGCGCAGGAAGGCCGGCTGGGCCACGTAGTCGGCGTACCCGGACCGGGTCTCGATCAGCATGGCCAGGGTGACCTGGGAACTGTGCGGCAGCTTCGGGAACCAGCGGGAGAGCCGGTCGTTCAGGCTGATCCGGTGCTCGGCCCGCAGGCGCAGCAGCAGCGTGCTGAGGTAGGCGAAGGCCACCGAGCCGATCCGGAAGTGCATGGCGGTGGTGGCGGGCACCGCGGTCATCGACTTGCCCAGCGCGGTCGTGACGATGTTGCGCCGCCCCTCCCGGACGCTGAGGATGACCGAGTTGAGGTCGTTGCGTTTCAGCTCGGCCCGGGCCAGCGCCAGGATGTGGGCCCGGGCGGAGGCGCCGGGCGCGGCCACGCTGCCCGCCCGGGCCGATGCCGCCTGGGCGTGGCTGGCTGGGCACTGGCTGGCTGGGCACTGGCTGGCTGGGCCAGCAGGGCCAGGGCCAGAGCTGGGCCGGCCAGGACCGCGGTGGCGGCTCGCAGCCGGGACGCACAGAGACCATGTGTGATCATGACATTACATTGTGCAACCGCAGTGGTCCCGGTTGCAACAGGGGCCACAGTGGGCAATCCGCTAACGACAGTCTTAGGCCTGCATCATCACGTGCCAGGGGCGCACCGTGACGGCGAAGAATCCCTGGGCCACGCTGGCGTCGTCCGCGGTGGCCAGCAGGGTGGCCTGGGCCAGCTGGCCGGCAAGTCCCTGGCGAAGGCCCCGGCTCAGTCTCCGGGCTAAGTCCGGGCTCAGGCCCCGGGGAGGTGGCAGACGGCCTCGACGTTGTTGCCGTCGGGGTCGCGGACGAACGCACCGTAGTAGCTGGCGTGATACTCCGGCCAGAGCCGTGGCTCGTACAGCACTTCGGCGCCGGTGCCGACCGCGGCCGCGAAGAAGTCCCGTACCGCGGCCCGGCTGGGCGCCTCGAACGCCAGGTGGGACTCGCGGAAGCCCTCGCCGGTATTGTGTGGGCCGATCCAGAAATCCGGCTTGCCGCCGATCCCATAGCCGACGACTGTTCCGAAGTCCATGACCCGGCCGCCACCGACGGTGGGCAGCACGGCGTCATAGAACGCGCGCGCTCGCGGCCGGGTCTTGGCACTGGATCGAGACGTGATCGAGCATCTGGATATCCCCCCGTAACCGGAAACTCAGTATCAGCAGATCAGTGCAGGCGGCTCAGTGGCCGGGATCGAGCCGGGCCAGCACGCGGCCCTGCTCGGCCAGGTGCCGGCCCTGCTTGAGCTGGGTGTCATGGATGACGCGCAGGGTGGCGATGATCCCGTCCAGGGCCTGGCCGTGCTCGGCCAGGCTGCTCCCCTGGCCGGCCTGCTCATCGCGCAGCGCCTGCATCAGCTTGCGCTGGGAGCCGAACGCGGTGTTCAGGTCGGCCACGTCCCGGTCCACCATGGCGAACAGGTCGGCCGCCCGGCGCCCCTCGTGCTGCGCCTCGGCCAGCGCGGCCACCTGGGTCTCCAGGACTTCCAGCCGCTTCAGGATCTCGTCGAAATCGCTCACCCAAGCCTCCGCGCGCTCTGGGATATGAGCATAAGCCGCGCAGCCGGGCGGGCAGGCCGGTTCAAGGTCAATGCCCGCGGTTTGCCCGGCGCTGGTCGCGGAGCTGCTCCAGGTCGGCCAGCGGGCCAAGGTGGCGCAGCTTGCCCGGGCTGATGACGGAGCGGATGGCCTGCACCCGCCCGCCCGCGATGTCCAGCACGAACACGTTGGCGATGCGGCCGCCAGAATCCAGGCACAGCGCGCCGGGCTGGCCGTTCACCTCGGTGGGGCGGATCAGGATGCCCGCCTCCTGGATCTGCTGGCCCAGCCCGACCAGCAGCCGGCCGACCCGGTCCCGGCCGGTGATCGGACGCGGCCAGCTCGGCTGGACGCCCGCGTTGTCGCCCACCACGACGATGTCCGCGGCCAGCATGCCGACCAGTCCATCCAGGTCCCCGTCCTGCACCGCGCGGAAGAACGTCGCGGCCAGCTCGTCCCGCTTGCCGCGGGACGCCTCGAAGCGCGGCTTTCCGTCGGCCACGTGCCGCCGCGCGCGCAGCGCCAGCTGGCGGCAATTGTCCTCGGTCTTGCCCACGATCGACGCGACCTCGTCGTAGCCGTAGCTGAACACGTCATGCAGCAGGAACACGGCCCGCTCGACCGGGGTCAGCCGCTCCAGCAGCAGCAGGAAGGCCATGGACAGGGTGTCCGCCCGCTCGGCCGCGGCGGCCGGGTCCTCCGGCGCCGGCCCGGTCGCCGTGGCGTTGTCCGCGGTCAGCAGCGGCTCCGGCAGCCACTCACCCGGGTAGGCCTCGCGGCGCGCACGGGCCGAGCGCAGCTCGTCGATGCACAGCCGGGTGGTCACCGCGGACAAGTACGCCTTGGGCGATTCGATGCCGGTCCCGGCCGATTCGGCGCGGTGGTAGCGCAGGAACGCTTCCTGCAGCACGTCCTCGGCCTCGGTGACGCTGCCCAGCATCCGGTACGCGATGGCGAACAGCAGCGGCCGGTACTGCTGGTAGGCGGTACCGCTGGTCACCGTGGGCACCGCCGTCCGGCTAGGCATCGGCGGCGGTGGACCTGGCCGGGGCGGCCAGCCCGCGGGTGAACCCCAGCCGCCAGCTCGGAAACTGCAGCTGCCAGCCCAGCTCCCGCTTGGCCTTGGCGTTCGTGCAGCCGCGGACCTGGGTCATCATCGAGATGCCGACCTCGCCCGCGGCCAGCCGTCCCAGCCAGGCCGGGATGTGGTACGGCGGCTTGCCGCCCACTGCCTGGGCCAGGAAAGGCAACCATTCCGCCACGGTAGCTGGCTCATCATCGACCACGTTGTACAGCCCCGGGCTACCGTGCTCGATGGCGGCCGCGGTGGCCGTGGCCGCGTCGGCCACGTGCAGGAACGACCAGATACCCGCGGCGCTGCCGATGACCGGCACCTTGCGCTTGCGGGCCAGGTCGAAGAACTCGTCGCTGGCCCCGTAGCCGTACAGCGATCCATAGCGCAGTACCAGCCCGTCCAGTCCAGCCGCCGCGGGGACCGCCTGCTCCAGGTGGCGGAACGCGGCCAGCGTCTCGCGCTGGCCCGCAGGCGGGTCCGGGTCCAGCGGGTCATCCTCGGACTGCACCGGCGGGCCGCTCCGGTCGCCGGGCCAGCCGGCGTAGCCCTGCGCGATGAACCGCCGGGCGCCGGCCGCCTGGGCCGCGGCCAGCAAATGGTCGGTGCCCACGGTGCGCAGCTGGTTGGTGACGGCGAACTCGCGGTCGAAACGGCGCAGGTTTCCGAGGTTGGCCCCGGCCAGCGTGGTCATCTGGTGAATGACCACCTCCGGCTCGGCCCGGGCCACCGTCTCACCGACGGCCGCCCCGTCCAGGCCGTCCAGGATCACCGGCTCGGCACCGAGCGCGCGCAGCCGGTCCAGCTTGGCCGGGCTCCGGGTGGTGCCGGTGACCTGGTGTCCCTGGGCCACCAGCAGCGGCAGCAGTTGCTGCCCGATGACACCGGTCGCACCGGCGACGAAGATACGCATGTCCTGCTCCCTCCGAAAGCGTGCCTGCCCGCCGGTATTGCGGGCCGGGCGTTCTCTGAGACGGAGCAGCTAGGCCGGCTGTGACACCCTGGGCCAAGATTCCATGCGCCGAGGTTCCTTGCGGCAGGGTTCCTTGCGGCCGGCCCGGGAATGGGACTGCTTATTTCTCTGGCGGCGCGAAAGGAATACCGGAATCCGGCCAGAATACGTCCGGCTGAAAATTTTCAGCAGCCACCGAGACCGGCCCAGGCGGCAACGGTGTCGCTGACCGTGCCACCGTTTACCGCCATGCTCCGGTTGGCCACGTAACCGCAACTGGCCGTCTCCTCCACGTTGCTCCAGCTGCCACCCAGGTCGTACTTGTACGACAGCGTGGCGTCCGCGGCTGCCTGGACGGTCGCGGTCCAGGTACTGGCGTTAAGACGGGTCATCGGGATGCCGTTGGGCGCCCAGTCGGACTGGCCCACGCCGAGCACGGACAGGTTCCCGGCCAGGTACACCGTGTCGCCCGACGCGTCGGTATCGGCCGGCACGGTCACGGTGACGGTCTCGGCCACGGCCGCAGCGCTGTCCTCGGCGGCCACGTCGATGCCGACCGCGCCCATGGCCGGCACGGTCACCGTGGCCTGGCCCGCCGCGTTCACCACCACCGTGGTGCCGGTGCAGCCCCCGGCGGCGGCCGACCCGCTGATCACGTCGCAGTAGGCGCCGGCCGGCAGCCCGGTGGCTGAACGTCTCGGTGACCGGGCGCGCTCTCCGCGTTGATGGCCACCCAGGCGGCCGACCCGCGGCTGAACGCGATCACGTTGCTGCCATCGCTCCACCAGTTCGCCACCGCCGCGGTGCCCGCCGCGTTGTGCCAGCCCACCATGCCGGCGATGGCCGGCCAGCGCTGCTCGCACTCCCAGGTTCCATTGCCGCAGCACGGGGTGGCGATCGCGTTGCCCCCCGCGCTCGGCGGGCCCTGGTCGTAGCTGCTGAACGCGTAGTCGGACAGCACCCTGGGGGTGCCGTAGTCCCAGGCCAGCAAGAACACGTTGGCCAGGATGTACTGCGCGCCGTTGGCGTAGGTCAGCGCCCCGCCGGCCCGTTCGGTGTCCTGGGTGTCCACGAACGCGACCGCGTCCGCGCTCGGCACCATGCCCGCCGAGTTCCAGGACGGGCCGAAGTCACTCAGCGAGGCCAGCGTGCCCGAGGTGAACGCGTCGTACAGGTCCCAGCCGTACCGGTACTCCTCCAGCGACCCAGTGCCCTCGTACAGGTCCGGGGTGACCGGCTGCCCGGCCCCGTACTCGACGTCCTGGTAGATGAACACCGGCTTGGTCAGCAGCGCCTCGATCGCGGCGATGTCGGCCGGGTCCATCTCCTTGGCCGAGTCCCAGCGGAAGCCGTCCACGCCCAGCGCGATCAGGCTGTTCAGGTAGCCAGCCTCCTGCTGCTGCACGTAGCTCGACCCGGTGTCCAGGTCGGCCAGGCCGCTCAGCTCGCAGTTCCACACCTGGGACTCGTCGTCCCAGTCAGTGATCGAGGTGTGGCAGCTGTGGAAGTCGGATTCGCTGTACAGCGGCGGGTAGTCGAAGTTGTCAGGGAACGTGGTGCCGTCGTCTCCGACCCCGCCGTTGACCTGGCCGGTCATGTGGTTCAGCACCACGTCGGCGTACACCTTGACGCCGGCGGCGTGGCAGGCCGAGATCATCGACGCGAGCTGGGTCTCGGTGCCGAACCGCGAGTTCAGGCTGTAGCTGACCGGCTGGTAGGCCTGCCACCACGGGTAGCCGTCGGCGGCCAGCACCACGGCCTCCTCGGGCGGGGAGATCTGCACCGCGCCGTACCCGTCCGGGCCGAGCACGCTGGTGCACTCCGCACCGATGGCCGGCCAGGGCCAGTCAAACATCTGCACGATGACCCCGGTGGCCCCGGTGCTGGCCGCCGACGGCGCCGCCGCCGGCGCGGCAGCGGCAGCGACCGCGACCGCGGGGCGGATCGCGGCCGCCCGGGCCTCGGCGGCGGCCGCCGGGGCGGCGGGTAAGGCGGACGGCACGGCCAGGGTGACGACGGTGCTGAACGCGGCGGTGGCGGCGCGGAGTGCGAACACGGGACGACCTTCCGGGCATGGCGGCGATCAACTCGATGCCGGTGCATCGGCGACCTTGCGGCGGTTGGCCGCACCCAGACTGGTCAGCGCGGCGTGGACCGGTGGTCCCGCCGCGGAATGAGTATCACGCGGCCCGGCGAGACAGGTCAATGGCAATCCGGGCTATGACGAGCATGTTACGGAAACTTTGACACTTTATTTCTAAATTATTTCAGGGCTAGGTTCTGGCCCGCTGTTTCCGCCAATCCTATGTTGTGCGGGAAACCATTGTCCCGCCGCAAAACCGGACAGCAGGCGATCCCGGGCTCTTTCCGGGCCGACCGCACCGGCCGGATGAGCGGCGCGAGGGAGGACGCAATGCGCACAAGGAAACGACGCGGCGCGAGCTTACTCACCGCCGCGGCCCTGGTCGTGGCGGGCAGCGTCACCATGGCCACCCCGGCGCTGGCCGCCACCGCCCCGGGCGCGCCCGGGGCCAACGCCACCTGGAACGAGTCGAACGTGACCGGCTTCGCCGACTCGCTCGGCTCGGCCTCGAAGGTCTGGTACACGCTCGGCGACGGCGAGCTGGAGAACGT
Organism: uncultured Actinomycetes bacterium; assembly: GCA_963747705.1. Classification (GTDB taxonomy): domain Bacteria; phylum Actinomycetota; class Actinomycetes; order Streptosporangiales; family Streptosporangiaceae; genus RYN-230. The sequence goes on along the minus strand of CAVVGF010000076.1, from coordinate 53,796 downwards.
CTTCTACCCGGAGACGGACACCCCGGACACGTTCGGCCTGCAGTACATCGTCACCGACGGGTCGTCGTTCGCCAGCACCGAGACGGCCAACACCACCCACACGATCTCCCTGGTCGACCCGACCTCGCTGGTCTGGCAGCAGGTCAACACCGCCACCAACGGCGACTTCAAGATCACCAAGACGTACGTCGCCGACCCGTCGCGGTCGGTGATCCTGATCCAGACCACGTTCGACAACCTCAGCTCCAGCTCGCTCCAGCTGTACGCCGACTACCTGCCGCAGCTGAACAACGACGGCATGGGCAACACCGGCGGCACCGACAGCACCAGCGGTGACCTGGTGGCCAGCAACGGCACCGTGTCCAGCGCGCTGACCGCGTCGACCGGGTTCAGCCAGACCAGCACCGGCTACGTCGGCACCTCCAGCGACGGCAGCAGCATGCTCACCAGCAGCTACGGCCTGACCTCCACGTACAGCTCGGCATCCACGGCCGGGCACATCGTCCAGGTCGCGCAGATCCCGGTGGCGGCCAGCGGGTCGACCACGTTCACCCTGGCGCTGGCCTTCGATTCCAGCCAGTCGGCCGCGATCTCCGACGCGGCGGCCTCGCTGGCCACCGGGTTCAGCTCGCTGGAGAGCTCGTTCGAGTCCGGCTGGCACACCTGGGTCAGCGGGCTGAACGCCCGCCCGCGTCGGTGACCGGCAGCAGCGCGCTGGAGCAGCAGTACTACGTCTCGCTGATGGAGCTCAAGGCCGACGAGGACAAGACCTACGTCGGCGGGTTCGTCGCCGCGCCGACCGATCCCGTGGGGCACCAGCGTGAGCGCGAACAGCGCCGGCGATCACGGCTACCACGTGGTGTGGACCCGGGACGAGTACGAGATGGCCTCCGCGCTGCTGGCCGCCGGGGACAGTACCGACGCCAACGCGGCGCTGCAGTACATCTTCACGTACGAGGAGGAATCCAGCGGCGCGGTCAAGCAGAACACGTTCCTGAACGGCAACACCGTGTTCGGCTCGCTGCAGATGGACGAGGTCGCCGATCCGATCATCCTGGCCTAGCAGCTGGGCGCGACCAACTCGACCGACTGGGGGCACATCGAGCTGCTGGCCAACTACCTGGTGGCCAACGGCCCGTACACGCCGCAGGAGCGCTGGGAGGAGAACGGCGGCTACTCGCCGGCCACCATGGCGGCCGAGATCGCCGGCCTGATCTGCGCCGCGTCCATCGCCGAGACCAACGGAGCGACCAGCCTGGCCGCTACCTACCAGTCGACGGCGCTGTCCTGGGCAGCAGAGGTGGACAGCATGACGTACACCACCACCGGCCCGTACGGCAACGGCGACTACTTCCTGCGGATCACCCCGGATGGCAACCCCAACTCCGGCTCGTCCATCTCCATCGCCAACGGCGGCGGCAGCCACGACGACCGCACCGTGGTCGACCCGAGCTTCCTGGAACTGGTCCGGCTCGGCATCAAGTCGGCCAGCGCCACCGACATCACCAACACGCTGTCGGTGGTGGACTCCGAGCTCGAGGTCAACACCCCGGAGGGGCCGATCTGGCACCGGTACAACTTCGACGGCTACGGCGAGACCTCCTCGGGCGGCGACTACACCGGGTCCGGGGTGGGCAACCCGTGGCCGGTGCTGACCGGCGAGCGCGGCGAGTACGACGTGGCCGACGGCAACCTGACCGGCGCCCAGTCGCATGCTGCAGACCATGGCCGGCGCGGCCAACGCCGGCGACCAGATCTCCGAGCAGGTCTGGGGCGGCAGCACCGGCACCGGCGGGTTCACGTTCGGCCAGCCGGACAACTCGTCCACCCCGCTGATGTGGGCGATGGCCCAGTACGTGCGGCTGGCCATCGACATCTCGGCGGGCAAGGACGTGGACACGCCGAGCGTGGTGACCCAGTGCGTGCAGGACAGCACCTGCCCGGTCAGCGGGTCGGTCAAGGAGACGGTCAACGTGACCGTGCCGGTGAACACCGACGCCTCGGGGGACACCGTGTATCTGGCCGGCAATCTGTCCGTGCTCGGCTTGGGCCAGTCCGACTGGGCTGCCAACGGCATCCCGATGACCCGGCTTAACGCCAGTACCTGGACCGCGACCATCCAGGCAGCCGCGGACGCCACGCTGTCGTACAAGTACGACCTGGGCGGCAGCTGGAGCAACGTGGAGAAGAACGCCGACTGCGCGGACATCAGCAACCGCAGCATGAGCGTGAACGGCGGCACGGTGAACGACACCGTGGCCAACTGGGGCGGCCCGTCCGCCTGCGGGAGCGCCACCGCCGTCATCAACGTCACGGTGCCCTCGGACACCCCGAGCGGGGACACCGTGTACCTGTCCGGCAACTACGACGTGCTGGGCACCGGCATCCCGTCATCCGACGACTGGATCGCCACCGACTACCCGATGATCAAGACCGGCACGGACACCTGGACGCTGACCATCACCGGCGTGCCAACGGCCGCGTTCCAGTACAAGTTCACGCTGGGCAGCTGGAACAACGTGGAGGAGAGCAGCAGCTGCGCGTTCGTGGCCAACCGCACGTTCGGCTTCGATACCGCCGATAGCAGCAACACCGCGAGCGACACCGTCGCGGCCTGGGAGGGCGTCGGCAGCTGTTAGGCCAGCCCACAGACGTGCCGCCGGTCACCTACCCAGACGGGTGGCCGGCGGCACTGGGTTGGGACTCGTGCTGGGAATTCAGCCCAGGACCGGCAGCGACAGCCCGGCCGGATCTGGCGCGTCGTGCACGATCTCCAGGTCCACCGCGGCCAGCCGGGTCGTGGTGGCCCACGGCTCGCCGGTGCCGGTATTACGGGCGAACCGGGGGTGCGCGCCGCCGGACACCTGCAGCCGCAGCCGGTGCCCGGCCCGGAACCGGTAGGCCGTCGCACTCATCGGCACGGTGATCGCCGTACCGCCGGGCTCGGCCCGGGCTCGGCCGGGGCGCCGGGGTCGTGCCGGATCAGCCCGTCGCAGACGTTACGTGAACGCCCCCGCGGGTCCACGTCGCACAGCCGGGCGAATACGTCGAAGTGCGGGCCGCTGGCCCGTACTCGCAGCCGCGCGCTGACCGGGCCGATCACCTCAATGATCGGCGGGCAGCGGCGCGCTGGTGAAGACCAGAACGTCGGGCCGGGCCTCCAGGGCCGGTTGTCCCGCGCCCCGGCCCTGTCGCTGACCAGTTGCCCGCCCACCGACGGGGTGGGGTCGGCCGGGTCGTAGCGCAGCGACGACACCCCCGCCCCGGCCGCCTGGCTGGTGCGAGCGTGCCGTCCACGGCCAGCCGCCAGGTCTGGACGGCGGCCTGCGGCGGCGGCCAGTCCGGCAGGTCGCGCCATTCCCGGCGGCCACCGCCGACGTGCACCCGTACCGGGGGCTTCGGTCCAGCCGGCCGGGTCGTGGCTGCAGTACGCAGTCAGCCAGTCGAGCGCCTCGCCGACGACGACGGGCAGGTCGTCGTTGAACGCCGAGGCATGCGTCCACGGGCCGACCACCAGCCGTGGCGTGCGGCCCGCTGCCCGCAGCCGCTGGTATTCGGCCAGGGTCGGGTCCAGGCAGATGTCCTGACCAGCCGGAGAGCAGGCTGACCGGCACCGTGGGCACCGGGGCATCGGCCGCCCGGTCGAGTGAGGTCCAGTACGGGTCGGCGGAGTCCGGGTGAGTCAGCCAGTCCTCGAAGTAGCCGACCCGGCCGCCCAGGGCTTCCGGTAGGCGTCGATCAGTGGCAGCGTCCGGGCCACCCGGCGCAACCGCCGCTGCATCCGCAGCACGGCTCCGCAGCACTGCGCGCAGCCCACGGTGCCAGCTCAGCGTGAACGCGGTGCGGACGAGGATGTTCTCCAGCGCGAACGCGCCACCCGGGATACAGCAGCGGGTGCGGCACCGATACGCCGTTCTGCACCATCATGGCGCGCAGCTCGGGCGGCGCGTCGCCGGCCAGCGCCCACTGGGTGTACCCGAGGTAGCTCGGCCCGATGGTGGCCAGTTCGCCGGTGAACCAGTCCTGCTGGCGGAGCCAGGCCACCGCGGCCTGGCCATCGGCCCGCTCGTGCCGCAGCGGGTACTGCTCGCCACCCGACCCGCCGGTGCCGCGGCAGCTCTGGATGACCACGTGATAGCCGCGCTCGGCGAACAGGCCGCCGAACAGGAACGCCCACGGGAAGCCCGCGGCCATAAGGCTGCGCACCAGCAGCGTCGGCCGGGGCCCGGTGAGCTGCGGGATGTAGTGGTCGGTGCGCAGCGGCACCCCGTCGGCGGCAGGCACCTCGATCCCGGCCGCGACCCGTACCGCGCACACCGGCGGCGGCAGGCCGCGCCGGGACAGCCGGGTGAACAGCCGGACCGGCCAGGGCAGCCGCCGGCCAGCGGGCGGCGGCGAGTTATCACGGGCGTCGCCGGCCCGGCCGGCGTCTTCCCGGGCGATATCAGCCCGGCCGGCGTCTTCCCGGGCGATATCAGCCCGGCCGGCGTCTTCCCGGGCGGCATCAGCCCGGGCGGCGTCGGCCCCGGCGGTGCGGTCCCCGATCGGAGTTGACATGACCATCCCCTAACTACGTACGTTGTACCGTGTTGTTAGCCGCAGCATACTACGTACGGTGCACGCCGATAAGCTCGACCCCCGGGGGGAGGTGTTACCGATGGCCAACGCCGGCGTGCCGCCGTCCATCTGGGAGCTGCCCGAGCATGGTGAGCGCGGGCCCAAGGCGCGGTACAGCCGGGACGCGATCGCCGCCGCCGCGGTGGCCCTGGCCGACGCCGAGGGCCTGGACGCGGTCACCATGCGGCGGATGGCGGCCGAACTCGGCCTGGGCACCATGTCGCTGTACAACTACGTGCCGACCAAGGACCACCTGGTCCAGCTGATGATCGACGAGGTGAGCGAGGAGTACCACTTCCCAGCCGGGCCACCCCGCGACATCCGTCAGGCCATCGTGGAGCTGGCCCGCCAGGGCCGGGACATCACTCAGCGCCACCCCTGGCTGCCACGGGTGATCACCAGCCGCCCGCCGCTTATGGGCCCGGCCGCGCTGCGTCTACCTCGACTACTTCCTCGGTCTGCTCAACGGCACGCGCCTGGACACTGCGAGCAAGATGGAGATGCTCGCGATGGTCAACGGCTTCGCGATCAGCTACGGGGGAATGCAGGCGGCGCTGGCCGAAGAGCGCGCGCGCACCGGCGTCACCGCCGAGCAGCAAGCCGCCGCGCAGGTCAGCCAGCTGGTAACGGCCGCCGCCACCGGCCGCTACCCGAACCTGACCGCCGCGCTGGCCGCGCCAGCCCCAGCCGCACCCGATGCGGACGAGATCTTCGACGCCGTCATCACCCGCCTGATCGACGGCTTCCTGCCTGCCGACACCCCTCCGTGATCATGACTTCAGTGCGCATCTAATACAACGCCGCTGATTTAAGCCAGCCCGTGGCTGGCGGCCTGGTGGCGCGGTGTTCCACCCCGGTCCAGCGCGTGGGTGGAATTTTGCTGTAGTCAGGACTGCACCAGACTTTCACCGATGCGGTGCCAGAGGCTGGTGCAGGGCTGTGAGTGAAACATCGGTGTGGTTGAGCTGCGGTAGGGCGTCATCTCCGCGGCGTTAAATCAGCGGCGTTGGCATCTAATAGCACTGAAGTCAAGATCACGATGCCGGGCGGTGGCGTGACGCCCGCGCCACGGGGGCGGGGGGGGCGGGGGCGGGGGTGGCGCGGGGCGGCCGGACGGGGTCAGCTGGGCTGGTATTCGTAGACCGTGGTGGCTACTTCGCACACTCCGGGCTGGATGATCTCCACCCGGAGCACCCCGGTGGCCACGTCGTAGTCCACACCCTCGGCCTCGAACGTGCCGGAACAGATGCTCTGCTGTGGGATCGAGCCGAGGTCGATGACGTGCCCGGTCACGTCGCCGCCGGTCAGCGCGGCGGACAGCTGGACCTCGAGCAGCGGCTTGGCGTTGCTGAACAGGGTCTCGCTGGAATCGTCGGACGCGCAGATCAGCTCGGTCGCAGTAACGAAGTCACAGCCCTGGACGTCGTTCACCGGGTGGTCCAGTTCGATGTACCCGGCCAGGTTCAGTGCGCCGCCGGTCGCGGGGGTGCTGCTGTTCAGCAGCGGCGCCGGGTAGATCTGCAGGTGCGTCATCGTGCCCCACTCGCCCGCCACCATCCACTGGGTATCCGGCGAGATCGCGTCGAACGAGTTGTTGTACAGCTCGCCGGACACCAGCGTGTGCACGTACTGGTAGCTGGCCCCGGACGGGGTGGTCACCCGGAACATCTTGCTGTCCCCGCTGCTCGCGCCCTGGTAGGCGTCGATGATGTAGCCGCCAGCCGAGTCCGGGTCGCCGATATGCGTCCAGCCCTCGGCGAGCAGGCTGGCCGGGATCGAGGTCACCCCCCGGTACAGCTCGTACGGGCTGCCGCTGGCCGGCGTGACGGTGGCCACCCCTTCGTCGGCGGTCAGGCTGCTCTCCAGGTAGCTGCGGGTCTGGGTCCAGCCCGCGATCCCGGTGGCCGACTCCGGGCTGAGCACAGACTGGCTGAGCGCTGACTGGCTGAGCGCTGACTGGCCGGGCAAGGGGGCAGCGCTGGCCGGCCAGGGTGCCGCCAGGGCCAGGCCGAGCGCCAGGCCCACGGCCGTGGTCAGCGTGCGCACAATGGCGCGCCGGGGGTGGCGGATGGCGGGTAATCCGGGGAGCGCTCGCATCTGGCTGGCACCTCACGAGATCGGCTCGAACGGGGCAGAGCGTACTGGCCAGCAGAATGGTGCCGGCCTGGCGGCCCGGGCCGCCAGAGGCAGCCGGTGGCGGCAAGCTGAACTTTTCCTGCTAAACCGGTCATCCGTCCGCCGAAACTATCGGTAGCGCCCGCGCTGAGCTGGACTTATAGTCGGACGGTAAGAGTATGCTTGCCTAAAGGCTCGGCTGAATGGCCAGGCTGCTAGCAGTCGGTCATGACCCCCGAGATGGGGTCATGACGTGACCGAGATGACCCGCTTAGGATCTCGTCACGTAAGAAAAGGTCGAGGACGGGTATCTCCTGTTGCCCCTGTCGCCGGGAGGGGGGGTCCGCGGTTAGGGGTGAGGGGGGAGATGCCCGTCCTCGACGGCTCGATAGTACAGGTCCAATTTAGTGGGTGCCGCCCGTCCGGCGCGAGCGTACTTCTCCCGCACCCGGCCTACGTACTGTTTGGCCGTCTCTTCACTAATGCACATTCGCCGGGCGACCAGCTTCATCGGCATACCGGTGGCGTAAAGCCGCAGCGCGCGCGTTTCCTGGGCGCTTAGCGCAGGCCGGTCCGGCGCGTCGTCGGTGGCGAAGATGTAGGCCAGCCGGGGCGAGATCCAGTCCTTTCCGGCGGCCACCGCCTTAATAGCCGCACGGACCTCGGCCGTCTCCTCGTTCTTGAGCACATAGCCGAGCGCACCGGCCCGGATCGCGTCGCGGACCGTGCCGGGACGGTCCGACGCGGACAGCACCAGGACGGCCGGGCCGGCCGCCCGGATCTGCGCCACGTTCTGCTGCGCCGTGCTGCCGTCGCCCAGGTCCAGGTCGAGCAGCACCACATTCGCCGCCCGGCCGGGCCCGGCCAGCAGCCCGGCCACCGTCACCGCGGTGCCGATGACCCGGATGCCGCTGTCCGGCGCGGCCACCCAGCCGGGCAGGCCGTCCAGGATGACCGGGTGGTCATCCACCGCGGCCACGTCGATGACCGGCGGCGGGCCGGCCGGTTCGGTCACCGGGCCACCTTCCGCCAGCTGACCTCCAGGCAGCCCGAACTGGCCGGCTCGGCGTCCAGCGTGACCCGCCACGCCGCGGCGGCCGGGACCGGCTGGCCCAGCCCGGCCAGGCTGGCCCGCACCGGGCCCGGGTCGGCCGGGGTCAGCCGGAAGGTCAGGTACAGCTCCACTTCGTCCCCGGCGCTCAGCATGGTCAGGATGACCGGCTGTAGCCGCAGCGCCTGCAGGACCGCCTGCACCGCGGCCAGGGTGGCCTGGGTCACCTCGCGGCCGGGCTGGCCCGGGTCCCCGACGACCTGGATCTCCACCGGCATGTCCCGGGCGCGGGCCGTGCCCAGTGCGGGCTCCAGCCCGGCCAGCATCCCGTCGGCCTGCTCGGTCCGCCGGACCAGGGCCCGGCGCAGCGTGGTGGCATGCTCGGCGCACTTCCGCCGTACCGCCGGGTCGGCCGGGTCGAGCGAGCCATTGGCGATGCCGCGCAGCAGTGGCAGCGCTTCCACCTCCAGCAGCGCCATCCGGCCCGCGCGGTCGTTGTGGATGGCGGCCACCGCGGCCCGTTCCGCGGCCGACCCGCTGCTCAGCTCGGCCCGGCGCACCGCGATCTCCGAGTGGGTGCGCAGGGTGGGCCGCAGCGCGGCGAAGACGGCCAGCACCACGGCCATGGCGTAGCCGCCCGCGGCCACCCGGGCCAGCCCGAGCGGGGTGGCGCCGAGCAGGTCCACGACGAAGAACGCGTGCGCGGCGAACACGAGCGCCGCGCCCGGCACCCACAGCCAGGCCGACCGGCTGAGCGCCACCAGGGCGAGCAGCCAGACGGTGCCCAGGATCGACCAGTCCGGCGACCCGGCGGCCAGGTGCTCCTTCCGGTCCAGGCCGATCGCGGTCAGCGCGGCCACCGCCACCAGGATCGCGGCCACCGCCTCCGGCCGGGTGAGCCCCCAGGCCAGCGACCGCGGCACCAGCCAGGCCACGACCAGCAGCATGGCCAGCCACACCGCCACCGCGGCCAGCGGCTGCCGGTAGTCGCCGAACGTGGTCAGCACCTGGAGGAGCATCCCGCTGGGCAGGATCACCGCCAGCGCCCCGACGAACAGCGGCGCGGCCGACTCGGTGCCGACCTCGACCGCCCCGCCGGCCGTGGTGGCCCGGCTGGCCAGCGCGGCCCGGTCCTGGGTCAGCACGGGGCCGCCCCTGGCCCGCCGGCGCTGGCTCGGGCTGCGCGGGCCAGCACAGCCGGACCATCGTGCCCGCGCCCGGGGCGGAGCTCACCGCGGCCGAGCCACCCCAGTCGGTGACCCGTTCGGTGATGGACCGGCGGACGCCCAGCCGGGCCGGGCCGAGCCGGGCCGGGTCGAACCCGGCGCCCTCGTCCCGCACCGTCACCTCGACCCCCGGCTCGGCGCCGGGCGCCGCGGCCAGTGGGCGGACGGTGACCCAGGCCTCGCCGGTGCCCGCGTGCGCGGCCACGTTGGCCAGCGCCTCCCGGGTGGCGTGCGCGATAGCCGCCGCCACCGGGACCGGCACGGCTGGGCCTGCCTGCACTGGGCCTGGCGGCACTGGCCCTGGCGGCACTGGCCCTGGCGGCACTGGGCCTGGCGGCACTGGGCCTGGCTCCAGCCGCACCTGCACGGCCAGCCCCCGTGCGCGCATCTCGCCGGCGATCGCGTGCAGGTCCGCGGCCAGCTCATCGACCTTCCGGCTGAACGCCCTGGCCGGGTCAGCGGGTTCGCTGAGCGCGCGCTCCAGCCGGGTCAGGTCCTGACCGCACCGGCTGACGATCCCGCCAGCCGAGCCGGACCGGGCTACCGCGGTCAGCGTGTTCAGCACGGTGTCGTGCAGCAGCCGGTCGTGCTCACGCCGTTCGACGGTCCGGGACAGGATGACGAACTGGTCCCGGGCTTCCCGGTCGGCGGCGTCCAGCGCGGCATCGGCCCGCTGCGCGCGGCGGTACAGCAACTGGCGGCCGCACCAGTGCACCACGACGACGACGAACAGCAGCACTACCGTGGCGGCCCGGGCACCGCGAGCGGTGCTGCTGCCCGGCGCCAGCACGGTGCCGCCCCAGAACGCCAGCCCGGAAGCCAGCGACAGCGGCATCGACAGCCGGGCCGGGGTGAACCAGACCTGCACGATGAGGCCGCTGGCCACCGCGATGAACAGCCACTCGCCCGGCTGGCCGCGGATGGAGTCCGGCACGCAGCCGCCCGCGGCCACCGCGAGCAGGGCGTACACCGCCCAGTCCAGGCAGACCAGCGGCCACGGGGGGCGGCGGTGGCGCAGGTACCAGACCGCGGCGGCGGCCCAGGTCACCGCGACCGCCGGGCCCCACAAGTGAACCGGGTCAGCCCGGTAGAAGGCGTGCCAGATGAACACCTGGACGAGCACATAAGCCGCGGCACCGCCGCGGATGATGGCGGCGATCCGGGTGAGCATCGTGCCGAGCACGGTCATGGCCGGGCCAGCCGCCGTTACCCCGCTGGCCTCCCGGGCCGCGGAGTGCAGGGGTAAGGACCGGGCCGACCGCATGGGCTCGATGATAGGCCTTCAGCCTGGCCGCGCTGCGTGGTTTGCAGCACAATGTCTTATTCAAAAGATGTGCAGCGCAAATTTCCGGTCACGCGGCCTTACGCCACCGGACGGCCAGGAATCCGGCACCTGCGTCACCGATGTCCATCGTTGCCCGCCAGTCCGCCGTGGCCGGCACCAGCCGCCGCAGTCCGGCCACGTCCAGCGGGCCTGGCGGCGGCTGCTCGAACGTCAGGTATAGCTCCACCTCGTCCTCGGAGGCCAGCACGGTAAGCACCACCGGGTGCGGTGGCAGCGCGCCGACCACGTCGCTGACTGCCGCCTGCGTCGCGCCGGCCACCTCGGGCGCCGGGATCCCGGGGTCGCCGATGACCTGGACCTCGACCGGCAGCCCGCGGTCGTGGGCCGCGTTCAGGGCCGGGGCCAGGCCGGCCAGCAGCCCGCCGTCCGGCTCGGCCCGGTCGGCCAGGGCCCGGCGCAGCGCGTCGGCGCGCTGGCCGCAGCGCCGCTGCACGGCCGGGTCGGCCGGGTCGGCCGTGCCGTCCGCGATGCCGCGCAGCAACGGCAGCACCTCTTCCTCCAGCACGTCCAGCCGGCGGCGCCGGTCCTGCTGGATCGCGGTGGCCGCGGCCCGCTCCGCCGCGGTCTGGCTGGCCAGGGTGGCGCGCCTGGCCGCCACCCGGGCCTGGGCGCGGATGGCCGGGCGCAGCGCGGCGAACCCGGCCAGGATGACCAGCAGCGTGTAACCGGTGGCCGCGAGCCGGGCCTGGCCGAGCGCGGTCACCCCGAGCACCCGGTAGGCGACGGCGGCGTGCGTGGCGAACACCAGCAGCGCCCCAGTGATCCATTCCCAGGCCGCCGGCTCAGCGCGACCAGCGCGAGCAGCCAGCCGGTCCCGGCCACCGACCAGTCCACCGCGCCAGTGGCGTGCAGCCGCCGCTCCCAGCCGACCACCGCGACCGCGGCCACCGCGACCGCGATGGCCAGCGCAGCATCCGCCCGGCCGAGCTGGCTGCTGCCCCGGACCCGGGGCAGCAGCCAGGCCGCCGTCCCGAGCAGGCCCAGCCAGACCAGCACCGGGATGGCGGGCTGGCGGAAGTCGTTCCGGTAGGCCAGCACCTGGACGAGAATGGCGAACTGCCAGACCAGAGCCACCCCGGCGGCCATCCGGGGCAGCCCGGCCGCATAGGTCTGCTGGACCAGTCCGTCCTGGCTCAGCATGGCCAGCTCAGGGACACCACGGTCCCCTGTCCGGGCGCGGAGCGCACCACGGCCTGGCCACCGCAGTCCGCGATGCGCTCGACGATGGACCGGCGCAGCCCGAGCCGGGACGGATCGACCCGGTCCGGGTCGAAGCCGGCGCCGTCGTCCCGCACGGTGACCCGGAGGCCGCCCGGCGGCCCCGGTTCAGTGGCCGCGATGTCTACCCACGCCTCGCCGGTACCGGCGTGGCTGAGCACGTTGGCCAGCGCCTCGCGCACCGCCTGCGCCAGGGCGGCGGACACCGGCACCGGCACCGGCAGCGCGTACCCGGCGGTGCCGCCGGGCAGCGCCCCGACGTGCACCACCAGGCCGCGGCCGCGCATCTCGCTGGCCACCGAGTCCAGGGCGAGACGCAGGCCATCCAGCGGCTGGCGGGCCGCCCCGGCCGGGCCGCCGGCCGCGCCCAGCATGTCCTCCACCAGCGCGACGTCGTGCCTGCACTGCCCGGCCACCTCGGCGGCCGGGCCGCTGCCCAGCCGGGCCAGCGCGGTCAGCGTGTTCAGCACGGTGTCGTGCAGCACGCGCTCGTGCTCCCGGCGTTCCGCGCCGCGGGACAGCAGCACGAACTGCTCCCGGGATTCCTGGTCGGCCCGGGCCAGCTCGGCATCGGCCCGCGCGGCCCGGCGGTACAGCACCTGGTAGCCCCACCAGACCGCGACCGTCACCGAGAGCAGGAACGCGGCGGCCGCCGCGGGCGACGTGCCGCTGGCCGCCCCGGTCAGCTGGACCCCAGCCCAGAACGCGGCCGCCGACGCCAGCCCGGCCAGCCCGGCCAGCCAGCCCGGCGCGAACCAGGCCGGCATATCACCTGCACGACCAGCGCGATGTACAGCCAGCTCGCGGTGTCGCCGCGCATGGCCGGCGGCACACACCGCCCGGCCCCCAGCGCCAGCAGCACACAGATGGCTGAGTCAGCAATCATCCGGGGGGACGACCCCACGCTCCGCTCGCCCGGGGGACTGCCCCCGGCCGCCGCTCGCCGCTCCGCGCCGAACGCGGGCTCGGCGGGCACACGCCTGCGGCGCGCCCCGCCTCGCCCGTGAGATTTGCCGGTGACCGTGAACCCCGCGCGGTACAGGGTGATCACCATCAGAGTCGCGCTGAGCATCGCGATCAGCGGGCCGGATAGCCGGGCCGGGTGGGCGAAGAAGAACTCCCGCCAGATGATCACCTGGACGAGCACGTAGCCGAGGCCGATCGAGCGGACCAGGGCCGCGGTCTGCAGAGCCACCGTGTGCAGCGTGGCCGCGGCCGGCCCGGCTGAGCCATCGGCCACCCGGCCCACGCAGGATGGGGGGCGCCGCATTAAGTAACCAGGCACCCCCATGGCCGCATGATAAGTCCCGAAGCCGCAGGTCCGGGGGTGTTGCGGACGGGGTTGTCCACAATGCCGGGAAAGATCCGAAAATATCTGCAAATAATTGGCCCCGGCTCTCCTCACCGGCGCCGCGCGGGGGGAACATGTGCGGCGGAGGTGGCCATGGGCATCCACGTTCCGACCGCGCGGCTGGCGGCGGCAGTAAGCAGCGCTCTGGCGTTAAGCATGCTGATCCCGCTGGGGGGCGGTGGGAACCCGGCGGTGGCGGCCTCAGCCGGCCCCTGCAGGCGGCCTTCGACAACGTCGGGATCACCACGGCGGCCACGGCCGGCGCGGGGAACTTCGACGGGATCGGTGACTCGTTCGCCGCGGCCGGCCTGGCCAGCGACGCACTGGTCCCGGGCCAGTCGCTGCTGCACGACGGGCTGCGCATCGGCTGGCCGGACGTGCCGCCGGGGCAGCCGGACAACGTGGTCGCCGACGGCCAGCAGATCGCGGTCAGCGGGACCGGCAGCGTGCTCGGCGTGGTCGGCGCGTCCGCGTACGGGTCCACCAGCGGCACGTTCACCATCGGCTACGCGGACGGCAGCACCAGCACCGCGACCGTCACGTTCGCCGACTGGGTGGACACCAGCGCCGCCTCCGGCACCGACCTGCTGGCCACCACCGCGGGCTGGAATCCGGGCGGGACCACCCCGGTCAGCCTGTTCTATGCGGCCATCCCGCTGACCGCGGGCGCCCGGGTGACCTCGGTGACGCTGCCCACGGTCGGCGGGGTTGGACGAACACAGTGGGCCAGAACGTGCCGGCCATGCACGTGTTCAGCCTGAGCATCGGGACGACAGGGGCGGACGCGGCGGGCGGGCCTGGCGCCATGTCGTACTACGACGAGGCGCGCAAGGACTGCGTGGGCACGGCCGCGGACAGCGCGTCCAAGGCCTGGTACACGGTGGCCGGCGGGACGCTGTCCGACACCTACGCGCCGACCATCGACAACACCGACGTGAAGAGCCTGGACCCGATCGTGACCGGTCCCGGGTTCACCGCGCTGCAGCCACGGGACATGACCTACACGGTGTCCTCGCTGGGCAGCAGCGGTATGGCCTGCCAGGTCACCGCGACCGACGCGGCGCACCACTTCCAGCTGGTCACCGACTTCATCACCGATCCGGCCGCGGAGGCGGTGGTCATCAAGGTCAGCCTGGTGCCGCTGGCCGGCGCGCCGTCCGGGCTGAGCGTGTACCTGCGGTTCAACCCGCTGCTGAACGGGCACGGCGGTGGTGGCTCAGCCAACGCCGGCGGCGAGTCGGCGACCATTGTTAACACTGCGCGCGGGCCGGTCCCGCTGTCCTACTCGACCAACTCGTTCACCGAGGCGGTGAACCGGAGTTACGCCACGCCGATCTACGCGGCGCTGGCCGCCAGCACCCGGTTCGGCGCGGTCGAGACCGGGTTCGCCGGCAGCGCCAGCGACGGGCTGACCCAGCTCGACTCCTCCGGCACGCTCACCCCGGGCGCGCCAGACGCGGACGACGGCAATGTGGTGCAGACGGTCAAGCTCGGGCTGAGCGGCGGCGCGGGCCAGGCGGGCAGCTCGGTCACGGTCGCGCTGGGCTTCGGCGGTACCGAGGACGCCGCGGTCAGCACCGCGCTGGCCGCGTCGGCCGCCCCGTTCGCCGCCACCCTGGCCGCCTACCAGGCGGGCTGGCGGGCCTATGACGCGCAACTGCTGCCGCCCGGCGGCGCGGCCCGCGGGCGCGGCGTCCAGCCGACCGCGGCCCAGGCCAGCGCGTACTGGCTGAGCGCCAACGTGCTCAAGGCCAGCGAGGACAAGACGTTCCCGGGTGCCACCGCGGCCTCGCTGTCCAGCCCGTGGGGCCAGGCGGTACCGGCCGGGCAGCCGGCCAGCAACGGGCTGGCGCCGTACTTCGGGTCCTACCGCGAGGTGTTCCCGCGGGACACCTACGAGGCGTTCACCGGGTTCCTGACCGACGGGGACCTGACCACCGCGCGGCAGATCGTCCGGTTCCTGTTCGACGACATGCAGCGGGCGGACGGCTCGTTCCCGCGCAACGGGCTGCTCAACGGCCAGGCCGCGCCGGACACCGGCGGGCTGCAATTGGACGAGACCGCGGACCCGATCCTGATGGCCTGGCAGGCCGGGCTTTCCGGCGACAGCGCGCTGTACACCCAGCACATCCGGCCCGCGGCCGATTTCCTGGTGGCCAACGGCCCGGCCGACGGGGTGGAACGCTGGGAGGAGCAGACCGGGTTCTCCCCGTCCACCATGGCCGACGAGGTGGCGGGCCTGGTCGCGGCGGCGGCCATCGCCCGGGTGCAGGGCGACACCGCGTCGCAGCGGCTGTTCCTGGCCACCGCGGACAACTTCCGGCGGCTGATCCTGGCCACCACGGTGACCAGCGACGGGCCGCTGTCCAGCCAGCCGTACTTCATCCGGGTGGGCAAGACCGGCGACCCGGACCAGGCGTTCTCCTACACGCTGGGCAACGGGAACACGGCCAGCCAGGACCAGCGGTCGGTGGTGGACCAGGGCTTCCTGGAGCTGGTCCGGCTGGGCGAGCTGCCGGCCAGCGACCCGCTGGTAGCCAACTCGCTGAAAGTCACCGGGGCCACCATTGACGCCGCTACGCCGTCCGGGACCGGGATCCTGCGCTACAACGGCGACGGGTACGGCGACTGCGAAGTCTCGGTGTTCCAGGACTGCCAGGTCAACGGGCAGCCGTGGGCGACCAGCGACCAGGGCACCGGGCATCCGTGGCCGGTGCTGTCCGGGGAGAACGCCGAGGAGCAGATCCTCACCGGCAACTCGGCCGCGGCCGATGCCGACCTCAGCTTCATGCTCAACTCGGCGTCCGGCGTGGGCCTGGTGCCCGAGCAGGTGTGGAACTACCCGGACGTGCCCGCGTCGCCGTACGGGGCCGACCCGGCCACCGCGTCGATCGGCTTCACCGACGGCCAGGCCGACGGCTCGGCCGCCCCGCTGACCTGGGCGCAGGCCCAGCTGCTCCGGCTGATCTCGGACCGGGCGGCGGGCCGCCTGCTGGAGCAGCCGCCGATCGTGGCGGACCGGTACCTGCCCGTGCTCCGACGGGCGCCGGCCGCCGCGCCGCTGTCGGTGACCGCGCCGCTGACGGTCAGCGGCGGCAACGTGCTGGCCAACCTGACCCGCCCGTCGGTGACGGTGAACGCCGCCTCGGTCACGGTGACCGGTACCACCGCGCCCGGCGCGGCCGTGCAGGTGGTGGCGACCGGCACCGCGCCCGGCGCGGCCGCGCCGGCCACCACGATCACCGCGGCGGTGGCGGACTCGTCCGGCGCGTTCTCGGTGCCGGTCACGCTGCAGCCGGGCACGGACTCGGTGGAGGTCACGGCGACGACCGGGCCGGCGCGACCAGCGAGGCGCTGTTCAGCGTGACCGACCTGCACATCCCGGGCACCGTGGTGCTCAGCGCGGCGGCCGCGCCGGGTGGCGGCAACGGGCCGGGCACGTACGCCTACCCGACCGCGACGAACTCCGATGGGTCGGCCGTGTTCGCGCCCGGCTCGTTCCGGCTGACCGGGCTCACCGTGATCAACTCCGGCTCGACCACGTCGTTCCAGATCGGGATCGCGAACCTGCAGTCCACGTTCGGCTCGCTGCTCGGCGCGCAGCTCATCGACCTGTACATTCATGCCCCTACCGGCAGCGTGCCCGCCGGTGAGACCCAGTCGACGGCGGCGGCCGGGGCGTGGAACTACTCGATCGCCCCGGCGGACGCGTGGAACCAGCTGATCGAGGTGGACGGGTTCGGCACCGACGACTGGGTCACCCCGGGCTCGGCCAGTTCCGGGCTGTCCTCCTCGTCCAGCCTGGGCACGCCGCAGGTGTCGGTGGCCCAGCTCAGCGCGTCCGGATCGGCCACGCCGGGGCTGGTGACAATCACCGTGCCCACGGCCACGCTGGGCACGCCCGGCTCGGGCTGGACGTTCACGGTCACACTGACCGGGCAGGACGGGTTCGGCAACGACGACGCCCGCACGTTCACGGCCACGCCGGGCGACTACACGTTCGGGGTGTGTTCGGCGGCGGTGGCGGGCGGGCCGTCGCCGCCCGCGGTGTGCGCGGCCGACCCGGGTTCGGTCCCGCTGGTCATGGACACGATCCCGCCGGCCACGGTCAACGTGCAGACCGAGCTGGACCCCACGGCCAACCCGTCGGGGGTGGCCCTGCAGGGAGTCACCGTGCCATAGTTTGACTAATCGTTCAGTCAAACTCACGGGAGCAACTGTGACGAGCGATCCGCGGCTGCCCGACCGGGCTCAGGTGGTCATCGTCGGCGGCGGGGTGACCGGCTGCAGCATCGCCTACCACCTGGCCCAGCTGGGCTGGACGGACGTAGTGCTGCTGGAGCAGCACCGGCTGACCGCCGGTACGACCTGGCACGCGGCCGGGCTGATCACCTCGGCCGGGATGACCGACGAGACCGCACTGTTCTTCAGCCGGTACTCCCGGGACCTGTACACCAAGCTGGAGGCGGAGACCGGGCACTCCACCGGGTTCCGCCCGGTCGGGCACCTGTCCCTGGCCACCAGCCCGGAGCGGCAGGAGGCGCTCCGGCGGGAGGCCGCCTGGATGCACGGGTTCGGCGTCGAGGACGTGGAGATCTCCGCGCGGGAACTGGCGGGCATGTGGCCGCTGGCCCGGACCGACGACGTGCTGTCCGCGTTCTACGTGGCCGACGAGGGACGGGCCGACCCGGTCGGCGTGGCCACCGCGCTGGCCAAGGGCGCCCAGCAGCGCGGCGTGCGGATCATCGAAGGCGTGGCCGCCACCGGGGTGGAGCTCGACGGGCGCCGGGTCCGCGCCGTGCTGACCGGCCAGGGCCGGATCGAGACCGAGGTGGTGGTGAACGCGGCGGGCATGTGGGCCCGGCAGTTCGGCGCGCTGGCCGGGGTCAGCGTCCCGCTGCAGGCCGCCGAGCACTACTACCTGCTCACCGACACGGTGCCCGGGATGGACCAGGACCTGCCGGTCATCGAGGACCCGGACAACTACGGCTACTACCGGCCCGAAGGGGACGGCATGCTGGTCGGCCTGTTCGAGCCGGTCGGCGCGCCCTGGTCGGTGGACCGGGTGCCCGATGATTTTTCGTTCGGGAAGATCAGCCCGGACTGGGACCGGATGGCAGCGTTCCTCGAGCGGCCCTGGCCCGGATACCGGTGCTGGCCGAGACCGGGGTGCGGACGCTGTTCTGCGGCCCGGAGTCGTTCACCGCCGATGTCCGGCCGCTGCTCGGGCCCGCCCCGGAACTGGACGGCTACTTCGTCGCCGCCGGGCTCAACTCGCTCGGCATCCTGTCCGGCGGCGGCGTGGGCTGCATGCTGGCGCACTGGATCGCCGACGGCGTGCCGCCGGTGGACGCCACCCCGGTGGCCATCGACCGGACCGCGCTGTATGAGTCCTCGCGGCGGTTCCGTGCCGAGCGGACCGTGGAGCAGCTTGGCGTGCTGTTCGGCGACGCGGTGTGGCCGTCGTGGAAGCCGGCCACCGCGCGGAACGTGCGCCGGTCGGTGCTGCACGACCGGCTGGCCGCGGCGGGCGGCCACTTCGCCACGTCGGCGGGCTGGGAGTTCACCGAGTGGTTCGACCCGGCGGGCGAGGCGGCGGCGCCCCGGCTGGACTTCGGCCGCCCGGCCGCGCACGCCATCGTCGGGCGGGAGCACGCCGCCATCCGCGAGGCGGTCGGCATGATCGACATGAGCCTGATGGCCAAGCTGCTGGTGCAGGGCCCGGACGCGGGCGCCGTGCTCAGCCGGCTGTCCGCCAACGACGTGCTGCAGGGCCCGGGCCGGCTGGTGTACACGCAGTGGCTGAACCAGGCCGGCGGGATCGTCGCCGACGTCACCGTGACCTGCCTGGAGCCGGACAAGTTCCTGGTCATCGCCAGCGACCTGATCCACCGCCGGATCGAGCCGCTGATCCGGCGGGCGGTCCGGCCGGGCGAGGTGGTGACGGTCGCCGACGTCACCTCCGGCACCACCCTGCTGACCGTGCAGGGCCCGGCGTCCCGCGAGCTGATCGGCCGGCTCACCGACGCCGACCTGTCCAACGAAGCGTTCCCGTACCTGTCCGCCCGGCCGGTCTACGTGGGGTACGCGCCGGTGCTGGCCATCCGGGTCACCTACGTGGGCGAGCTGGGCTGGGAACTGCACGTGCCGGTGGAGTACGCGGCCGGGGTGTACGACGACCTGGTGGCGGCGGGCGCGGATCTCGGCTTCCGGCTGGCCGGCCTGTCCGCCATGTCCAGCCTCCGGCTGGAAAAGGGCTACCGGGACATGGGCGTGGACATCGACAACACCGACAACCCGATCCAGGCCGGGCTCGGTTTCGCGGTGGCCTGGGACAAGCCTGGCGGGTTCATCGGCCGGGACGCGCTGCTGGCCGCGCGGGCGGCCGGCCGCCGGAGCACCGGGTGGTGAGCCTGATCGTGGACGACCCGGCGGTGGACCTGTTCGGCAACGAGCCGGTGTTCCTCGGCGATGAGTGGGCCGGCTACGTGCGGGCCGCCGCCTACGGGTACACGGTCGGCGGCCCGGTCGGGCTGGCCCAGGTGCAGTGCCCGGACGGGGTGACCGCGGAATGGCTGAAGGCCGGCGGCTTCCGGGTGCGCACCCCGGCCGGCGACATCCCCGCCCGCCTGCAGTTGGCCCCCCTCTACGACCCCCAGCGCCTGCGCATTCTCGATCAATAGCAACGTGATCATGACTTTGGTGCTACTAGATTCGCACCAAAGTCATGATCACGACTGGGCGTGGCCCTGCGGGCCAGCGGTTACCGGTTGCCGCGGACCAGGGCCTTCCAGGTGGCGTTGCCGACAATTCCATCCGCGGTGAGCTTGTGGTTCCGCTGGAATATACGCACCGCAGCGAGCGTCTTCTGGCCGAAAAAGCCGTCGACGACGACGCTCTTATGCCCGTAGGCGAACCGGAGCTGGTGCTGCAGCGCACGCACCGCGTCACCCCGGCTGTGCAGCTTGAGCGTGACCACCAGCTTCGGCCAGGTGATATTGCCGACGATCCCGCTAACCACGATCTTGTTCCGGCGCTGGAACGACATCACGGCCGCCTGGGTGGCCGGGCCGAACAGGCCGTCCACCGCGAGCCGGTAGCCGCGCTGGCCGAGCAGGTACTGGATGGTCACCACCCGCTCCCCGGCGGCGCCGCGGCTGACGATGGGCCAGCTCACCGCGGCGTGCGGGGCGGACCTGACGGCGGCCGGCCTGGTGGCCGCGCCGGCCGCCCCGGCGGTGACGCCCGCCGTCATGGCCACGATCATCCCGGCACCCAGGAAGCCGGCTGAAATCCGGCGTATGGCTTTTCGCATGAATTACCCTCCGCAAGTGCGCTTGTGCTGATACAACTCTTGCAGCGCACAATATTTTTAGCGGCAGGGCGTGCGGAGATGGTAATGCGTGCTTTTTAGCGAACACGCAGCGTGCATTTACCTGGTGTTATTAAGGACTTTTTAAGCCACATGCGCCGCGATGCACTGTGTTCTCGATGAACTGCGTCACGGCGTCTCGCGGCTGAACGCGGCGTCGAACGAGGCCTGCGGCGGCTCGAAGTCGAACCGGCGCAGATAGCTCAGCGCCTCGGGCGCGCCGGTCAGCCGGTCCATCCCGGCGTCCTCCCACTCCACCGAGATCGGCCCCTCGTAGCCGATGGAGTTGAGCATACGGAAGATGTCCTCCCAGTCGATGTCCCCCCGGCCCGCCGAGACGAAGTCCCAGCCCCGGCGGGGATCACCCCAGGGCAGATGCGAGCCCAGCCGGCCATTACGGCCGTCCAGCCGCTTCCGGGCTTCCTTGCAGTCCACGTGATAGATCCGGTCCCGGTAGGCGGCCAGGAAAGCCAGTGGGTCCAGGTCCTGCCAGACGAAATGGCTGGGGTCGAAGTTCAGCCCGAACGCGGGCCGGTTGCCGACCGCGTCCAGCGCCTGCCGGGTGGTCCAGAAGTCGTAGGCGATCTCGCTCGGGTGCACCTCGTGCGCGAACCGGACGCCCTCCGCGTCGAACACGTCCAGGATCGGGTTCCACCGCCGGGCGAAGTCCGCGTAACCCTGCTCGATCATCTCCGGCGGCACCGGCGGGAACATGGCCACCAGGTGCCAGATCGACGAGCCGGTGAAGCCGACCACGGTCTGCACGCCGAACGCGGCCGCGGCCCGGGCGGTGTCGGCCAGTTCGGCGGCGGCCCGCTGCCGTACGCCTTCCGGCTCGCCGTCGCCCCAGATCCGGGCGGGCAGGATGGCCTGGTGCCGCTGGTCGATGGGGTGGTCGCAGACCGCCTGGCCGGCCAGGTGATTGGAGATCGCCCAGCAGCGCAGCTCGTACTTGGCCAGCAGCGCGTGCCGGCTGGCCAGGTAACCGTCCTCGGCCAGCGCCCGGTCCACCTCGAAATGGTCGCCCCAGCAGGCCAGTTCGAGGCCGTCATACCCCCAGTCGCGGGCCAGCCGGCAGACCTCTTCCAGCGGCAGGTCAGCCCACTGTCCGGTGAACAACGTGAACGATCGGGACATCATCGGCTCCTTACCCGGCCACCGCTGGCCCGGCCGCGGCGACCGGGGTCCACTGACTGTCTTTGGCGGCGCTGTCCGCGACCGCGGCCAGCACCCGCTGCACCTGCAGGCCGTCGGCGAACGACGGCGCCGGGTCCGCGTCCGCCGCGATGGCCGCCACCAGATCCCGCACCTGGTGCACGAACGTGTGTTCCCAGCCCAGCACGTGCCCGGGCGGCCACCAGGCCGACAGGTACGGGTGGCCGGGCTCGGTGACCAGGACCCGCCGGAACCCGGCCGTCGCGCTGTCCTCGCCCCGGTCGTAGTACTCCAGCTCGTTCAGTCGCTCCAGGTCGAACGCGAGACTGCCGCGGTCGCCGTTCAGCTCGATGCGCAGCGCGTTCTTCCGGCCGGCCGCGAACCGGGTCGCCTCGAACGTGGCCAGCGTCCCGGGGCCAAGCCGCGCGGTGAACGTGACCGCGTCGTCCACGGTGACGGCCCCGGTGCGGCCCGGCGGCCCCGAGGCCAGCTGGCGTTCGGAAATAAAGGTTGTGCTGGCGGCGGAGACGCCGGTGATCAGCTGGCCGGTCAGGTGCTGGGCCAGGTTGACGATGTGGCTGCCCAGGTCGCCCAGGGCGCCGGAGCCGGCGTGCTCGCGCTGCAGCCGCCAGGTCAGCGGGAAGGCCGGGTCAGCCAGCCAATCCTGCAGGTAGCTGGCCCGGACGTGGCGGATCGCGCCGATCCGGCCGTCGGCGACCAGCTGGCGGGCCAGCGCGATGGCCGGCACGCGACGGTAGTTGAAGCCGACCATGGCCGCCGCGCCCCGGGCCTGGGCCCGCTGCGCCGCCGCGGCCATCGCCTCGGCCTCGGCCACCGTGTTGGCCAGCGGCTTCTCGCACAGCACGTGCTTGCCCGCGTCCAGCGCGGCGATGGAGATCTCGGCGTGCGAATCACCGGGCGTGCACACGTCGATGAGCTGCACGTCGTCGCGGTCCAGCAGGGCGCGCCAGTCGGTGGCCACGCCGGCGAAGCCGTAGCGTCCGGCGGCGGCCCGCGTGGCCGCCTCGTCCCGGCCGCACAGCACGGCCAGCACCGGCCGGCGCGGCAGGTCGAACACGTGCGGGGCGGTGCGCCAGGCGTGCGAGTGGGCCGCGCCCATGAACGCGTACCCCACCATGCCCACGCCCAGGGCCGGCGGCTGATCCACGTGACCTCCAGGCGTCAAGTCAGCGTGCTTGTGTGCGGGTCCCAGCCCGCGGGCAGCACGTCCGGCACCGTGATCGTGGTGCGCACCGGCTCGAACGTACCCCCGGCCAGTGAACTGGCCATGGCTTCCAGGATGTCCAGTACATGCAGGGCCAGGTCGCCCGAGGCCCGGTGCGGGACTCCGGCCCGCAGCGCACGGGCCATGTCCAGGGCGCCGATGCCGCGGCCCGCGGTGGGCCCGGCGGCCGGGATGGCCGTCCACTCGTCGTCGCTGGCCCGGCGGATCCGGACGTTGCCGTCGAACCGGTTAGGGTCGGGCATGGCCAGCGTGGCCTCGGTGCCGGTGATCTCCACGAAGCCGTGCCGCCGCAGCGGCGAGTCGAAGCTGAACAGCACCGAGGCGGCGCCGCCGCCCGCGTAGCTGAGCAGCGAAGCTACATATGTAGGCACGTCCACCTGGAAGCTGGTCCCGGCCCGCGGGCCGCGGCCGATGACCCGGTGGTCCTGGCTGCGGCGGCCGAGCGCCGCCACCGAGGTGGCCGGCCCGAACACGCTGGCCAGCGTGGTCAGGTAGTACGGCCCCATGTCGTACAGCGGGCCCGCGCCCCGCTGGAACAAGAACTCCGGGGCCGGGTGCCAGCGTTCCGGGCCGGGGTCCTGCATGAGGGCCAGCGCGGTCTGCGGCTCGCCGATGGCGCCCTCGGCGATCAGCCGCCGCGCCGTTTGCAGCCCGGCGCCCAGCACCGTGTCCGGCGCGCAGCCGATCCGCACCCCGGCCCCGGCCGCCGCGGCCAGCAGCGCCCGCCCCTCTCCCGTGTCCAGGGCGAGCGGCTTCTCAATCCAGACATTTTTTCCCAACGCCACTGCCTGGCGGGTCACGTCGGCATGCGCGGCGGGGACGGTCAGGTTGACCACCAGCTCCACATCGGGGTGCCCGACCGCCTGCGCGGTGCTGCCTGCGCCGGGCACACCGTATTTGTCCGCCTGGGCCTTGGCCCGCTCCAGCTCGAGATCGGCGCAGAACAGCACGCGCAGATCGGGGAACGACGTCAGGTTGCTGAGGTACGCGTCGCTGATGATGCCGCAGCCGACGACGGCCACGCCCACCGGCTCACCGGCCATCGCGCACCACCGGCTGGGCCAGGCCCTGCGCGGCCAGCCAGGCCAGGCTGTCGCCGACCGCGGTCAGCATGTCGGTCGCGCACCGGTCCAGCTCGACCACCTGCCATTCGGCCGACTGGGCCGCGGCCAGGATCTCGGCCACCGGCATCCGCCCGGCGCCGACCGCGGTCATCGGGTCATCCTTGGTCACCGGGCCGTCCTTCACGTGCAGATAGCGGACCCGGTCGCCGAGCCGGCCGAGCAGCGCGGGCACGTCCTGCCCGCCCACCGCGGCCCAGTAGGTGTCCACTTCGAGGATGACCGCGTCGTCCAGCCGGTCGGTCAGCACTTCGAGCGCTGGCCGGCCCCCGATGAGCGAGGACAGCTCGTGGTCGTGATTGTGGTAGCCGAGCCGCAGTCCCTCGCTGGCCAGCCGCGCGGCCATGCCGTTCAGGTCGGCGGCCACCTCGCGCACGGTGCCGGCGTCGGCGAACCGGTCCGGTGGCAGGTAGGGCACGATGACCGTGCCCGCACCGAGCGTGCGGGCCGCCTGGATCACGTCGCTGGCCTGGTCACCGGCGGGGATGGCGTGCACGCTGCACACGGCCAGCCCGGCGGCGGCCAGGTCGGCGGCCAGCCCGGCCGGGTCGTCGAGGATGCTGAACGGCTCGACCGCGCCGTAGCCGAAGGCCGCGATCCGGGCCAGGACGCCTTTCCGGTCGGCGGCCAGCTGGTCGCGGACGGTGTACAGCTGGACGGCGGGCGGGTTACTGGTAGTCACGCGGACCGGCTCCTCGGGCGTCAGGCAGTCAGTCAGTCTTTTCGAAAATTATTCGCTTGTCACCTCAGGCTAGATTGGCCCTCCGGCCCGGTCAATAGGCAGTATGCAGTTACGATGGGTGCCTGATCCTTTCGAAAAGTGAGGTGGCCCGTGGCGCGTGACACCGGCCGCAGCACGCTGGTTGACATCGCGGCCGAGGCGGGCGTCTCGGTCTCCGCGGTGTCCAAGGTGCTCAACGGCCGGACCGATGTGGCCGCGGCCACCCGGGCCCGGATCTCCGCGCTGCTACGGGAGAACGGCTACCAGGTGGCCTCCCGGCTCGGGTTCGGCGTGGTGGACCTGCTGATCGCCAACCTGCACAGCCCGTGGGCCGAGGAACTGCTGCAGGGCACGGTGCAGGCGGCCGACGAGTCCGGGGCCAGCGTGGTGGTCAGCACGGTGGACTCACCGGCCGGGTTCACCCGGTGGCTGGACCGGGCGGCCGGCCGGGGCACCGACGGCGCGCTGTGCGTGCTGCAGCTGCCGGACAGCAGCGAGCTGCAGCGGCTGGCCGCGGCCCGCATCCCGCTGGTGGTGATCGACCCGCCCGAGGAGCCGGGGGCCGGCATCAGGTCCGTGGGCACCACCAACTGGCAGGGCGGCCTGGCCGCCACCCGGCACCTGATCGAGCTCGGCCACTGCCGGATCGGGATCATCGCCGGCCCGGAACGGCTCTGGTCCAGCCGGGCCCGGCTGGCCGGGTACCGGGCCGCGCTGCAGGCGGCCGGCCTGCCCGCACCGGCCGAGCTGGTCCGCGGGTCTGACGACTTCTGCATCGACGAGGGCCGTCGCGAGGGCGGGCACCTGCTCGACCTGCCGCAGCCGCCCACCGCGATCGTGGCCGGCAACGACAGCCAGGCGTTCGGCGTGCTGCAGGCGCTGGCCGAGCGAGGCTTGCGTGCGCCGGCCGACCTGAGCGTGACCGGCTTCGATGACGTGCCGGTGGCGACCTGGGCCACCCCGGCGCTGACCACCATCCGGCAGCCACTGGCCGCGATGGCCGCCACTGCGTTCCGGATGCTGCGCAGCGGGCCGGGCGGCCGGGCCGGCGAGCCGCAGCACGTCGAGCTGGCCACCACGCTGGTGGTCAGGGACAGCACCGCCCCGCCGGCCCGGTACCGCTGACTCACGCTAATTTAGCTGCCTGCCACCGGCATTACGAGGCGGCCTGGAACTCCCATTTTTGCGCTGTAGCGCCCTGCCCGCAGGCCACGGTGTCTATCACCCCGTCAGCTTGGGCGCAATAGCCGTAAGCAAAATTGACCAGCTTATAGTAGCCTGAGGTCGTCGTACTTTGCAGCGCCCATTCTTCAGCGCCGTCGCCAGCCGCGCAGGTATCGTCGAACGCATGATCATCCCCGCTCTGACTGTTGATCTCTTCGAGACAGCCGCCATAAGAGGCCTGATTCACGAGTTTGTAGTAGCCGGCGTTGGTAGTGCTCTGCAGCTTCCACTTCTGCGCGTCTGAGCCCTGGACACACTGGTCGTCCGCGGCCTCTTCACCGAGTCCGAGGCCGCTCGTGTCCAGGCAGAACCCGTCAGCCAGGTCCTTCAGCTTGTAGATATCGCCAGCAACCGGACCGGCCAGGACCACGGTCCGCCCGCGCAGGGAGGACGACGCATGATGCATAGCACTTAGCTGGGTTGCCCGGCTAGTCGCGCTTCCCGGCGTAGCCGGCAGTAATGCTGCCAATGCCGCGATCGAAGCCACGGCTATTGCTTTCGGAAAGTCTCGGCCGCGACCAAACACGCTCCTCTTAGGCATCCTTCTCCCGGCACAGTGGATCGATAGTGTCCACTACTGATTAGATCACCCCAATACGGCGCTGGCAATGACGCGTTTGGTCGCCTGCTGGCGTGTAGCTCTTTTGCCCGCAGCGCACCGGGACCCGCCCGGAAAGGCTCTGCGGACCGGCCCGGGCCGTGCAGCTGGAACACGACCGGCCGGGGCCGGCCCGCCCAGGCGGCGACCCGACAGCCGCGGCACGGCATCCGATCCGGCCTGCCTTATCCGGTCAAGTGTGCTAGCTCTGGGACGAAGATGCACGTATCGGTAGAGGCGCGCCGGTCCATCGCTTAGTCTTCCTCTGTTACCCACTGTTATCAGGGAGCCCCCCCATGCCTCGTCTACCCGGTCGCATCCGTGTCCTGTGCGTGGCCGCGGCGGCCGCATTGCTGGCGGCGGGGTGCAGCGGCAGCGGCGGCTCCGGCGCGGTGGGTGGCCTGGAGAAGACCAACCTGATCGTCGCGGCGGTGCCCGCGGAGGACTCGGCCGGCCTGTACATCGCGCAGCAGCGCGGGTACTTCGCCCAGGAGGGCCTGCACGTCCAGATCGTGCCCGCCATCAGCAGCGCCGACGTTATCAATGAGCAGGAGGCGGGCAAGGTTGACATCACGGCCGGCGCCTACCCGTCCTACATCCTGGCCGACCAGCAGCAGCACGATAAGCTCAAGCTCCTCAAGGTGCTGGTGGCCGGGTTGACCATGGCGCCGAACGTCCAGGAGATCGTGGTCCCCCCGAACTCGGGGATCACCAAGATGGCCCAGCTGGCCGGTCAGACGATCACGCTCAACGCGAAGAAGAACATCGGCCAACTGCTGGTCTCGTCGATGCTCCAGGACAACGCGGTGAAGGTCAGCGGCGTCCGCTACAACGTCCAGCCGTTCCCGGCCATGGGCAAGCTGCTGGCCGAGCACAAGATCACCGCGGCCTGGCTGCCCGAGCCGTTCATCAGCGATGTACGAGGAGAAGTACGGCGTCGAGCCGCTGGCCGACGCCAACCAGGGCGCGGCCGAGAGCCTGCCCATCGAGGGTTACGTGGTGACCCAGTCCTGGCTGAACAAGTACCCGCACACCGCCGAGGCGTTCAAGATCGCGATGGAGAAGGCCCAGGCCGTCGCGGCCACCGACCTCGACGCGGTGCAGAAGTCGATGACCGCGTTCGCCGGGGTCCCCAAGCTGGCCGCATCGGTGCTGCCCGGCGCCCGGCTTCCCGACCGAAACCCAGGCCGGGCCGCTGCAGCGAGTCATCACGCTGATGGTGAACTTCGGCCTGATAAACCAGGGCTACAACGCCGCGAACCTGATCGCCAAGATCCCCAACCCCTGAGCGGCCGCTGGCCGTTAGCTGGCCAGCGTGTCCACCGAGACCTGCCAGAGCTGGGCCGCGGCGGCTGGGTCGAGGGCGTAGGCGGCCACCCCGCGCCGGCTGCCCGGCTGGTTCGGGCCGGCCTGGTTGCAGTCCTCGAAGTAGCGGCCGCTCACCCCGTCGAGCAGCGGCGAGGCCGCCAGCAGGACCGAGGTCGCGGCGCCCTGCTCCGGCGTCTTCCAGGCCGCGGTGGGCTCCGCGGTGGACTGGCGGCGCAGCCGGTCGAGTTCCTCATCGGTGACGTAACGCTGCAGCCGGGTCCGGATCCCGCCCGGGTGCAGCGCGTTGACGGTGATGCCGTCGGCCGCCCAGCGCTTCGACGCCTCCACCGCGAACAGCACGTTGGCCGTCTTGGCCTGGCCGTACGCGGTCCACGGGTCGTAAGCGCCGGCGCCGGAAGTGGATGTCCTCGAAGACCACCGGCGAGCGCAGGTGCGCGGACGAGCTGACCGAGACGATCCGCGCACCCCCGCCCCGCCCCCGGCGCGCCGCGGCGGCCAGCGCCGGGTGGAGCCGGTTCGCCAGCGCGAAGTGGCCCAGGTGGTTGGTGGCGAACTGCATCTCCCAGCCCTGCGGCGTGCGCAGCAGCGGCGACGCCATGATGCCGGCGTTGTTCACCAGGATGTGCAGCGGGCCGTCCCAGGCCGCCGCGAACCCGGCCACCGACGCCTGGTCGGCCAGGTCCAGCCGGCCCACCAGGACCTGCTTGTTCCCGGTGCTGGCGGTGATGTCTTCGGCGGCGCGCTCCCCGGCGGCCAGGTCACGGACGGCCAGGGTCACCTCGGCGCCCGCACCGGCCAGGGCCCGGGCCGTCTCGGTGCCGATGCCCGACCCGCCGCCGGTCACGATGACCCGGCGGCCGGTCAGATCGACGCCGTCCAGCACCTCGGCGGCGGTGGACGTGGCGCCGAACGGGGTGGTGATGGGCGTGCTCATGGTCATGATTCCCCAGTCTTGATCGGTACTGCCTCAACCGGTACTGCCGTCCGGGCGTACCGCCCGGTACGATGAAAGCGGAGGATCCTCCGGTACGGCTACGAGATTAACCGGAGGAACCTCCGTTTAGCAAATCGCCGCCCTGGGCTGGGAGCCGCTCTGGGCTGGAGGCAGTGGGAGCGCAGGGCTGGGAGCCGCTCCGGAGAGAGGGCCGGTGACGGGCACCGACGCGCGGCCGCTGCGGGCGGACGCCCAGCGCAACCGGGCCCGGTTGCTGGACGCCGCGGTGCGGGCCTTCTCCCGGGATGATGACGCCGAGGTGACGCTGGAGGCCATCGCCCGGGACGCCGGGGTTGGCATCGGCACCCTGTACCGGCACTTCCCGACCCGGGAGGCGCTGGTCGAGGCGGCCTACCGCAGCGAACTGGCCCGGCTCTGCGACGCGGTGCCCGGCCTGCTCACCGAGCTGCCACCGGACCAGGCCCTGCGGACCTGGATGGATCTGTTCGTCGACTACATGACGGCCAAGCGCGGCATGGCCGGCGCGCTGCGTGCGGTCATCGCGGCCGGCGGGAACCCGTATTCGCACAGCCGGGACGCGCTGCTGGGCGCGATCGGCACGCTGCTGGCCGCGGCCGCGGCGGCGGGCACGGTGCGCGGCGACACCGCCCCG
Source organism: uncultured Actinomycetes bacterium (assembly GCA_963747705.1). Taxonomy (GTDB): domain Bacteria; phylum Actinomycetota; class Actinomycetes; order Streptosporangiales; family Streptosporangiaceae; genus RYN-230. Next base: position 24,500 of record CAVVGF010000076.1, on the reverse strand, counting down.
GCCGACGTGCTGGCCAGCCTCAGCGGGGTATCGCTGACCGCCGGTGAGCCGGCCCAGCGCGACCAGGCCGGGCGGCTGCTCGACCTGCTCATGGACGGGCTGCGTTACCAGCCGGGGGTTACCGCCCAGCGCAGGCGGTAACCCCCGGAGTCATGGTCAGGGCTTCCGCAGCGTCAGTGGCTGAAGCCCGGGATCCCGGCCCCGCCGACCGTGGTCCGTACGTAGAGGAACACCGGCCCGCTCTTCCGGCAGGCCCGGAACGAGAGGGGCACCTCGAGCGACCGGCGGTCGTTCGGCGGGTAGACGCGCAGCGCCACCGCGGCGGCCGGGTGGCAGGACGCCGGCGGGAAGTTGCCCATGTCCACGACCTTCAGCAGGACGTGCGCGGTCGCGCCTCGGCGCAGCGTCACCAGGCGGATCGGGTCCGTGTAGTCGCGGGACGCCGCCCGGCCCAGCTGGCCGCCGTTTGGGCCGACCGCGGACACCCCGGGGAAGCCGTACAGCGTGCACGTCCGGGCCGAGGTGTTGGACACTTCGAGCTGGTAGGAGATGCTCCCGGCGGCGCCGTCACCGGGGATGCCGAGCCACACGGTGAGCGCGCTGGTGGCGCACTGCGGCGCGGCGGCCGTCGCGGCCTGGGCGTCGGCCGCTGGCCGGGTGGCGGCGGCCCGCCCGCCGGGCGCGGCCAGCGCGACGGTGGGCACCAGGACGGCTGCGCTGGTCATGGCGAACGCGGCCAGGCCGCGGCGTACCGCGCGTGTAGTGAACTGCATGGGGGTCTCCTCCGGTCCGCGCTGCCCGGCGCCCAACCGCGCCGGAATTCAGCCATTGCGTCCTCTACGACGCCAATCCACCCGCATCGGTTGGACCCGAACGTCCGCCAGCCCCGAAGCCACCTCGGCCGGAGGGTCATGATCATGACTTCAGTGCGAATCTAGTAGCACCAATCTCATGATCACGATCCGGATGATGGCGCGAAGCGTGGGGTGGGCGTTGTAGCGGACATGGGCGGGTGGCCCTGCAGTGTGTTGGCACCGGGTGTTGGCGGTGGGTCAGGGCAGTCGTCGGCCAAGGTTCGCGTAGCTGTCACGTTGAGTTACAGATCCATGAATCTGCGCCAGTGATGATCTGGCCGTGCGGATAGTGCGGCTGGCCAACTATGTCGCGCCGGCTTCGGGCGGCCTGCGCACGGCGCTCCGCGAACTGGGCGCCGGCTACCTGGCCGCCGGCCACGAGCCGGTCCTGGTCATCCCCGGCCCGCGGCCCGGCCGCGAATACACCAGGCAAGGCCTGGTCATCACGGTGCCCGGGGTGATCGTGCCGGGCACCGGCGGCTACCGGGCCATCACCACGCGGCGTCCGCTCCGGCAGCTGCTCGACGACCTGGCCCCGGACCGGCTGGAGGTCTCCGACCGCACCACGCTGCGCTGGACCGGCCGCTGGGCCCGTGAGCGCGGCGTCCGGTCGATGATGGTCTCGCACGACAGCCTGGCCAAACTGGCCGGCATGTTCGCGCCGCCCGGCCTGACCGGGCAGTGGCTGTCTGACCAGCTGAACGCCAGCACCGCCGCCTCGTATGACGTGGTGGTCTGCACCACCAGCTGGGCGGCGGCCGAGTTCCGCCGGCTGCACGTGCGGAACCTGAGGCAGGTGCCGCTGGGGGTGGACCTGGACTGCTTCCAGCCGGGCAACCGGGACACCCAGCTGCGCGCCCAGTTCGCCGCGCCGGACGAGCCGCTGCTGGTGCACTGCAGCCGGCTCTCTCGGGAGAAGCGGCCGGAACGGGCCATCGGCGCGCTGGCCGAACTGCGCCGTCGCGGGGTGCCCGCGCGGCTGGTGGTGGCCGGGGACGGGCCCCGGCTGGCCGGGCTGTGCGCCCAGGCCCGCGACCTGCCGGTGCGGTTCCTGCGCTACGTCACCGACCGCGCGGTGCTGGCCCGGCTGCTGGCCACGGCGGACGTGGTGATCGCGCCCGGGCCAGCCGAGACGTTCGGCTTGTCCGCCCTGGAGGCGCTGGCCAGCGGCACCCCGGTGGTGGTCAACGACACCAGCGCCCTGCCCGAGGTGATCGGCCAGGCCGGGCTGACCGCCCGGGACAACGACGTGGCGTTCGCCGACGCCATCCAGTGCCTGCTGGACAGCGACGTGGAGCTGCGCCGGGCGCGGGCCCGTGATCGCGCGGAACGGTTCGGCTGGCCCGCGGCCGTGTCCGGTTTCCTGGCCGCGCACGGGCTCGGGCCGTCCGCGCAGCCACCCAGCCCAGCCACGGCCGCGCCGTACCGGGCCGGTGGTGCGCGATGATGCCCGCCTGCGAGGCGGAACCGGGGTCCGGGCCGCAGGCGTGGCCGGTGACCCGGTTCGCCGCGCTGGGTGACTCGGTCACGCTGGGGATGGGGGATCCGATGCCGAGCGGCGGGTGGCGCGGCTGGGCCGCGCTGCTGGCCGGCTCGCTGGCCCCGCCGGACCGGGTCGAGCTGAGCAACCTGGCCCTGTCCGGAGCGCTCATCCGCGACGTGGCCGGCGACCAGCTGGACCACGCGGTATCCCTGGCCCCCACCCACGCCTCGCTGCTGGTCGGCATGAACGACACGCTGCGCGGCACGTTCGATCTCAGCACGATCGCCACCGACCTGGAACGGATCGTCGCGACGCTGGAACGGACCGGGGCGCTGGTGCTCACGGCCAGCCTGCCCGACCCCGGGCTGCTGCTGCGCATCCCCGGGTCGCTGCGCCTGCCGCTGGCCCGCCGGGCGCACGCCATCAACGGGGTACTCGGCCGGCTGGCCGAGCGCTACCAGGTGGTGCACGTGGACGTGGCCGCGCAGCCGGCCATCTACGACAAGCGGATGTGGGGCGTGGACCGGCTGCACCCCAGCGAGCGCGGGCACCGGCTGCTGGCCCGGCTGTTCGCCGCCCGGCTGGCCGAGCTCGGCCAGCCGGTGCACGCCATGCCGGACCCGGAGCCGGTCAACCCGGAACCCAGCGCCTGGGCCCAGGCGCACTGGATGGCGACCAAGGGCACCACCTGGATCGTCCGGCGCTCCCGGGATCTGGTCCCCCGGCTGCTCCAGCTGGCCGCGAGGGAATGGTGGCAGGCCCGGCGCGGCGGCCAGGAACTCGGCCACGACGTACTACTGCTGGACCCCGGGGAGCCAGGATGACCGTCCGTGTGCCGGACACCAGCACGACCAGCACCACCCGTACCGGGCGGGGCAGCGACTACGCCGCGCTGTCCCGGCTGATCCGCCAGGACGGCTTGCTGAACCGGCGGCCCCGGTACTACGCGGCCAAGATCACCATCATGGCGGTGCTGTACGCCGGGGGCTGGGCGGCCGTGGTGGCGCTCGGCGCGTCCTGGTACCAGCTGCTGGCCGCGGTGTACCTGGCCGCCGTGTTCGGCCAGCTCAGCTTCGTCGGGCACGAGGCCGGGCACCGGCAGATCTTCCGCTCCCGGCGGGCCAACGACGCGGCCGGGCTGGTCCTCGGCAACCTGCTCATCGGGCTGAGCTTCGGCTGGTGGACCGGCAAGCACAACCGGCACCACGCGCACCCTAACCAGCTGGGCAAGGATCCCGACCTGAACATCCCGGTGATCGCCTTCACCGCGGGCCAGGCCGCGGGCCGCCGCGGGCTGCACCGGCGGCTCGCCCGCTACCAGGCGTACCTGTTCTTCCCCCTGCTGTTGCTGGAAGCGGTCAGCATGCACGTGATCAGCATGGGATCCGTGCTGGCCGGCACCAGCCGCCCCGGCCGCCGCGGGCTGGAAGGCGCGCTGCTGCTGGTGCACTTCGCCGGGTATCTGACCGTGGTGGCTCTGGTCATGTCGCCGGCCCAGGCGATCGCGTTCCTCGCGGTGCAGCAGGGCCTGCTCGGTGTGTACCTGGGCTGCGCGTTCGCGCCCAACCACAAGGGCATGCCGGTGCTCGGCGAGCAGGACAACCTGGACTACCTCCGCCGCCAGGTGCTCACCTCGCGCAACGTGAGCGGCGGCCCGCTGGTGGAGACGCTGCTCGGCGGGCTCAACTACCAGATCGAGCACCACCTGTTCCCGTCCATGCCGCGGCCCAGCCTGCGCCGCTGCCGGTCGCTGGTGCGCGCGTTCTGCGCCCAGCATGAGCTGCCGTACGCCGAGCTGAACCTGGTGGCCAGCTACGCCCAGGTCCTACGAGCCCTGCACACGGCCGGTAGCTGACGGTCAGTCCCAGCTGATCGTCAGCGCCTGCTGATCGTCAGCTACCGCTGATCGTCAGTGCCTGCTGATCGTCAGTGCCTGCTGATCGTCAGCCCGGCTGATCGTCAGGGGAGCTGATGGTCAGCCGAGGAGGCGAGCGCGGCAGGCCAGCTGGAGTGCGAGCCGCTGATCCGAATCCTCCAGGTCGATTTCCAGCAGATCGGTGATGGTGCGGATCCGGTTGGCCACCGCGTTGCGGTGCAGGTGCAGCTGCTGGGCGGTCTTGATGATGGACCCCTGCTGGTCCAGGTAGGCGGCCAGGGTCCGGATGGCCGTATCGGCCCGGGTCTGGCCCAGGTTCTCCAGCGGCGCGAGCTGGTCGCGCACCGAGGCGCGGGCCGTGTCGGACGCGTACCACTCCATCAGCATCCGCTGCACGCCTACCGCGTCGTGCGTGGTGACGCCGGGCGGCTTGCGGGCGGCACGGGCGGCGAACAGCGCGGCCCGGGCTTCCGCCGCCGAGGCGCGCAGCCCCATCGGCCCTTCGTGCGGCGCGCCCACCCCGGCGCGGAACGCCACGGCGGGCACCCGGCCGCCGAGCGCCTGCAACGCCCGGGCGGCCGACCGGGCGGCCTGCGCGCCGGCCTGCGGGCCCGGGTCGGACGCGGTCACCCGGATCAGCACGATGGCCCGCGCCACCCGGGACAGGTGCCAGGTGCCGCCGGCCGCCGCGGCCGCCTGCAGCGCGATCTGCCCGGCCGACTCCAGCAGCTCGAACCGGTGCACCTCGTCGCGGCTCGGGCCGTCCAGGTCATCAGCCTCGATGCGGACCGCGACGTGCCAGCCGGCCAGCACGATGTTCAGCTGCCGGGCCCGGTCGAGCAGGTCCTCGTTGATGGCCGAGTCGGACATCAGCAGCTCAGCGAGCAGTTCACTGCGCGACCGGGCTGGCACCTCTCGGGCCTGCCGGGCCAGGTCGAGCAGCCGGCCGGCGGCCGCGGCCGCGTTGTGCAGCACCAGCCGGGCCGCGATGGCCAGGTCGCCGTGCACCTCCGGGGCGGCGAACTGGCCGATGAGCGTGTCGCCGACCAGTACCGGCACGGTCACCTCGGTGAGCGCCGGAGCCCGGGCCGGGCATCGCGGTGCTGGCCGCCGCGGCCAGCGCCGGGTTCCCGTCCGCGGCCAGCACCCCGTTCCCGTCCGCGGCCACCGCCCCGCTGCCGTTGGCTGGGGCCCGGGGCCGGAACTCGACCAGCGTGCCCAGCGCCCGGCTGACCGAGTCGCGCAGCCGGTCGAGGCTGGCCCCGGCGATCTCGGCCCGCAGGACCGCGTCCAGGCCCTGCTGGGCCCGGCCCAGCGCTCGGCCGGCGCCACCGCCGATCTCCCGTACCAGCGCCTGGACCAGCCCGGCCAGGTCGGCGTTGGCCGGGATGGAAACCAGCGCGATGTCCGCCCGGCCGGCGATGTCCATCGCGGTGACCGTGGGCTCCCACTGCTCGGCGGCGAACGCCGCCACCGCGCTGACCCGGTTCACCGTGGCCCAGCGCAGCGCCATGTCCAGCCGGTAGTCGGTGACCTCAGCCGACGCGGCCCGTGATAGCAACACCAGGCTGCCCGCGGGCGCCTCGTCCAGTTCGGCGAAGCGCTCGGCCAGCCGGATCAGGGCGACCGGCCGGTCACCGCCGCCGCGGCTGACCCGGCGCAGCCCGGCCAGCGGCGAGCTGGCCAGGAGCTCGTTCACCGACGGCATCCGCCCCCCTCTGTCTGTCCCGAATGACCGTGCACGGGTGCGTCGCGCACACTTCAGTCGCGATCACAGTGCATTCCGCCCATTCTCCCGGGCCTGCACCAGATGCAAGCATGGCATTGCATCCGGATTTCTGCACCGGCCTGGCCCGGGCCCGCAGTATCCGGTGCTCCCAGGGAGAGCAGATGGACAACGAATCCGCGATCGATTTAGTGACCGCCGACGGAGAGGCCCCCGACTGGTGGCCTTATGCCCACGAGTTCCCGTACTGGCACGTGTGGCGGGGGATCGCCGGGCTGCTCTACGCGCGGCGGCTGATGTCCAGCCCGCCCCGGGTGGTGCGCAGCCAGGATCCGGCTGAGCTGCGCGAGCAGATCATGCAGGCGGAACTGCACCGATAGCTACCCGTTCGCCGGAAAAGGTACTCTGACCCGGCCCGTTCGGGAACTATATTACTTAACGCCCCCATCCGCCTTGCATGCCCTGACTCACCTGACGGCCTTACCGATGAAGCGACTGCTCGAGCCAGACGCGCTGCGTGCCTTAGCGCGCGGTTGCGCGGTGCTGGGTGCGGGTGGCGGGGGCGACACCTACCTGACACTGCTCCAGGCGCTGCAGGCGACCGAGGACTACGGCCCGGTCACCCTGATTGACGTGGACGAACTGCCGGACGACGCGCTAATCATGCCGTGCGGTGGGATCGGCGCCCCCACGGTCAGCATCGAGAAGATCGAAAACGGCGATGAGGGTGACCGGCTGCGTGACCACCTGCAGTTCCTGACCGGCCGCCCGGTAGCCGCGCTGATGTCCAGCGAGATTGGCGGCGGGAACGGCGTGCTGCCGATCTGCTGGGCGGCGCGGATGGGCCTGCCGGTGGTTGACGCGGATGGCATGGGCCGGGCCTTTCCCGAGGTCCCGCAGGTCACCATGCAGCTAGCCGGGATCTCGCCGAGCCCGGCGGTGATGACCGACGAGCGCGGCAACCTGGTCCTGTTCCAGGCCATTTCCGGGCACTGGATCGAGCGGCTGGAGCGGGCCGCCGCGGTCGAGTTCGGCGGGGCCGCGTCGTCCACCGAGTTCACCATGACCGCGGCGCAGGCGCGCACGGCCACGGTGCGGAACTCGGTGTCGCTGGCCATCCGGATCGGCGCCGCGGTGCTCAATGCCACCGGCAGCCCGGTCGAGGCGCTGATCACCGAGATCGGCGCGTTCCGGCTGGTCGGCGGCAAGGTGGCCGACGTGGAACGGCACACCACCAGCGGCTTCGTCCGCGGCTCGGTGGTGATCGAGGGGCTGGGCGCCGACGCGGGCCGCCTTATCCGGCTGGAACTGCAGAACGAGAACCTGGTCGCGCTGGAGCGTGGTCACGTGCTCGCCTCGGTGCCCGACCTGATCTCGGTGCTGGACAGCGAGACCGCGGACGCGATCGCGACCGAGCGGATCAAGTACGGGCAGCGGGTGGTGGTGATCGCCTTTGGCTGCGACCCGATCTGGCGCACCGCTGGCGGCCTCGACCTCACCGGGCCACGGGCGTTCGGCTACGACTTCGACTACCGGCCCGTAGAGGAGCTTGCCGGTGCCCGCTCCTGACTGCCGCCTCGGCATCGACGTGGGCGGCACCAACACGGATGCCGTGATCATGGACGGCACGGACCGGGTGATCGCCAAGGCCAAGGTGCCCGGGACGCCGGACATCACCGGCGGGATCGTGACCGCGATCGACGCCGTGCTGCGCGCCCCGGAGGCGGCGGCAGAGCGGATCACGCATGTCATGCTGGGCACCACCCACGCCACCAACGCCGTGCTGGAACGGCAGCACCTGCGCAAGATCGCGGTGATCCGGATCGGCGGCCCGGCCACCTACAGCATCCGGCCGATGTCTGGCTGGCCGGCCGACCTGACCGCGGCCATCTCGGCCGGCGCGGTGATCGTGGACGGGGGCATCGAGTTCGACGGCCGCGACTTGTCCCCGCTGGACACCGAGGCCATCACCCGGTTCCTCGGTGAGGTGGCGAGCACCGCCGACGGCGTCGCGATCACCAGCGTGTTCGCTCCGGTCTCGGCCCGGCATGAGCTGGCCGCGGCCGAGATCGTCAAGCGTGAGCTGGGTGAACGGCACATGTCGCTGAGCCACGAGGTCGGCTCGCTGGGCCTGATCGAGCGGGAGAACGCGACGATCCTCAACGGGGCGCTGGCCGGGGTGGCCAACGAGGTGGCCCTGGCCATGCACGAGGCGCTGGCCGCGCACGAGCTGCGGCCGGTCACGTTCTTCGCGCAGAACGACGGCACGCTGATGGCCCTGGATCAGGCCCTGCGCTACCCGGTGCTGACCATCGGCAGCGGCCCGGCCAACAGCGTCCGCGGCGCGGCGTTCCTCACGCAGACGGGCGACTCGCTGGTGATCGACGTTGGCGGCACGTCCACCGACGTGGGAGTGCTGGTCAATGGCTTCCCCCGGGAGTCGTCGTACGGGGTCGAGATTGGTGGCATCCGGACCAACTTCCGGATGCCCGACCTGGTCACGATCGCACTCGGCGGCGGGACGGTGGTGACGGCCGACCCGCCGGGGGTCCGTATCGGGCCGCGCAGCGTGGGCTACCGGCTGCAGCAGGACGCGCTGGTCTTCGGCGGCGGCACGGCCACGCTGACCGACAGTGCGGTGCTGGCCGGCCGGGCCAAGCTGGGCGACCCTGAGCTGGCCCGCGGCCAGCAGTCGCTGCTGGCCGGGGCGCTGACCCGGGCGGACGTGATGCTGGCCGACGCGATCGACCGGATGAAGACCTCCCGCGAGGACCGTCCGCTGATCGCGGTGGGCGGCGGCAGCATCCTGATCCCGGACCGGATCCCTGGCGTCAGCGAGGTCATCCGGCCGGAGCACTTCGACACGGCCAACGCCGTGGGCGCCGCGATCGCCTCGGTCAGCGGCCAGATCGACCGGATTTTCCACCTCGGCGCCGACGGCCGGCAGGCCGCGCTCGACGAGGCGTGCGGTGAAGCACGCGAGCGCGCGGTAGCCGCCGGGGCCGAGCCCGGGACGGTGCGGATCGTCGAGATGGAGGAGATCCCGCTCGCCTACCTCACCTCCCCCGCGGTACGCATCCGGGCCAAGGCGGCCGGCACCCTCGGCGGCCTGCCCGGACCGCATCGCGAGCTAGCAGACACACCCCAAGGAGCACGGAGGAATCCATGAAGGCGCACCGCGCCGGGCTGATCGGCGCCGGCTGCGCGCTGCTGATGGTGCTGGCCGCCTGTGGCGGCTCGTCCCCCTCGGCCAGCAAGCAGCAGGCCACTAACCAGGTGTTCACTTACGACACCACTGCCCCGGTGATGGTTGACGGCTGGGACCCCGCGACCGAGTACTCCGATGGCATCATCGCGATGAGCGAGATGTATGAGACGCTCACCCGCTACGACAGCGCCACGCACACCCTCAAGCCGCTGCTCGCGACCAGCTGGTCCTCTTCGGCCAACGGGCTGACCTGGACGTTCCACCTGCGTCAGGGAGTGCACTTCCACACCGGACGGCTGATGACCGCGCAGGCCGCGGCCGCGGCCATCCTGCGCACCGAGAAGCTGGGCGGCGGGGCCGCCTACGTGTGGGACGCGGTGAAGAGCATCAGCACGCCGAGCACGTACACGATGGTGTTCCACCTCAAGTACCCGTCGCCGCTGGACCTGGAGGCGTCGGCGTCCTACTCGGCCTACATCTACGACACCAAGGCGGCGAGCAGCAGCAGCGCGCTGACCAAGTGGTTCAACACCCCGCATGACGCGGGCACCGGCCCGTACGAGCTGCAGACCTGGAACAAGGGCCAGGAGTTCGAGGTGATCCTCAAGGCCTTCCCCGGCTACTGGGGCGGCTGGTCGGGCCCGCACTTCAAGAAGGTCGTGTTCCGGGTGGTGCCGCAGGACACCACGGCGGCCCAGCTCCTGCGGGCCGGGCAGGTCTCGTTCGTGGAGCAGATCAGCCCGTCGCTGTGGAAGTCATTCCAGGGCCAGTCCGGCATCCACACGGTGAGCGTGCCGTCGTTCCAGAACCTGCTCGGCCAGCTCAACACCAAGACGCTGGACCTGAAGGTACGGCAGGCCATCTCCTACGGGATCAACTACCCCGGGATCGTCGCGGCCCTGCAAGGCGCGGCCGTCCAGCCCAGCGGCCTGGTCCCGGCCGGCCTGCCGGGCCACTACACCAACCTGCCCAACTACACCTACGACCCGGCCAAGGCGACCCAGCTGCTGCATCAGGCCGGGTACGGGCCGGGCAAGAAGGCGCTCAACCTGAGCCTGACCTACACCCAGGGTGACTCCAACGAGCAGGTGGTGGCCACGTTGCTCAAGTCCAGCCTGGCCAAGCTGAACATCAACCTGGCCACCCAGTCGCTGGCCTGGCCGACGCAGTGGGGCAAGGCCAAGTCCAGTAACGCGGCCAGCCACCAGAGCATCTTCTTCGAGTACTGGTGGCCGGATTACGCCGACCCGTACACCTGGTTCAACAACCTGCTGCTGACCGAGAAGCAGCCGTACTTCAACCTCTCCTACTACTCCAACTCGACGCTGGACAAGCAGATCAACTCGGTCGAGTCGCTGCTCGCGACCAACCGCACCGCCGGTGAGCAGATGTACCACACGATGCAGGTCGAGGTGCTGCAGCAGGCGCCGCTGGACGTGCTCTACACCATGAACTACCAGTACGCGATGCGCACGTCGTTCACCGGCTTCCAGCCGGACCCGGCCTACGCCAACGTGGTGTTCATCTACAACCTCAGGCCGACTGGCAGTTGACCGTTTACGTCGCGCGCCGGGTCGCCCTGGCCGCGCTGGTGGTCGCGGGCGTCATCATCGCCACGTTCGTGATCGCCCGCGTCGTCCCGGGCGACCCGGCGGCGACCTGGGCCGGACCCCACGCCTCGGCCGCCCAGGTCGCCGCGGCGCGGCGGTTCCTCGGCCTGGACCGGCCGCCCGCCGTCCAGTTGCTGACCTACTTCGGCGGCATCCTCAGCGGGAACTGGGGGCTGTCGGTGCACACCCACCAGCCGGTGCTGTCCGACATCGGCACCGCCGCCCCGGCTTCGCTGGAACTGGTCACCGCCGCGCTGATCATCGCGCTGGTGGTGGCGGTACCGCTCGGCCTGGTCTCGGCGCGCTGGCCGGGCGGCGTGGCCGACCAGGCCATCCGGGCCGCGTCGATCCTCGGCGTGTCGATGCCGATCTTCTGGATGGCGCTCATCCTGCAGCTGGTGTTCTCCCAGCAGCTGCACTGGCTGCCCGCGGCCGGTGAGTACTCACCCAACCTGCTGTTCAGCCACCCGCTGGCCCGGGTGACCGGGTTCAGCCTGGTGGACGCGCTGCTGACCGGGAACTGGCCGATGCTGGGCAGCATCCTGGCCCACCTGGTGCTGCCCGCGGTGGTCGTCGCCGCCTACCCGGCCGGGCTGATCGCCCGGATGGTCCGCGCCCAGGTGCTGGACACGGTGGGTGAGACGCACATCCAGATGCTCCGTGCGCTGGGCTTCCGTGAGCGCGCCGTGTTCGGCCGGTTCGCGATGAAGCTGGCCTGGAACCCGGTGGCCGCCGCGGTGGCCCTGGTGTTCGGCTACTCGCTGGTCAACACGTTCCTGGTCGAGGCGATCTTCGACTGGCCCGGGCTGGGCAGCTACGCGGCCGCCTCGATCGCCACCCTGGACACCCCCGCCATCCTCGGGGTGACTCTGTTCATCGCACTGGTGTACGTGGCCGCGAACCTGATCGTGGACATTCTGCAGGCCGCCCTGGACCCGAGAATCCGGCTGCGATGATCGAGGCGCCCACACCGGCTGACATCCCGGCCGCCGTGCTACCACGGGGCCAGGCGCTGCGCCGCGGCCTGCGGGCCAACCCGCTGCTGCTGGCGGGCGCGCTGACCGCGCTGTTCATCGTGGTCGTCGCGACGGCGGCCCCGCTGCTGGCGCCGTTCCCCGGCGACGCGGGCACCGCCACCCACCCGTTCGCGGTGCTCAAGCCGCCGTCGGCGGCGCACTGGTTCGGCACCGACCAGGTCGGCCGGGACGTGCTGTCCCGGGTCATCTACGGCGCCCGGATCTCGCCGCTGATCGCGGTCATCGTGCTGGTCATCGCGTGCCTGATCGGCGTCCCGCTGGGCATCGCGGCCGGCTACTTCGGCGGCTGGGTGGACGAAGTGATCATGCGGGTGACCGACGTCTTCCTGGCCTTCCCGTCACTGCTGCTCGCGCTGGCCCTGGCCGCGGTGCTGCCAGCCAGCCTGACCAGCCTGACCATCGCGATCGCGGTGACCTGGTGGCCGTGGTACACCCGGCTGATCCGGGGCCAGGCGGCCTCGGTGGCGGGCCGCCCCTACATCGACAGCTGCCGGGCCCTGGGCATCCCGCGCTGGCGGATCATCGTCCGGCACATCCTGCCCAACTCGGTCACCCCGCTGATCGTGCAGGTGTCGCTGGACGTGGGTGGGGTCATCCTGACCGCCTCGGCGCTGTCCTTCCTCGGCCTCGGCGCCCAGGACCCCACCCCGGACTGGGGTCTGATGGTGGCCGAGGGGCAGAACTACTTCACCACCGCCTGGTGGGTGGTGACGTTCCCGGGTATCGCGATCATGGTCACCGCGTTCGCGTTCAACCTGCTCGGCGACGGGCTGCGCGACCTGCTCGACCCCCGGCGGAACCTGCTGCCATGAAACTACATATGTCGGATAAGTACCGGCTGCATCTGTCGGATGTGCAGGTGCGGTTCGGCGACCGGCAGGTCGTGGACATCAATGAGTTCGGGCTGGGGGCCGCCGAAATCGTCGGGCTGGCCGGGGAGAGCGGCTCCGGCAAGTCCCTGACCACGCTGGCCATCCTGGGCCTGGCGCACACCGTGGGCGCGACGGTCAGCGGCAGCATCCAGCTGGACGGTACCGAGCTGACCGGGCTGTCCCAGCGTGCGCTGCGAGATATCCGCGGACGGCGGATCGCGGCCATCTTCCAGAGCCCGGCCATGGCGTTCAGCCCGGTGTTCAAGGTGGGCAGCGTGGTGCTGCGCGCGCTGCGGCTGCACGGGTTGAGCCGGGCGGACGCGGCCGACGCGGCGGCGCGGGCGATGCGCCAGGTGCTGCTGGCACCGGACCTGCTGGACCGGTACCCGGCGGAGCTGTCCGGCGGGCAGCTGCAGCGGGTCGCGATCGCGCTCGCGCTGGCGCTGCGGGCCGAGGTGCTGCTGGCCGACGAGCCGACCAGCGCGCTGGACGTGACCGTGCAGGCCGAGGTGCTCGACCTGCTACGCGGGCTGCGCGAGCGCGACGGCATGTCGGTGCTGCTGATCAGCCACGACCTGGCCGTGGTGGCCGAGCTGTGCGACCGGGTGGCGATCATGCAGGGCGGCGCGATCGTCGAGCAGGGCCCGGCCGGCCAGGTGCTGTCCGCGCCGCAGCACGAGTACACGGCCGAACTGCTGGCCGCGGTCCCCCGGCTCGGCCAGGCACCGGCCGCTTCGATCCTCCCGGCGCCACCCGCCGCGGTGCCGCCTCCGCCCGATGCGCCACCATCTCCCACCCCGGCTGATGGCGAGGGGCCCGGATGAGCGCGCTGCTGGAGATCGAGGACCTGAGCGTGCGCTTCGGGCCGGTGCGCGCGGTCGACGGGGTGAGCCTGCAGGTCGCGGCGGGGCCGGCCGGGCTCGGCCTGGTCGGGGAGAGCGGGTCGGGCAAGTCCACCATCGGCCGGGCCGTGGTCCGGCTGCTGCCTTCGCTCAGCGGCGGGCGGATCCGGTTCGAGGGCACGGACATCGCCGCGCTGCGCGGCCGGGCGCTGCAGGACTACCGGCGGGCTGCGCAGATCGTGTTCCAGGATCCGGACAACAGCCTGGACCCGCGGATGCGGGTCGGCACCTCGATCCGGGAGGCACTGGCCGCGCATCATCTGGTGCCGCGGCGGCAGGCTGCCGCCCGGGTCGGCGACCTGCTGGCCGAGGTCGGGCTGGACCCTGAGTTCGCCACCCGGTACCCGCATCAGCTCTCCGGCGGGCAGCGGCAGCGAGTGGCCATCGCGCGGGCGCTCAGCACGGCGCCCCGGCTGCTGGTGCTGGACGAGCCGACCAGCGCGCTGGACGTACGGGCCCAGGCCCGGATCCTGGCGTTGATCGGCCGGCTGCGTGCCGACCGCGCGCTCGGCTACCTGCTGATCACGCACAACGTGGCCATCGTGAGTGAGCTGTGCGAGCAGACCGCCGTGCTCTACCTGGGCCGGGTGGCCGAGAGCGGCCCGACCGCCGAGCTCCTGCGGACGCCGGCGCACCCGTACACCGAGGCGCTCCGTTCGGCCGTGCCGGAGATCGACCCGGTGGCCCGCCGGTCCCGGCTGGTGCTGCCGGGCGAACCACCCAACGCGGCCAGCCCGCCGCCGGGTTGCGTGTTCCACCCGCGCTGCCCGCTGGCCGTGGCGCGGTGCCGCACCGAGATCCCGGCGCTGCGCGCGGCCGGGCCGCCGGGCCGGCTCGTGGCCTGTCACCGGGCCGAGGACGTGCTGGGTGGGGCGCTGCGCCGAGGCTTATCCGGTCTTGACGGCCCTGACCGAGCAAGCGCTAGGCAGACTCCTGCGATAATGAGCAGGTGAGCACGAGGAAAGCCCAGGGCGGCAGCCGGAACGGCGTGGCCACCGCGATGACCCAGGACGGGGCGCCCCGGTCCGAGCGGCGTACTGAGATGGTCGAGCTGGCCGGTGACCTGTTCGCGGAGAAGGGGTTCCGGGCCACCACGGTACGGGAGATCGCGGACGCCGCCGGGATCCTGTCCGGCAGCCTGTACCACCACTTCGACTCCAAGGAGTCGATCGCGGACGAGATCCTGTCCAGCTTCCTGAACGAGGTGCTCGCCGACTACCGCGCCGCGGCCGCCTCGGCGGGCCGCCCGCGCGCGGTGCTGGAGCAGATCGTCCGGTCCACGGCGCATACCCTGTCCCGGCACCGGGCCGCGCTGGCCATGCTGCAGAACGACTGGACCTACTTCGCGGGCCAGCCCCGGTTCAATTACCTGTTCAAGGCGGTGCGGGAGATCGAGCGGACCTGGATCACCCAGCTGGAACGGGGCAAGGAGAGCGGCGACTTCCGCGCCGACCTGGACGCCAGGCTGACCTACCGGCTGCTGCGCGACGTGCTGTGGATCCCGGCGCAGTGGCGGCTGGCTGGCGGCTTCAGCACCGACCAGGTGGTGGACGCGTTCCTCCAGATCCTGTTCGACGGGATCGCCGCCCAGCACCCCTGATGGGTATCGGAGGCGGTGCGCACGCCGGGCCGCTGAGCCGCCGTGAGCGGCAGGTACGGCGTGCCTGGCGCTACGTTCTCGTCATCGGTGTGCCCGCCATCCTGCTGGCCGGGGCCCTGATCATCAGGACTCATCAGGCCGGGCGGGTGGGCCGGTACCTGCTCCTGGTGGCTGTCCTGATGGTTCTTCTCATCTGCCACGGTTATGCGGTGGAGCGAGCGGCGAAGCGGACCAGCCCCCGGCCCCGGGGGCAGTACTTCCTGTTCGTGCTGGGCTACCTGGCCCTGTTCGGCGCCAGTACGGCGGTGGGCATCGTGGCCGAGGCCCACCACATTGGCTGGCTCAGCCAGGCCATGACCATCCTGCTGGGCCTGTCTACCGCCGGAGCGCTGGTGATGTTCGGCCGGGGCGCGTTCCACGGCCGGTTCCGCCGCAGGTTCTGGCGGGTTCCGCCGCCGTGGCTGGATCAGGACGTGCCGTCAGGGACGGCCAGCGCCGGGGACTGAGACCGGGACGGCCAGAACCTCCCCGGTACGCGGCCCGTTGGCCAGCCGGGGCAGGTTCCCGGCGGCGCCGTCTTCCAGCCGCCACTCGGCGGTCAGGATGAACAGCGTCCGCCGGTCGCCGCCGCCCAGCGCCAGCGCGAACGGGGCCCGGTTCTCGGCCAGTTCGATGCGCTGCAGGACCTGGCCATCAGAGGCGACCCGGACCACCCCGGCCCCGCCACTGCCAGCCCAGACCGCGCCGTCGGCGTCCAGGCAGATGCCGTCCGGCCCGATCCCTCCGGCGAACACCCGCCGGCCGGACAGGCCGCCGTCCGGGTCGATGTCGAAGGCGGTCAGCTGGCCGGCGAACGACTCGGAGATGATCAGCGTCCGGTTGTCCGGCGTGATGACCATGCCGTTCGGGAACTGGATCTCACCGGCCACCTGGCGGCGCTGGCCGTCCGGCGTGACCAGCTCGATCCAGCCCGGCTCGGGCGCCCAGCCCGTGACCGGGTCGAAGTTGAGCTTCGCGCCGTTGATGTAGGTGTTGCCCCGCCCGTCCACGACGATCTCGTTGGCGGCCTGGCCGGCCAGCGTGACCCAGTGGCCGTCCGGCTCCCGGCGGCGCAGCTTGTCGCCGGTGGTGAGCAGCCGGCCGTCCGGCAGCCAGTCGATGGACCAGCCCATCGGCTGCTCGACCGGGGTGGGCAGGAACTCGGCCGTGCCGTCCGGGCCGAGCGCCACGATCTGCTGGCCGACCCAGTTGGCGAACCACAGCCGGCCGTCGTGCCAGCGGGGTGACTCGGGGATACCCAGGCCGCTGATCAGGACCTCTGGTGCGGGCATGACGCCTCCTCGTGTCGTGGGCTTGTCTACCGGCTACACGAACGGGCCCCCGGCAAATCGACAGCCGCTGTTAAGCTCAGTACCAAGCAAGCGTTTGGTGCCTGGAGGTGCGCGTGGGGCGGCTGGACGGGAAGGTCGCGCTGATCACCGGCGGCGCGCGCGGCATGGGCAAGTCGCATGTGCGGCAGTTCGTGGCCGAGGGCGCCCGGGTCGTGTTCGGCGACGTGCTGGACGACAAGGGCGAGTTCGTCGCGGCCAAGCTGCCCGCAGGCTCTTGCCGCTACGTGCACCACGACGTTACCAGCGAGGCCGAGTGGGCTGCGGCGGTGAGTACGGCGCTTACGGCGTTCGGAAAATTGGATGTGCTGGTGAACAATGCGGGGGTGCTGACCTTCGCGCCGATCGCGGACATGCCGCTGGCGGAGTTCCGGCGGGTGCTGGACATCAACGCGGTGGGCTGCTGGCTCGGCATGAAGTCGGTCATCGAGCCGATGACCGCGGCGGGCGGCGGATCCATCGTGAACATCTCCTCGGTCGAGGGGTTCACCGGCGCGGCCGGGCTGTCCGCGTACAGCGCCAGCAAGTTCGCGGTGCGCGGGATGACCAAGGCGGCCGCGCAGGAGCTGGGCCGGCTCGGCATCCGGGTCAACTCGGTGCACCCGGGCGGGGTGCTGACCAGCATGATGCTGTCCCGGGCCGACTCGTTCGAGCATGTTGACCCGGAAGCGCTGTTCAAGTCGATGCCCATCGGCCGGATGGCCGAGCCGGCCGAGATCTCGCGGCTGGTCATGTTCCTGGCCTCGGACGAGTCGTCCTACTCGACCGGCAGCGAGTTCACCGCCGACGGCGGGCTGCTGTCAGGACCCGGTTACTAGGGAGCTGTGTTGGCCGCGATGAACGACGCCCTCACGCTGGACGGCCGGGTGGCCATCGTCACCGGCGCGGCGAACGGCCTGGGCCGGGCCGAGGCCCGCGGGCTGGCCCAGGCCGGCGCCCGCCTGGTGCTGAACGACCTGGCCGGCGGCGAACTGCGGGCGCTCGCCGATGAGATCCGGGCCGGCGGCGGCGAGGCGGTGGCCTGCCCGGGCGACATCGGCGACTGGCAGACCGGCCAGGACCTGGTGGCGGCCGCGCTCGGCACGTACGGGCAGCTGGACATCCTGGTCAACAACGCGGGGCTGGTACGGGACCGGATGGTGTTCTCCATGTCCGCCGAGGAGTGGGACCAGGTCATCCGGGTGCACCTGCGCGGCCACTTCGTGACCACCCGGTTCGCCACCGCGCACTGGCGGGCGGCCAGCAAGGAAGCGGGCGGCCCGGTGTACGCCCGGATCGTCAACACGTCGTCCGAGGCGTTCCTGCTCGGCTCGCCGGGCCAGCCCAACTACGCCGCGGCCAAGGCCGGGATCACCGCGCTCACCCTGTCCACCGCGCGGGGTTGCGCCCGGTACGGGGTGCGCGCCAACGCGATCTGCCCGCGGGGCCGGACCGCGATGACCGCCGATCTGATGGGCTCCGCGCCCGCGGGCGAGGTGGACCCGATGGCCCCGGAACACGTCGCGCCGCTGGTCACCTACCTGGCCAGCCCGGCCGCGGCGGGGATCAACGGCGAGGTGTTCGTGGTGCACGGCGGGGTGGCCGCGGTCATGGCCCCGCCGCGGATCCGGGCTACGTTCCAGGCCGCCGAGCACGGTTCCGCGGACGGGATGTGGACGCTGGACACGGTGCACGCCGCGCTGGGCCCGGTGTTCGGCGCTTCTGTAGGCGAACCTACGGACGGGCCGGCCCGGGGTTCGCCTGCGAGGACACGATCGCCCTGGCCAGCGAGACGATCGGATTCAGCTGATGAAGCAGCGCGACCTGGTGACGATGACCGACGCGGAGGTGGGGGCCCTGCTGGGGTCCGCGCGCAAGGTCCAGCTGGCCACGATCAACCCGGACGGCACCCCGCACCTGGTCACGATGTTCTACGCGCTGATCGACGGGCGGATCGGGTTCTGGACCTACCGGACCTCGCAGAAGGCACGCAACCTGGACCGCGACCCGCGGCTGGCCTGCCTGATCGAGGACGGCGACGACTACTTCGAGCTGCGCGGCGTCCAGGTCACCGGCACGGTGCGCGTGGTGGCGGACCAGGCCGGAGTGCTGGACATCGGCCGCCGCATCGCGGGCGGGCTGAGCGGCGTGCCGGGCGACGCGCTGGACGACTACGTGGCGCACGCCGCCCGCAAGCGGGTCGGCTACATCGTCCAGCCGGAGCGCGTCGTCTCCTGGGACCACCGCAAGCTCATCCCCACCAGCTGACCCTGCGGGCCAGGCCTGCCCCGCGCGCCAGGCCTGCCCCCACCCATCAGCGCGGTACTTTTTGGCAGCGCGGTGACTTTTAGCACCTATGAGTCATCCAGCCACCGCGCTGTTGAAAGTCACCGCACCGATGACCGCAACTCACCGCGCTGATGGACGCACTCGGCGGGCTGGTGCCACTGTGACCCGTGGGTCGAGATCAACCTCCTACCAGGGGGACGGGGCGCTGGAATTCTCATTCACCCAGTTGACGATCTCACCGGGCAGGTCCCCGATCCGCTGAGCGACTAACGGCTGCATGGCGGTGAAAGCGCGGCGGGCGTACCAGACGTGCGTCTGCGGATAGTCGAGAGGCGGCCAGACCTCCCAGAACCGGTATCGCTGCTCGATCTCGGCGACGATGCGGCACTCCACCTCGGTCAACACCGGGTAGAGCACCTTCACCTGGTCGTGGGTGTATGGCCGCCGGGGCTCTAACACCAGTTCCCCCCTACCTCTTGCTCGATCGAGTCATCCCCGCACTCTAGCCGGCTCGTTCTAGCTTGTTCTAGGTAGTGCTAGAACGTTCCCGCTGATCACGGCACGGTTACCGTTATTCCCATGATCGATCCGACAGCAAGGAAGCCGCCTTACTTGCAGGTGGCTGAGATCCTTGAGAGCCGGATCGAGTCGGGCCAGTACCCGAAGGACTCCCGGCTTCCCTCCGAAAGTGAGCTAATCGAAGAGTTCGAGATTGGCCGGAACACGGCCAGACGTGCCGTAGCCGTGCTCAGAGAGCGTGGCCTAGTTGAGACCGTGCCAACGCGGGGCTCCTACGTCCTCTGACTTCCCTGCGCTGAATGGCTACCGGGCCTGGCAACGTATCTGCGTGCAAAGCCACTGGAATTCCCAGTACCCTGGGTGTCGTCTCAGCGGGGATGCTGCCGGGATCGCTCGCCCCCCGGGCATAGCGATCAGCTTGGCTGCCAGGGCCAAGAGCATGGCTGGAGTGTCTGATCGGCTCGACCGGAGACAGACACAGGCACTGGACAGCGGCCTGGCCAACCCGGGGTGGTTGGGCACGGCTGGAGTGTCGGTGTACGACGGTCTCGTCGCGGTCGGCGTATTGGCTGGCGTCTCCTTTCTCTCCTGGGTTGCGTACCTGCTGTTTCTGGTCTGGATTGTCCGGCACTGCAACAACGATTCCAAGGTGCTGCGGGACGTAGCCGTGGCCGCCCGGGCTTTCCCTGGCATGGGACTAGCCGCTGGCATCGCCCGCGCGTTGCGCCCAGATGGGCCAGCTGAGGTGGCTAGAGAAATAGTCACGGAGACATCGCAGGTTCTCGGGCACTCTCCCCCGGATCACGCCACGGCGGAGAACGCGCCGCCACCCGGAACCACGTGAGTGCGGTGCGTTGTGCCTCGCCGGTGAGGCACAACGCACCGCACTAATAACAGGCCGTGGCTGCTGGTGCCGGTGTGACTGGTGGTGCGGCAGCGGGGCCGGCGGGGCTACATCATTTCGTCGGTGAGGGGGAAGAGGACGGTCTTGAGCTCGGTGTAGGCCTCGATGGCGGGCTGGCCGCCCTCGCGGCCGAGGCCGGACTGCTGGAAGCCGCCGAACGGGGCGTGCGGCTCCAGCTGGTAGCCGTTGATGCCGACGGTGCCGGCCCGGATGGCCCTGGTCATCCGCATGGCCCGCTTGAGGTCGCTGGTCCAGACCGTGGCGGCCAGGCCGTACTCGGTGTCGTTGGCGATCCGCACGGCCTCGTCCTCGTCGGTGAACGGGATCACCGACAGCACCGGGCCGAAGATCTCCTCGCGGGCGATGGTCATGTCGTTGGACACGTCGGTGAACACGGCGGGCGTGACGAAGTTGCCCTCGGCCAGCTCGCCGTCGCCGCGGGTGCCGCCGCAGACCAGCCGGGCGCCCTCGGCCTGGCCTGTCTCGATCAGCCCGAGCACCCGGTCCAGCTGCCGGGTGTTGATCAGCGGCGACGAGGTGACGGCCGGGTCGAACGGGTTTCCGTAAGTGACCATCGCGCCGATCATCTCGGCCATGGCCAGGAACTCGTCGGCCACGTCCCGGTGCACCAGCGCCCGGGTCTGGGCCAGGCAAACCTGGCCGGACAGGCCCATGGTGACCGTGCCCATGGTCAGCGCGGCGGCGGTGCCCACGTCGGCGTCGGCGAACACCACAGCCGGGCTCTTGCCGCCCAGTTCCAGGCTGACCCGCTTGAACGTGCTCGCGGCGGCGGTCATGATCCGGCGGCCCACGGCCCGGCTGCCGGTGAACGAGAGCTTGTCCACCAGCGGGTGGTTGATCAGCGCGTCGCCGGTGGGCTCGCCCGGGCCGGTGACCACGTTGAGCACCCCGGCGGGCAGGCCCGCCTCCTCGATCAGCCGGACCAGCCGCAGGACCGCGAACGTGGCGTACTCGGACGGCTTGACCACCACCGTGCAGCCTGCCGCCAGCGCCGGGGCCAGCTTCTGCGCGGCCAGCATCAGCGGCGCGTTCCACGGGATCACCGCGCCGACCACGCCGACCGGCTCGCGCAGCGTCATGACCATGTGGTCGCCGCCCTGGTAAGCCGGCAGCGTCTGGCCGGCCAGCTTGTCCACCCAGCCCGCGTGGTGGTCGAAGACGTTGGCCACGAAGGCCGGCGAGGTGGCGTAGACCGAGCCGAACGTGAGCGGCACGCTGTTGTCCAGCGCCTGCAGCGCGAGCAGTTCGTCGCCGTGCTCACGGACCAGGTCGGCGACCCGGCGCAGCACCCGGATCCGCTCGGTGGCCCGGGCGCGCGGCCACGGTCCCTCGTCGAAGGCGCGCCGCGCCGCCCGCACCGCGCGGTCCACGTCGGCGGGGCCGGCGATGGGGAACCCGGCCACCTGCTCCCCGGTGGCGGGGTGCCGGTGCTCCCAGGTCTGCCCGTCCTGCGCCGCCGACCAGGTCCCGTCGATCAGCATGAGGCCCTCGCTGAGCCCGAGCTCGTCGCGCTTCGGCTTGATGGATGCCACCATTGGCCTGCCCCTTAATAGAACACGTTCTAGTTCTGGGGTCAGATTACACCGGGGGGTCGGTCACGGCCAGAAATGCCGGGCGCTCGCCGCCGCCGTGCACCAGCAGGGCCGCGCCGGTCAGGTAGGCGGCGCCAGGCGAGGCCAGGAACAGGCAGGCGGCCGCGATGTCGTCCGGGGTGGCCATCCGGCCCATCGGGATCGTGCCGCCGACCGCGGTCTCCCCGGCCGCGTCGCCGAAGTGCGCGCCCGCCGCGGGCGCGCCGGTCGCCACCGGCCCCGGGATCACCGTGTTCACCCGGACCCTGGGCGCCCACTCGACCGCGAGCGTGGCGGCCAGGTTGTGCAGGCCCGCCTTGGCCGCGCCGTAGGCGGCGGTGCCGGGCGATGGCCGGGTGCCGCTGACACTGCCGATCATGATGATCGACCCGCCGCCCGGCTGGTCCTGCATGACCGCGTTGGCCGCCTGGGCCACGTGCAGCGGCGCGATGAGGTTCAGCTCGATCACCTTGGCGTGGAACCGCGGCGAGGCGGTGGCGGCCGCGGCGGGCGGCGACCCGCCCGCGTTGCTGATCACCAGGTCCACCCGGCCGAACCGGCGGGCGGCGTCGGTGATCAGCCGCTGGGCCTGCTCGGCGTCCCGCACGTCGGCCTGGGCGAACACCGCACTGCGTCCGTCCGCCGCGGGCAGCTCACCCGGGCCGGTCCGGCCGCAGACCAGCACATCGGCGCCGGCCGCCAGGAACACCCGCGCGATGCCCGCGCCGATCCCCCGGGTGCCGCCGGTCACCACCACCGCCCGGCCCGCGTGATCGGCCTGAGACATGGCCCTCATGTTAGGTTGGCCACCAAGCAAGCGCTAGGTAATGTCGGCACAGGCCAGGCGGCGCCGGAGGCGAGGTGGCGATGGGCATCGAGCTGCGCAGCCAGGGCGGCATCGCCGAGGTGATCATCGACTTCCCGCCGGTCAACGCGCTGCCCGCGCAGGCCTGGTTCGAGCTGGCCGACGCGGTGACCGGGGCGGGCGCCGACCCCGGGACGCGGGCGGTCATCCTGGCCGCCGAGGGCCGCGGCTTCTGCGCCGGGGTGGACATCAAGGAGATGCAGCGCACCCCCGGGCACACCGCGCTGATCGACGCCAACCGCGGCTGCTATGCGGCGTTCGGCGCGGTCTACGACTGCGCGGTGCCGGTGATCGCCGCGGTGCACGGGTTCTGCCTGGGCGGCGGCGTCGGGCTGGCCGGCAACGCCGACATCGTGCTGGCCGCGGACGACGCCAGCTTCGGCCTGCCCGAGGTGGACCGGGGCGCGCTCGGCGCGGCCACGCACCTGGCCCGGCTGGTGCCGCAGCCGCTGATGCGGGCCATGGTGTATACCTGCCGCACGGTCAGCGCGCAGCAACTGCTCAGCTTCGGCACGGTGCTCGACGTGGTGCCACCCGCCGAGCTCAGGGGCGCGGCCCGGGACGTTGCGGCCCAGATCGCGGCCAAGGACCCGGCCGTCATCCGGCTGGCCAAGCAGTCCCTGAACGGCATCGACCCGGTTGACGTGAAGCGGTCCTACCGGTACGAGCAGGGCTTCACGTTCCAGCTCAACCTGGCCGGCGTGGCCGACCAGGCCCGCCAGGCATTCGTGGACGGCCAGCGGTGACGGTGCGCACGCCGGACGAGGTGGTGGCCGAGCTGCGCTCCGGGATGACCATCGGCATCGGCGGCTGGGGGTCACGGCGCAAGCCGATGGCGCTGGTCCGGGCGATCCTGCGGTCCAGCCTGACCGACCTGGAGATCGTCAGCTACGCCGGCCCCGACCTCGGCCTGCTGCTGGCCGCGGGCCGGGTCCGCAAGGTAGTCACCGGCTTCGCATCGTTGGACAGCATCCCGCTCGAACCGCACTTCCGGCGGGCCAGGCAGAACGCCACCATCCGGCTGATGGAGCTGGACGAGGGCATGTTGCAGCTGGGCCTGCAGGCCGCGGCGCACCGGCTGCCGTTCCTGCCCATCCGGGCCGCCTGGGCTCGGACGTGATGCGGGTGAATCCGGAGTTGCGCACGGTGCGCTCGCCCTACCCGGACGGCGAAGAACTGGTGGCCATGCTGGCCCTGCGGCTGGACGCCGCGCTGGTCCATCTCAACCGGGCCGACGAGCACGGCAACGCCCAGTACCTGGGGCCGGACCCGTACTTCGACGACCTGTTCTGCCTGGCCGCCGACCGCGCGTTCGTGTCGTGCGAGGAAATCGTGCCGACCGGGGAGCTGCGCAGCACCGGCCCGCCACAGAGCCTGCTGATCAACCGGGCCATGGTGCACGGCGTGGTGCCCGCGCCGCGCGGCGCGCACTTCACCAGCTGTGTCCCGGACTACCCACGGGATGAGGCGTTCCAGGCCGGGTATGCGGCCGCGGCGGCCAGCCCGGAGGCGTGGGCGGAGTTCCAGGACCGCTACCTGTCCGGCGACGAGGCCGCCTATCAGAAGGCCGTGCAGCAGTTCCACGACGAGAAAGCAGCGGCTTCGTGAGCGACCCGTCCCGCGCTGAAGTGTGCGTGGTGGCGTGCGCCGAGGCGTGGCGCGGCGACGGCGCCATCCTGGCCAGCCCGATGGGCCGCATCCCCAGCCTGGGCGCCCGGCTGGCCCGGCTCACGTTCGCCCCGGACCTGCTGGTCAGCGACGGGGAGGCGTACCTGCTCGGCGCGGACGAGACGGTC